>CAQOWG010000001.1 GCA_948851665.1 uncultured Candidatus Saccharibacteria bacterium
TTTGTTGAGTTATAGTAGATGTCGATTTGTTGAGTTATAGTAGATGTCGATTTGTGACTATTGTATCAGACCATACTTAGTTTTTCAATGACATTTTATGGAGTTGGGGTCGACCAAGAAAAAACAAGTGCAAGTTAAGTGTGATCCATTTCCCCTAACCCCCAGACAATCCACGGTAGATATATAAGTTAAATTAGAAACCTCAACGAGCATTGCTCAATATTAGTTCAAATTTAGGTGCAGATTGTCTAGGGATGAGGAGAGAAAAAGCCTCGGGGTGAGGCTTTTTCTCGTGGTCATGCTATTTGCTAGCTAGCCTAATTATTTGCGGCGAGCAGAGCGGTAAGCAACTACGCCAGCACCAAGGGCGGTCAATGCGGTAGCAAGACCAGCAACGATGGAGACGGTAGTAGCAGTACCTTCAGCAGTACCGGCGATACCGGTGGCTGGAGCGTTGACACCTGGTTTGTTGGCTTCGTTCTCTTTGTCGGCCTGGTCTTGGTCGATTTCGCCGTTGACGAGCTTCTTCAAAGTAGCGAGATAACCGTTGATGGTCTTATCGCTATTACCGTCTTGGATAGCTTTTTCAACCTTGGCAACCTGCTTGTTGATGCGGTTGTAAAGAGCAAGATCAGGCATCTTGGCTTTAACGGCAGCGACAACAGCGTTCAAGGTAGCTTCGCTATTGACGGTGATGGTATTCTCTTTGACAAGCTTGCCGTAGAGAGCCTGGATGTTAGTGGCACCAGCCAAAATCTTAGCATTCAAAGCATCGGTAAGAGCGCTCTCAGTAACGAGGGCCTCGATAGCTTCAGCTTTCTTAGTGGTGGCTTCGTAGTCAGTGTCACCTTCGCTAACGGAGCTCTTGAGTTCGCTAGCAATTTTCTTGGCGCTGCTCACGGTAGTGGTAAGGTTAGCGCTGCCCCATAGGTTGGAATCGGCTAGGATATCCTTGATAGCCTTGATGTCGCCAGTATAGTCAGCGCCCAAGATTGTACCAGCAGCACCGACAATATCGCCACGAATGTCTGCAGCGATGCTGTTGGCGTCATAAGCCCTCTTGAGGTCGTTGACCATGGTGCTGGCTTTTTCTACAGTCTCTGCATTAGTGCCATAGAAACCGTACGCAGCTACGCCTTTGAGCTCGCTTTCATCGCGAGTACCATCGGCGTAGGTGATAATGTCCTTGAAGCTAGCTTTGATAGCTTTGACTTCCTTGGTAGCGGCCTTGGCAGCATCAGTGGTGCTTGGCGTAGGTGCAGGTGTAGGATCCGCTGCACTTGCATTCTTAGCGCTTACAACTGGAGCAACTACACCCAAAGCCATAGCGAGGGCGATAGCGGCCAGAATTTGACTTTTTTTCATCATTATTCTCCTCAATTTATTTGATGATGTATAGTTCCATTCTATAAAATAAAAAAAAAAATGTCAAGCATTTTGTGACAATTTTGTGGAAAACTTAGGCAAAATGGGGTGGAAAAGGAGGAAAATGATGTCAAAATATGCCCAAAATGGGGTGATTTTTGACAGGAGGGGGATAAAATGGTTAGCTATCTTGATACTCACTGTCAATCATCCAGCGCCCTCGAATCCGAAATGCCGGAATGGTGCCACGGATTGCCTTGTTGGTAGCGGATTGGAGATTGAGGTGATGAGTCTTCGCCCAATCGGCAACTGGGATGATTTTCTTGGCAGTCAATTTGGCGATACGACGATAGAGAGCCTCAATTAACAGGTTGGCAAATAGCTCCGTGAGCGCGTCGGTCTTCCCCGTCTTGGTGTACTGGTCAAGAGCCGGATAGTATTCATCGAATTTGGACTTGTTGGGGATAATAATTGGCGGCAGGCCAAGCAGGTCCAGTTGCTCATTAGTAATCAAGCGCCCGATACGGCCATTGCCGTCACCGAATGGATGGATGTTTTCGAACTCAGCGTGGAAATAAGCAATTTTATCCAGAAAGTATCTTTCATTATCGCTATTATACTGCTCGACGAGCTCATACATGAGACCACTCACGAACTCTGGATTTGCTCCGATGTGGGTGCCGACTCGCACCCATTCTTTGCCAAAACGAAATCTGCCGGCAATTTCATCACGAATATTCGCCAGTAAGATATGATGCAGCTTGAGGATGAGTCGAATTGAAATTTTTGGTTCGGGATTGTCGGTCAAGTATTCTATGGCGCTAGCGAGATTTTTCGCCTCATAAATTTCCCTGATTTCATGATCGGTGCGAATTTGATTACGAATTAGGATGTCTTCTGTGTCTTCCAGGGTGAGGGTGGAATTTTCGATAGCATTGGAGTTATAGACCATCTCTGGCAATTCGGCGATTGTTACCTCTCTGATCGCTCCCGCGTGACTATTTGCCAGAGCACGGTGTGTCCTCGCGAGATTTGCAATTCTGTCTTTTGTGACCTGGTTGATCATATCCCCATTATAGCAAACTTTACGTTAAAAGTCAAGATTTTTGCCAATTTTAAACGTAAAGTTGGGGGCTATGATTTCTTCTGATTATGGCGTTCACGCAGGCGGCCCTGCATGATTTTTTCCATTTCGTGGAAATCCGCGCCCTCGACTTCCATGCTACGGATTGCTGCGTACGGCCGTTCCCTTTACGGAATGGGTGAATAAAATTTAGCTGTTCGTAGAAGTAAGCCAACCGTTTGGCAAAATCTTCTCTACTAAGTCCACTAAGCCCCTGTTCTTTGTTAAGTTCGGCCATAGAGGCGACATTTACCTCAGCCTCTCTCAATTGTTCAGACGTCGTAGCGCCAACTAAGTTTCGTAGGATGCCAGTTTTAGGGTCTAGATATGGGTCGACGAAATCTGACATTACACTCCGTAACGAGCATAGACTTGTTCAGCGGCTTCCTTAGCGGTCATCTTGCCAGCTATATAATCGTCCATGGTTTTACGAGTCGCAGCGGAAACCTCGCCACCTCCAAGGCGCTGGTTGGCGATTGCCTGCTCCACAGCGATTTTACGTTCTTCTGCTGTCATATATATTATACCATACCTTCAGTATGGTTGTATAACGACGTCGGCTCAGAAAAGTACGCAAGCACCCTTTTCGTTCGTGCTCCTTGTTATACCAAATTATCAGCGTTATCGCCACCGTAAAACTCCCAAACGAATGAGCCGTCAGTAGATATATAAGTTAAATTAGGGAGCCTCAAAGTGAAACTCAGAGATTCCAAAATTTAGACAACTCTTCATTTGGGAATTTTACGGAAGGAACCCCGATATGCGGGGTTCCTTCACATAGTTTGCTTTTAAGCTACTCGGGCTTAATTATTTGCGGCGAGCAGAGCGGTAGGCAACTACACCAGCACCAAGGGCGGTCAATGCGGTAGCAAGACCAGCAACGATGGAGACGGTAGTAGCAGTACCTTCAGCAGTACCGGCGATACCGGTGGCTGGAGCGTTGACACCTGGTTTGTTGGTATCAGGTTTGACTGGGTTGACAGTGGTATCACCGCTACCGTTAGCAGCACCCTTGAGCTGATTTGTCCAAGCGGTGAGCAGTTCGTCGGTGGCAGTGTCGATTTTACCCTCGATTTCATCAACCAACAGGTGGCCACGGGAGTACTTGTCCCAGTTAGCAACGCCAAAGCCTGCCTTGACGGCTCTGGCGATGGTGTTGAGCTGAGCTTCAGTATTGATAGCGCCAGCTGTTTTGCCGGTCAAAGCCGTATAGAGTCCATTGAGGGCTTTGAATGCGCTGTCACCCGTATTTGGCTGGTCAGCGGCTTTCACTGCAGCGTCGACCAACTTCTGAATTTCAGCATCAGTAGTGGCACCTTGCAAATCGCGAGCGATGTTCTGAAGCGTGGTCTTGGTGCCCTGATCAGTTTCTGCGGTTGCAGCAGCGTTGATATTAGTAATAGCTTGCTTGACGGTCTTCTTAGCGGTGGCAAGGTCAGCGTTGGTCCAGTCGGTGCCAAATAGGTCCTTGACTGAGTTAATAGCCTCAAGCTCGGGCTTTAGGTCATCTTTTGCGGAGCCATCAGTCTCAGCACCGTTGGTGATGAGTTTGATTGCATTCTTGAATGCAGTAGTGACAGCGCCGTCTTTCTTCTCGGCAGTCTTGACGAAGTCAAGAGCGGTGGTGAGAGCGTTGGCGTTATCATCGATGTAGCCATAAGCGGCGGCACCGGTGTATTCTTGGGCAAGTACACCATTGGTGTTGACAGTCTTAATGGTGCTGAAAGACTGCTTGAACTCTTTTACAGCGGCTTCAGCAGCTTTTTGCGCGGCAGACTGCTCAGCAGCATAAACGCTGTTCTCGGCAACTGCGACTGGAGCAACTACACCCAAAGCCATAGCGAGGGCGATAGCGGCCAGAATTTGACTTTTTTTCATCATTATTCTCCTCAATTTATTTGATGATGTATAGTTCCATTCTATAAAATAAAAAAAAAAATGTCAAGCATTTTGTGACAATTTTGTGGAAAACTTAGGCAAAATGGGGTGGAAAAGGAGGAAAATGATGTCAAAATATGCCCAAAATGGGGTGATTTTTGACAGGAGGGGGAGAAACTAGTGTGATTTTTGCATGTAGCTTTGATCAAAAGATTGTGGGTCTTTGTCAAGCTCGCTGTCCAAATCGGAAGTGTCGATAGGATGCGAGTGCTCGACGGCGATTTTGGAGACATCAACGATGAACTTCCCGATCAGAGTACGACGACCGATCAAAATTGGGAACTTATTACGGCTGCGATCAGCCAACGTGAAAGTCGCGAGGATGCGGCGATGTTTGATTGTAACAGGGAGAGAAACGCGGTAGCGCACCTGCATTTCGCCAATGGAGCTGAGGACGCGCTGGGTACGAAAATTCTCCGCGGTGATAACTTCGCCGGTATAAAAAGGGCTGCTGGGGCCAAAAAGGGTGAATTCGAGGTGCTTACTGTCGTTGATGCGGATGTTACTAGCCCAGATAGAAGAGAGATTAGCGCCCGTATCCACCTTGGCCGGCACCTTTTTGATGCCAGCAACATTGACAAGAACATTGTTCCCAATAACGGTTAAATCTTTTTTAGCCATATACTTCTATTGTAGCACAGGTTATGCTTTTTGTCAACCCACTTTATATGAAAGCGGCTTGCTAACTGCGTCACTCAAGAGAAAAAACTGCGTTTTTATCTATTCGCTATCCTCGGCAATTCAAGAATTTTAGCCCCAAAAACCACGTTTTTTGCTCTTGGGATCACGGAATTCTTCGAGAATTTCCTTTTGGCGTTTGGTGAGGTTCTTCGGAGTTTCGACGATGATAGTGACGATATGTGGACCGCGGTCGCCATCAGAGCGCATCAGAGGGACGCCATGACCGGAAAGCTTGAACGGGGTGCCAGATTGAGTGCCAGCGGGGACTTTCATACGAACGTTGCCATCGACGGTTTCCACATCGACCTCGGTGCCGAGAGCGGCATCAACCATGGAAATTCTGCGCTCGGAAAGGATGATGTTGCCTTCGCGGGTGAGATGTTTGTGGGGTTTGACTCGGACGAAAACATAGAGGTCGCCGCGCTGACCGCCCTTAGGGGCAGCGCCACCCTTATTATTAATACGGATAGACATACCGTCGTCGATACCGGCGGGAATTTTGACCTTAAGGTCCTTGCCATCGGCGGGGACGACTTTAGTAGTACCAAAAACGGCTTCCTCGAAAGTGAGAACTACGGTGGTACGGTAGTCGGCACCACGGGTTGGGCGGCGTTGGCCACCAAAGCCGAAAATTGAACTCAAAATATCATCAAAACCACCAGCGCCACCGAAGTTGAAATTGAACTCCTGACCGTTGAAACTGCCGCCTTGGAACGGATTGCCGCCGCCACTAGCAGCGCCACCAACGCCGGCGTGACCGAATTGGTCATAGCGGGCGCGTTTTTGCTTGTCGGAAAGAACTTCGTGGGCTTCGGAAACTTCTTTGAACTTTTCCTCGGCTTCTTTGTTGCCGGGGTTTTTATCGGGATGGTATTTGATAGCGAGCTTGCGATAAGCCTTCTTGATTTCATCATCAGAGGCGGACTTAGACACACCTAGAATTTCATAATAATCTTTTTTGGCCATATTCTGTATATTATAGCACGTTTATTTGATAATCGCTAAGGTCTGGAAGATATTGAAGTGATATTCCGGGTGCTGACGTAGGAATTCGTCGACGGCGGTGGTGGCGCCGGGGAGTTCGGGGTTGTTGTAATCGTGGCAAATAATAATTCCCTGCGGGACGAGGCGAGGCTGTACGAGGGAGAGGGCAGTGCGCTGGGATTCGTAAAAGTCACCGTCGAGGAAAGCGAAGGCGACATGCTCGGGCAAATCCTGCACCGTGAGGTCGGAAAACCAAGCTTTTTTGATAATGGCGTTATTCAGACCATGTTTTTTGAGTTTGTCAATGAGAGCGCGGCGAGAGACATGGAGTACGCCGGGCTGGAAATTGACTCCGGCGGCGGATTCGTCCTCGGGGGATTTAGTGGGAAGACCCTCAAAACTGTCGTATAGCCAAATCTTCTGAGGGGACCGCGTAACAGTTTTTTTCGAGCTCGCTCCGGGCCGCGGGGCCAAGTCTTTATGCTCTTCAAAAAACGTTACGCAGGCCCCATCTAGTAGTTTTGCCAATTCGACAGATGTGTCGCCGCGATAACAGCCAAATTCTACAAAATCACCCTCGAGCTTAGTGCAAGTTTTGGCCAGTTCAAGGATTTTGGCGGTTTCGATGGAAGCGACTTGGTCGTTCATGATGGGAGCGGCTTGACACCTTTAGGTAGGTTTTTATCATGGGAAGAAATGCGTCGCGAAAGTTTTTTGATATCCTCGGATGGTGGCAGATTTTCCGGTTCAATCCCACGTTGGCTGAGCATATTACGCACAGATGTGTTATTTTTGACATGCTCAGTCGTAATCTTATCTTCTCCAAAAAGGTCGTTTTGTTCAACATTAAAATTGGTCATTTCGGTAGCGAGGTTCTTGGCCGCAATAGTAACGGTGGGTAGAAAATCTGCTAGGGGGCGATTAGAATTAACTCCCAATCGCTGCTTCATCTCTTGCGTTGTGTGCCCACCAAAAAGCGCGGTGTCACCTTTAGAGCGTATACGGCCAAAGCCGGCATCGTCAACACCGCGTTCGTAAATATTTCGAGATAGCTGCCTCTCTGAAGCTTTCAATTTCTCTCGTGCATTAAGCCTCGAGAAGAGCTCCATGCGCTCTTCTATCAACTCCATTTTACGGGTTTGTATCGCAAAATAGCTTTGCGCAAAGGCGATTTCTTCCTTTTTTGGGTCGCCATTTTGTGCTATTAAGTAACACGCATAACGTGTTAGTTCATAGTCGACGATTCCCCTTTCGCCTCCTTTACCAATGGCGATCATTTTCGTGACTTTACGAAAATGATCAGAATGTGGTATAGATTGAGAAGTGCAAGAACTTATAGCTCGTCTTATAGTGACCTCAAAGTTATCCCAACGAGCATAACCAAGGACTTTTTGGAGGTCCCTAGCAAGCCAGTACTCCATATCTTCGCCGTCAGCCGCAACAACATGTTTAACGATACTGTCGAATTGCTGCTTATAATTACGAAGTACTAGCTTGTTCATTCGACTTTACCCGATCAGCAACTTGGCTTTTCTGAGCATCTCGGCGGTTTCGTCGGTCGCAATCACGTAAATTGGCTTGCTACCGGAGGTGGAGATGAGAGCGTGACGTTTGTCGGTGAGACCTTCGTCATTTTTGGTGGCGCTAATCTTGAAACCAAGATATTCGAGGCCGGCAACAACGTCACGACGGATCATACTATTGCGTTCACCGACAGTAGCGGTGAAGACGAGGGCGTCGATACCCTTGAGCGCGGCAGCGAGCTGGCCGATGATGACCTGCAAGCGATAAATATACATATCGTAAGCGAGCGCGGCTTTTTCGTCGCCTTGATCACGGCGGCAAATGATCTCACGCATATCGTCGGTGCCGCCCATGCCCTTGAGACCACATTCCTTGTTAAGATAGGCTTCAAGTTCTTCAGGATTCAGCTTTAATTCGCGGGCGATAGCCATGGCAGCGGCTGGATCAATATCACCACAGCGGGTTGCCATCATAAGACCACCGTTTGGTGAATAACCGATGGTAGTGTCGATGGATTCACCGTTCAAGAGCGCGGTAGCGGAAGAACCGGAACCAATGTGACAAACCACGACCTTCTCAGACTCAAGACCAGCTTCTTTCAGATACTCGCGGATCGAACCGATAGATAGACCGTGGTAACCGGTGCGGTAGACGTCGATTTTATCGGCCAATTCCTTGTCAATGGCGTAGTATTTATGAACATCATCGCGGGTGGTATGGAAAGCGGAGTCGGAAACGGCGATGACCGGAGTATCACCAAAAGTCTTGACACAGGCTTCGATTTCGGCGGCGGCAACTGGAACGTGAAGCGGAGCACGCTTTTTGGCGGCGTCAAGGCGCTTCAAGCAGTCATCATCGACAATGTGATCCTCGGCGAAATATTTGCCAGGAGCAGCGACACGGGCGACGATAGCGTCAAGTTTGGACGTAGCGCTGATATAGCCTTCATCATCAAGGATGTCGCGGACATATTCAACAGTATCAGTTAATTTCTTAAACTTCTTGTCGAGTTTGGTTTTGATGCCATCTTTTTTAATGGTACAAACAACATCATTGCCTTCCATTTCGAAATGAAGGCTGCAAACCTCTTGGTCGCCTTTATAGAGACCATACTTGCGCGAAGACGAACCAGGATTGGTGACGAGAAATAGTTTTTCCATGTTTATAATAACTCCTTATCTAAGAATTATTGTAACACGGAAAAGGCGGTTTTGGGTAGATGCAGATATTATTGCTCTATAAATGAACTTCTCTTCCATTTGTCCAACTTGTGGCCTTGGCTCTCGAGTTTGGCGCGCAATTTCTCGGCAAAATCGAGGATCAAATACGAATCCTCTCAAATTTAGACGAGGTCATGTAACAATATAAAATCTCATAGTCATTACCGTCTTTGACTGCGGAATTGAAAATTTCACGCAGCTGCTGCTTTTTCTGCTTGCAGTCAGCTTCGTCGTAGGTTGGGGTTTTAGGGTTTTGGAAAATAGCCCCATTTTGTCCTTTCTTAGCTGAAATATAGATGATTTATGTAATAGCCATCTCCCCTCGGGGAGGGATTAGTACCATTGTAGCACAGCATAAGCATTTTGTCAATATATGAATATCAATCAATCTCGGATTTTCGCGGCTCCTCTGACTTGGGACATTCCAGACTAGGTTTTTCGCCAGATTTTTTCTCAAGGAAGGATTTGAGCCATTCGAGACCGAGGATAATAAGGCCGCCCAGCAAGAAAAAGATTGGGCTAAAAGTAGAAAAGCTAAGTGGGTCAACTGGGGTAGAAAGGGTAGTTGGGCCCATCACGATAGCATAGAGCGAGCCGAGCATTAAGCCGAGAATGAGATAAATCATAGCGGGGCGGTATTTCTCCAGGGTGAGCTTGATAAATTTGATAACGAGGACGGCGCCGGCAATCACCCCAAGGCCAAAAACAATGAGGGCGGGAAGGGAGCTGAAGTCAAAATGGAGCAGGTCTTTAACGCCGGTGATAATAGGGAGATAGAGACCGAAGATGAGAAGTAGAGTGGAGCCGGAAATGCCGGGGAGAATCATTGAGGAAATGGCAATCATGCCGGCAAGGAAAACGTAAAAAATGAGGCCAAGGTTTAGCGAGGTAATACTCATACCAGTGCCGCCGGAGACGGGATTAAAATAAGTGACGAGGGAGACGACGGTGATGCCGAGCAGGAGAAAGACAAGATTGCCATAGTGGTCGCGGAGAGAATTGCGTTCCTCATAGACGATAAAGGGGATGGCGAAAATGATGAAACCGAGAAAGAGAGAACTCACGGCGTAGATTTGGGATTCGAAAAGGTTGGCGAGGACGAGGACGGCGGCGCCCATACCGATGACCCAGCCGAGGCCGAGTTTCGCGAGGAATTTGAGGGCGTCGAGCTTGTCGGACTTTTTGCCATAGACGAGAGCGTCGAGAGAGTTGATGAATTTATCATAAAAACCAAGGATAAAGGCAATCGTGCCACCGGAGACGCCGGGGACGCTGTCGGCGAGGGCCATCATAAAGCCGCGGAATGCGTTGAGTAAAAGTTTCATATAATATATTTTAGCATGTAAACGAAAAAGCGGAGCAATTAGCTCCACTTTTTCTGGTTGTGTGAGGTGGGATTTGGGTTGCGAGATTATTTCTCGTCGACAACTTCCCCTTCAACGGCTTCGTCACCGCCGGCGTCAGAGGTAGTTCCCTCTTTACTTTCTTCAGCGCCGGATTTACCGTCGGTGGTTTGGTACATCTTGGCGCCGATTGGCATCAAAACGTCATTGAGAGCCTTGGTGGCAGTTTCGTAAGTATCTTTGGTGGCGGTTTCGTCGGCGATTACCTTCTTGGCAACTTCGACAGCTTCCTTGATAGCCTTGGTGTCATCTTCGGAAATCTTGTCTTTGTATTCATCAGGCATTTTTTCGGCCTGGTAAATGGTATTCTCGAGCTGGTTCTTGGCGTCAACGGCTTCACGTTTCTGCTTATCTTCCTCGGCGTGAGCTTCGGCTTCTTTCTGAGCCTTCTCGATATCTTCCTTGCTCATGTTGCCGGAGTTTTGAATGGTGATACTTTGTTCTTTGCCGGTGCCCTTATCTTTGGCGGTAACATTCAAGATGCCGTTGGCGTCGATATTGAAAGTCACCTCAATCTGGGGCACGCCGCGAGGAGCGGGAGCAATACCATCAAGTACAAAGCGACCGAGAGATTTGTTGTCCTTGGCGAATTCGCGCTCACCCTGGAGAACGTGGATCTCGACCTGAGGCTGGTTGTCAGCGGCGGTAGAGAAAACTTCGGACTTGCTAGTAGGGATGGTGGTATTGCGTTCAATCAATTTGGTTGAAACGCCGCCCATGGTTTCGATACCGAGAGAAAGCGGAGTCACATCAAGCAGAAGTACGTCTTTGACGTCACCCTGGAGTACACCACCTTGGATGGCAGCACCAACAGCCACAACTTCGTCAGGGTTGACGCCCTGCATTGGGTCTTTGCCAAAGATTTTCTTGACTTCTTCGACTACGGCCGGCATGCGGGTCATACCACCGACCATCACAACTTCGTCGATGTCGCTGGCGGAAAGTTTAGCATCTTTCAAAGCTTTTTCGACTGGATCGGCAAGGCGTTCCAAGAGTGGTTTCACTAATTCTTCGAGCTTGGCACGGGTCAAAGTATATTCGAAATGCTTCGGACCGTCGGCGTCAGCGGTCAAGAATGGCAAGTTAATATCGGTAGAAGTGGTGGTAGAAAGCTCTTTTTTGGCTTTTTCGGCTTCATCCTTGATGCGTTGCATAGCGGCGGCATCGTCACGAATATCAACGCCGGATTCTTTCTTGAACTCGTCACAGAGGAAGTTGACGATGATATTATCGAAATCTTCACCGCCAAGATGAGTGTCACCATTGGTAGATTTCACCTCAAAGACGCCATCACCAAGCTCGAGGATGGAAACATCGAAAGTACCACCACCGAGGTCGAAAACGGCAATTTGTTGGTCTTTCTTGTTCTCAAGACCGTAAGCAAGGGCTGCAGCCGTCGGCTCGTTGATAATGCGCTTGACTTCTAGGCCAGCGATTTTACCAGCGTCTTTGGTGGCTTGGCGCTGAGAATCGTCGAAGTAGGCCGGAACGGTGATGATAGCTTCGGTGACAGGTTCGCCGAGGAAGGCTTCAGCGTCAGCTTTGATTTTGCTGAGCACCATGGCGGAAACTTCTTCAGGGGTGTATTCTTTACCATCAAGTTCGACGGCGACAGCATTGCCTTTTTTAACGATCTTGTATGGCATGATGTCGAGATCGTGTTGGACTTCATCATCCTCAAACTTACGACCGATGAGGCGCTTGATGCCGTAGATAGTGTTCTTTGGATTGGTAACGCGCTGACGCTGAGCGACTTTACCGACAAGGCGGTCGCCTTTTTTAGTCACGGCAACTACCGATGGGGTAGTGCGATCGCCTTCGCTATTGGTGATAACTTCAGGCTTGCCGGCCACCATGTAGGCAAAAGCAGAGTTGGTGGTACCGAGATCAATGCCGATGATTTTTGACATAAATTATTCCTTTCTTTAATAATACAAAGCGAAGTGCTAGCCAATAGTTCCTTTCGACAAACGCTCGCTTCGGCCCATCGTTATGGGCGATGCGTCGCTTACCCGCTCCCCGTTGGTCGCGGATATTGTCGAGAAAGAACTATTGGCTGCCCCTTCATTTTGTATTCTTAAATAACGTATTCTTATTTCATTGTATATCATTAGCAATCGTGTGTCAAGAGTGCTAATTAGGATTATTTTAGCAAATTGGCAGTCAGGCGTCAATAGTGCCAGAACAAAAAGGCCCCTACCAAAGTAGAGACCTCTTGGGACAACAATAGTACTACCAGTTGCCGGACAACCAAGCGTATCCGTCAGCTTTGAAGATTTTGACGTCCCCTATAAACTGGTTCATCGTCGGATACAACGCCGGCAAGCTGCCCACAATCTTTTCCGGCGCCGAATAAACATCACAAGCGACAATAACGAAGCCTCGCTTGGCCTTGGCATCGTATTCGCAGAAGGCGGTCCGTCCAGACTGCGGGATCATTTCTCCGGGGAATACGATGCCGCCGGCGAAATGCCAAAGGCACGAATGATTAGGAGAAATGTCTATAGGCATGGTCAAAGGTTGACGCAGGGTGCCGTTTGCAAGCAGGGCGTCCTCTGGTCTGATGCAGAAGTGACGTTCTGAGCGCATAAAGGGCCCGCCTTCGACGCCTGCTATCTTGAGATCAACCACCATGGTCGCTCGGTGATCCACATATTGTTCCCACCGATTCTCTTGGATCTCCGCATGGCACGGCCCATCGATAATCGGTAAAACAACATAGCACCACTTGTCCTTGGGCCTGTCCCATATGATCCTCTCGGTTGCCGCAGCTTCTCTGAGGGCACGGCCGCGAATGTGCGTGATATGCCCTTTTCTGTGTTTTCTCTTCATGTTTGCCCTCCTTGTTTTTGAGACAAATGCACACCACAGACTGATACCACTATCTGTAAATGTGCGTTTGGGTCGTTTTTGAGCCGTCAAAATTTGCCCTCATGATGAGGATTACCTTCATTTTAGCACAGATTTGTAATTTTGTCAAGACTTGCATAATAGATCTTGAACAATGCCCCAGCTGAGCCGGGGCAAAAATCAGTGTTGGATTTTGGACTGAGAACGTACCAATGCAGGTATCATCGTTGATGGCGTATAACCTTTTCCAGTAGAGCAAATATGTTATAATAAAAACATGAGCGAAATTGTAGTGCACCGATTCAAGGGGTGGGGGATTTTTAACCATATCGTGCTGTATTTTACGATTGGCTGTATTTTTGGGACGTACTGGGAAGAAATTATGTGTATTGTGCGGACCCTATGGCAAACAGGGACTTTCGAGTGGGTGTCGCGACGAGGGCTGTTATACGGACCGTTTAGCCCAGTTTACGGAATGGGTGCGGTGTTGATTTATCTGATTTTTGGTACAGCTTTCCGAAAAAAGGCACCGAGTATTCCAGAGTGTTTTATCGGAGGGGCCGTTCTCGGCGGGGTGCTGGAGTACGTGCTGAGCTGGGCGCAGGAGATGTTGTTTGGGACGATTTCTTGGGATTATTCGGAAAAATTTCTCAATATTAACGGTCGGACGACGATCCCCTATATGATTGTATGGGGTGCACTGATTGTGGTTTTTGCGCATTTTGTGTTCCCGCTGATTGAGAAGTTTTATAGAAGCATTACACCGCGGACGATGAACATCGCTTGCGCAGTGCTGGGGGTGTTTTTGGCACTGGATATTGGGATTTCGGTGCTGGCGACGGCGAGACAATCAATGCGACGTGCGGGCAACACGGCGGATAATGCGCTTGAGGTGTTTTTAGATAAATATTATGATGACGAGCGGATGCTGAAAACTTATAGCAACGCGCGGACGGTACAGAAGCAAAAATGACAAAACCGCCGAGATGGCGGCATCGAGAAATTGTTCGTCTTCTTTACAACTGCCAGAAGGGATATTCCACATGTCTTCGACATCGTGCCAAACCCCGTCAATACGGGCACGCAACTCTTCGACAAGGAGAAACTCTCCCCTGTCGTTCGCGACAACAACTCCGGAACGGTACCATGAGTCACCCCAACACATTCGATGGATCTTGGTGGACGCAAATCGAAAAAGTGTGCTGCGTTCGGCGATTATCCGTGGACGCCGAATTAAGTCACAAATACTGACAATCCAATCCTCAGCTTTTCTGAAAAGGTACTGGCAAATATTCATTTTTTCACCCCCTGATATGTATTAGGTCATCAAAAGTTTGCCTCACGAAGAGACCTATCTTCATATTAGCACAGATTTGTGATTTTGTCAATATATTGCTGGCTATTGACTTTGTATAGGAATGCGCTATAATTATGTCATACAGATATTGACCGACCCGAAGAGGGGCGGTATTTTTAATTCGAGATAGTTCGAGAAAGGAAAAAATGGAAGGATTAGATCTGAAACAACTGGGCGAGATGGTGAAGGTGATTGCCGATGAAAAAGGTTTGCCAGAAGAAACTGTGCTCGACGTAGTACAGATGGCGATTGCGGCGGCTTGGCGCCGGGAAAATGGCGACCGTGAGATGGAAGTGCGGGCGTTGCTAGATACGCACACCGGTAAAGCTAAGGTCTTTGTGGCAAAACAGGTGATTGAAGATGGTTTGGCCTACAATACGGCTACGGAAATTCCGCTGGAAGAAGCGAAGAAACTCGATAAAGACGCCGAGCTTGAGGGTACAGTGGAAGAATCCTACGAAGTGACTGAATTTGGGCGCGTAGGGGCGGTGGCCGCCAAACAAGTCGTATTGCAAAGATTGCGCGAGGCAGAGCGCGATGCGGTTTTGTCAGCTTTTGAGGATAAAATCGGTACGGTTGTGACCGGTGTAGTATCACGAGTTGAGCCACGGCTAATCCGTGTGGATCTCGGTCGGGCGAACGGAATTATGCCTCGCAGTGAACAGATTGACGGCGAGCACTGGAATGTTGGTGAGCGCATTAAAGTTTATATCAAGGGCGTGGAACACGATGACGCCAAGGCACAGCTGATTCTCTCGCGCGGGAATACGGAGTTCATTGAATATCTATTCCGCCAGGAAGTGCCGGAGCTGGATAATGGTTCGGTGGAGATTCGCGGGATTGCGCGCGAGGCGGGTCGCCGAACGAAGATTGCTGTAATGTCGACCGTGCCTGGTGTTGACCCAGTTGGTACATTTGTAGGTGGTCGAGGAGTGCGGGTACAGGCGATTACTGGTGAAATTGGCGATCGTGAAAAAATCGACATTATCAACTGGAGCGAAAATCCCTCAGAATATATTCGCGAGGCCCTGAGCCCAGCTGAGGTAATGAAAGTAGAAATTGATGGCAAAAATGCTAAGGTATACGTGACAGAAGACCAGCAATCAATTGCGATTGGTCGCCAGGGACAGAACGTACGCCTAGCGTCGAAATTGACTGGTTTTGACATCGATATTGAGCTAGCTAAGGCGCCGGAAAAGAAGAAGCGCAAGAATGCGGAGGATTCTCTGCTCAGCGCGATTTCTGAGAGCACGGATGACGAAGATGTTTCTTCGGCGACCACAACAGAAGAAGCGGATGCAGGGGCAGTGGCGGCGGGTTCGTCGGTAGAAGAGCCCTCTGGTGAGCTAGGTAAAGAAATTGAAGTAAATAGCGACGAAGAGATGAGCGGGGAGAACGAGTAAAAAGTTCGCCAAACAAAGATTGGGAGCACGCATGGGTGCTCCCTTTCTTCTTTTGACAGACGAGATAATGTTCCTCGCCATCAATTTCTGCCCTGATCACGATAGGGCCATCAATGAAGAAGGCGTGCGTAAAAAAGAGTAGTAGAGGCACATAATCAGTAAAACGGCTGCGATAGACAATATCACTATTCGTTTCCGCAATATCTTTGTCTGCGCCTGTAGTTCATTTTGCATTTTCATATTATTCCCTCCTATAATAGAATTTGCCACAAGTTTTGAATATGTTTAAGGACCTTTCGACCCAAAGCATATTAGAACCTGGGAGCCTATGGCTTTTGCCATGTACTTATCTTTCTATTGTAGCACAGATTGAACATTTTTGTCAATACTTTTTATGCTTATTTTTGTGGTTAGCAAGTTTTGGAGTGATTTACAGGGGAGAAATCTTAGTGGTTTTTGTGGGTAAATGTGTTGTGGTAACTTTATTATGACAGATTATTTGCGAACTGGGAAGCCTGCGCTGCTCAAAAGTGGGCTAGGGCATTCTGTGATTGAATTCTAGAGAAGTTTATGTTAGTATAAAGGGAGTGGAAGTGTGTCCGAGTGGTTGAAGGAGCACGCTTGGAAAGCGTGTAGGGTCGGAAGGCTCTCGCAGGTTCGAATCCTGTCGCTTCCGCCATAGTGTAAAATATAAACCGAGGTTTATGTTTTGCACTATTGGAAAGCGACTAAATTACCGTTCATATTGAACGGTAATTTTGGTTTTCTATTAGAAAACCAAGGATTCTCTAATCTCATTTCATTCGATAACGAATCCCGAAGTTCGAAGATTCGTTATCCGCCCGGTCGCGTAGCGACTACGGCGCGGATTTCTATCCTGTCGCTTCCACAATGAAAAGCCCAGGGCCATAATGCGACACTCTATGATGCGCGACCCTGGGGCTTATTCCGATATGAAGTTGTGACTCCGCTACGATGAAAACTTATGAAGCTTTCTGCAACTGGCGCTTGTACCAATTGTATGCGCCTCTGAAGTGGCTTTCGTAGCTAGTACCGACCTTCTGTCCGTCCGGCAGTAAAGGCATCGTGAGGGTGATGGTCCAAACGGACCCCTCTTTTTCTGCTATTATTACTGCACTACTGGATGAAGATTGCACAAAGCAACCGCCGTCTTTCAGACCGGGACGAAGGTCGTAAAAATCGACCTCCCAGCCAAGCTCCCGGTCGGTGTAGACTGATCCAGAGAGTGTGTCTACCGCTCCTCCCCATACCATGCGACAACCGGCAGAATTGGGCGCGAGGATCAGCACCGGAGTTTTGCAAAACAAAACGTCCGTGACATAGCTATTCTTCCCTTCGCGCCGCTTCACTGTCTTTGGGGTGACGCCATGCTCCCGGCAAGCAACAAGACACTCTTCTGAGCTTCTTATTGTGATGTCGGCCATGCCGTTCCCCAGTGCTCTTGCGACTGTCTCGACCCCCATTTTGTCATCCGGCACCTGGAATGACCAAGATTTGGTCTTCAGGCTCAGCAGGTCAAACTCTTTGTCCTTAGCACGAACGAGGCTGTTCGGAAAACTACATTCTCCGTACAGGTAGCCTTCTTCCCTGCTGTAGGCCCTTTCGCTACTTCTGCGAAGATTCTCGAAGAAGTACTCGCCAGAGATTGCGGGTGTCGTAGTCATTTCTAATTTTTCCATATTATCACCTATTCCGCCCGCTCCTACAGCGTGGCGGTTCCTAATGTTATTCCGGGGTCGTCCCGGTCCGCCGCCACTTGAGGGTGCCACAAGATCACTCTGGATATGTGCTTGTGCGCTATTTAGTTTTTAATTCCATGAAGCGGGGTATCTGCAGACGGAGCGTCTACGGGTATCCCACTTCAGGAATACAACTTTCATATCTGGATAGTAAAATGCTTAAGCCTAAGCTGGAATCTAATGCTTCGCTTATGCTTATGCCTTCATTGTAGCATACTCTGCTCGATAAGTCAATACTCTTATGCTTGTTTTGGGGATTTTGCCAAATTTACAGGGGTGATTTTTGGTATTGATTTTTGAGTGGAAAGATTTTGCCCTATAAATACCTTGCGGAGAATGTTCGGTTTTTGATGAATGATCATAGGTTATATACCAAGAAATGCGGAGCTATATAATGCATTGCAGACTGCTGGTTTTACACTAGTTTTTAAGCCAACGGTGATGCATCTTGAAAAGAAAAGATTGACTACCAAGGGGAATGTGGATGCTGAGCTGGTATTGTACGCTGCCGCAATTGAATACGAGAATTACGACAAAGCTGTGATTGTCTCTGGGGACGGTGATTTTGCTTGTCTAGCAGAATATTTAAAGAAGAATGACAAATTAAAAAAGATTGTTACCCCTACGGCAAAATATTCAAAATTGCTTAAACCTTATAACGATTTCATACTACCATTAAAAGAAATTAGCGAAAGTATACGGCCAACGACTAAGAAGGTGGAAAAATAGACCAAAAAACCGGCATTCGCGTTCGGTACAAGAACCTTAGGCTAGTCCGGCTATGGTGATGACTCCATATTACACCATATCATCAGAAAAGTCAAGATAAGTTCGGAACAAATAGGTTGGGAGCACTCGCGTGCTCCCTTTCCGTCTCATCAGCGCCTAGATATCTGTGCCCTCAACAAAACTGCGAATGTCGAGAATCGCATCATGGCAAGTTTTGTCACTAGTATTGAAGTATGCCCCCACAGTAACAAGCCCGACAATGATGAGTAGGCAGGTGACGACGGTTAGGTTATTCCGCCGCAACGAGAAGACATACATAATCATCGCCACTACCAAACCGATGAGGCTCCAGAACAGGATCCACCGATAGTCGTGAGCTACGGTACGAGAGTATATCATCTTGTAACTCCATTTGTCATAAAAAGAGCCGTAGAACGATGAAGAATGTTTGAAAAACGCGATTGCAATATATACGGCGAGGCGCGCGATTGTTCCAATCGCCATAATGTTTTCTGCGCGAGAGGCGCTATCCTTGCTGTCCGTAGAGAATTCTACGCCAAGGCATTTAGTGAAGAGCCCAAGGGCGAGAGTTTCATACACTACGGCTAGGGCGAAATTGCCCCACGTCTTGCGGAAACCGAACCACTTGGCGGCGCGACCAGCATAGTCGAAAAGACCAACTTTATGATGCCAAAAACTAGCACCTTCACCGATGAGATCGGCAATGTAGTAGGCCACCATGCACATGATGACTTCTAAGATTAAGGCGCCAATCCAAGTCAAAGTCCCCTCTCTTTGTACTGCTATTTCCTGTTTCTCCGTACTAATGTTTGTTCTACTCATAGAACACCCCTCCTTTTTATCGTCAAAAACTATCTAAGCACTAATTTTATAGGTGCGAGATAGTTTTTGCTATCTTATACTTCCATTGTAGCACAGATTGCGTATTTTGTCAATACTATTTATGCTTATTTTGCGATATTGGCAAATTGGTGGTGGGGTTATGCACGATTATATCTTCTCCTATACGCTTCAATTACTTCGTCATCTTGGATAGCTCGGGTGGAATCGGCTATTGACGATAGAAGCCTAGTGATTTGGTTGTCAAAGCCGACATAAGTGATTCTCCTGCCAACTTCTTTGGCAACTTTAATTGCTGGCACTAAGTCCGTGTCGGAACTAACCAAAATAATATGGTCAACATTGTTCCTCAAAGAATCAGCCACAATGTCCACGGCTAGGCCAACATCAACCCCCTTTTCTTGGAATTTGTAGTCGGTTGCCCCGCATTTCTTACATTCATCACGGTCACGGACCTTCAGAACGCCTGTAGCTCGAAACTCAACACCAGTCTTAGATAAGCAACTCCGCATCCTGCGCAAATTATCAGCAAACTGAATGGATTTTTCTTGAATTTCCGCGCCGTAGTTGTCCCGTCGACGAATCTTCGCTACACCATAATAGCGAATTTCCAGCTGTTCATTTGGAAAAATTTGATTAAGTAGATACGGAATATCGACGGCGCTAACTTCCTGTTTGCTCGCGACAAGACCAGAATTAACTACCCTTTCTGCAATCTTATAGAGAAAGTTCTGCCCGTCAATGTACGCTATAGTTTTTATGTTTATCTCCAATACCTAAAATCCCTGGCGGGAACGAATCCAGACCAGGGGGCTATAATTTTATATTAGCATACTATTATAAGATCGTCAATGTCTTTGTTACTACTAAAAAGAGCGGCCGATAGAAATAGCCACTCTTTTGACAAAACTTTCCTTTTTCTGAGCTGGCCTGGACCTCGTGATTGGATGTCTCAGATTTTGCACCGGTCGGCGTAGCGACTGAGGAGTTCGTCTGAACAGAGGTGGCATCCGCCACAGCTGGTAGGGCACCCCCCCCCGCAAGGCTCAAGCAATTGGCACCGCTGACATTCATCACGCAGATAGGTCTTCGCACGGAACTCCTCGAGCTCGGGGTGACTGTTCCAGATTTCGATGAGCGGTGTTTCCAGAATATTGCCGAGATCACGGCGGGCAACCGCACAACGCGAAACCGAGCCATCCATGAACACTGCACATGTGCCGAATCCCCAGTCACAACGACCAGCATACTGGCGAACTTCCTCGGGCAAGAGACAGAGCGGAAACGCGTCAACGACCTCGGCGCGAATGCCCAATTCCTCGCTGAGGCGGGCGATTTGCCGATAAGCGGTCATGATTTCATCAAGCGTGAGTTTCCAGCTACCATCCGTAGCGCGGCCGTGCGGGCCAATGCGCTGCACCTGCACATAATCAACCTTGATTCCCCAGTGCAAAACATGGGTAATCGTTTCGAAAATGTGTGCGTAGTTGACCTTTGTGAAGTTCAGGGTAATGCCAGTGCCCTGTTCGGGCGTTTTACACTGTTGCCATTCTCTGAGACGTGCCATCGTTTCGGCGTAGGCGCCGGTGCGGGTGAAATGGTCGTGCACTTCGGGTAAACCGTGGATGGTGGTTTCGAGCGCAGTAACGTACGGCGCAATTTCCGCGATGGAAGTGTGCGGGTAGTACTGTGTGTTCGAGAGAATAGCTACCTCGAGTCCTGCCTGATTGCAATACTCAAGAAGCTCCACGATGTCCGGGTACAGAGACGGGTTGCCCCCGACCAGCTCAATCGTTTCTACCCCGGCGATGGCCAATTGGTCAACGATGCGCTTTAGGGTCTGCAAATCACCGTGCTGACGGGGTGCGCCCTCCTCTGTGATATAGCAGAAAGCGCAGTTACCCTCGCAATAAGTGGTGATGTGAAGTGCTGCAAAAACGGGTTTGAATTTTGTCATGTTTGATTCCCTCCCAATCAAGAGTATTTTAATATGCTAATAGGGACAATGTCCCATATTTCCATTGTAGCATACTTTTGTAAAAAAGTCAAGAGTATTCTGCCTGTGGACTGGGGTGGTGGTTCGAAGTTCTGTTCTATTCGGGGAAAATATGCTATAATGATGAAAAGTTAATGGACTAAGTAAGGAGTTCTATGGGAAAAGAGCGTGATTTAGTACAACGGAGCTTGGTGGTATGTAAGCCAGATGCTGTGCAACGGGGGATTGTAGGGGAGATTATGCAGCGATTCGAGCGCGTGGGTCTAAAAATCGTAGGTATCAAAATGGTGATGCCAGATGAAGATCATTACCGAGCGCATTATGAATCGATCGGCAAAATGATTACTCGTCGAGGCGAAGAGGCTTATCGTTATAATCTACATTACATGATGACCGGTCCGGTGATAGCGATCGTGCTTGAGGGTGTTGAGGCGGTACCGTTGGTGCGAAAGATCGTGGGTCCAACTGAGCCAAAATCGGCAGAAATGGGTACGATTCGTGGTGACTATGCGCATATGAGCTTTGGTTATTCGGATGCGAAAGGCATCGGTGTGCCGAACTTGATTCACGCAAGTGGTAGTCCAGAGGAAGCGAAAGAAGAAATCGAGTTGTGGTTCAAGCCGGATGAGCTCTATGATTACTCGGACTTGAACGAAAAGTATACTCGGTAGAATTCCCTCTAAATAGGGGCTTTACGCTGTCTTTTCTCGAGCTCGCTCTGGGCCGCTGGGCCAGGTCTTTATGCTCTTCGAAAAGAATCGTAAAGCTCCTTTTAGTTAGTATTTTACCTGCGTCGCAGGGGCGCTTCGCGATGGGCACGGAGCTTCGCTACGAACGCACTTGCCTGACGTAAGGCGTTCGACTGGTCACATAAGCATAGAAATACCTTGAGCATATGCTCAAGGTATTTCTATGGTGACCCGGGCGCGAGTCGAACGCGCAACCTTTTCCTTAGGACGGAACTGCTCTATCCAATTGAGCTACCAGGCCATTTATATAATTATATCATAAATCTCTGTTGGTGCGCTCCGCAGCGCAGAGCAATACCGAGGCCACGGAAATTGGTATTCTGGGCATAGACATTACCGGTCCATGTACTCAGGTAGCGCCCGTTGGTAGCGGAACCAGCCGCATCAGACCACCAGTAGCCATGCGTCGTACGTGCGGTGAGGAAGCCGTAGGAACGGATGTAGAAGCCAGTACGCAGGAACTGGAGAGGCCATTCATTAATACGATTGTAGCCCAGGGTGCTGGCGGAAACTTGACATGTGCTTGCTGGATTTTGCAACTAAAATTGTCAAAGGCAGGGCGAGAGACTATTTTTGCTCGGGGTCGTAGTTGGCGATCCCCTCAGTGATGACATTTGGAGCGATATTGAGGGTGGTGGCGATAGCAGCGGCGCAGGCCATGTAGCCAATGATGGGCTCGCCAGTGAGGAAGCTGGCAACAGTGAAGGCCTGACGACCAAAACTGAGGCTGGCTTCGCAACCTTTGCGATAAAGTTTGGAATAATCAATCCGAAGATCAGCGTCGGAGGATGCGCCATATGTCAGGGTTTCGTTTTTGCCACGGAATTTGGCGAAATCGGCATAGTGAGCATCGTCGCGGTTGAGAACAACGCTTTCTGGCTGCATTTCGAAAAGCGAAGACTGAGCGCCCAAATAACCAGAGAGATCCTCGTCAGCGAGGCCAGTGGGAGCGAAATCAGTGAGCGCGGCAACATAGACCGGTAGGCCATAGAACGTATCAGCGGCGAGCGACTCAGCTGGGGCAGTGATGATAGCATAGGTGACCTTAGCCTTCCAAGCATCGTTCAAAAAGCGGTGTAGAACGGAAGCCTTGATGGCTTTCTCGGAAGCCAAAATTGCAGCTGGTTGTTTGGCGATGCCCAAGATTTCGTGGACATAATGTGCCACCGTGACCTTGCCAGTAGTGCCGGTGATGCAAATAAGTTTAAGATCTCGCGCTGGATGCCCATAGTAGGAGGCTAGGAGTTTCACCTTCGCGCGTTCAAGGCGAAACCGCTTTTTACCTCCAGAAAGTTTCGCAGTTTGTTCCATATCTTGATTATAGCACAGATAATAGAGATTGACCTCAATTTGGGAGGGTTTGGGTCAATTTTATGGCCAAGTAAACATTGGTTGAGGGTGGATTTGGCAATTTTCCCAAGAAAAATATATTTTTACTCTATCACTTTTCTAGAAATGTGCTATAATGATGGTATTGTAAGTTTTACAATGCCCTTTTAATCTTTGGTGGATGTTTTAGCGCTTGCGCGAGGATATCCACACATGTGTGCCCGTAGCTCAGCTGGATAGAGCGTTAGCTTGCGGAGCTAAAGGTCGTAGGTTCGAATCCTGTCGGGCATACCATAGAAAATACCTTACTTTCGAGTAAGGTATTTTCTATGGTATATTTCGTAGGGGTTGATATCATAGCCATTTATGGCTAGGTTCGTTACTGAGCGAAGCGAAATGCGGAGCGTAGCGGAGTTTTCCTGTCGGGCATGCTAAGACCGCCATCTAGCCGAACTAGACAGCTTATACTTTCATTGTAGCACAGATTTGTAATTTTGTCAACCACTAGTTTTTTGAAGAGTGGTCTGATATAATAAAGTTATGTTTGAGGGTACTACGGGTGGGCCGGATGGTATGACGGCGACGGAGAAGCAACAACTGGAGATTATTCGGTATTTTATGCCGCGGTTGACAGCGGAGGCGAATCATATTGCGGCGGAAAAAGCAAAAGCGGCTGCAAAAGAAGCAACAAAAGGTGCAAAAACTGATGCAGAACGGGCAGCGATTGCTAGACAGCAGGCAGTGCAACTTTTGCCGGAACAACCAGAGCCAGCGGTGGCGCGGCAAATGCTCCTCACGGCGCTCAGAGACGGGCGGATTACTACGGCGGACGAGAATGAGTATTTATTGAGCTTACCATCGCAATTGGAAAGATATGGCGAGCAGCGGATTTTTGATGAAATTGCCGGAAGGTTGCGCGATAAACAAATTCTTGCGGTGGCGACAGGATTCACGACGAAAGATTGGCAGGACGTGAAGTCAACAGATGTGAAGGCGTTCCTGAGCAAGCCACGGCGAGGACAGGAAGATTATCGAACGCCAGTGGGATTCGCAGATTTGAGGCGGAAGTTCCTGTCAGAAATTCACCCGATTGCTAGTCCGAAACAATTTGATGCCTATGTGCGCTCGATGAATGAGTTGGAAAATGCACTCTATGGTCCACGGTTTGCGGGATTTAAGCACTTTGAAACTCTGCGCAAGGAAGCGATGGCGCTGGGGCAGGATTATGAGGCAAGCTTAATAGCTGAAACGGATCCGTCACTTGAGTCAGCAATGGCTGATACCAATGGAGCGACGCCAATGTTGGCAAAGGCACTACGCGAAACGACACTAACGCCGATTGAGGCAGAGGTGGGTGACCAGATTTTGAATCGCTCAACGATTGATGGGGATGCCTGGAAACAAGGCGGGCAGGATTATCAACTAAGCGTGCCAAACTTAATTAGCGCGGGGCTAAATCCGGCTTACCATATCTTGGTGAACAACCAGGAAATTTACCTGTCAAACCTCTTTAATCTAACGAGTGATCAGATGGCGGCGATTGCCTATATCCCGACGACAGTGGGGGTAAAAGTGCGTTCATTCTACCGAGATAAAGCGCAGGCGTTGTGGCGGTATTTGCCGGATTATATCCGCGGGATTAATGGTGAAGGAATTGATATTTTTGGAAGCGGCTTTGATGAGAGATCAATTATACTACCGATTGCTTTGCAGTCAGCGTTGAACCAGATTGAACGGTATCGAGGGATTGTGGATCTTTCGGGGACGAATCCGGACTTTTTGTTTGCAGGAACGGCGATGGCGTATAATTCACGCCAGGAATATCGCGAAGCGTTCCAGCGCGGGTTGATGCGGGGTGATTTCTACCGAGAGGTGTCACCAACGGCGATGAATGCAGAACAACCGTCGACGACTGAACCGGGGCACCGCAAAGTGGCACCGCAGTTGCTGTCGGTGGCGGAGAGCTTTGCACCAGATTTCGAGAGATTAATTGCGAGATATTCGGTTTATTCGACTTTTGCGGGACAGATTATGGGCGAGGGCTATGTTTCGCACGACGCACGGTATTATTGGCTGTTTTTAACAGATTACCGAGGACGAAGTTGGGTAGCAAACATTGAGACGAATGCAATGGTAACGTCAACAGGATGTCGACAGGAATGGCTGCACCCAGTAGACATCACGACACCACTTTATGAAGCATTGAGGTTAGCGGATGGTTATGGTGACCCCGGTGACACACGAACTGGTAATTATATTTCGATGTGGAATAACTACCTCGCAAAGGTACCGCTAATTCAGAATTATACAGCGGTTGTGAAAGCGACGTCAGAAAACTAGCTCAGCTAAATTAATATTCGTAACTTCATAGAAACGTTTGAATTGTGGGGAACGGTTGATTTCGATGATAGCGAAGGAGCCATCGTCGAGAACGGCGAGATCGGCACCGATGAAATCTAGTTCGGGGAATTTGGTCATGGCTTTCGCAACGAAGTTCATCTGCTCATCGGTGAGTTGGATTTCGCCGAGGACTTTGACTCCGCTATTTTCGGTTTTGCTGGTGCGGGTTTCGGCAGTACGGAAAACTTGACCGTTAAGATAGAAAACACGCATTTCCTGGATGATGTTGACGCGACGTTGGACGATGTAGCTATCAAGATTGACGTCTTCGGGAATTTCGAAGTGAACGTCACGGCAACGGCAGGAGATGCGCTTTTTGACAACCATTTCGCCGGGGGTGAACTCTCGTTCCCTGGCAAGCCAAGTTTCAGGCATAAAATCACTACCAAATTGGTAAAACTGACGCCATTTATCTTCGACGTAAAAATCTTCGACGGTATGAATATGATCGATAGAGTAACAGTTGGGATTGTCATGGAAAAACCGGGTGGTGATTTCTTCAAGGCGACTATCAAGGGTGGGGTCCTCGGTGTCATTGAAGGGGTCGCGGAAGTAAACTTTGTCGAACTGCGGGAAAGCATCAGGGAGTTCGTCGTTGTAGTAATAAATAGTGTCGACGTTCGACTCCCAGAGCGGAAGAGCGAGATCGGCGTGGGTGGTGAATAGTGCGGATTTCATAAGAGTATTATAACATAAGACATAATGTGCTTGTGGTGGATGGCGAGTTTCGCTCTATCGACTTACTCGCAAATCTAGGTCTTTACAAGACCTAGTGGCTTGTGGTAGGATAGATGTAGGTTTTAT
Organism: uncultured Candidatus Saccharibacteria bacterium; assembly: GCA_948851665.1. GTDB lineage: Bacteria > Patescibacteriota > Saccharimonadia > Saccharimonadales > Saccharimonadaceae > Nanosyncoccus. Next base: position 26,477 of record CAQOWG010000001.1, read on the forward strand.
GAGTTACTCCGCTTTCGTGGCGGAGTTACTTTTATGTAGAGTTTGATGCCCGTAGGCTCATTCTCCAACACAACGTTTATACTCTTTAAGTCAAACATTGCACCTTCCTTTCTCCCCCATAATCAAGGAAAAACTACAAGGAAATTTGGTAATTGTAAGAAATACAATAAAAAATGCTCCCTACGCAGCGCAGAGCAAAACCGGCGCCACGGAAACTGTTACTCTGGGCGTAGACGTAGCCGGCCCACGTACCCAGGTTGCGCCCGTAGGCAGTGGAGCCAGCCGTGCCAGACCACCAGCGGCCATTCGTCGTACGTACGTAGAGGTAGCCGTAGGAACGGTAGTAGTTGCCAGTACGCAGGAACTGGAGAGGCCAATAGCTAAATAGTCCGGAAGGCATGAAACAAAGTTTCATGCCCAGCAAGCAATTTCATTGCTTGCTCCCATCTCCAAGGAGATGAGTTCCGGACTGAACATTAATATGATTGTAGCCCAGGGTGCTGGCGCTAATGATCGTATTTATTTAAAATCCAAAATGGAGACAGATCGGGGGGGCGATACTGTCTCCATTTTGGTGGCGGGAGTTGGATTTGAACCAACGACCTTTTGGTTATGAGCCAAACGAGCTACCAGGCTGCTCTATCCCGCGACATGTGTTCATTATATAGCAAGCCGAAAAAAAATGCAAGAGTTTTCTGAAAAATCCCCGCCGTGGCGGGGAGAGAGGGAGGTATTATTTTATACAACGTTTGCAACTGAATATTAAGTGGGTTCTACGCGCTGCGATTGAGACAGGCGCTTCCGTATACAGTAGTAGCCTATTGCCCAAATTATCGCCACCGGTATGCCTACCACGGCGATAACCGAAAAAGCAATACTTGCTAACAGATATTGAATACTAAAGCTTAGTGCTTCCAAGAAACGTTCCTCGCGGGTTTCATACTCGGCATACGTCTTGTCAGCGAACATAACAATAAAAACTATTACCCACGATATCGCTGCTAAAGCCAGCCCGATCCACCTTAAAGGTGGTGGACACCTGAACAGCCAGCCGCTTACCGCTATTAAAACACCAATACTGCATGGAATACAGAAAACAACTCCCGCACCCATAAGATCACCTCCTTCTAAAAGTACTCCCCCCCCCAGATTATACCATAGAAAAAGTCTGACCCCGCTTTGTGGGCGGGGTCGGTAGAACTAAAAACTTAATTATGGCCTCCCTTAATTACAGCCATTATCTTCACCATCGTCTTCATACTTGACACCGGGAACCGGGTCAACAGCAGGACGACTTTCATAATCGATTTCAGGTTGCGGCATAGGAGTAGGCCTAATACCGCCATCAGGCATATGAGTCGCGGAGGGCTCAGGAACAGGTTTAACCACGGGCCGTCGTGTCACTACATCGTTTAGAAGCGCGTTTCCATCCGTGCCATAGGTAAACCCATAATGCCCCTCTACGCTATAAGTACCATCGGTGACTTGTTCGACATATTCACCAGAAGTGTAGAAGCACACGGTGAATTCTTTGTCATCGATTTGGGGACGATGACCGTAGCCATACTTACGACACTGGTCAGCGCAGAATTCTATCCCCAAGTTATCGTAGTTGGACGCGATATGCAGTTCGCCAACATAGTCGATGTGACGGTGGTAGTCACGAATACTAACAGTAATCACGCCCTCACCGTCGATGCCTCCTCCAATCAGAAAATCGCTGCTGATTGTAATATCAGCATCAACTTTTCCTTCATTGTTACGGTAGAGAGGAGAAGCATCCCAACAGATGGCGTAACTCGTATTCGGCTGCAAAATATAATGCCCGGCGTGTTCCTCATCAGCGCTTGTGGTCACGACCCTACGGTCGCTCAAAGGCGTATAATAGAGGGCGAGAGCAATTGATTCCTTGGTATATTCCGGGTAATCATCGTCTGCATTCTCTTTGTCGGGATTATTCACGACCAGCTCTTCGGAAAATGGCCTAGAATCAGGCGCGGCTTCCTGAATAACTTCTTCCTGTGTCTTGGAAGCGTCTCCAATTATCCTTTGACCGAAGTCAGATTGCATGAACGCTTCGTGAGCGTTGCTCGCTACAAAACACGTACCGCCGATAATGAACGCTAAAACCGCAACAAGAACAACGCCAAGTATCGTGAGCTCTTTGCGGTTATAGTGCGGCTTCTGATTCATGTAGTCGAGGCGGTTGTCTTTCGTCTGCGGATTGGTTTCCGATGCCTGCGAGTTTGTGGATAATTCCTGGTTGTTCTGTTCGTTCATCATAAAATTTCCCTCCTAATTTATTCTTCAAGATGAAACAAAGTTTACAGTAGAACACGGGGGTTTAAGCTTTAGTTCTAAATTTGCTTAACTTCCCCCATAGTTATAATTGCATTGTAGCACAGATTGTTGAAAAAGTCAAGAGTGTTTATGCTTATTTTGCGTTTTTGGCAAAGAGTTGGTGGAACTTTTTGTAATTTTGACACTTTTTGGCTGGTTTGGCAAGAAAAGATACCAGAACAGGGGTGGGAGAAGGTAGATGTGGAGGGCGTTGGGGAGACCGGCGAAGAATTGAAAGGAAATGAGGTAGGCGATGGCAAGGGAGATCAACAGAGGTATGGCTGGGTGAGCCCAGAGGGGGCTCTTGGGGCGTAAGATGAGATAGAAAGCAATCAGTAGGAGTATGGTGCCGAAAAGACCGGTTTCGAGGAGAAGGGAGATGGGCTGATTTTGGACAATTTCCTTGGGACTGGGGTTAGAGATGGGGTCAAATTCGTGCATGGCGATACCGGCGCCACCGAGACCGACGCCAAAGAGGATGGTGCGAGGATTTTGAGACCAGGTGGCAAGGGCAGAAGTACTAAGGCCGAGACGGACATTGGTGGATTCGGCAACATAGCCATCAAAGACTGGGTCAGCAGCATCCGCTAGAGACGCGGTAGCACTCTCTGCACGCTCCCTGCGGGTGGCGTCCAGACCCGTGCCAGCTTGGTTGTCAGCGTCACTAGCGGACGTTCCTGTCCCCTCGTTAACGACCTGCTCGAAAGCTCCGCTAGCCTGCGAATTGGGCTGGGGGCGGAGATCGATGATGCCGAGGGAAAGTTGATGGATAGATTTGGTGACGGCGGAGGTAAAGGTCTCGGAGGTAGGACCGAAATGGGCGAACGTCCCCTGCAATCCGAGAGAGAGGAAGAAGGTGGTGACAGGGATAATAATGAGAACGGGGCGAAAAATGCGGCGGCGAAGGGCGAAGATAATTAAAATGACAAGGCCAAGGGCATAGGAATAGATGGCGCCACGAGAGAAAGTGAAGAAAAGTGTAGTAGAAAATAAAATGGCACAGATGACAAGGGCGGTTTTGACGGGAGTTTTGCGCAGGTGTGGAAAAGTGGTTGTGATTTGTTCGGGTTCTGCGAAACCGTCAGCGGGCGTCGGCTCGGTAGCCTGAGTAAGCTCGGCTACACTCGCACTCCTGCGCTGTTCGGGTTCTACGTGTTCGGTTTTGGAATTTTGTTCGGTTTTATTGGGGTGAGACGGGATTTTGCTGGTGGCCTGGCAGAGGAGACAGAGGACGAGAAGAGTGGGAGCGAGGAGGAGATTACCCATAAATTGGGGTTCGATGGCGAAGCCGTTGGGGTGGGGGAAGCCGAAGGAGCGGTAGGTGCAACCGGCACAGAGGAGGGTGGTTTCACGGGAGAGGCCACAGGAGTCGAGTAGAGACTGTATAAAGCAGAAGAGGCATACCACGGCGGTGCTGGCGAAGAAGGCCCTTATAGCCCAGATTTTGAGGCGAGAGGGGGGCTCTAGCAGTGGCGAGAGGCGAATGATAGCGAAAACGGCAAAAATGACAAGCCAGAGGATGCCGACGGTGAGAATGGCACGAAGGGGGTTGGCGGACCAAAAAATGGAAGCGGAGACATAAACTGGAAAAGAAAGGAGAATGAAAGACTTCAAGAGCTTTTTGCCCTGGCCGCTCCGGGGCGCTAGCCCAAGTCTTACTCCCTCACAAAAGACCTTGAAGCCCTTCTTTTCCCCCCTTGCCTTTTCCAGTCTATGACGCGCGTCCGAGTTTTTATATCTCCTAAAAAGAATTGCGAAATTGGTGAGGGAGATGAAGTCAAAAAGGATGAGCCAGATCAGCGGGAGGGAGAGTTCGAAATTCATGGAAGAATTGGCACCGAGGGAGATGATGGGATGATAGGAGAAAAAGAGGACGGCGGGGAGGGCGACGAGCAAGGCAAAATAGACTGCGCGGAGGAATTTATTAGGCATTTTGGGCGTCCTTGGGGAGAGGGTCGGCAGAAAGTTTAGGGGTTGGAGCTGGTTTTGGGGTGGTTGTTTCAAGAGTAGAGGTGGGTTTTGGAACGGGATTTTTGAGGGCCTGATCGATGAAAGCGGTGATTCCCTCGCGGAACTTGCTGGCGTCGAAAGGTTCAGCTGAGGCGGCGATTTTTTGACGATTGAAGTGGTGGCCTGGGAAATCTTGGAGAGCGGTGACGAGTGAATCGACGGTTTGTTCGCGGAAAAAGAGGCCGTTTTCGCCAAGATGCACAAAATCGCGACTACCACCATCAACAAAGGCAATCACCGGGCAACCGGCGGCTAAGGCCTCGACTGGAGCGATACCAAAAGGTTCGAGGCTCGGAAAAATGAAGGCACGAGCAGCTTGGAAACGCTCGGCGAGCTGATCAGAGGTGAGCCAAGGAAGAAACTCGACATGGCTGGTGTCGCGGGCGGGGACATTGGCAGCAAGCTGCTGGAGTTTTTTGTGCTCGGGGCCGTCACCAATCACTTGCAGAGGAAGACCGAGGCGATTGCAAGCGGAAATAGCGAGATCAACACGCTTCCAGGTAACCTGGCGACAAGAAATGACAAAAGGATGATTTTCGCGGGGTTGGTCAATGGAGCACTGGTCTTGAGACTGAGTTTTATTGGAGTTTTCCACAGGATTTTGCACATAGTTATGCACAGGTTTTTCCACAGGTTTTGAGGAGTTTTCCACAGGTTTAACAGGGGTAGAGGTGGATTTAGAGAACTTTTGGACGTCGACAGGCGGATAGATGATAGTAGCGTCACGGTGGTAGTATTTTTTGATTTGTTCGGCGGCGTAGCTAGAAATAGTGACGAAGTAATCGGGCTGCTGAGAAGCGGCGAAATCAGCCTTACGGAGAGGCTTGACGAGAAGTCGGAAGAAAAATTTGACGATAGGATTCAAAAAACCGAAGCCGGGGTTTTTGAGATAGCGATCGTAAGACTGCCAATAATACTGCGTGGGTACATGGCAATAACAGATGTGAGTGGTATGGGGCTGGTCGGGGAGCAAAACTTCGTATTTCCCTTTCTGGGTGGCAGTGCGATAAGGTTTTGGCTGAGTGCGGACGGATTTGGCTTCGGCGCCAGTGACAGAGATGACGAGGTCATAGTGGCTAAGGTCAAGATGCGAAAAATAGCGCTGGCGCAAAGGACCGAGGATACGGCGAAAAGCGGTGGGAAAAAGGTTGAGCCAGCTGGTCTTGACAGTGGCGTCTTTGAACCAGTCGATGCGCTTTGGGCGGTACTGGGAGGTGTAAATAGGCGCATCAGGGTAGAGATGATGAAGCTCGAGGAGGACTTTTTCGGCGCCACCTTTTTCGGTGAGCCAATCACAGACGAGGGCAACTTTCATTTTGCCCCTTTCCTGAGTAATACTGCACCAATAGTACGTAGGAGGATGCGAAAATCAAGCCAAAGGCTCCAGTTTTGAATGTAATAGATATCAAGGGCGCGGCGTTCGGAAAAAGAGATGTCGCGGCGGCCGGAAACTTGGGCGAGGCCGGTGAGACCCGATTTGACCGAAAGAAGCAGGGAGCGGTCGCCATAGTGACGCAATTCACCGGGCACAAGGGCGCGGGGACCGACGAGGGAGATATCGCCACGTAAGACATTGAAAAGTTGGGGGAGTTCATCAAGTGAAGTAGCACGCAAAAACCGGCCAACTTTAGTGACACGGGGGTCGTTTTTGATCTGATCGCCACCGTCACGATATTTTTTGATCAAGTTTGACTTGCCCATTTTAGTGAAGGCTTCCTCGGGGGAAATGCCACAATATTCGGGGCGCATGGAGCGGAATTTGTAAATTTTGAAACGACGATTATAGCGAGAGAGGCGAGTTTCGGCATAGATAGCTGGGGCATGGGGATCAGCGATTTTCTCGGCAATCCAAATAATAGCCATGGGGATGGCAGCAATGAGAAAAAGAATCGAGCCAAAGATGAGATCAGTGCAACGCTTGGCGAAACGGGCGCTGCCGGCAAGGGGCGTGACGGGGACAAAGATAGTGGGCGTACTGCCAATGAGCTCGATTTCGCCCATTTGTGAAGAAAGATCGGCGCTTGATGGGACGTAATAATAGAGGAGGTGGTGGTTGAGGGCTTGGCGATAAACGTATTCTGAGCTCTTAGAATCAGTTTGGAAAATGGCGTCGGGGCGAGTTTTCTTGAGGGCTTCTTTTAGCGAAGGGTATTGTTTCTTTCGGAGGTCAGTAGGGATATACTTGGCACCAGCGACAATGCCGGCAAGCGAAAAACCGGATTCGGGATAGGCAGCGATGTAATTGGCGATAGATTCGGTGCTTTTGTTGTTGCCGATGATAATGGCGCGCAGGGCGGCTCTATGGCTATGCTTGAGAGCAAAATTACGAATAAAACGAACAAGACCGCGGAAAAGGCAAAGGAGTAGGAAGCAGGCGACAGCGGAATAGATGGCCATAACACGGACTGGGAAGAGGTCGAGTTCGAAAAAGAAATCAATGGAGATAATCGTCATCATGCCGATGAGTGAAGCGCAAAAAAGGCGTGCGACTTCCGTCCAACGGCTGCGGCGCAGGAAGACGGACTTATTATAGAGTCCGAAACAAGCCAGAATAACTACGTAAATTGGGATAAGCGAGAGCATAGTGAGGACGAAACGACCGGGGTCGGCGGTGAAGTAGAAGGGGCGCTGATCGAGGTGGGTGCGCATGAAATAGGCCACTAAAAAGGAGAGGACGATAGAGAGCGCGTCCCCCAAAATGAGGAAAACGTGGAAGACCACACCAAAATCCCGTTTCATAGGTTTATTATATCATAATACCCTAGAGATGGCTCGCTTTGACGCAGCTTTTAATTTTCACGTAAGGGTGCCACTCTCAAAATGCTCCCCTTCGGGGTGGCATTTTGGACCGTGACAGCCCAATGCATTACGAGAAAATCAAAATCTTTGCCAAAGCGAGGATTTCTAGAATGGTTAATGTAAAACCATGGAATTCGCTAAAATTTGTTAATGAAATGGTTTGTGTGGTTATTTTACCTCTATTGTTGAATGGTTGAACTTGTAACAGCGTTACAAGTTGCCCCGCAGCGCAGAGCAAAGCCGGCGCCACGGAAAGTGTTACGCTGGGCGACGACATTACCGGTCCACGTACCCAGGTAGCGCCCGTAGATAGCGGAACCAGCCGTAGTAGACCACCAGAAGCCAGCCGTCGTACGCGAAGCGAGGTGGCCGTAGGAACGGTCGTAGTAGCCAGTACGCAGGAACTGGAGAGGCCAATAGTTAAACAGTCCGGAAGGCATGAAACAGAGTTTCACGCCCAGCAAGCAATTTCATTGCTTGCTCCCATCTAAAAAGCTGGATCCCGGACTGGGCATTAATATGGTTGTAGTTGGGGGCAGCACGCTTCGTCGGGACATTGCGTGGAAAAGATGCTATAATGGAGGCTATGAAGATTTTGGTGACTGGTGGAACGGGATATATTGGCTCACATACAGTGGTGGAGCTGATTCAAAGTGGGCACGAGGTGGAGATTTTGGATAATCTTTACAATTCGGACGCTGGCGTTCTTTTGAAAATTGCGGAACTTGCGGGGGTGGAGCCGAAGTTTTATGAGGTGGACTTAAGAGATAAAACGGCACTCAAACAGGTTATGCGAGACGGGGGATACGAAGCAGTAATCCATTTTGCGGGGCTCAAAGCAGTGGCGGAATCAGTAGAGAATCCGCTCACATATTATGAGAACAACGTGGGCGGCACCGTGAATTTGCTGGAAGCGATGGAAGAATTTGGGGTGAGGAAGCTAATTTTCTCAAGTTCGGCGACGGTTTATGGCGATCAGGAGGCTCCGTTTGTAGAAACGATGGAGACGGGGCGAGCTATTGCTAATCCCTATGGGCGAACAAAATACATGATTGAGGAGATTATCAAAGATCTTTGCAAAGCGGATGAGGGATTTGAGGCGACGATTCTGAGGTATTTCAATCCGATTGGGGCGCACGAATCAGGACTCATCGGCGAAGAGCCAAAAGGTATACCGAATAATCTGATGCCGATTATTATGAAGGTTGCGACTGGAGAAATGGCGGAATTATTGGTTTGCGGCGATGATTACGAAACGACGGACGGGAGTGCAGAGCGAGATTATATTCATGTGATGGATTTGGCACAGGGGCATGTAGCGGCCATTGCAAAAATGCAGCCAGGAGTGACAGTTTACAATTTGGGTACGGGGAGAGGGGTGAGTGTGCTGGAAATGGTGAAAGCGTTTGAAAAGGTGAGTGGTTCTCCGCTAACGTATAAGATAGTGGGGCGAAGAGCGGGTGACTTGGCGGTGGTGTATGCTGACGCAAGCAAAGCAGAGCGAGAATTGGGGTGGAAAGCGACACGCACGGTTGATGAAGCAATGCGAGATACGTTGAAGTTTTTGGGGCTTTCGGCTCGGGATTAGTTTGAGTTTGGTTCCGGCTTGACAAGAAAGCATAAGTGTGATAAGATAGAGGTAGATAGCCGCTCTTGTACGGGAGCGGACGGGATTATATTGCTTTTTCTGCGGTTATTTGCCGTGGTTTGGATTACTGCTCGAAAAGTTTGGTGTAGGCTTTGGTGACTTCTTCCGGGGTGCCGGAAACAGCGATCTTTCCCTGCTCGAGCATGATGGCGCGGTCACAGAACTGAAGGACGTTTTCCATGGAGTGAGTGACTAGGATGACGGTTTGTTTGCCATGGAGAGAGGCAAAATAATCGTTACATTTTTTCTGGAAGGCAGCGTCGCCGACAGCGAGAACTTCATCGAGGATGAGAATATCACCCTTGGCGCGGATGGCAATGGAGAAAGCAAGGCGAACTTGCATACCAGAAGAATAATTTTTGAGTTTTTGGTCCATAAAATCTTCAAGTTCGGCGAATTTGACGATATCATCATACATGGCGGTGATTTCGGAGTTACTGAAGCCAAGCATGGCACCATTGAGATAGACGTTTTCGCGACCAGTGAGCTCCATGTTGAAGCCGACACCAAGTTCGATGAAGGGGATGAGATTGCCATTGACGACGACTTGACCGCTGCTGGGGTAGTAGACGCCGGCGAGGATTTTGAGAAGGGTGGATTTGCCGGAGCCGTTGCGACCAACAATGCCGACAAATTCACCTTTTTTGATGTCGAAGCTAATGTCACTTAAGACCTGCTGGTCGCGGTAGCCCTTGATACCACGAAGACGGTTGAAGATAGCTTGCTTGAGGCCCCAGGAACGTTCGGTGGGAAGACGGAAAGATTTAGAAAGATGACTGACAGAGATAGCGATGTCGCTCCCCTTGTCGTGGGATTCAATACGGGTACCGATGATACGCTCGCTCATTTAGATTTCCTCCGCGAAGAAGCGCGATTTGCGCCGGAAAATTAGTGCGCCAATAATAAAGACAGAAAGGGCGAGAAGGATGGCGAAGACTTGGCCCCAAGGACCGTTGAGGCTGAGATTGGTGACACTAGTGTCAGTGATGAGGCTCCAGCGAGCGTCTTGGATGACTTGAGCGATTGGATTGAGTAGGAGAACGCGAGCAGCGAGCATACTGGTGGAAGCAACCATAGAGACGGGGTAGATGATGGGGACGGCATAGAAAAGAGCCTGGAGAAAGACCTCCCAGATAGAACTGATGTCGCGATATTTGACGTTGATGGAACCGAGAAGAAGAGCGATACCGAGAGCGAAGAGGTAGAGTTCGAGTAAAAGGAGCGGCACAAGGAGCCAACTCCAGGACGGAGTGACGCCGTTGATGAGGGCGAAAATGACGACAACGACGAGGTTGATGCAGACATTGATGACGGCGGTGAGGGTGGCAGAGACTGTGATGATATACTTGGGAAAACTGATTTTGCGGATGAGGTCGCCGCGGGTGATGATGGCTTGGATACCTTGATTAGTACATTCAGTGAAGAAACTCCAGAGAACGGTGCCGAGTAGGAGATAGACGGGGTAATGCGGGATATCATTACCGAAGCGCAGGAGCTGAGCAAAAACGATGTAAAGAATTGCGAAGAGCAAGAGTGGGCGCAATAAAGCCCAAAGATAGCCAAGGGCGGAACCCTGATAACGGAGTTTGAAGTCGGTTTTAGTGAGTTCTTGTAAGAGGACGCGGTTGCGTTTGTTCCAGAACTGGGGGATTTTCATGCTATAATTATACCATGAAAAATCCTTTGGTGTCGGTGATTATTCCAGTATACAATACGGGCAAGGTGGCGAAAAAGGTGATTTCGCAACTCTTGAAGCAGAGCTACCAGAATATTGAAATTGTGGTAATTGATGACGGTTCGACGGATGGTTCCCTGGCGCGGTTGCAGGAGATTGCGGCTAGAGAGCGACGGGTGAAGCTATTTCATCAAAAAAATGCGGGGGTGAGTGCGGCGCGCAATGTGGGGATTGAGCGGGCGCGGGGGGAGTATATGGTGTTTGTGGACTCGGATGACGAAGTAAGGCCGGGTTTTATTGAGAAATTAGTGGAAGCGATGGCGGATGACGGGGTGGCGGTGGCACTGACAGGCAAAGTGCATCAGAATTTGCAGGACGAAAAGCGAACGAAGGTAGTAGCGAAGCCACGACGGGAGCGCAAGAAACATGAGAAATTGGCGAATTATATGATGTATTTACTGCTCAGGGATGGGCGGATGTACAGTGTAACGAATAAGATCTTCCGGGCAGATGTGGTTCGGAAGCTGGGGTTGGAATTTGAAGAGGGGCGGGATTTTGCAGAAGATACGAAGTTTGTGTTGGATTATTTACAGTTCCAGCCGGGGGAAATTAGGTTTATTCCGGAGGCGCTGTATATTTATAAATTTGGGACTAAGACGAGCATCGTGCGGGGGGCGGCGACGAAGTGGGAGAATTGGCAGAAGAGTTATGATGATCTAAAGGAATGGGTGCACGAGACGGATGGCGGCGGATTTCGCTCGTGGATTTTGCTGAAGTTGGTGCGGGCGCGATGGAAGGTGTCACACGTGAGGTCGAAGAAGCGAGCGCGGAAGGCTGAGACTGATTCGGGGTCTGCTTCTGCGATTGTGGAAAAAGGTGTGGAAAAACCAGTGGAAAAGTCTGAGCGACATGCCATGAAATACGTGCTGGTGGGGGTAATTATCACATTGTTTGATTTTGTGGCTTATACGGTGCTGGTGAAGCTGGTATTCCGGACGAATGATGCACTGGAGATTTCGACGGCAGTGGCAACGGTGCTGGCGACGATTTTGGCATATATTTTGCATAGCCGGATTACTTGGCGCGACCGTAAGCCAGCGAAGTTCGGAGTGGTAAAATTCTTCCTGTGGAATGGGCTAGTGGCAGTGGCACTGAAGCCGTTTACAGCCTGGATGGTGGGGACGTGGACGGGGCTTTTCCAATTTGCGCTGATGGTGTCGGAGTGGCTGAGATTGCCATTTGATTATGAGACGATTGAATATCTGGGAGTGTATGGGATAGCGACGCTAGTGATTATGGTACTCAATTATTTCTTTTACGATAGATTGGTCTTTGGGTCGAAAAAGAAAACGGTAAAGACGGGGGAAATGGCGCAGGAGGAAGGCGCGGGGGAAACTGCGTAAGGACTGGGGGCGAATGTATTTTTTGAAACCAGAGCGTGTGAATTTTTGGTAAAATTGCAGGAAATCTTGCTCAGGAAGCTGGCTTGCGAGAGTGAGGAAAGAAACTGAGAGGTAGTGGGCGGTGGGGGCGGTGAGTTTGGGGCCGATTTGTTCGAGAAGTGGAAGCTGATATTCGAGGCCGGCGAAAGAATCGACGACGCGCTGGCGGAGTTTAGCAGAATCTTGCATGATGCTGCCGGGGCGCTGGCGATAATTATAGCAAATGTCTGGGATAGCGGCGACGGAAGTGGCGCGGGCGATGATCAGCGGAGTGAGACCAAAATCTTCGGCGAGGCGACCTTTGGCATAGGTGAAATGATTGGATTTGAAAAACTCGGTGCGATAGCAATAAAGCCAGGCATTTTCGGTGTAGTGACAGTGGGCGAGGAGCGGAAAGGCGGCGGGACCAGGCAGAGGGGCAAAACCAGGTTCGGGGCGTGGAATTAGTTCCCCGTTTGAGAGAAGGTCCTGGCACTGGAAGCGGAGGAGGTCGACTGGGGTCTTGGTGGTTTTATGGAAATTGGCGAGGGCGGTGGAAATTTTGGTGAGGGCGTCTGGAGCAAGGAAGTCGTCACCATCAAGGAAAATGAGGTAATCACCGGTAGCAATTTTGACGCCAGAATTGCGAGCTTCAGAGAGGCCGGCGTTTTGTTGGTGGATAACCTTGACATTTTTGCTATTCTGTGCTACAATGGTAGATGAAGGGGGGGTAGGAGTGTTTTTGTCGTACTTTTCATCGGGATTAGTGCGGCTTTTTTGATGGGAACTTTGATATGCGTCGCAGATTTGGCCAGTGGAATCGTTGGAGCCGTCGTCGACGAGGATGATTTCGTAATCCCTGAAATCTTGGCTGAGGACAGAATCGAGACAGACGGGTAAATAATCTTCGACGTTATAGGCGGGGATGATGATGGAGAATTTAGTCATCGTGGTGTTTCCCGATGCGGACAAGGTAGGTTTGGTAGGCAAAAAGCAAAATGTAGAGAATGAGCAGGGCAAGCATGGAGACGAAATAGACAAGACAGGCGCCGGTGATTCCCTGCGCGGAGACGAAGAGGCGGGCGGTGGAAAAAGCAAAGAGGGCAACGATGAAAAAGGCGATGAGTTGACTGGCGGTATCGCGCATAGTGGTAAGAGAGGTAGAAATGACAACCGACATGGCATAGAAGGTGCCACCGGCGATGATGATAAGAAGAGGAATGAGGTAGTCGCCAAGAGAGACGCCATAGAGGAGTTCGAGGACTGGGATGCCGAGGAACCAGGCGGCGAGCAAACAGATAATCCCGAAGGCAAAAATGGCGAGAGTAAGACGGATGGTGAGGCGGATAAAGTGGGGGAAGTTCTGGCGAAGGCTGGTTTTGAGGGTCATGAGGAAAGGCTGGATGATATATTGGCCAAAGAGAGCGAGGACGGTAGCGGGCATAGCGATGATGCCATAGACAGTTTGGATTTCGTTGGTGGAAACGGAGTCGATGGCGTATTTGGGGGCGTTGATGAGGTAGATGCCGAGGAAGCTGAAGCCGAAGACGAAGAAGCCTTTACGGGTCAAAAACCAGACTTTCTTGAGATTGGGCTTTTCTAGCTGGAAATGAGCCTCACGAAGACGCGGGATGTCGTAGAAAAGAATGACAGCAGTGCTTGCGAGGACGAGCATGGCGCAGGTGAGGACGAGGTTGTGGGTAAGAGCGTCGATAACGGAGAAGAAAATGAGAGAAAAGAGAGCTTTAAGGAAGAAAGATTTGCCGACTTGGTCGAGACGTTCTCGCTTTTGGACGACGGCGTAAGTGCTTTCGCTGATGGCTTCGAGGGATTTATACAGGGTAAGGAGCATAATGATGGTGAATTTGTAGGCGTCGTAACCGCGCAAGAAGCAAAAGAAGAGGGCAAAAATGAGCATGGCGGCGCAGCTCCAGAAACGGGCATGGAAATAATCTGAGTCGGAAATTTCTTTGGTAGTGTCGGTAATTTGGAAAGTGCGACCGCTATAAACACCGATGACATAAAAAACGCAAGCAGTGGAGAAGGCAAAGGAAAAAATGCCAGCGTCATCGATACCATTGAGACGAGTGGCGAGCATTAAAAAGAAGAGCGAAGTAAAGTTCCAACAAGTGGTACCGATGAGGTTCCAGATGAAATTACGGCGGAAAGCAGGGGTGGCGATCTGATTATTTACGGGATTTTTTGTCATTTGGTTCCCTTTTGGTGGTGGAACGAGATTGTTCAAATTTTAGAAGAGCAACCTGTTCGGCCAGTTCGGTGATTTTGGCTTGTTGCTCGGAAATATGGCGAGAGTCTTGGAAATTGATGAAGAGCAAGAAGACGACAGCGAGCGTCAGGAGCAGAGCGGGGGGATAGGCGATGCCAAAGATTTCAGCAAGCCAGTTGATAGAATAAGGGAAAATTGAGAGCAAAAGGATAATAACCGAGCCAATAAGCCACCAAAAACTGGCCTTAACGGATAGTTTGTTTTTGCGTACCGTATGGACGATATAGATCATTAGAATAACGGCAATGATGATAAAATAGATGTTGTTCATCGGTGAAGTTTCTCCTTAAAACGACGCTTGAAGCCAAAGTGTTGCAAGAAAACGAAAAAGATACTGTAGAACATATTGACCATATACTTGATAGGTGCGATGATGCCTCCGTGCATACTTTCACCGGCTTGACGTTGACGCATTTTGACGGGCGCCTCGGTGACTTTATAACCGCGATATAGCATCTCGATGATGAGGTTGGCGTCGGGAAATTCAGGATAATCATTGAAACTAGCATATTTTTCAATGACGCGGCGGTTGAGGCATTGAAAACCGGAGAGAGGGTCGGTAATGCGTTTTTGACAAAAAATTCGGATGAGGAGAGAGAAAATCTTTTGGCCAAGACGACGGAAAAAGGCACACTTATAGCCGGAGTCTTCGAGGTAACGCGAGCCGATGACGATATCGGAGTTGGCCTTGACGGCGGTTTGATAGAGCTTAGTGGCTTCGGCGGCAATGTGTTGTCCGTCCGCATCAAACTGAATGGCGTAGTCATAGCCTTTGGCGGTGGCATATTTGAGACCTGTCTGGATAGACCAGGCGTAGCCAAGATTGAAAATATTGTCGACGCAAGGTATGTGATGTTTAGCAACGATTTCACGAGTTGCGTCGGTCGAGTAGTCATTGACGACGAGGATATCGGCGGTGCTAAAATCGCGTTGTAACTCGGTAATAACTGCGGAAATATTTTCGGCCTCATTGTGGGCGGGGATGATAACGAGAACTCTATGCATATATATATTATACGACTTTGCGAGAGCAGGAGCAAGACAGTGAGGATTTTATCTAAAACAGTGGCGAGATTTGGTACAATAGTAAAAAGGAGTGTACCCATGGCTAGACCGAAGTTGAGTATTATTATTCCCTGCTATAAAGTTGAGAAGTATTTGCCAAAATGTTTAGATTCGTTGGTGAACCAAACGATGGATGATATTGAGCTAGTTTGTATCAATGACGGCTCACCGGATAATTGTTTGAAAATCCTCAAAGACTATCGAGAGAAATATGGCGAGAAAATTGTCATTATCGACAAGAAGAATGAGGGTGTTTGGATTGGCCGCCAGGATGGAATCAAGAAAGCGCGTGGTGAATATATTGGATTTGTTGATAGTGACGATTATGTGCACCCGGAGTTTGCAGAGAAACTTTATAATGCCGCAGTGAGTCATGACGCTGACATCGCAGTGTGTGGGTTTGAGCGAATTGATCTTGAAACAGGAAAAATTTATTCGCGGGAAATGTGTAAGGCTAGGCCAGATATTGACTCGACAAAAAATCCTGGCGCGATGCTTGAATTAAACGGTGCGCCTTGGAATAAGGTATTTCAGGCTGACTTGTTGAAGAAAAATTTTTACCAAATGAAAAACGTGCCAAAAGTATTGGATGATATGATGTTCCAGCTTTTGGTTTATTATAAAACGACAAAAATTACCTTTATTCCTGACAGTTTAGTGTATTATATGGTGCGAAAAGATTCAATTATTAACACCGTGAAAATGGAGCTGATCCCGTCGACCTATGCGGCAATGGTTGAGGTGCGAGAGCTTTATGCGCGAGAGAGGCCGGAGCTTTTGGATTATATAGACGCAAACGCTTTCTTGCATTTAGGGGTTTCGTTTGTTTATCGGTTATCAGAAAATCCTGATGTAGATTTGAAGTGTTTAATTCGCGAGAACCAGGAATTCCTGAATCAAGATTTTCCGCGTTGGAAAAAAACTCCTTACACGACATTGGGGTATGTTCTGCGTCATCATGGGGCAAATCTAAAACTTTGGATCGTGAAAGTGATTATAAATTTAGGGTTATTCCGGTGGTTTATCAAAACTTATAAGTTCATGATTCGAACGTTGGGAGTAGATATAAAATGGTAGATTATGACTACTTGGTGGTGGGGGCGGGATTATTTGGCGCGACAATGGCGAATTTGCTGAAAGCGGCGGGTAAAAAGGTGCTGGTAATTGATCGGCGTGATCATATTGCGGGTAATGTATATACAGAACTAGTGGAAGGCATTGACGTACACCGCTACGGGGCGCATATTTTCCATACCGACAATAAAGAGGTTTGGGACTATGTAAATAGGTTTGCGGAATTTAACCGTTATACTAATTCGCCGATTGCAAGATTTGGTGATGAACTTTATAACTTGCCATTTAACATGAATACTTTTTCAAGGATTTGGAGCGACGTCATTACTCCAGATGATGCATTGCGGCATATCGAAACAGAACGGAAAGAGATCGTGGGTGAGCCAAAAAATCTTGAGGAACAAGCAATCAGTTTGGTGGGCCGGACAATTTATGAAAAATTGATTAAGGGATATACTGAAAAACAGTGGGGGCGTGATTGCAAAGATTTGCCAACAAGCATTATTAAGCGAATTCCAGTGCGACTGATTTATGATAATAACTATTTTGATGATCGCTATCAGGGGATTCCAATCGGGGGATATACAGCGATGGTAGAACGAATGCTGGAAGGCGTCGAAGTGAAACTCGGTGTGGATTTCTTTGAACAACGTGATAAATGGCAAAAAATCGCCAACAAGATTGTGTATACTGGAGCAATTGATGAATATTTTGATTGCTGCTTTGGGGAGTTGGAATACCGTTCCCTGCGATTTGACACTAAAATCTTAAAGGCCAAAAACTTCCAGGGAAATGCGGTTGTGAACTATACCGGGCACGAGGTAGATTATACGCGCGTGATCGAGCATAAACATTTTGAAAGTACTGACAGCGATAAGACGGTGGTTACTTACGAATATCCAAGTGACTATGCAAGTGGCGCAGAGAAATATTACACCATAAATGACGACAAAAACAACCAGATGGCTGCAAAGTATCGTACTTTGGCAGAGCAGGAAAAAGGTGTGATTTTTGGGGGAAGGCTAGCAGAGTACAAATATTACGATATGGATGACGTGATTGCTTCGGCTTTTGCTGCAGCAGAAAAAGAGCAGCAGAGTTAAACTAATTACATGATGCTATACTTAGCGACGTAAATAGCAACGGTGAGAGCAAGACAACAGTAAGAGATAAAAACGAGAGTGGTGGCGTAAGGATAGGGTTCGGTTTTGGCGCTGCGTGGCGCAAGTATAAGCGCAAAAAGCGGCAAAAGTGGCAAGAAATAACGGGATTGAACGCCGCTAGCATGTGGAGCACCGACCTGAGAATACGAAAGATAGAGAGAGGCAACAATCGCACCAACTACTACGACAAAGGCGAGGGCCAAGCAGACTTTTAGACGAGTGGTAAAGATTT
Source organism: uncultured Candidatus Saccharibacteria bacterium (assembly GCA_948851665.1). Classification (GTDB taxonomy): domain Bacteria; phylum Patescibacteriota; class Saccharimonadia; order Saccharimonadales; family Saccharimonadaceae; genus Nanosyncoccus. The sequence goes on from CAQOWG010000001.1 coordinate 44,191, forward strand.
TCCGGTCAAGTTTGATCGTGAAAATAGTAGAAAAGAAGATGATAATTTGTATAAGCCCGACAAAAGCCGTAGTGTAATGGCCAGTGGATATATACCCCATATTACCAAATGATTCTGCAGAGAGAAACACGGGAGCAACGGCTTCAGTAATGCTGCGCCCAACAATGACTGGCACGCGAACAGGATTTGCAAATAGAAAATGAAGCTGACCGCTGACGCTAGTATTGCCGCCACGCACATCGGGCGTCATGCTACCGCTGAGAACCGGCAAAACGAAAGTTGCCGCAATGAGTACAGTGATGAGCACTAGGCTAAGTTTCATAGCGAGAGCACGCTTGGGATGATCGAATTGCTTATTGGGGATGAGGAGCGGTAATAGAATTAGTGGACAATAAATCGCCTTGGGGAGACAACCCCAAATCGAAGCAAAAACAAAAGCAATGAGAAGTTTTGGATCCACTTTAGGCTGGCTGAGCATACGGGCGAAGATGGCAAGAGCAAGACTAAGGCCAGCAGTAACCATGGGGTCAACGGAAAACTGGCTAGCGATACAGATACAACTGACAATTAGACCGGTTGCAAAGAAGATTGGGCGAAGATGCTTTTGGCTGACTTTGATGGCAAAGTAAAAGAGAGCTATGTAGCAAAGCATGTTGCAAAGTTTTGCAAGCATGATGGTTGTAACAAAACTAAGGTGGAGGAAAGAGCCAATTTTGAAGCCGAGATGATATGGTAAATATGCAAGACGTTGGTATAATTCGGCATCGTCACTTAGTGTAATAATTTGGACGGTATCTGGCTGGTTAGCGGCATTGATGATGCGATAAGCCTCTTCGCGCTCAATAAAGTTGAGCTTGCTCACAGATTTCGCAGCATCGTTAGACTCGACGATACGGAAAGCATCACTGGCGGGGATTGATTCACTAGACAATGCCAGCGCTCGTACAAAATGGATTTGGTCGTCGGGTGTAGCATAGAGAGTACACGGCAGAATAATCACATAAGATATGCCAGTGACGAGCGAGATGAGAAGAAATGCTTTGTGAAGATTTTCGACAAAATAGCGACGGAACTTGATCAGCAAGGCAAGACTGCAGAGAAATGCAGCAACGACTAGGAAGCGAGCTAGGTAGAAACGAGGTGCGTGACTCAGCAGAAGACCAAAGATTACTACTTCGGCAAGAGCACTGAGAGCTAAACTTGCAGCAATACTTACACCAATGAAAATAAGGTTAGAACGATTATATTTAGCGAGAGGATTTTTGACCGTCATAGAACTCCTTATTAACTATTACGAGAGCGATAAAGATGGCGAGGGCAGCACCCATAATGAAATACCAGACGGCAAAAACGTCTTTATGGGACTTTGTGAAGGCCATAATGAGATGGCACTCACTGGGTTTGCCATTTATTGAGAGTGAGGCAGAGTTTTGATCGGATGTACTAGTGAAAAAAGTGATGGGTGAGTCCGTGTCTGAGGTGCGAAGCTTAAGAATATAATTAACCCCGGCACTGAGATGATAGTCAAAATAAGCAAAGCTATTGTCTAATAGACTGCCGAGCGAGCGTTCGATGGTTGTGGGAGAACCCCCCTCGGGCTGAATAGTAACAACAAGTTTACCTTGATGGACTGGTCGACTATAATTGGCAAAATATAGACCAAAAGAGTCATAATCCTCGTCCACAGTGAATCGTTGCTCGATGACATCGTCGGGCTCAATCTGCTCGAGCGGAGATAGGTCGGTGACAGTAAAAATATCGGTGCTATGCTTTGTGCGGGGGCTGACAACAGATATCACACCGCCAATTAGACAGATAAATACGACCGCAATGCAGACGCAGACACCGGAAGATAGGAGTTTTTTAAGCTTGGTAGGCATCCCGGTATTCTCCGCTTTCGATGTTCTGCACCCAGTTTTGATTTTCTAGATACCAATCGATTGTGGATTGCATACCATCGTCGAAATTATATTTACGAGTCCAGCCAAGTTCAGCTTCGGCCTTAGTTGGATCCATTGCATAGCGCAAATCATGGCCGGGGCGATCGGCGACAAATTCGATTAAGGATTCTGGCTTGCCAAGCTGCTTTAGGATAGTTTTGACAATAGTGAGGTTGTCGCGTTCAGAACGACCACCGAGATTGTAAACTTCACCTTCTCTGCCTCGACGAACAATCATGTCGACACCGACATTGTGGTCGTAAACATGAATCCAATCGCGAACATTCTTCCCTTCGCCATAGACTGGGATTTTTTGGTCTTTGACGGCACAAGCAATGGTGTGGGGGATTAACTTTTCTGGGAATTGATATGGGCCGTAATTATTAGAACAGCGACTGATGGTGGCTGGAAGTTTGAAAGTGCGCATATAGGCAAGGACGAGCAAATCGGCACCACCCTTAGAAGCTGAGTAAGGACTGGAGGTGTGAAGTGGGGTACTTTCAGTGAACAATAAATCAGGACGATCGAGTGGCAGGTCGCCATAGACTTCGTCGGTGGAGACTTGGTGGTAACGCTTCACTCCGTGTTTTAAGGCGGCGTCCATGAGAACTTGTGTGCCCATGACGTTGGTTTTGACAAAGATACCTGGATTTTTGATGGAATTATCGACGTGGCTCTCAGCAGCGAAGTTGATGACGCAATCCGGTTTCTCAGCAGTAAAAAGCGCATCAATACCGTCACGGTCGGTGATGTCGAGTTTTACAAAACGAAAATTAGGTTTCTCGATAATTGGTTCGAGGTTATGATAGTTCCCGGCGTAAGTGAGCGAGTCAATGCAAATAAATTCGTCCTCGGGGTATTTGTTCACGACGTAGTGCAAATAATTGCTGCCAATAAAACCGCAGCCACCAGTGACGATAAATTTCATAGTTCTCCTTCCTTTTTGAGTTCTTCAATATAACGCTTTGTGGCATCTTGCCAATTTGACAAACGCGTAAAACCGTTTTCTTCAATACTATCTTTGCTGAGTTTTGAATAATGGGGGCGCTTGGCTTGTGGGCGACCGGCAATTTCGGCATATTCTTCGGTAGTAACTTTTTTGACCCTGGTGTCGACACCAGCATTTCGGTAAATTTCCTCAGTGAATTCCGCCCACGAGCAAAAACCTTCGTTGGTGGCGTGATAAGTGCCGTATTTGTCGCTTTCGGACAAATCGACAAGGAATTTTGCCAAATCAACGGTATAAGTTGGTGAGCCGATTTGGTCATCGACCACGGCAACTTCATCACGGCCATTTGCAACCTTGAGCATAGTTTTTACAAAATTATGACCATTGATGCCGAAGACCCAGGCAGTACGGACGATAAAATGTTTGGGATACTGCCGGACGACTTGTTCCCCATCGTATTTAGTTTGACCGTAAACACTCTGAGGATCCACTGCGTGATCAACAGAATATGGTTCGGGATTTTCACCATCAAAAACGTAATCAGTGGAAATATAAATGATTTTGGCATCGACTTTCTCAGCGGCCTTAGTAAGGTTGGCCGTGCCGTCAACGTTGACTTTACGGCATGCTTCGACGTCATTCTCAGCGCCATCAACATTGGTGTAAGCGGCGCAATGAATAATCACATCAGGACGGAAGTTTTCCACATAGTTTTCCACAGCTTGTTGATGAGTGATGTCGAGATCAGCAAGGTGAGGCGCAGCGATGTCAGACTCGTCAACGCCACGTCTGATTAGTTCCCTTCTGATGTCAAAACCAAGTTGTCCACCAGCGCCAGTAATAAGATACTTCATTTCGATTGCTCCTGTTCATATTCGGTGATAGTATGACGATGCTGATCTTTTTCAGAGAGCATTGGCTCCTCAATACCATATTCGCTGAAAATTTCTTGCCAATTAATGCCAATTTCGGGATCATCCCAAGCAATACCATCTTCTTGATCGGGGGCGTAGGCATTGTCGACATAGTATTGGAAAATTGTATTGTCTGCGAGACTAAGAAAACCATGCGCAAAGCCACGTGGAATATAGAGTTGGCGATTGTCTTCTGCATCAAGGTAAACTGAAGTAAATTTGCGATAACTAGACGAGTCAGGGCGTAGATCAATAACTACATCAATTACCGCACCTTGAAGAACTTCAACGATTTTGGCTTGAGCATAATCACCTTTTTGAAAATGCATACCGCGCAGAATACCACGGGAAGATTTACTGCGGCTTATTTGGGCAATACCCTGGAAGCCAAGCTCGGCTAGCTCTGGAGCGATGTAGACTGGTGAGTAGTAGCCACGCTCATCACCGAAACGGGCAGGTTCAAGAATGAAGCAATCTTGGAGATTGGTAGCGATCTTATTCATGAGCGAGCCTCCAAAACCTTATGTAGGAAGGCGCCATAAGAATTCTTTTTAAGCAGTTCAGCACGCTCCATTAGCTGTTCGGCGGTAATCCAACCTTTATCAAAGGCAATTTGTTCTGGGCAAGCAATAATACGACTTTGGTTGGTTTCTAGGGCACGGATCATAACAGCGGCATCCATCTGACTATCAAATGTGCCAGTATCAAACCAGCAAAAGCCATTACCGAGTAACTGACCATTCAATCGTCCTTCTTGGAGATACATGTCGTTGAGAGTAGAAATCTCGACTTCGCCACGAGCGGAAGGAATTACTTGTTTAGCGTATTTAGAAACACCCGCTGGATAGAAGTAGAGACCAGTAACAGCAAAATCCGACTTGGGCGAGGTGGGCTTTTCTTCAACGCTTAGAATATGACCATCAGCATCAAGTTCCATGATACCAAAACGCTCTGGGTCGTGTACGCGAAAGCCAAAATTAGTAGCGAACCCAGCTTCGGCATCTTGCTTGGCTTGCTGGAGAAGCCTAGTGAAGCCATTACCATAAAAGATATTATCGCCAAGAATCATAGCGCAAGGCGAATCACCAATGAACTCTTCACCGACGATAAAGGCGTCAGCGAGACCGCGAGGTTCGGGCTGGACTGCGTACTCGAGGCTGAGACCGAATTTGCTACCGTCACCTAGGAGATGTTGGAAACTGGCTTGGTCATTCGGCGTGGTAATAATGAGAATGTCGCGAATATCGGCAAGCATAAGTGTTGTCAGTGGGTAAAAAATCATCGGTTTATCATAGATAGGCATAAGTTGCTTACTGATACCTTCGGTGATTGGATAAATACGGGTGCCAGAGCCACCGGCTAAAATAATTCCTCTCATGATTCTCCTTTATCTAACTTATAAATTAGTACCTTGTAGCCTTTGATAGTGTTAATTTTATCACGATAAATGCGGTATGGGTCGGTACTGACGGAAAGACCGCGCTCGGTGTGGGCGGGATGTAAGCCGGCTTTTGATAGGAGCTCGGTGTAGGTTTTTTTCTGATGGCTAGGAACAGCTAGAACAAGTACAGAGGCTGCATGCATGCTAGACTTAAGATTGTCGATAAAGGCGGCAATTGAAGCTGGTGTGGTCTTAGGGTGAAGTGGCTGAGAAATAATAAAGTCAAAAAGTATGCGGGGGCGGTTAATCGTGTGGAAGAAGAAATTAGTCAAGAATTTAGTTTTATAAGAATAAGGGTCAGATTCGAGCCATTCGTTGTTGAGCGCGATAACTTGGCTATCTTCAATACCCATAGTCGCCAAATCATAATCGCCGAAACGGCCAATAGTAAGAACTTCCGATTCCCTGGTGAGTGGGAACTTCAAATCGCGGCGTGCAACCCGGAAGACATTTGGCGCGCCCAAGAGAAGTGGAGTATCGGTTTTATGGTCAGACAAAATATAATCTGACTGGTCGGAAGGTAAGTCAAGTTGTTCGGTGAGTTCGGTAATACGTTTTTTTAGAGCGGTGAATTGATAGTTGACTTTATCGTCAACACGAGCATCAAAAAGTTCGAGAAAGGGGCGCAGGAGAAACTTAACCGCATGTTTAATGGCGGTTTTAGGACGGAGACCCCCGGCGCCGTTTCCTTCAGGGCGACGTTCACGGACGGCACTGTCAATTTCAGCGAGATTGTAACCGCGCCCTTCAAGGTCGTCTTCAATTAAGGAAATGGGGTAGTCACTGACATTAGTTAGAACACCTCGCCAATCGGCAACAGGGCCTTGGTCACGTATTCCACCAAGAAAGAACTTGACTTTTAGGAACGGAAAACGGCGACTCACGATAGCATTCATAGCGTCCACGTAAGGGTGGTTACCTAAATCATCATAGTCGATAAACGTGCTGTGTGTGAAGCCAACTTTATTGAGTACGAAAGTAAGACGGTCTTCATACTTAGAACAGACGGCGTGAAAATTCTTTTCTGGCTTGATTGAATCGAAAAACTGATAGAAAGTATCCGACTGGAGAACTGGTTTTTTAAAGGCAATGAAGTAGCTCTGGATGTGCAGATGATGTTGAAAGGCGGAGGTGAGTCCCCAAAAATCATTGTTGCGACCTTCCATCTCGGCGAAAAGTGGCGCGAGATCAAAAAGTGGGCCATAACAGGAGTCATTAGTAAGAATGAGTTCATCATACTGAGAGATTTTCTGGCGACCAACGTGATGGATAAGTTCCTGCCAAGAGCCAAAATCATATTTGCCATGACGTTTAGCAAATGCTTCAATGCAGTAAGGTTTTAGCTTAGCAAGTGTCGCTTCACTAGCATCAAAGTCACCATAGTAATAGACGTCAGCAAACTGAGATAGAGCCTTTACGAGGTAGACAACATAATCAGCAATTTGACCGTTCGCATCAAAACCAGCAACAAAACAGATCCTCTTATTCATGGTATCTATTATACCATACCTCAGTCGGATTGCATAAGGCGACAGTCGGTGTGGTCTAGAGAGAGGTTAGGATTATAGAAGGGGTCGCCATGGGCAAAAATATTGGGGTGTGCGGCGCGGAGTGCGGCGATTGTATCAGGGCTGGCAGTTTTAGGAGAGGATTTACCAAGACGCTTAAAACTGGCTGTTGGATTATAAACAACACTCAGACCAGTGTCGCGAAGTCGGAGGCAAAAATCTACGTCGGATAGATTACCGAGGGACGAATTGAAACCATTAAACTTGTGGTAGGTAGATTTTTTAACCATTAAACAACTGCCGGAGACAGCGGAATATTCTCCGACCAAGGCCCCGTGGTCGTTATAAGTGTAGGCAGGGGGCTCATCATAAAAAATGTTACCGACAGAATGGTGTATACCGACAATGAGACCAGCATGCTCAATGCGATGACGACGATTAAGGATTTGGCCAGCAACACAGCCGACAGCGTCGCGCTGAAGGATACCGACAAGCTGAGCGATAGTATGTTTTGAAATGGGTTGAAGATTATTGTCGAGGAAGAAAAGAATCTCACTTTGTGGGTTAGCTAACGCTACATCAGTAACAACTTCAAAGTTTGTATAATTATCGGACTTAAAGTTATCGATAAAGCGTGCTTTAGCCGGATTTTGAGTGATAATACTAACTAGCGGCTGAGATTGGAGATGATAGTCGACACGGTAGGAACCGGGCAAGACGGGCTGGCTAACAGAAGCTGGTACCATAGATTGAGCCTGGAGATACTCGGTAAGAGTGCGTTCTCCAGCTTCATAGGCATAAGTTTTATTTTGGGGATTTTTAGCAGTGGAGTTTTCAGCGGCACGCCAATGATAAAGAATCTTGGGGATATGATGAAACGTCGCGTGTGGGAGTAATCGCAAATACAGGTCATAATCTTGGGCACCATCAAAAGCAGAACGTTCATATTCCCCATCTGACGTACGGATAACAGGAAGCAGCGTTTTATCACAAACAAAGAAGTGATTAACATAGTTGCAGCTTTCGATCAAAAAACGGTTAAAATCTGGCTTCACAACATAATAAGCATCGGGGTCGTCACGAAAGGCGACAATATCCTCGTCGCAGTATATTATACGAGCGTCTGAATGTTGATTGAGGTATTTGGTATATTCAAAAAAAGTATTTGGTTCAACATAATCATCATGGTCACAAAGGGCAATATGAGTAATTGAGGGGTCTTGGAGTGCAAGCTCGAACCCATGATTGGAGTTACCAGAAATGCCTAGATTGCGACCAAGGACGACATAATTAATAGGTACGGAATCTTGGTAATCGGCAATAATAGAGGAAAGTGCCGTAGATGGTTCCGAGTTTGGAGATTCCGGCAAAAGTGGCGAAGCATCTACGAGAAATAGTTTGAATCTTGAATAAGTTTGCGCCTTAAAGCTTTCAAGTAGCTCACGGAGGTAGGACTCCTTAGTATTATAAAGCGGGATGATTACACCCAAAACGGGCTGATAGTCGAATTGGAAGCGACGCTGTCGGTCGAGTTCGGCACTAGATAGTTGATGTTTGGCACGGAATTTACGATAATCACGACGCCAGGCAGAATATTTATACTGGAGACGTCCCCTGAGGCGTTGGGAAAGACCCTGAAAACCACTGGTGGAGAAAATTTGGATGGCCTTCTTGATATTAGCGGGATGCAAAAGGCGATAAATATAATTAAACATTCATTGCTATTATACTACTTTTTGACGATGCGGATTTCCAAAGCTTCCATACGACGAGATTTGCCAGTAGTGCCAGCGAGAGCTCCGTTTTTGACCCAAGGTTGCCAATCTTCGTCTTCGACATGGGCACGATACTCAATGTCGTAGTGTTCAGCAGCCTCACCGGTAAGCTTGATTTCGATGGCTTCTACACGAAGTGATCTACCAGTAGTGCCAGCGAGAGCGCCGTTTTTGACCCAAGGTTGCCAACCGTCTTCGGCGACGTGAGTGCGATACTCAATGCTATATTTGTCGGCATCTTCGCCAATGAGTTTAATTTCCAAAGCTTCCATACGACGAGATTTGCCAGTAGTGCCAGCGAGAGCGCCGTTTTTGACCCAAGGTTGCCAGAATTCATCCTCAACATGAGCACGGTATTCAATACCATCTATGCTCGGTGTCTTTGGGGTTTCTGGCTCTTGCGGTTCCTCTTCAACTTTTTGATTGATGTATGCATCACCAGAGCCGGATGGTGCCGTAGAGTTTTTGCGCAGAACTGTTATCTGAAGAGCCTCAACACTAGCAGTAGGAATATTGGTACCAGCAGGGTCACCGTTCTTGGCCCAGTTCATCCAGCCAATATCTGAGACGTGGACGCGGTAATAGATATCATACTCATGAGCGAGTCGATCAGATAGCTTCATACTGACAGCGTGAATGCGCTTGGAGGCGCCGGTGGTTCCGGAAACTTCGTTATTCGTTCGCCAGTTCTCTTCCCAGCCATTTGACTCAACGTCAGATTTATAAAGAATATCTTGGCTATCGATTTTGTAGGCCTCGAGCCTCAGTGAGGCGCCGACAGAACCAATTGGTTGGCCGGCATAGGCCGATTCTTGCCAATCGACATCTTGAACGTGACCAGAGAAGCGAAATTCGTAATCTGCAGCAACGCTTGGTATATCGATTTTAATAGCGGGCAAAGCAGAACCTTGTGTGCTACCGAACCACCGAGTGAAGAAGATATAGAAATTGCGGTTACCGTAGGCAGAACAGGCGTCACCAGTACCGGTACCAGCATTGATAGCGGCCGTGTTAGGTTGGTACGGCGTATAGCGATAAAGGGCAGCAGTGGCACGATTTTCGATCCAAACTTCGCTACTACCACAGCTTTTATTGGGATGGTAAGCTACATAAACGCCACTTGTTTTTTCTGGATAGACATAATAACCATGATCAAGAGTATAACGGAAAAGTTCGGCAGCTTTGTTGATTTGGTTCTTGAGACCGTAGTACTTGGAATCGCAAGCGGCGGTGTCAGGACAACCATAACCAGTTGCGGAACGGTATTGAATATTATTTGGGTAATCATCAGTAATTAGGCTTTGTTCCTTCTCTAGTAAGACAAGAAGAACTTGGGGGTTGATGCGATGAGTTTGGGCGGCTTCATAGATGATTTCGGCAGCGGTTTGACCAGTGCCAATGGTGGTACCATCTCCGAATCTTTCCTCAGAGAGACAAACAAAGTGACCATTGTAAGGTTCCCCACTCCAATGCCAAGAAAGATGTGGGTACTTTTTGACAAGGTTAAGGTAGAAATTATAGTCGGTATTATTACAGGGGTTTTTACTAGTGAGAAAGTTTTGGATATCAGTGACGCTCATGCTAGTATAGTTAGACATAGTGGCGTCAGAAATAATATTGCCAGGTTTAAAACCGTCAAGCGTAGCAGCAGAAGATTCGGGAGAAGAAGATAGTGACATAAAAGTAAGGGCTGCTCCAAGAATGAACGAAATAGCACCAAGAGCAATGATTCTTTTAGGGATATTGGATTTTTGGGGCATAAACTCCTTTCTAAATATTAATTTCTGCGGTGATATGGCCGGATTTATCCGGAGAAGTAATAACGATGTCAATAGTGTAGGCGCCAGAAAGTTGGTTGACTGATACAGTCAAAGGACCACAGGCGGAGCTGGTGGCTTCGGCGTCAACAGAGATGATATCTGTGCTTCTAACTTCTGCGCCGCTGGAATCTTTGAGAATAAGGCGGCAGCTACTGTCGGAAGATAGGTATTGGTCGATACTAGCTATAACTGTTAGTTCCCCACCGGAAACGGTACGACGAGTGATGGAACCAGTGAGCTCATCAAGTTGATTGGGATCTTCCCCCTCATACTGGACTGCTTTATCGGGAGGATTCTCGGCGTTAGCGGGATCGTCAAAATCAATAGGGGTGTCGACAGGTGCAGGGGAGGGGTTGACTGGCTCATCGGTTTTGGTAGAACGGAGCAAGAAAAGGACTACAACAGCAATAGCTACTATTAAAATAATAGGTACGATAATAATGATGGGGCGGCGATAGATGGGGACGCGCCGGGATTTTGTTTGAGTTTTTGTCATGGGGTTCTCCTGTGTATTATTATAGCGAAAAAAGTGGTAAGCGCAAGATAAAAAATCTGGTTAATGATTAGCGTCAGTGAGGTCAAGGCCAAGAATCTCGGCGGCCTGCTCGAGAATGCGGGCTTCAGCGGGCGAAACGTAAGCAAGACGCTGACGAAATAGCATCGTGGTTTCTGGAAAACTAAGATCGACGACTTCAAGTGAGCGGGCAGTACCGGGGGTTTTGCGAAGTGCACCTTTCATAACGAGATTATCAATATGCTCAGCAACAGCCGAGACAGATGATAGGCCAAGGGCGGACATAATTTCACGGTAAGATGGTGATTCCCCTTCGCGATTAGTGTATTCACTAATAAAATCAATGATGAGGGATTGCTTTTTGGTGAGTTTAGCTTTCATATAAAAATATCCAAAATTGTTATGACTTTAGGCAAAAAGGTGTTATAATGGTTATTATAAGTTAGGAAAAATAGCAAGTCAAATGGGAAATACGACCATCGATGGCCTGAAGGTACGTTCGGCAAAAAAACCAGTCCCGCGAGCCAGAAAGAGCACGGGGGCGACGCTTGATTTGGCAAAAAAACCAGTGGCAAAAGCAAAGTCGAAGGCGGTCAAGGCACCGAGCAAGCCAACGAACTCAAGAGCGGTGGCAAAAGATTTTGCAAAGCAGGACGATGGAGATTGGTCGGACTTGCTGGGGCAAATGAGTAGCGAGAAGGTCGTAGAAACAAAACCGACTCGCGAGATGGACGATTTTGATGATGATTTGAATGAATTAGACGATGCCTCTACTAATGATTGGGACGATGACAAAGTCGATGCGTTAGAAGACGGGAAGTCGTACGATGATGACTGGATGAGTGACTGGGGTGGCGAGGGAGACAGTTTGCTAGATGACGGTTTTAGCTTCGTAGAAGAAGATGAACAACCGCGGCGCAAAGTACGTGACGGCAATAAAAAAGCAAAACGTAGTCATAGAAAACAATGGGGGAGAAAAATTGCAATTATTGTTATTTTGTTGGTCTTGGTTGGTGGATTAGCACTGTTCTTGTGGGGCGATTCATTGATTTCCCGTTTAACTGGTGGACGTTCAGGGCTTTGGGACACTTTTTCGGCTATGATAGCTGATACAGTTCCCTTTGAAGAAGATGCGCAAGGGCGTACTAATGTCCTAGTGTTCGGAACGGAAGGCTACAATATGAATGGTGACGTCGGTGATGGTCAACATGATGGTTCACAGCTAACTGATTCCATTATGGTAATAAGTTTTGACCAAGATACAAAGGATGTGGCGCTGATTAGTCTGCCGCGCGATTTGAAAGTACCGCGGGCTTGCTATGCTGGGAAAATTAACGAGGTCTATATGTGCCATAATGACAATGGTAATAATGAGCAGACTGGGGCGGAAACTTTGGCAAGGCAGGTGGGCGAGGTGCTAGGAATTGATATACAATATTGGGTACATGTAAACTGGGGGTCGCTAGTGCAGATTGTGGATAACTTGGGTGGAATTACGGTGACGCTTGATGAGGACATTAACGATGTGAGCTATACTGGGGCGATGATTCAGGCTGGAGTGCCGGTGACTTTGAATGGTGATGCAGCGTCGGGCTTAGCAAGAGCTAGGCATGGGACAGTAGGTGGAGACTTTACCCGTGGTAATACTCAGCAGAAGATTGTAATTGCGATCGTGCAGAAAGTACTCGAGGCACAGCTAGGCTGGGGGCAGGCAGTGAACTTGTTGAATATCTTGGGCGACAACTTGCGGACAAATTTGGCGGCAGAAAACTTTAAGTCTGGATTTGTGATGATTTCCGGATTTAATATCAATAATATTCGGCAAGTACCGCTGATGGACTATAACAATAATATCTATTATCTCTCGACTGCAAATATTAATGATATTTCTTTTGTGGTGCCGGCATTAGGTGAGGGTAACTATGACGATGTTCAGGCTTATATCAAGCAGATGCTTAACTCTGACCCGACGGTACGAGAGGGGGCGACGATTGCAGTGCTGAATGCAACTGATGCATATGGGGTGGCTGGAACGGAGCGAAATCGCTTAGTGGAAAAGGGTTACAATGTCATTAATGTGGGGGATGCTGAGGCGGAAACTTGCCAGGAAAAATACTGTCTTTTTGTCGCCAATGATACGAAACCGGCTACCAAAGCGGCTCTAGAGCAGGCTTATGGAGCGACGGCGCAAGCGGTTCATGAGGGCTTACCATGGACTAATGCCGATATTGTGGTGGTGATTGGAGCGGTTGATGAAGAAACTACCGAATAATAAGCTCCGGAACCGAGTACGCGAGGAGATAGAGGCGATGCGCGGAGGGCTAACAATCCTCAAGGAGTGGAAGTGGTTTTTGGCAATAGCGACAGTATTGACAATAGCATGCTTAGCGCTAATGCGCGCGAACTTCTACTATATGGATGACCAAGGGCGAGTGGTAGATGGTCATATGGGGTGGTTAGGATTTAGTCGTTACACAACAACACTGGGCGCAGGAGCTTTGCAGATGGGGTCGTACATGGCTGACCTCTCTCCACTAACAACGTTACTAGCGATTGCGATTATGGCAGTAGCGGGACTGATTATTATACATACTATAAAGGTAATAATCTTCAAAAAAGAAATAAAGTGGTGGGACGTACTGGCGGTGGCAATAATGGGTTTATCGCCATATTTTATGGGATGTTTCTCTTACAAATTTGACGCGCCCTTTATGGCTCTTTCGGTACTTGCAAGTGTGATTCCTTTCATTTTTTATAAAAAATCACGGTGGGGATTTTATGGCTCTGTGGTGATCGGAACGATGGTAATGTGTACAACTTACCAAGCATCGTCGGGGATTTTTCCGATGATGGTAGTAGTGGTAGCCGCAGCAGAGTGGGCGCAGGGGGCAAGATGGAAAGAACTATGGAAGCTTGTGCTCGGATCGGGGGTGACATATCTTATCACGGTGATAATATTTAAGGAATTTTTGATGATTCCTCAAACACTTTACGTCTCAAATGAGGTCTTTGGACTGGGCGAGTTAGTGCCGGGTGTGATTAATAATTTGGGAAGATATTATAGATTAGTGATAAGTGATGCGCGATGGATATGGCTGCTTTTTGGCAGCGTGATTGTTGGCGAATTTGTGGTAGTTTTCACGGTAAAGACCCAGCGGAATAAACTCGGGGCACTAGCAACAGCGCTAGGGGTGGTGGCACTACTAGGAACAATGGCTTTTGGATTATATATTGCACTTGTTATGCCGCTAACCGAGATGCGAGCGATGTACGGGATTGGAGTGGCATTGACGCTACTTGCGGTAATGGTGAGCAGTATGGCAGAAAAGTGGGTTCTGAAGGTGCCGGCGGTGGTTTTGACTTATAATTTTGTGATTTTTGCAACAACTTATGGGAATATGTTAACCATACAGGATACCGAAGCAAAATTCCGGGCGGAAGCGATAGCGATGGATTTGGCGGAGCTACCAGCAATGCAGACTGATGAGGCGACATTTGTGAAGGTCTACGGTGGAATTCAACAATCGAAAGCAATCCGACAATGGACAGAAAAGACGGGAGCGGGGGCGCTGGCGCGACTGGTGCCGGTACAGATGCGAGGCGACGGCTGGATTTGGGGGCAGTTTTATCTATTCAATAATCTTGAGCTAAAAACTGCGATCTTGGTGGAAGAAGATGTGGAGATAGATGCCAGCTGGGAAAAAGCCGTGAGTAACCTATATCACGATATTTATACAAAAGATGACCAAGTGGTAGTATATATTAAATAGATTTCTTGGTGATGAAGAGTTGGCGCTCGCGCCCTTCCCCCTCGGAGTGGGTTTCGATATCAGAATAATCTTGGGCAACTTTATGAACAACACGACGATCGGTGGCGTTGAGGTTGAGAACTTTGGTTTGGCCAGTGACGCGAACTTCACGAATCCATTCTTCGGCTTGTTCAGCAATACGGTCTGCACGTTGACGTTTGTAGTCGGCGACATCGACACTGACACGAGTAACTTCAGCATCGCGACTAGCAAGCGCCATAGAAACGACATGCTGAAGAGCGCGGAGATTATTAGCTTCTTTCCCAATGAGTAGTGAATTCATGGAAGTGGACGGTATACTAAGCTGAATGACTTCGTCATCGATAGTAGAATCAATAGCGACGTTGACGCCAAAGAACGATAATAGATCTTCGAGGTATTTTGTAGCAAAACGAATTGATTCATCTTTATTCATAATTAACTCCTTTTCTTTTTAGTGCCCTTCCCGGCGGAAATGCGGGTAATATGCATACCGGAACCGCCGGTGGTTTTGGAGTTTTTGTTTTTAACCCAGCGACCATCTTTTGTGGAATCGCTGACAACCTGGGCTTCTTCGATATTTTTGAGTTCTTTAATAAGGCGCTTATCGGCGGAAACTTCCATCTCATCGGTCTTTTTATCTAAAAGGTATTTCTGCTGTAAACCAGTCAAGATATTACTGATACAGTAATAGAAGACCAGTGCACCAGGGAGATTTATCATAATCATAAACATCATAAGTGGCATAATGAAAGATATTTGCCCAGTCATAGCCTGGCTTAGATCGGTTTGGTCTGGTTCTCGACCGTCAGCGGCTTCACGCATGAGCTGACGGAAGGTTTTGGATTTTTGGGACTTTTTAGAGGGGAGTTGTTGGCGAGAGATCCAATATTGGGTCAAGGCTGAACCGAGAGCAAAGAGGAGCATTACGATTGAGCTCAGTGAAGTAAAGCCGGGTCTTGGATCAAGGTCGACTATACCAAAGAGAGTTGGGTGGAATTTGTATTCAGGAACAGTGAGCTCATTCACAGCATCTTGGTTCCCGGCTTCTTCGGCGGATTTTTTAGCTTCATTATAGATATCGAGGTCAGCAAGATATTCATTTTGATACTGAATAACCTCATCAATGAGACCAATCTGGTTGACGCCAGGATAGGCACGAATACTAAGGTTGTCTGATGGGGTGGGTACTACCATTACGCGTACGGCAGTATAGAGAGCGACAAAAATTGGAAGTTGAACGATTAGGGTAAGGATAGAGCGAAAAGGTTTAATATTGTGGCGCTTATAGAGATCCATCATCTGAAGAGACTCAAGCTGGCGATTACCATTACAATTCTTTTTAATTTCAGCGAGTTCTGGCTGAATCTTGCGCATAAGGCGAGTTTGATGCATTTGGCGCTTTACTAGCGGCCAAAGACAAATTTTGATCAGTACTGTAAAAAGAATAATGGCGAGACCAAAGTCGCCAACAAATCCGTAAATAACAAAAAGCACATTTGTGATTGGGCGAACAATCAACAGGTCAATTAACTCGAACATGTAATCATTATAGCATAAAGAACTGGTAGAGACAATTAATCATCTATTCTTATGTTATAATAATTATATGTTGAAACAGAAGTACCGATTTCATTCAAGGGGTGGAGTGAACTTTGTGCATCAAAAAGGCCAGATGATTCGTACACCAATGATGGCGGTGACATTTATACGGAATGAGCGGGGGTTTAAGCGTTTTGCAGTGGTGGTGTCGAAAAAAGTGATGAAATCAGCAGTGGGGCGGAATCGAATTCGGCGGAGGGTGTATGAAGCGATTCGTTTGGAGTTTCCTAGCGATAAACCACCGACAGATTATATTTTTACGATTTATAATCCTGGCATAATAAAGATTCCCTTTCGAGAATTGAGACGGTTAATACAGGAACTAATTGAAAGGGCTGAGAAGCAATAAAAATATACGCCCTTTTAGGCGTATATTTAATTATTAGAATTAAGCGGTAAGGCGAGCGCGACCTTTAATGCGGCGACGTTTCAAAACTTTTTGACCGTTTTTGGTGCTATTTCGCTTCATAAAACCGTGCTCAACCTTACGCTGACGCTTGTGAGGCTGGTATGTACGTTTTGGCATATCAATTTCCTTTTACTTTTATTATCAGAAATATTTGTTCTAGTATACTCCAGTTTTCCACATTTTTCAAGGAGTTTTCCACATAACAGATTAGAGGTTTGGTGGAAAAGTGTGGAATAATTACCCCTATTAGGCTAGTTTCATATTAGAACACAATGTGGAAATAGAGATAAAACTGTGGAAAAGTCGGTGTGGGTTTGGTATAATTGGGGTAATAAGGAGGTCCGAGGGGTTTATGCTAGAAGTCTGGAAAAGTGTGCTTAGTGAAGTTGAACAGGTGATTTCGCGTGAACAATACATGACATGGTTCCCAGAAACAGAGCTGATTTCGGTTGATGATGGGGTAGTAACAGTGGGAGCTCCGAATGTTTTTAAAGTAAAGCAGCTTGAGGCAAAGTTTAGTGGGGTAATTAAAGAGGCTTTATCTCATCAAGATATAGAAGTAAAAAAGCTAATCTACGTAGTAGCAAGTAGTACAAAAACAAAGAAACCACGTATGGAAAGTGAGCCAATACGAGTAGCATCGATGGGGATAGGATCGGTGGGGTTGAATAATACTGGTAGATTATCAACGGGGTTGAATCCACGCTATACGCTAGATAATTTTGTATTAGGTTCAAATAATGATCTAGCCGTGAGTGTAGCACGCAATATCGTGGATAATCCGGGAGTAAAATTCAATCCATTCTTTTTGTATGGTGGACCAGGGCTCGGAAAAACACATTTAGTTCAAGCAATTGGCAATGCCTTAATGGAGAAAAATCCAAAATTAAAAATTTTATACCTACCAACATCAGAATTTTATTCGGGATTTATCAAGGCTCTAGCAGCAAAGAAGGCAGATGAATACCGACAAAAATTCATGAAGCTAGATGTGCTAATTATTGATGACTTTCAGATGATTATGAATAAGGATGCTTCACAGGTAGAGTTCTTTGATATTTTCAATGCTCTATATCAAGCCAATAAGCACATAATAGTCACGTCAGATCGCTTACCAGATCAGATTAAGTCGGTAGATGAGAGATTAGCTTCGCGTTTAACTTGGGCAGGAGCATACGATTTACAATTGCCGCAATTTGAAGATCGTTGTGCGATTTTGAGATCGAAAGCGGAGTTTAAGGGGGTGGAGATTGAGGATGAAGCGATTGAATATATTGCAGAAAACATTAAGTCGAATATTCGGGCATTGGAAGGTGAATTAGAGCATATATTAGCGATGGCGGACATTAAAAATATGACGCCACTGAAAGTAATCAAGGAAGGCTACGCTCCAGTTGTGGCTAATCCACGATCAAAAACTATAACAGCTAAACAAGTAGTGGAAAAGGTAGCAAAGCATTATGGCCTCACCACGAAAGAAATGTGCGGAAAAAGTCGGGTGTCTCATATTAAAAACGCGCGGCAGGTAGCGATGTATATCTTATCAAAAGATTTAGCAATGAGTACGCCAAAAATTGCAACTGAAGTGGGAGTAAAAGACCATACCACGGTAATGCACGGGGTTAAAAAAATTGAACAGGATTTGAAACTAAATTTTAATTTGCGCGATGAAATTAACTCTATCAAGGAAAAACTTTATGCGTGATGTGGAAAAGTTGTGGAAAAGAGCGCGGAAAAACTTGCGGAGAAGTTGTGGAGAAAAAAGTGGAAAAGTATTGTTATTGGAGTTTTCCACTAGATGTGGGAAAGTTTTCCATAATTTAAGTGCGGCTGTGGGAAAGTTTTCCAGGGCTTTTGCACATAAGTTGACCGGTGTTAGATATGAGTTTTGCACAGTTTCCACAGGGCTTACTAATACTACTATTATTTTATGATAAGAAAGGAAAGAGATGGAAATTAAGATTCTACAAGAAAAACTTGCAAAAGCACTAAATCATGTAAGTAAAGTTGTGGCAGGAGGAAGAGCGACTTTACCGATTTTAAATAATGTTTTGATTAGAGTGGATGATAAAAGAGTATCATTAACTACGACAAATTTGGATATGGCGGTAGTGGATTATTTGTCAGTGATTGATAGCAAAAATGGAGTGGTAACAGTACCAGCGCGGTTGATAGCTGAGTTTGTGGCAAATTTGCCAAAAGGTGAAACTGTAACTTTAACTGCGGAAAATGAGAAAGTGACAGTAAAGACAGATAGATATAATTCTGTATTGAATGGTACACTGGCGGATGATTTTCCAGAGTTACCAGGTATGGATGAAGGTAAGACTGTCAAGTTTACTTTAAGTGTGGAAGATTTTAAGACTGGACTTTCCCAAGTAATGGTGGCGGCAAGTAATGATATGGCGCGGCCAGCTTTGACTGGTGTATATTTTAATACTACTGATGATACGCTTTATGTGGCGGCAACGGATGGCTACCGTTTGGCGGAACGGAAGTTGGTGGAAAAAGTTGGAGTAGAGGTGGCGGCAGTAGTACCAGCGGCATCTCTGAGAGCGGTATTGAGTTTATTGGACGACAATGTGGAAGAGGTGGAGATATTGTTCGATGAGGCACAAGTAAAGTTCCGGTTGAATGAAGTAGAAGTAACTTCGAAATTGGTGGACGGGTCGTTCCCTGATTATCGACAACTAATACCAAAAGATAGCGAAATTAAAGTGGATTTGAAACGAGATGAATTGGTACGCGTGACAAAATTAGCGGCGTTGTTTGCGCGAGAAGTGGGCGGATCGGTAGTGTGCTCAACAAAGGCGGAAGATGGGACTTTTACTATCGCTTCGGTAGCGAATGAATTAGGGGAAAATAATTCGGAAATCAAAACTGAGGTGGAAGTGGATGGGAAAGTGACACTTAACTCACGGTTCTTGCTAGACGCTTTGAATGTATTAGAAGGTAAAACCGTAAAGGTGGGATTTTCGAACAAATTGGATCCGATTGTATTAAAAAGTGAGCAGGATGCTGGATATATACATATCATTATGCCACTAAAGGGGTAAAATGATTATCCGAAAGGTGAAGTTGATAGATTTTCGGAGTCACGAAAATTTTGAGCTAATATGCCGACAAAATACCACGACAATTACTGGTGAAAACGGTTGTGGAAAAACTTCGGTAATAGAGGCGATATATGAGACATTGAGGGGGAAAAGTTTTCGGGCGGTGGATACGGAAATTATGCGACGAGGGGCGGAGTTTTATCGGGTGGAATTAGAATACGAAGATGGACGAAAAGTAGTCGCATATTATGATGGAAAGAAGAAAGAATTTTTGGTTGAAGATAAAAAGTTGCGACGTTTACCTAAAAAGGCAAAATACCCGATTGTGTTGTTTGAGCCAGATGATTTGCACTTAGTGGGATCAAGTCCGGTAAGTCGGAGAAACTATTTTGATAAGTTTTTTAGTCAATTAAATGATGGGTATGCATTGGCGTTAGCACGCTATAATAAGGCCTTAAAGCAGCGTAATGAACTTTTGAAGACTAATGGGGTGCAACCTAGTGATACATTTGCGTGGGATGTGATGTTAGTGAGATATGGAGCGGAATTAGTGAAGCAGCGAAAGGAGTGGACTGAAGCGGTGAATCGTAAATTTACGGAAACATATCGGTCGATTGCGGAGAATGATGATGAAATTGCTTTACAATATGAGAGCGAAATTCGGACGGATAGCGATTTTTTGGAGAGATTAAATCGGAATTTTGAGCGTGATTCCCTACTCGGACATACGAGTTATGGTGTACATCGAGATACTTATAATTTTATTTTTAATAATGTAAAAGCGGATGGATCGGCTAGCCGGGGTGAAGTTAGGTCGTCGGTTTTAGCATTAAAATTTATTGAAGCGGAGCTATTAGAACGGACATTAGGGCAAAAACCGTTAGTTTTGCTTGACGATGTGTTTTCGGAGCTAGATCAAACGCGACAAAAATGTTTAGTGAAAAACTTTCAGAATAATCAAGTGATTTTGACGAGTGTGGGGGATGGAGAGATGGTTGTCGATTAGGCGACGTAGTTGCGGCTACGCAAATCGGCGTAAACAATATATTGTTTGGTGGCGAGGGTGTGTTCAGGGGTGTCATTAACGATACTAGTGTTTTTAAACCGGATGTCTTCGTGTTCTAGATTGGCAATAATTTCAGCACTAGAAGTATTAGCAAGCTCGTTTTTGTCGAGGGCGATGCGGGTGTCTGGGTTGTAGAGCTCGATATAATTATAATATTCGACGAGAGCAAGGACGGTTTCGACATTGTCTTTAGTAAGACCAGAGATACGAGAGAGATAACCGATGTAGGAATTGTCGATTGGGTATTCTTCGCGGTAGCGATCTTCGGCGGCGCTGACGGGGTTTTGGAGGGCGACAATAGTGGTAGTACCATCCTCGGCGAGTTGCTCTTCTTCAAAGGCTCCCATTTGTTCAAGGATGCGCATATCTTCGACGTAGCGTTGGTAATACTTGATCTCCGAGTCCCATCTAGGATTTTCGGCTGAGTTATTAATACAGACTGCTCCTGTAGCCCATTCTTCATTACTAATATCAGCTAGTGCACCACGAATATCCATAAGATCGCCGATAATGGGGAGGCTATTGATTAGTGGCTGAAGTATCTCTGCTTCTGGTGTTTGGTTGACTGGGTTGATCGAGGAGAGAATATTTTGATCCAATACTCCAAATGGTGAATCGCGGTTGTCGCAGTATTTAATATACCAATCGAGTTGGCTGTTAGGCCTTACGGTATAGCTATCATTATTGTAATCGAGGTTTGAGGAAATAATTCTTTCATAAGTGGCGTCATCTGGTGCTAGATCAATAGTACTGGTATCGGTGGTAACAATTGGATTGCAATAGATGTCGCCGACTGCGCCAATACTTTCTAGTTGGGCGCAATGACCAAATGTTGTCATATAATTGGAACCACTATTGGAACCACTGGCGGAAACGCCAGGAACAAGTGAAGCGATAGCAGCGCTAGTACTGCGGGCAATAGATGAGGTAGTGCTGGTTATACTGGAAGTGGTCGAGAGGGGCAGGAGGAGATTGTAGGCAATATTACCAAAGAAAGTGTTTTTATTGGTGATATCAAGTGGGCTAAGATTTTTGCGGTCAATTTCGGCGTCAAGGGCGAGGACCTCCTGGGTAGTTTTATTATAGGCGAGTGCAACTTCTTCGGAGGATGGAGATTGGCCACTACCTGAGCGACCAAGACGAGTATTAGAGGCGACGGCGCCACGAGTGTAGAGCTCACCGGCGGGGATGCCAGTAGCGTTTTCGAAAGCATTAGTAAAGAGAGCTTTAGCGATAGTTGGTACGAGGAAGCCGATGAAGGCGGAAGCGGCGAAACTAATAGCAGTGCCAACTAGTGCGTTAACCATAATATTGCCAGCGATTTTAGCTAAGCCAGCTGGCGTGAGGGAGACGATGATAGAGATGGCGCTAGTGGTAATTTTGGCGATATTGCAGCCAACCATTGTTACGCCAAAAGAACTAAGGGCGCGAACAATAGCATTACCAGTGCGTTCAAGTGAATATCTGTCATTGGTACTTTGCTTGGCGGGAGCATAAGCGAGCATCATCTGAACACCGTTGGCTTCGAGTGGGGTGCCGCTTTCGTTACCCGTGGCATCTTCGCCTAGTGAAATTTTGCAGTCGTTAATATTATCTGTGGAGTCACAGTTGCCAGAAGCTTTGACGTTTGCAAAGTTAGTATATTCGGTATCAGCGGGGGTTGAGAAGAAGTTGAGAACCTCATTGATAGCAGATTCATCGCCATAACCAGCCTTCATTTTGCTAATATTCTCAGTAAGGCCCATAAAATAATTAATCGACTGGTAGATTTCGTTGGCGGCGACGAGGGTGGAGATCATGGTGCCAACTTGCATAACCATACATCCGGCGTTTACGATGCCGCTAACTTTGCCCAATATAGAATTGAGAAGACTATTGGCTTGAGCCTCAGCGTCGGCTTGACTAGAAGAAGTACCACTACTACTAGGATCGTCTTTGAAATATTCATATTCGGGTTCGCCTGTGTCGGGATTTTTTATAGTTTCGCCTGTGTCAGGGTCTTTTTTGGGCTTTTTGTCGGCTGTGGTGGTTCGGTTGCTGGTTTCGTTCCCTTCAAAACGTTCTGACATGGTTTTGCGGTATCTAGCCATATCGGCATCAGCATCTCCGGTGGCTTTGAATTTATCAAAAAGATTACGACTAATCCCGAGGTGTTTATAAATCCGATCTGCAACATTGTCAAAGAAAGAGGCGACGCGGCCGCGCTTGGCAGTGACATAGGAGTCACGAAAATCAACGTCGTTTTGATAGGTGCGGAGGAAATTGTCGGCATCTATGTCTTTGACAGTAGTAATTCCATCGGCGTCTGTATGGGTGTAACGCAAAGTACGTCCGGAACCGCTATCAATAACTTCGATACCTTGTTTAGCGAGTCGTTTTTGGAATCCAGTCGACATGCGACCATAACGCATTTTACCACTCCAAGAGGTGGTGACAGAACCTTCACCAGATAAAGCATAACGCATAATGCGAGTGTAGCGTTGAGAGTTGCTGGCGTATTGAGTGTCGGTAGCTTCAGTGTAAAGTGCCTCAAGGGCTGGTGCGAGGAGAGAGTTGGAGCTGCCAAGAAAAGCAACACCACCACCGAGAGCGGCAGCGAGAATAATATAGGTAAGACGTTTTTTGAGTTTTTTGCTATTATTGCTCTTTTTGTTGTCTTTATTGGGGCGTCCGGAGCCAGTGTAAAGGGAGCCACCCGACTTGCTGTCGGTGGATTTGCCACTAATGGCGCCTTGTTCAGCTTTGCGTAAAGCTGAGGTGGCGATAGCGATGCGACTGGCAGCGGTCATAAATTACTGGACCTCTCCAGGTTTAGTAGTGATGAGTACTTCTTCGGTTTCGGAAGCGATAATTTGGATATGGACATGGTTAGATCCAGCGAAGAAGAGACCTTGGCCAACTGGGAAGTTAGCGAGGCGTTTCTTTTCTTCTTCGGTAAGTTTGAATACATCAGAAAGAACATCGACGGCGGAAGGTGATTGCTTGAGGAGAAGTTGCATGGAAGAGTTGGCGACGATAGCGCGACCCATTTTGCTAGCCATGAAGTCTTCAACGTCCTGGGTGATAGTGGAAAGACCGAGGTAGTATTTGCGGGCGCGCTTGGCTAGGGAGAAGAGGAAGTTGGCAGAATCGTCATATTTCATAAGTTGCCAGGCCTCATCAACGATGAGCATGCGACGTTTTTGTTTGGCGCGGACCACGTTCCAGATGTGGGAAAGAATAATATACATAGCGACGGGGCGAAGTTCATCTTCGAGGTCGCGAATATTAAATACGACCATGGGGTTGTTGATGTCGACGTTAGATTGTTGAGAGAAAATGCCGGCAAAAGTGCCACTGGTGTATTTACGGAGGCGTTGGGCGAGACCAGGACCAGTGCCACCCATATGAAGTAGGGTATCGTAAAGATTAATAATAGTGGGTGGGGTGTTGCTGTGGGTAGCGGGGTCACTAGTGATGCCAGCTCGAGCATAAGTGTCAATGAGGGCTTGGTCGAGGTCGGCTTCTTCGTTGGCGGTCAATGCGGATACGGCTTGGCCGTTGGGGGCTTGAGCGCCACCGAGCATGAGACGGAAGAGGCCATGAAGAGTAACGAGGTTAGCGCGAAGAGCATCATTAGCATCTTCAGCGTCGACGACTTTTGGTAGATCGAAAGGATTAATACGGACGTCAGAGTTGAGGCTGAGACGAATATAGCTACCACCAACAGCATCACAGAGTTTTTGATATTCATTTTCTGGGTCAATAATAAGGATTTCGGTGCCAAGCATCATAGAGCGGACGGCTTCAAGCTTAACAGCGAAAGATTTACCGGCACCGGACTTGGCGAAGACGACCATATTAGCGTTTTCAAGAGTGAAACGGTCAAAAATAACGAGACCATTATTATGCATATTGACGCCATAGAGAATGCCTTTTTCCTGGGTAAGATCGGCAGAAGTGAATGGGAAACAGGTGGAGATGGCACCAGTATCCATGTTGCGGCGGATGAGAAGTTGGTCGGTGCACTGAGGCATAGTGGCGTTCATTCCCTGTTCTTGTTGGGAAGTGGCAACTTTACTGAAGATCATTTGTTGACCGAGAAGAGTTTCGATTTTGTGTTGGATAAAATTGAGTTCATCCAGTGAATCAGCCCAAAGGGTGATGTAGAGACCAAAGCGGAAGAATTTTTCGGCGCCAACCTGGAGCTTATCGCGAAGTTCTTCAGCATCGTTGATGGCGGCTTCGAGCTCTGGGTCACGGACTTTACCTCTCTCGGCATCGACATTATAAGACGCTTCAAGCTGAGTAACTTTTTTGCGAAGATTTTTCATAACAATAGCGGTATCGACAGGATAGATGTACATGGAGACATCGATAACCTCGTCGATATTGATGAGTGAGGAAATCCAGCCCGTGTAAAGAGTGCGAGGATAGCCATAAATGTAGATTGTGCGGCCGTATTTAGTGCCAAGACGGAAGTAGGATGCGTGGAGTTCGATGGAACTGGGGGAAATAAGGTCGCGAAGAGTTGTTATACCTTGAGCGAAGGCTTGTTGGATTTCGGCTTCTTCGGCGGCTTGAGATTGCAAGGCAATCTCTGCGGCGGTGAGCTTGGCTTTTTTGTCTTTACGCTTGGCCATGAGGTTTTTCTCCTTTCCGTACATAAGTGGTGGCGAGTTGACTAAAGTCGACGAGCGGTTCGCGAACGGCGGTATCGGGGTTATTGAAATTATAGAAGAGTTCACTTAGCTCGCGGGTATTGAGGCGAACAGATTGGATACCGATTTGGAAGAGGCCAGAAACAACGGATTCGACGCGGTTGTTGAGCTCATCGATAGCTTTGTTGTAGGTGTCGCGATTAATACGAGTAACTTCGGGTGGTTTCTTGCTGAAGCCACGGAAGAGATTTTTGGTCTGGGTGACCAACTTTTCGGCGTCGGCGCTGGAATAATATGGAATAACGATGAAGAAGGATTTATCCATGATGTTGGCTTCTTGGGCTAGGGTTTCGATGAAATTGATATAGTCGTCCATAAGGACACCAAGAAGCATGTTGTCACTATTACGACGGATATTGATGAGACGATCGATATAGGGGCCGATATCAACGCGCTGGGAGCGAGCTAGGATTTGGATAGTGAAATTGAGGGAGTTGAGGAAGTTTTGGTAGCTATACTCAACACCTTCACGTTCGGTTTGAGACATGAGGTCGAAATTGATAGATTGGCAGGCGACAACGGCACGGAAAGAGCCGTCTTTCATGATGACGATACCATCACGAAGCTCAGAAATCATGAGGGTGGCTTGGGTGGAGATGGGGTTTTCGATGACTTTGGGAGCGGGGGCGGCGACGGCAGAGCCAATGGCTTGTGGGGCGGGGGGAGTGGCGACAGCTCCAGGAACGTTGGGGGTGCCAGAGGTGGCAGGGGCAGGAGGCATAGCGGGCGCCGATTCTGGCGTGGGGAGTGGGTTGGAACCAGGAGCAACGGCGGCACCAGTGACGTTGGTAGGCATAGGATTTACAGCTTGCATGGCGCGACGTTGACCAGTTAACTGTTGTGTGGTGGTCTGTGGGGGTGCTTGACCGGGTCGTTGAGGTTGGGCGAAATAGTTAGTTTGTGGATTCATAATTTCTCCTTAGTGTAATGATATAAATACTTCATCAGAGGATTTACGAGGGCTGATATTGGGCTGAACGACGGTGGGGGATTCAAGATTAGGGGTGGGGCCGGTGGAATTATTTTTGGTAAAGTTTTGGCGAGGCTGAATGACGCGTCCGCCATGAACGGGATTGGTATTGGCGGAGGTTTGTTGTTGGGCTTCGGAAGCTTGAATGGCTTCGCGCATTTGGTTGATGACGGCGGCACGACGTTCGGCTTCTTCCTGAGCGAGGATATTGCTGGAGCCGAAATTATTTCTACGTTCGAACATATCGGTAGTGTTCATAGCTTCGGCATAGAAGTCATCTTTCATGGTGGTGTTGGCGTTTTTAATGGCGTGACCTTCGGAATCGACTAATTCAGCTAGGAAGGAGAGGCGATGACTGGCTTCATCTTCGGTGATATTGCGTGTACGGATTGGTTCGGTGCGTTTGGGGGCGGTGATTTGAATGGTCGAATCGCTTTGACCAGTAATCCAGTAGCGTTTTTTGGGTTTGGTATAGAAAGAGACAAGAGCAGCGAGATAAGTTTCCATAGGTTGTTCTTTTTTGATAGGTAAAGCGAGAATACCGAAGAAAAGAATGAATGGCACCGGTATAATGGCGAGAAGTGGGAAAATTTGGAAGAGGCCAACCATGGCCAAAACTAGACCAAGAATCACCATAAGATAGACAAACTGTCTAAAGGTGAATGGGCCCAATAACTTATCGTCCGCCTCAACGTCCTGCGGGACTTTGTACGTTGCCATATATAGTATATTATAGCATATATTATATATGGAGCATGGAAAAAACTTGTGTATTTTGCGTGCTAGTCGGCGCGCATATTGATGAGGTTGATGATATCGTCACGAAGTTTGGTGATGAGTTGGGGGTCTTTGTCACGATCATATCCAGCATCTTCGATTATTTCTTCGATGGATGAACGCTGTGGGTGGAGGTAGGCTTCAGTGGTTTGTTGGAGTTGAAGGGTGAGATGTTGTAAGCTGGGGGTTTCGGTGAAGAGACCCATGGCCTCATCGGAGAGTTGGGAGAGGCTAAGGCAGTCAGCCCAACCCATGATGGTTTCGGCGATATTTTCGGAGTCAGTAGTGGAGTTGTAGGATTCTAGCTCATCGCGAAGGGCTTCAAGAGCAGCAATGCTTTGGTTGATTTCGTCGAGATCCTGGCTATTTGCGGCATTAGCGATGCGGGTACGGAGGCGGTTACCGCCGATTTGTTGGCGGGATTGTTGAGAGGAATTGCTCCTCTTGGATTTAGAGGTTTTAAGTTCGGCGGCGGTAGGCGCGACGTCGTCACCATAGCGAGCAAGGGCTTCGTCGATAACAGCGTTGACTTTGCGCTTGAGGATGGTTGGATCGGTAGAATCGAGGAGGTGGGCGTTATCATCAAGCCGCATATCTGGATCAAGTGAGGCGTCTTCGTTGGCGAGGGCGAGGTCGGTGGCGGTGTCGACGAACTTTTTGAGAGCTTTCAGACCGTCTGGTTTTTGGCTTTCGAGGATGTTCGGAGTGAGGTTGCGATTGGCGAAACCGATAGTTTTCTTAACAGCTTTGGCAAGGATGTTGTGACGGATGTAGTTCTTGCGATATTGCAAGACTTCTTCATCATCACCGTCGTCAAGCATTTCGGCAATCTTTTGGAGACCAACTTCAATCCAGCCTTCAAATGGATTACCTTCATCATCATAGAGTGTACCACGCTTGAGGCCTTTGAGTTTGTTGCCATTGACGTTTTTGTAGGTCATAATTTCTTCATCTGGGAACATGTTGGAGAAGATAGTATCGTCGGAGAAGGCCTGGATACAACGCAAGAGAGAGTCAATATGATGGGCATCGTTTTGGAAGAATGGACCAGGTTTGGTAGCTACGTTGTAACTTTGCAGGCGGGCGAGGTTAAGGTGAGGAAGCGAGTTGATGTAGCCCATATTGGCTTGAGCAGTCACCATTGGAGTCATAGTAGCGTCGTGGACTTTGTAACCAGAAGTGTTCATGTTGGTAGAAATGGTGCTGTGGTATTTATAAAGTTGACCAGGAGCATGAGATTCGTCGCCAGAGCCAATGAGAGCCATGTAGCGGTCGGTATTGAGAGGATCGCCAATGAGAATGTCGTCGCTAAGTAGCTCTTTCATGTAGCCAGCATCATCGTCATAGACACGTTGGACAGTGCTACCAGTAAGAGCATCTTTGATATCGATGTATTTGACGCGAGTGTAGGTAGCGCGTTCAGCGTCGCTAAGGCGGTCATATTCGTCTTTGGTAATCTCGTGGCCATCAACTTTGCTGCGGCCAATGTAATATTGCCATTGTTGATGTTTAGCACCAGGTTTGAGGTGGTGATACTCGTCTTCAAGGACATTGCCATATTCGTCGGTTTCAAAGCCATCATCGTTGACGTGGGCTGTATCGAGCAAGAAACCACGGAAGTCGGGCTTGTAGATTGGGAACTTAGTGAAGACGATACGAGCTTCGGTGCGGCGGCGATTTTCTGTCATGGAGTTTGCGACAATAACCTGGCCCATGACTGAGGCTTCACCTTTTGCACCAAGGCTACCACCGGCGTTTTTGACAAGGCGATTATAATCATAGGAACCAGGACCTTGGGCTACAGCCTTGAGGTAAGTATCAAGCATCATATCCTCATCGGCTTGAGCCTCGTTCTTGGCACGGTATGATTGCACCATAGCTGCTTCAACAGCACGAGCGGTGTCACGATTGATAGCGTTAGTGTTGATATGATCTTTGAAATGGTGACCATAAGCAGATAGAGTGCTTTTATGGTCGGCCATAGCGGTAGTGACGCGGGTTTCCATGATGCTGGCGCGTTTGGCGTTCTGAGTATAGCGATTCGGATTGCGACTATAAATAGCGTTACCATCTTCGTCGAGACCAAGCCAAGAAGTATTGATCTGAAGAGCGCGCTCAGTAGCGAGGCCTTCGCGGATTTTGGCAGAATTTTCGGTGTCGAGCATACGGGCTTTTTGGCGAGTATCAAGATAACGGCGGAGATGGGCACCAGTAGTCGGGCTATTGGCGATGTAATTTTGGCGACGTTGTTCGGCATGACTGAGAGCCCAGCCTGTTGCGCCGCGCTGGAGAGGCGCAGCGAGTTTGCGGATGCCAGCATTAAGGTTGCCAAGAATAGTACCAGACATTTTCATGAGTCCCCAAGAGAAGAATAGTGGGAAAATTTGTACGGCAATGCCGAGAATAATGCCGGCCGGTGAAGTAGCAGAAGCTAGTAAGGCGAAGCCGAGCAAGTGTGAAGCCCCGAAGAGGAAGCTAAAGAGTGGGTAGAAGACGAGCATGCGGGTGAAAAGTTGGCGCCACTGAGTGAACCATTTTTCTGTATTGGGTAAGAGATAAGCAACAAAGGCTAGTGGTGCGATCATGACAAGGAGTGAGACGAGGGCTTGGCGCGCAGCGATAGTAATAAGACCAGAGGCGACTGCAACGATGGCACCGATAACAACCACAAGAAGCATGAAGAAAACGTAGCCAGGACCACCGACGGCGCTCATGGCGATAAGGCCAATACTACCACCAGTGAGAACAGTAGAGAGGACGCCATCAAGAGAGATGTCTTGGAAAGCGGCAGTGTCGGCACTGCCCGCGATGATATTGTTCTCGACTTCGGTAAAGAAATCGCGGAGGCTTCCACCGATGATATTGCTGACATCGACGGCTAGAGCGCAGATGATGTAACTGAGGTTGACCATAATGACAGTAATGATGAGGCGGGGTAGGATGCGCTTAAGACCGTAGTTGTTAATGCCAGCACCGGTAAGCTGAGAGTAAATTGTAATAATGAGGAAGATAATAAAGATAATGTTGGTGATGTTGCGAGCGTATTGCCAGACGAGATAGATAGGGGAGGTGTTCATAGTGGTACCGAGGACTGGTTTGTCGCCTGAAGATGATTCGTCATCGGATGTGAGTGCGTTAGAGACGGGGAGAGGCAGAGGCTGGACTACGAGCAGATCTTCGATAGCGACGTAGAGTTCGTCGGTGATTGTGGCGATAAGGCCGGTGCTAGGACAGACAATCCAAGAGAGTGGGCCAGTTTTTTCGGCACAGATGTCTTTGGTTTCTTCTTCCTCTTCCTTCTCTTCTTCCCCTTCAGAACCTTCTTCAGTATTTTCGTCCTGGGTTTCTTCTGTGTTGGCTTCATCGCCGGGTTCAGCGTAAGTATTTAATGGCGTCAAAAAGGTACTGAAAATCAGCAAAAATGCGGGTAAAATTTTGAGGATAATTTTTTTCATAAACACCTTCTCAAAGACCCTCGACAGAGTATGACCTCTGGAAGAGGGGTATGATTCCATAATAGCACACATGGCTAAAAAAGTCAATACCATAATATGAGGTAATAAGCATAAAAGATATGATTTAGCAAAAAAGTTATAGGGGACAGGTGTTTCATTATCGTCAAATTGGGTAAAAGGTGTTAAAATAGGGGTATGAAACGGAAAATTTTGGTGATTCTGGGGGCTTTGATGGTAGGGATATTTAGCTTGCAGGCGGCGCCGACCTACGCGGCGGGGTGTACGGACACTTTCCTGGGGATGCGGCCGTGGTACTACGATGATGGGAACGGGGTAACAATATGTGCGGGTGGTGATATTCAGGCGCCAGCGGACGGGGATGCGATTCCGGCGTATGTTTGGAAGATTGCGATGAATATTCTATTTGATCTGTTTCTAGCGATTGGGTATATTGCGATGGGGTTTGTGATTTATGGGGGGTATCAGTATATTATGTCGCAGGGGGATCCGGCGAAGGCGATGAGGGGTAAGAAAACATTGACAAATGCAATTATTGGAACGATTATTGCGATGGGGGCGACGGTGATTGTGAATACGATTAGCGTGATTATTGGGCTAGACAAGAATGTGGGCTGGGAGCAAGGCGGTAACTGGAATAGAATTGGGAACATTTTTGCCTGGGCGTACTCGATGGCGGGGCTGATTGCGGTGATATTTATTATCAAGGGTGGGATTGAATTCATGGTTTCACAGGGGGATCCAGGTAAAATTCAGAAAGCTAAGAAAGAGCTGATTTATGCAATTATTGGTCTGGCGATAGTGATCTTGGCGGCGCTGATTACAGGTGCAGTGATAAACGCGGTAGGAGGAGCGATTAAATGAAAAAGATAGTGACGGCGATGGTGCTCGTGATGGTAATGCTGGCGGGGGTGGGCGTGGTGACGACTGGGCGAGCACATGCGGATACGACGATTTGTTCAGATAGCAGCGCAACGGATGATATGAAGGAGTTGGCGGGGTGCAACGAGGACAAAAAAGTGGATGAGGTGGCGAACACGGGGCTGAACTTGATACTGTCGGCGGTGGGGCTGATTGCGGTAGGGGTGATGGTGTACGGCGGGTTTACCTACTTGACCGCGCAGGGGGATCCGAGCAAGGCAAAACGGGGGCGAGATGTGATTTTGTATGGTTTGGTGGGGCTGGCAGTGACACTGC
Source organism: uncultured Candidatus Saccharibacteria bacterium (assembly GCA_948851665.1). Taxonomy (GTDB): domain Bacteria; phylum Patescibacteriota; class Saccharimonadia; order Saccharimonadales; family Saccharimonadaceae; genus Nanosyncoccus. Next base: position 76,090 of record CAQOWG010000001.1, read on the forward strand.
TGGCGTTTGCGATTGTAGCGTTCGTGACGGCTAACTTGCCAAGCCCGAGTTAATCGTAAACGAAAAATACTAGACAAAATTGGCTTGGTGTTGTACTATGGGGGTAGTAAATCTAGAAAATAAATGGGAGAACCTATGAAAAAACTAATACTAAACGCGGTAGCGGCTTTTGTGACTGTGTTGGGGCTGGGGTGCGTGGCAACTGCTTCGCCAGTATCGGCAACAGTGATTTGCCCAGATGGCAAGACTGCTAACTCGCTTGATGGTTGTTCGCAGTATAGCAACATTCAGGGTAAAGACAATAACCTGATGACGATGCTCGGCACTATTATCAACGTGGTGCTTGGTATTGTCGGTTTCGTGGCGGTGGTGATGATCATCATGGGTGGTATTTCCTTCATCACTTCACAAGGTGATGCAGCAAAAGTTACTCGCGCTCGGAACACTATTCTTTACGGTGTGATTGGTTTGATTGTGGCAATTCTTGCCTTTGCAATCGTGAACTTCGTCCTCACTAGTGTATTCGCTTAAATTTGAGTGACGAATTGGAGGTCTGGCAAATGAGATTGAAACATTTGATGGTGGCGGGAGCGCTGGCGATAGTAGGCTTGGGTGGGCTACTATTCCAGAATAATGCGATGGCGGTATCATGTCCAGAAGGATCCGTGAATCCTGATGCAACGACTCTAGCTGGATGTAACATTGCGGCTGAGAACTCGGCAAATAATTTGTTTGACACTGTGAATAAGATTATCAACGTGGTACTTGGGGTAATTGGTATCGTGGCTGTGGTGGTGATTATCGTTGGGGGTGTTTCATACTTGACTTCGCAAGGGGATGCGGGGAAAGTGGCGAAAGCCAAGAACACGATTCTATACGGGGTGGTTGGTATGATGGTTGCATTGTTAGCTTTTGCGGTAGTGAATTTCATCTTGACTTCGGTTTTCTCAGGTTCTACTGGTAGTGGTGGGAAGGACGATAAGAAGGGCGGTGAAGAAAATGGTCTGGTCTTGGACTTGAAGGATGTAGAGATTGGATAGATAGTTCCCTGTCTTTAGAAGCTCCCCGTTATTGCGGGGAGCTTTTGGTTGTGAAGTTGTGAATAGTCGTGTTTGGGGGGATGTACGATCGGATCCTAGAAGATAATGGTGTGATATGATAAATCCCCCGGGATGCGGGGGATTTGGTGATTGTTGCCAGACCGGATTAGTTGATCGGGATGACTTTTGGTGCGTCAAGAATTTCTTTTTCGAACATGATGGTAAGCACGCCATCTTTGAGTTCAGCCTTGACGCTACCCTCTTCTTCCTTGACTGGAACAGGAAGTGCGATAGTGCGAGAGAATTCGCCCCAGTAACATTCCTGAATATGCCAAGCAGTGGTGTTTTCGTCTTCACCGCCGCTCAATACGCCTGAAATAGTCAAAATATTGTCGGAAATAGCAACATTAAGGTCGGACTTGGAAATGCCGGCCGTGCGTGCCTTTACCACAAGTTTGTCGGCGGTTTCGTAGACATCTACAGCGAGCTGTCCAGGAAAATCGTCAGTTTCGTCCCACCCATCAGTTGTATCCGGGTCTGATGGTTCTGCAACATTGGTCCTAGCGGGTTTGCGTTCGGCGACAGGAGCCGGTTCGGTCTCGTCGACGAAGAAACTTGCTAAGTCATCTTCCATCAGCATATCGGCATCATTTGTACGTGCCATTGCTTGAATTTACCTCCGTTATGTTGTTATGCTTTATTATAAAGGTTATTTGTAGTAAAATCAATAGTAATTATGGAGTTCGTTGTAAAAAATACAACAAAATGGAGGCTGATTGACCTAGTTGCACCGCACTCTTGTAGGGGTTGTGGACATACAGGAGCGGTACTGTGTGAACGTTGTAAAATTTACAATAAAGAGCAACGTGAAGCGATTTGCCCGCTTTGTCGTATGGTAGTTGCACAAAGTTATGAAAATGGCGGAAAATTGGTAAAATGTCCGAATTGCGAAACGGAGTTGTTGGGGCTATGGGCGGTGGGGTGGAGGAGGGGTGTATTGAAAAAATTGGTGTCGGAATTCAAGTATGAGTCGGTGAGAGCGATAGGCGAGGTATTGGCAGAGATGTTGAACGAAGTGATTCCGGATCTTGCGAAAATACTACCAGAAGGGGCGGAGGTAGTGGTAGTTCCCTTGCCGACGATTGGTAAGCACGTGAGGCGGCGTGGATTGGACCATACGTTGATTCTGGCGCGAAAATTGGCGAAAAAGCGGGGGTGGAAATGTGAGCAGGTATTAACACGGGTGGTAGACACGGTACAGGTGGGGGAGAAGGTGAAGGAGCGGCGGGAGCAAGCGGAAAGAGCATACAAGGTTTCGCAAGGAGTGGATAGCAGAAAGTATTATTTGTTATTAGACGATGTATGGACGACGGGGGCATCGATGAAAGCAGTAGAGCGAGTGATACGGGAGGCGGGTGCAACAAAGGTGATGGGGGCGGTGATAGGGGTAGGTATTGACAAAAATGATAAAGTTTGATATAATGAAAAGATAGGGTCTGAAAAGGCTAAGCATTGAGCTCGGAAAAGGGCTAGAACCTGATAATTTAGCTATCAAAAAAAGGGGGCATGGTGATGGAAGCAAAGAGTTGGCAACGAAAAACTAGGTGGCTGGCAGGATATTTTGAGCTGGTAGTACCAATAGTGTTTATGTTGTACGCGGTGTCTGGCGTGATACTGATAGGTCAAAGAGGGGTGTCGGTAGGTGTTGTGATAGGAGCAGCGATTGGGCTGGTTTATATGGCGATGCTGAGAGATATTGTAGAAGCGACTTGGCGGTGGCAGGCTTTGAACTGGTTGGACACGATTAGGCATCGTTTGTCGCAGGATGAGGTAGTACGGCTGGAAAAATGGGCTAAAAAGCTGGAATTAAAGGTCTGTCGGGTAAGTTCGTTGATGTTGGCAATTACAGTAACAGTGTTGGCGTTCTTGCGATTGCCGATATGGAGCGTAGTGTCACGTGTGGTGATTGCTGTCATGGTGGGGACTTTAGTAATTTCTCATCTTTTGATGGCCCGCGTATACATACGTGATGAAATGGTAAAAATAAGGCATTCCGGTTAAGGAATGCCGTTTTACTTGGAGATAAGGGTTAGGCGATGAACTGAGTGAGAAAAAGAGAAGCTTGTTCGGCGGATTCTGGAGTGGTCTGGGCACCGATGGCGTTGAGGACGAAATTGACGATTGCGTAAGCAAAGAAGACAATGATGAGACCGAGGATGGCATAGAGAATGGTGTTTTTGGCGTCGGTGATTTTTTTGCTGTCACCGCCAGAGATGATATAGCGGATGCCTCCCCAAATCAACATAACGACGGAGATGAAGCCGACGATATAGAGGACGATATTGGTGAATTGATTGATGACGCCACCATCTCCGATTAGTTCGGCAGGCATGCCTTCGGCGCGAGCGGCTTCGGCGCCTTCTTGAATGCTATTGGAGGCCATAACGTGACCAGCGCACGGAATGACGGCGGTGGCAATAGCAACGACAATTGCGATGATAAATTTGATAGACTTCTTCATAGGTATAATTATATCATAAAATCTCTAAAAGTGGGGTATTATTATATAATTTGTACCCTTGAGGCGTATCTGGCTGTTAGTTTTGAATCGAATTATTTAGCTTTGAGTTCGGCTTCATTGAGTAGGGATTGGACTTTGTCCCATTCAATTTTGGGGATGTTTTGGGCGCCGTTTGCAGAGGTTGCTTTGGACTTCTTGCTGATCTTGATACAGTTATAGATAAGAACGATTAAGGCGGCAGCAATGAAAACGCCGAAAATACCGAAGACGACTGGTAGGGTTAGATAATCCATGCTTTCGTCGTAGTAGTGCCCGATGAGGGCAATAATGAAGACGATGAGGCCAAGTAGGAAGATAACAATTGGGGTGTTGAAGCGCTCTTTTTTGAGGCCACTGATGCCCCAAGATTGTGGTTTTTCGCAATGAGGGCATTTGTCACTAAAATCCGTAGAATAGATATTTTTGTTTGTGACGTCGTTGTGGATGTTGTTGACTTTTTTGACGAGATTTTTATGAGCCTCTTCCTCAAGTCTCTTGGTGCGTTCGTCATCAATGGTCTTGAAATTACTGTTATAGACGGCTTCTTGGCCGACGATGTGAGCCTTGAGTGGGCCGCTGTCTTTGGCGCAGTTTTCGCACTTGAAACTGTATGGAATGTCAGCGTGCTGAACGCGAGTGTGTTTGTAGTAGATCTTAGTTGGCATGTTGTTCCCTCTATTTACTAGGTATATTCTACTACTGTGGAAGATTTTTGACAAATAAGTTGGGAAACGCTGTATAAAAGTAGTAAAAATAGTGTTTTAGGGAGAAATGTGCTATAATGAGAAAGTCAAGGAGGGTTACCCAAGTGGCTGAAGGGGACGGTTTGCTAAATCGTTAGTCTGGGGAGACCTGGAGCGGGAGTTCGAATCTCCCACCCTCCGCCAGGAAGGAAAAATTGTCACGCATGCGTGACGATTTTTGCTTCTTTGGTAAAAGAAGCGGGGAGATTTGAACTCGAGTTCGTTATTGAGTGTAGCGAGATCATTTTCTCCCACCCTCCGCCAGGAGTATAAAAATCGCTATGCGTCAGCATAGTTATTTTTATTTTTTTGGCTAATCAAGCGATTTTAGTGTTGGAACTATCTCCGTTATTTGTAAGTTGAACTTGTAACGGCGTTACAAGTTGGGGTGCAGCGCAGAGTAGTGGGTTTGCAATGATTTTTCTCGAGCTGCGCTCCGGGGCGCGCGCCCAAGTCTTTATGCTCTCGAAAAATATCGCAAGCCCCTGGCTACTCCGCGCAAAGCAAAGCCGTAGCCACGCCAATTGCTATACTGGGCGTAGACACCACCGGTACCCGTATCCAGGTAGCGCCCGTGGGTAGCGGAACCAGCCGTATCAGACCACCAGATGCTAGACGTCGTACGCGAGGCGAGGATTGCCGTAGGAAATGTTATAGTAACCAATACGCAGGAACTGGAGAGGCCATTCATTAATACGATTGTAGTTGGGGGTGCTGATCGGGGTAGAGTTCTCAACCGTTGTAGCCGCCGTCGACTTTGATGACTTCGTCGTTGATGAAGTCGGCGTCGGGGCTTGCGAGGAAGGCGACGACCTTGGCAATTTCGGAGGGCTCAGCAAAGCGGCCTTTATAGATTTTGGCGGTTTCTTCGGTGATGAGGTCGGTGGGGAGATTGTGATTCATCTCGGTGTTGACCCAGCCGGGGGCAACAGCGTTGACGTTGATATTCGGTGCGAATTCAATAGCGAGATTGTGAGTGAGGTTGATGAGGGCGGCTTTCGAAGCGTCATAGGCGACGCTGGTTGGGAAGAAAGAGTTGATGCCGTTGGTGCTGGAGATGTTGATGATTTTGCCGCTTCCCTGTTCGCGCATGAGGGGCCCGATGATTTGGCTGGTAAGAAATGGACCGATGAGGTTGGTAGCGAGGGTATTTTCCCAATCTTCGACTGTGTGGTCGGCGAATTCTTTGTCGATAGCAATGCCGGCGTTATTGACGAGGACGTCAATTCTGCCGAAGGTGGTGAGTGTTTGCTCGACAAGGGATTTGACTTCGTTTTCTTTGCTGATGTCGGCAGGGATGACGGTGGTGCGAATATGATATTCTGACTCGAGGGCAGATTTGAGAGAGTTGGCTTGGTCGAGAGAATGGAGACAGTTGATGACTAAATTGTAGCCACGATTGGCGAATTCGGTGGTGATGGCGCGCCCGATGCCACGGCTACCACCGGTAATAAGAGCTACTGGGGGGGGGTGTTCATAGGTATATTATAACATAGGTTGGAACTGGTTCTCGGAAAGTGTGATATAATGGGCTTATGGTAGCGAATGCGAAGAAAGTACCAGCGGCGATTAGCTGGGAAGCGGAAGAATATATAGTACGGGATAAGACTGGCTGGTGGTATGTAGGGCTGGCGGTAGTGGGAATCTTGCTAGTGGCTCTTTCAGTTTGGTTGCAATGGTGGACGTTCTTGGCTGTAGTGGTGCTTTCGATTGTTGCATTGGTGATTTATGTGATGCGACCGCCGCGCCTGCTGCGTTATTCCCTGTCGGATAGGGGGATTAGCGAAGGGGATAACTTGCGGGATTATGAGGAATTTAAGGCGTTCGGGATTTTGCAAGAAGAGGGGCATTTTGCGATTGTACTGACACCGCGCAAGCGGTTTTCGCCACGAATGACAGTGTATTTTCCAGAGGCACAGGGTGAAGAAATTGTGGATGCTTTTGGGGCAAGATTGCCGATGGAACCGGTGGAAATGGATTTGTTGGATAAGTTGATAAAGTTCTTGCGTATTTAAACATTAGTGTGATATAATGGGATTCATACGATAGGTTAATTTAATAAAAAGGTGGGAAATATGAACCAAACCCGTAATAAAGACAATGATCTGCAGCGTGCGATCGACGAGATCACTCAGAAGAGTGGTGGCGCGAAGCCAGCTGCTCCAGCTCCAGCTGGTCAGCCTCCGGTTGCAATGATGCCGCCTGCTGCCCAGCCAGCACCAAAGCCGGCGCAACCTGCACAGCCAGTGATGCCACAGATGCCAAGCATGCCACAGATGGGTGGTTATGGTCGTGGTGGAATGAGCTATGGTGGTTCGTCTGACATTTCGAAAGTAAAGGAAGCTGCTCTCAAGGAGCTATTCCCAATCATGGATCGCGTGGAAGTTGAGCCAGAGAAGCGTTTCTTGCTTTATCAGGAAATGTTGACTTCAATGCGCGACAAAGCGGTGATTGCACCAGCTTATGAGGCGGCACGTCAGATTCGCGACGACAAGGTGCGTGCGGATTCGTTGTTGTACCTCATCAATAGTATCGACGAAATGTCACTCTAACTTGTTATTTTGAGTTATTGCGTTGCTCATTCTACTTTGCGCAACAAAATTCCTCCCCTTGTGGGGAGGTTTTTTGTAGTCTGGTAAAGTGCGTCAAACTATTATGATGTAAAAAAACAATAGGTGGGAGGAGTGCTCGATTCCTCCTATTAAAATATAGCCCCTGGTGGGGCTATATTTTGTGCTGATGGGTTTAAGTATTAGTACATACCACCCATGTCGGCACCAGGAGTGGCGGGTTGCTTCTCGGGGATGTCGACGATGAGAGCACCCATGGTGATGGCGGTGGCGGCGATAGAGGTGGCCATCTGGACGGCTTCCTTGGTGACCTTGGCGGGGTCGATGACGCCAGCTTTTTTGAGGTCGATAAGGCCTTTTTCTGGGGTCATGACGTTGACGCCTTGGCCAGGTTTGGCTTTCTCGACTTCGGCGAGAAGAGCTTGTGAATTAAGACCGGCGTTTTCCATAATATGAATGAATGGGGCCCTGAGGGCGCGTTTGACGATTTTAGCGCCATCACTATCGGTTTTGAGGCTGGCTGCGAGATTGACGAGAGTGACACCACCACCGGTGACAATGCCTTCGGCGAGGGCGGCTTTGGTTGCAGCTACAGCGTCGTCGACGCGGAACTTTTTCTCGTCGATTTCGGTTTCGGAGGCGCCACCGACTTTGATGACGGCGACTTTGCCAAGGAGAGCAGCAGCACGTTTTTCAAGCTCTTCGCGCTCGTAATCAGATTTGGCAAGGGTGGCTTGACTCTGGATAAGCTCGATGCGGCTGGCGACGGCTTTCTTGTCACCGGCGCCTTTAATAATAGTGGTTTCGTCTTTGGTGGCGATAACTTTACCACAAGAGCCGAGCACTTCTAGGCCAACTTCTTCAAGCTTCATGCCTTTGTCGGCGGAAACGACGGTGGCGTCGGTCAAAATAGCGATATCTTCCATAATTTCTTTGCGGCGATCACCGAAAGATGGGGCTTTGAGGACGAGAGTATTAAAGACACCCTTGAGCTTATTGAGAACGAGGACGGAAAGGGCTTCACCTTCAACCTCTTCGGCAATGATGACGAGATCTTTTTTGCCGGCCTGGGCACATTGCTCAAGGAGCGGGATGAGTTCACTGGCGCTAGAGATCTTTTTGTCGGTGACGAGTAGGAGGGGTTTCTCGAACACGGCTTCTTGGCGGTTGGTATCGGTGATGAAGAATGGTGAAGAGAAGCCTTTGTCGTAGGTGAAGCCTTCAACGATTTCTTGCTCCATTTCGAGGCCTTGGCCTTGTTCGACAGTGACGACGCCATCTTTGCCGATTTTGCTGATGACATCAGCGATGAGCTTGCCGATTTCTTGATCGCCGGCGGAAATAGAAGCAACTTCGGCGACTTTTTGGTCGTCACCCTCAATTTTTTCGGCGGATTTTTCGATAGATTTGATGATTTCGGCACCAGCGTCTTCGATTCCTTTGCGGAGCTCCATAGGGTTGACACCAGCAGCGATGAGCTTGTTGGCTTCGGCTAGGATATTATAGGTGAGGACAGTGACAGTAGTAGTACCATCACCGGCGACTTTGTTGAGCTTTTGAGCGGCGGATTTGATGAGTTTAGCGCCAATTTGCTCGCCGAGGTTGTCTTCGGTGGAGCCAAGATCGACAGCTTCGGCAACGGTGACACCGTCGTGAGTGATGGTGGGAGCGCCGTAGGATTTCTCGATGACGACGTTTTGACCTTTAGGACCGAAGGTGACTTTGACGGCGTCGTAGAGTTGTTTTGCGCCGGAGAGGACTTTGTCGCGAGCCTGGTCGGCATAAAAGATTTTCTTTGCCATAATAATTCCTTGTTTAAGTGGTTATAAGTTGCTTTTAGAATTACTTCTTCGGAAGGGAGTGTCGTACGTCAATTCTTCTTTTCAATTTCCCTTACAGGGCACGGAAGTTCCGCGGATGGGGCCGCGCTGACTTCCGTTAAAATTGAAAGCGCAGAATTGGTACGACACTTTTATATCCTTCAGAAGTAATTCTAAAAGCAGCCTATAACCGGTTAATTAATGATTTAATGTGCTAAATAACATCTGTTATTTTGTGGGTGAACTTGTAACGCAGTTACTAGTTGGGTTATAAGGTTGCGAGGACGTCTTCTTCTTTGACGATGATGTAATCCGTGTTGTCGAGTTTGACGTCGGTGGTGGAATAGTTTTTGTAGACGATTTTGTCGCCGGGCTTGATGGATTTGACATCGGGTCCGACGGATTCGACGACGGCGTAGGCGGGAGCTTCTTTGGCTTCGCCTAGCAAAATGCCGGATTTAGTGGTGGTTTCGGGCTGGTCTTTTTGGGCTACGACCCGATCTGAGAGAGGTTTTAGCTTCATAAATAACTCCTTTACACCTCTATGATAGCAAAGGGATTTAGCACTGTCAAGACTTGAGTGCTAAGAACTACTATCGCTTCGGGCGTCCTTTTCGTTCAAAGTGCGAATCGGGGACGGCGAAGTTGGTGGCGTGATATAATAAAAACATGAGTTTGAAGAGCGAAGTGGAGAAGATGCCGGGGTATAATTCCCTGGTGAAGCCGTGGCATTATTTGCAGGCGGTGCGGGCGGGGATGAAGAACGGCTGGCCAGCAAAAAAAATAAAGGTGATTGCGGTGACGGGGACGAATGGAAAGACTTCAACTTGCTTTTTTATCTGGAAAATGTTGAATGAGGCGGGGCATCGGACGGGGGTGATGACGACGATTGGTTGGGGGGTGGAGGAAATTGAGCCGCAAATTGAGCATATGACGACAGAGAGTGTGGGGATTCTGAACGAGCGGATGCGCAAAATTCAGGAGACGGGGGCGGAATATTTGGTGTTAGAGACGACTTCGCATGCGCTGAGCCAGTCGCGGATTTTGGGGGTGCCGATCGAGATAGCGGTGTTTACGAATTTGACGCCGGAGCATTTGGATTATCATAAGACGTTCGAGAAATACCGGGTGGCGAAGTTGAAATTGTTTAAAAAGGCGAGGTTTGGGGTGATAAATGCCGACGATCCGAGTGCAGACTGGTTCTCGGATTCTGTGAGAAAATATGCGCATGGTGATATAAAAACTTACGGAATTCGGCAGGGAGAGTTGCGTGCTACAGAGGTGGAACTTTTGTCGACTGGTGTAAAATATTTATGTGGTGATATAAAGATTGAAACACAGGTGCCGGGGAGATTCAATGTGTATAATTCCCTGGCGGCGGTGGCGGTAGGACAGCGAGTGGGGTTGACGGACGAAGAAATTGAGCGGGGCGTTCATGCGCTGGATAATGTTGAGGGGCGGATGACGGACGTGAAGTGCGGACAGGATTTCACGGTGATTGTGGATTATGCGCATCAACCAGATGCGCTAGAGAAAGTTTTCGAATCGCTTGGTACGGTGGAAGGTAAAGTGATTAGTGTGCATGGGGGTGCGGGGCGGAGAGATCACGGGACGCGGGAGCCGCGGGGGGAGATTTTGGGGCGGTATAGTGATATGGTGATTATTACTGAGGATGATTCGCGTGACGAGGATCCGGCGGAGATTGCAGAGATGTTTGCGAAGGGGGCGGAGAAGGTAGGCAAGGTGCGAGGTGAGAATTTGATGATTGAGCTGGACCGGGAGAAGGCGATTCGCAGGGCGCTTATGATGGCGCGGAGGGGCGATTTGGTGTTGATTCTCGGTAAGGGGCACGAGAAGACGATTTTGCGCGGGGACGGACCGCATGAATTTGAAGACATCAAGGTGGCAGAGAAAATTCTCGGTGAAATGCGAGGTGAGGCGTAGTGGCGAAGTTCTTTGAGCGGAGTAGATGAGGTGGGCGAAAAGGTGAAAGAATTTGTCGAGATGGTGCCGACAGACGCGGATATGGTCTTTTGAACTATCTGGGTGTGAAAATATAAGGCCTGTCAGACTTTATATTCCCTAAACACAATAGTTCAAAATACCCCCTCAAGGGAGGGGGTATTTTGAGTTCTAGCTGGGCTGATTATTTGTCAGACTTTTTGCTGTCAGCCTTGGCTGGTTTTTCGGATTTTTTGGCAGGTTCTTCGGCTGGGGTGGCAGCTGGAGCAGTAGCGCCAGCAACGGCGTAACCTTTGGCAGCGAGGCCAGCGTCACCTTGGACGAGGATGATGATGCCCTCGACGAGCCCCCAGATACCGTTAGCCATCATGACGAGATAGGCGATAGCAGCGAGGAAGCCAAAGACGGCAGAAATGAAACCGATGCCGCTGTACAAAGCGATGGCGGTGACGATTGAAGAAAGCATAATAACGACGAAGCTACCAGCGAACAAAAGGACGTGGATGAGGCCTTTCTTTTTGTCGCCGAGGTACCAGTCGTGGGCGCCGAATTGGCCAAGGAAAAGACCGAGCAGGCCAGCGGCAATAGCGGATTTGATAGTGGTTGGTTTGGTTTCTTGCATGAGAAAACTCCTTAGATAATAGATAATTTGAATTTAGTATAGTGGATTTTGCGTAAAAAGACAAGTGGGTGACGTAGACGATAAATTATGGTATAATAGAGACATTATGTTGATTTTGGGGATAGAATCGTCGTGCGATGAGACGGCGGCAGCTGTGGTGAAAGATGGGGTGGAAATTTTGAGCAATGTGGTGGTGTCACAGATTGACATTTTTAAGGAATATGGTGGAGTAATACCAGAGGTGGCGGCGAGATCACATCTAGAGGCGATTTTGCCGGTGGTGAAAAAAGCGCTAGAGGACGCGGGGGTAACAAAAGAGGAGATTGACGCGATTGCGGTGACTTATGCGCCGGGGTTGCTGGGATCGTTATTGATTGGGACGTTGACGGCGAGGACGCTCTCGATACTGTGGGGAAAGCCATTATATGCGGTACATCATTTGAAGAGTCATATATATGCGAATTGGCTCAGGAGTGCGGAAGGTAATGTTCTTCTTGCTCGGTATGGGTGTGCCTCTCAAAACCGAATCCCTCCTACGGAGGGCCGTGGTTTGCCGCAGTTCCCTCTTGTGGCGCTCGTTGTGAGTGGTGGGCATACGCAGATTATTTATATGCCATATCATAATCAGTTTGAGATTATTGGAACGACGCGGGATGATGCGGTGGGGGAGTGTTTTGATAAGGTGGCGAAGATCTTGGGGCTGCCGTATCCGGGTGGGCCGAGTATTGCCCGGTGTGCAGATGGTGGCGACGCATTGCGGTATAAATTACCACATCCAAAAGTGGGAGGATTGGATTTCTCGTTTTCTGGGTTGAAAACTGCCGTTTTGAGGGCCGTACAGGCCGAATTGGGGCTGCCAATTTCGACACCTTCGTATGAGCTTGCTAGTAAACTTTCCGAGCAGCAGAAAGCGGATTTTGCGGCTTCGTTCCAGAAGACAGCGGTAGATGTATTATTGGATAAGCTTGAGATGGCCTTGAAAGTTCATTCTGAGGCCAAGACGGTGGTTCTGGCGGGTGGGGTGAGTGCGAATAAGGTTTTGCGGGAGAAGGCGCTAGAAAGGCTTAAATTAAGCAAGAATGGTGCTTCCAGTCAGCATGGGTGTGCCTCTCGAAATCGGATCCCTCCTACGGAGGGCCGTGATTTCGACCCGGCACAGCCCAGCGTAATGCCTCCTAAAAGCACCATTCTTGCTCAGTTTAAACCTGCTAGTGATTTCGAGCCGGTGCGACCTCAAGAAATACAGGTGTTCTTCCCTGACTTGAAGCTCGCGGGGGATAATGCGGCGATGGTGGGGGCGGCGGCATATTTTGAGATAATTTCAGGGGTGGAGCCGACCGATCCTTATAGCCTAGACATTATGCCGCGGGTGGGGATTCGGTGAGCCCTGGGATGGGTTGGGCGCGGAAATCTGGAAATTGTGGAAAACTCTTGACATCTGGGGGGGGGGGCAGTATAATGGAAGAGTCAGCGTTTGCCGATATATCAGAGGTAGAGCTGACGTTCTTTGTTGCTCGAGAAATATGCTTGAAAGGAGAGTGATCGCGATTGCGACAGTTACGTAGGAAAGAGGATCCCATAGTGGGTTGCATGGTGCGTACAAACAGTGACAACCCGGCAGTATTTGTTTTAGCAGCTGATGACACAGTATGTGGCGGAAGGAAGGGTCCGCCTATGACAGGATAATCAGATAATAGAAAACTGAATAAGAGCCGAGTGTCTGCTTTCGCTGTCGTGACCCGCGACCTAGTGGCGCGACAGTGAGACGCCCGGTAGTTTCCAGGGGGCAGGATGGAGAAGAATGCGATTTACTTATTGATGGTGATGATGTGGGCGATAGTGGTCCTAATCACTGCGGTTGTAGTCTTTGGTGAAGACGAACGGCCACGGGAGCCAAAGGCTCCTCTCAAGTGGATTGCTTACGATAGAGTTTCCATGGTATCTGCGCAAATTTTGCGAAGATATAGACGGCGTGGTAGACATAAGCATGGCTTCATATTGAGGGATAGATCTCCCCCGCTCATAATGTACTGGTCCTAACGGTCTACACAAGTGAGTGGCCATGAGCTATGGGTCGCGATGGGATCAGGAATAATCGTAAGAAATCTCGATCGAAAGCCCTGAGTCAGGGCAAATTATTCAAATAACCCCGGAGAATTTGCTTCGGGGTTTTCATTAGGGGTGGAAAGTGCTAATGCTTGACTTTATAGAGAAGGTGCGCTAGAATGGAGAGGTTGTTGCTAATTCTGTTTTGTCATTTAGACAAAAAATGGGGTGAAAGCTGGCGGCTAAGATATTTTTAGCTGCGAGTTTGAGCTCCAGCAAGCACGTTATAAAATATGATCAAACACATGGTCTCTCGGCTGAGTTGTCTCTAAAGGTTTTTGAATCGATTGGGTGAAAAGTGGGTAAAAAGTGATAAGGTGCTAAGAAATAAGAAACGGTGAAATGCTATAGACGTGCGTAGGGGTGCGTATAGATATAAGGGCCGGGGACTGTGTTTTGATAGGGCTCTACGGTTAGTTTGTAGAGCCTTTTTATGCGGTACGGTGAGGGCTTGAGCGAAAATAACGTGGGTATGGTATAATTGATGATATGAAAGAGAGTGGAATGGGGCGTTTTTGCCAGTCGAAAGAGTGGCAACGGTATGAGGAAATGGAGGGTCGCGAGACGTTTTGGCGGGAAGGCGAGGGATGGCACTATCTTGCGGTGTTATATAAGAGGTCGATTGGGAATTATTTGTATTGTCCGTATGGACCAGCAGCGGGTGCTTCTGATCTGCCGGCGGCGCTTGATTCCCTGGTGACGTTGGCGAAGGAACAGGGTTGTTTTTTTGTGCGGATTGAGCCGATGTTGGCCCTAACGGAGAGGGGTTCGGCTGAGGACTCGCTTGACAATGAGGTTGAGAATAACAGAGATGATAATGCTATAAGCGTTGACGAAATGAAGAAATTGGGGTGTGTAAAATCACATGATTTGGACCCGGCGCATACCTGGGTGCTGGATCTTGCGGGACAGACGCGCGAAGAGTTGCTGGCTGGGATGTCGGGGACGCGGACTAGGTATTGGAAAAAAGCTGAGCGCAGTGGTGTGAAGATTCGACGGACGAAAGACCCGGAGGAAATTGGGATTTTGTCGCGGCTACTGGGGGATTTGGGGGAGAAAAATGGCTTTAAGCCACAGTCGTATGAGCATCTGAAGAACCAAATGAAAGCGGGGTTTGCGACGTTGTACGTGGCGGAGGTAATAGAGGACGGCAAGCAGGTGCCGATTGCAACGCTCTTGGTGCACGAGCATGATGGGGTGAGATCATATGCGCATACTGCTTCGGATGATAAATACAGGAAGCTGACGGCAGGGACGGTTTTGACGGTGCAGGCGATTTTGGATGCAAAAGATGAGGGGATGCGGGCGTTCGATTTTTGGGGGATTTCGACGTCGGAAGATCCCGGACATCCGTGGTATCATTTTTCACAGTACAAGAAGAGTTTTGGTGGGCGACAGGTGGATTATGCAGGGACTTGGGATAAGCCGGTGAAGAAGTGGAAGTACTGGGCGTATAGGGTGTTGAGGAAGATTAGGAATCGTAGGTAGTTCCCTTTTAGAGCTATACTATTAAACTCCGAGTAAGGGTGCCACTTTCAAAATGCTCCCCTTCGGCGTGGCATTTTGACCAGCGACAGCCCCAAGCATTACTCGGTATTTAATAGTGTAGCTTTGGATAGGTACTAGACTTTATGAGCCCTCACGCAGCGCAGAGCAAAGCCGCCTCCGCGCAAATCGTGACTCTGGGCGTAGACATTACCGGTCCACGTATTCAGGCTGCGCCCGTGAGCAGCTGAGCCAGCCGTATCAGACCACCAGTAGCCATGCGCTGTACGATCGCGGACGTCGCCATAAGCACGGTTATAGTAGCCAGTACGCAGGAACTGGAGAGGCCATGCATTAATACGGTTGTAGTTGGGGTATGATTAGTTGTGATTCCCTTTTTTTGAATTGCTTTTGGGGTGTCATTTCGGAGCGGCAAGACATGTTCCGAAGACCACTTGAAGCTTGACTATTATAACCTTGTTTGGTAGAATGGGGTTATTGGTTAGTGTTGCTTCTTTTGACAGAAGCAACATTTTTTAGTCGTTTTACGCTTATGCGTGAAGATCAGACCAATAAAGATCTGGTACTTCCGACCAAGGCTGAGCCCTAACTTCATAGCCTCCTTTCCACTGATTGTTAAAGTTGATAATCTAGCGCCTTGTCGCTCCTGGTCCTTAGGTTAGCACGGCAGTTTTGGTGCGTCAACACCCCTGTTGTGTAGGGGCTGCGACGGGCCCCCTTCCTAGCATATAGCAAATTTTATAAAAAGTACAAGCGTAAGCAGTTCCCCACCTCTATAAGAATTGGTGGGACTATAAGGAATAATAAAATGTTGTAATTTTTACAAAATGGTGATTACCTGATTGCGGTGAGGTTGCCGGAATTTGGCAATAAAAATAAGCACTTCACGCGTGAAATTATTTGACACAAAATCACAAGCGTTTTGTGATAAAACTAACCAAAAATACATAAAATAAAGTTAGAACGGTTAAGACCGTTGTGTATGTTCAAATTATGTACCTCCGAACCACTTCGCCCAATGGAGAAAGTATTCGTACTTTGATTTTAGCTTATGGTTATGGAGATGTCAAGGGTTTTTGTCGGAATTTTTGAGCGAAAATTTCAGGGGTGGGGTTTGTAAAACAGGGGATGAAGAAATGAGGATTTTGGGTGGAAAATGAGTCGGAAATTGGAGAGTAGCGAATTGCGATGAATCTTGATTGGGAGGATGTGCTAGAATAACAGGGAAGAATAAATTTGGAAATGCGGAGGGGGAGGGAAGAGGTGTTGGGTGAAGTACCGCACCATTCACATGGCTAAACTCCTAATTTGCTCGTAAGGGTGCCACTCTCAAAATGCTCCCCTTTGGGGTGGCATTTTGACTAGCGACTGCCCCGAGCATTACTTGCAAATCAGGAGTTTAGCCTTAAGATAGCGGGGATTTTGGGCGATGCAGCGCAGAGCAAAGCCGTGGCCACGCCAAGTGTTATGCTGGGCGCTGACGTCGCCGGTACCCGTACCCAGGCGGCGCCCGTGGGTAGCAGAACCAGTCGTAGCGGACCACCAGTAGCCATGCGTCGTACGAGCGGCGAGGTTGCCGTAGGAACGGTAGTAGAAGCCAGTACGCAGGAACTGGAGAGGCCATGCATTAATACGATTGTAGCCCAGGGTGCTGGTGTGGCGTGTGGGGTGTGGGGTGTGGAATACCGTCTTGATGCGAAAATAAGTCCTCTACGGGCTGTTTTTTAAAATATTTATGTATACTGCACTTTGGCTCTAAAACGTCGGAGAGGGCGAATTTTGGGCTGACAGGGCTAAAAAGCGTGGGGGGTTAGGCGTGAGGTGGAAGGGGATCATTCGGATTATGGTAGGATTTGATTTGTTGATGGGGGGTGCTATAATTGGTGCATGGAGAAGATTAGGACTTTGGTATTTGATATTGGTGGAATTATTTTGGATGATACGGATGTGCCGTTGATTAAGGCTTTGGGTTGCAGCAAAGAGCGGATGACGGAATTGCTAAAAATGGCATTTGATGGTGAAAATTGGGGGAAGGTGATGATTGGGGAATATGATCACGAGCGGTATATGCGGGAGCGGATGGCGATGTATCCAGAGGCGGAGAGGGAACTGGAAGTGATTTTGTCGCCACATATGCATAAAATAAACTTGCCTTTGCGACAAGAAAATGTTGAGTTTTTGAAAGAATTGCATACTAAGGGACAATATAAAATGTATTGGTTGTCAAATATGGGGGATGCAGAGTACGATTATTTGAATGAAGAGGGAATTATTGAGATGTTGGATGGGGGATGTTTTTCGAATGTGGAGCATAGCAAGAAGCCGTGGCCGGAGTTTTATGAGAGGTTGTTTGCGAAATATGATTTGAAGCCGGAGGAGTGTTGGTTCTTTGATGATAAGGAGCGAAACATCGTGGCGGGGGAGAAGTTGGGGATGCGGGGGACGGTGGTGCCGAGTCTTGGGGTGATGAAAGAGGTGGTGCAAGAAGTGCTTATGCGTGAAGTGTAGTATGAAGTTTCTTGACTTTTTGTGATAATGGTTTTGGTTTTTGTGTTGGTGTTTCGGGTTTCTTGCTAGTGTCTTGAGACCGCTTCGGTTCCCCGCCAGCACCCCCAACTACAACCGTATTAACGAATGGCCTCTCCAGTTCCTGCGTACTGGTGTCTACGACCGTTCCTACGGCAACCTCTACGCACGTCCGGCGGGTGGCTACTGGTGGTCTGGTACGGCTGGGTCAGCTACCGGCGGGCGCTACCTGGATACGTATACCGGCGGTGTCCGCGCCCAGTATAACCATTTCCGCGGCAACGGCTTTGCTCTGTGCGGAGTAGAAAAATAACCCTCGAATGTCAAGGGTTATTTAATGGGTTTTAGGATATTTATTCGATAGCGGAGAGTTCTTGTTTGAGGCGTTCGAGGAGAGCGGTTTTTTCGGAGATTTGGTCGCGGGTTTGTTTGACTAGTTCGGCAGGGGCTTTGTCGACGTAATTGGGGTTCATCATGCGGGCGTTCAAGGTATCGAGTTCGCGACCAACAGAGAGAACGCGCTCTTCGAGGCCGGATTGGTATTTGGCTACGACGTCGGCGGGGACGTCGAGATAGAGCTCGTGACCGACCAAAGCAAGGCGCAAGCCGCGAGGCTGGCCTTCGCAGCTGATGACACTACCGACACCAGAGAGTTTGGCGGTGAGGAGCTGATTGTCGTCAATAAGGGAATCATCACCATAGAGAAGGTCCCATTTAGTGCCTTTCTTCGCGGGGAGTTCTTGTAATAAGACGCGGACTTCGGTGACGACGGTGATGAGATTATCGAACTGGGCGGCGGAAATTTCGTCATATTTGAGGCGAGCGGGCCATTTAGAAGTGATGAGAAGACCACTGGTCCAGCTGAGAGATTGCCAGATGGCTTCGGTGACAAAGGGGGCGAAAGGATGGAGCATTTTGAGAATCATTTCGAGGGTAACTTTGAGGAGGGGGAGATTTTTGTAAATCTTTTGACTTTCGATGAACCAGTCGGCATATTTGTCCCAAATGGTGGAATAGAGGGTTTCGACGGCTTCAGAGAAGCGATAATGTTTAAAGTCATCTTCGATGGCTTCTTTGCAAGCGGTAAGCTCGCGGCAGATCCAATCTTCGCCGAGATGATCGGTGGAATAGGGGGATTGTTCGCCAGCTTGAACTTGGCCTTCGTTGACGACAGTGGCGGAGAGTTCTTGGTTTAAAATTTCGACAGCAACAGGGGAATTGGTATGGGACTCGTCGACGAGAGATTGGATAAAGCGGGAGATATTCCAGAGTTTATTACAGAGATTGCGACCGGAGACAACGGAATTTTCGGAGAAAGCTTGGTTCATGCCAGCAGAGCGGCCACGGAGAATACCAAGGCGGAAAGCGTCGGAGCCGTATTTGGTGACCATATCCATGGGATTGATAACGTTGCCTTTGCTCTTGGACATCTTTTGGCCGTGGGCGTCGAGAACGAGACCATGAAGATAAACTTCGCGGAAGGGAACTTCGCCGGTGACATAGAGGCCCATCATAATCATGCGGGCGACCCAAGCGAAGAGAATGTCGGCGCCGGTTTCCATGACATTAAGAGGGTAATACGGGTTTTCTTGGCCTTCGGTCCAGTTGGTACAGACGATGGGCCAGTGGGAGCTAGAGAACCAGGTATCAAAGGTGTCTTCGTCGCGGTAGTAAGTGACGCCACCGATTTCGATTTTGGGGAGATTTACACGGGTATCAAAGACCCATTCGGGAGCGTTGGGGGTTTCGGTTTGGCGGAACATGGGAATGGCGATACCCCAAGGAATTTGACGGGAAATATTCCAGTCTTTAAGGCCTTCGAGATAATTGATGAGAACTTTCTTTTTGCTGGTGGGGTGGAATTTGATTTCGCCTTTCTCGAGGTGCTCAATAGCGGTCTTCGCGAGACGCTTGACGTCGATGAACCACTGAGATTTGAGCATAGGTTCGATGACGGCACCGCATTTGTAGCAGTGAGCGACGGAGTGGGTGATTTCCTTGGTGCCGCGCATGAGGCCTTGGCTTTCGAGGTCGCTCAGAACTTTCTCACGGGCTTCCAAAGCGGGAAGACCGCGGTAGGCTTCGGGAACGTTGCTATTCATGGTGCCGTCTTCAGCGATGACAGAGATACGTTCGAGGTTATGGCGCTCGCCAACTTCAAAATCGTCGAAGTCGTGGGCGGGGGTAATCTTGACGGCGCCGGTGCCGTACTCTGGGTCGGCGTGTTCGTCGGCGATGATGGGGATTTCGCGGTCGGTGAGGGGGAGTTTGACAAAGCCGCCGATGAGGTCTTGATAGCGGGAATCATTAGGGTTGACCGCGACGGCAGTGTCACCGAATAGAGTTTCGGGGCGAGTGGTACTGACGATGATTTCAGTGTGTTCGATGTTAGGGTTGTAATCGGTGCCACGATCGGGAGCACTGACGACTTGGTAGGCGATGTCCCAGAGGTGGCCGGATTCGTCTTGGTGTTCGACTTCAATGTCGGCGAAGGCGGTTTGGTGGTGAGGGCAGAAATTGACGAGTTTTTCGCCACGATAGATCATGCCATCGTTCCACATTTTTTCAAAAGTTTTATAGACGCGGGAGATAACGTTTTCATCAAGAGTGAAGGTGAGGTCATTCCAGGCACAGGAGGCACCAAGAGCACGAAGTTGGAGTTCCATATTGCCGCGTTGTTGCTCTACGAAGTCCCAGACGCGGGCATAGAGTTCGTCGCGAGAGTATTCAAAACGAGTGTGGCCTTCTTTTTCGAGAGCGCGTTCGTAGACGACCCAAGTTTCGAAGCCGGCGTGATCGGCGCCGGGGACGTACCAAGTGTTTTTGCCGCGAAGGCGGTTGTAGCGAGCGAGGGAATCTTCAAGAGCAATGGTGAGACCGTGACCGATATGGAGGTTGCCGTTGGCGTTGGGGGGTGGCATGACAAGAGAATAGCAGTTATCAGTATCGGATTCGTCGGTGTCGATGACTTTGGGCGGGTTAAAAGCGCCGGAATGTTCCCATTCGGCGTAGATTTGGGGCTCGAAAGCACCGGGTTCGTAGCTTTTGGTGAATTTCATAGGCTTATTATATCATAAAATCTGGGGTTACCTTAGCTAAAGCCATAGCACTAGATTTTAAGTAAGGGTACGCCTCTCAA
This sequence comes from uncultured Candidatus Saccharibacteria bacterium, assembly GCA_948851665.1. Classification (GTDB taxonomy): domain Bacteria; phylum Patescibacteriota; class Saccharimonadia; order Saccharimonadales; family Saccharimonadaceae; genus Nanosyncoccus. Next base: position 96,684 of record CAQOWG010000001.1, read on the forward strand.
GACCGAATCCCTCCTATGGAGGGCCGTGGTCTTGACCCGGCGTAGCCCAAAGCATTACTCAAAATCTAGTACTATGGCTTTAAATAACGCAACTCAGTTTAATAATATATAATCTATGGAATTCGCTAAAATTTGTTAATGAAATGGTTTGTGTGGTTATTTTACCTCTATTGTTGAATGGTTAAACTTGTAATGCCGTTACAAGTTGACCCGCAGCGCAGAGCAAAACCGAAGCCACGGAAAAGGTTATCCTGGGCATTGACGAGATCGGTCCATGTACTCAGGTTGCGCCCGGAGGTAGCAGAACCAGCCGTGCCAGACCACCAGTAGCCACCCGCCATACGTCCGCCGAGGTAACCTTCGGAACGGTGGTAGTAGCCAGTACGCAGGAACTGGAGAGGCCATTCATTAAGACGGTTGTAGCCCAGGGTGCTGGCGGGGAAATGCTTGACATGTGGTGGGGTAATGGTATACAGTATTGACATTTTGCGTTATGTATGCTACAATGTAAGTATAAGGTGTGGTGTAGTTTTACATTTTGTTGCCATTGTCATGATGAAGCAAGTAGTAAGTGGTGAATTTGAATTCCAAGGAAAACCAGGAGGTAGGGAAATGGAAAATAGGACAGAGTATATAAGTAAATTGGAAGAGCAGACATTGAAAGTCGGTGGTTGGAGTGAAGAAGACCACGGGTGTAGGATGCTTGCAAGAGCACAGGGCTTGATTATCGCGGTAAGAGATTGTTCTAAATTACTGGAAGAATCTTTTAGTGATGCGGAGTTCGAGGAATTGCTGAACTTTTTGCAGGCGACCGATGCAGATGACATAAAGGCATTATACCCGGACGACCAGATTTTTAAATATCGCACAGTGAACGACCATCCCTTGAAGGGCATGATGTTTATTGGAGAAGACCGGGTAATGGTAGATTTCCAGAATTTGCCGGAGGATCATATGATCCCGGAGGTCATTGCGATGCAGAGGAATTACGTTGTCTATCAGATGATTGCAAAGTGTCGGCGGAAGGTTTTCATGATGGCCAATCGAGATATATTTAGGGCGAAGCCCGAAACGTCGAGTCCTCTTGCAGCTAGGCGCATGACGCGGCTGATGGATGTATTAGCGGAGAGCATGACCGAGGAGGAGTGCACTGAGTTGAAGAATCAGGTTGGTAAAATGATTGCCGCTCAGAGATAATGCGATATTTAATATGAAGACAGATGGCGACAAACTACACACACCTAGCCCTGGGGAAACCCGGGGCTTTTTGATGCATGGAAAAAGGCCAGCGCGGGGCTGGCCGGGGGTTATGCCTTTTGCTTCTTGCGGTAGGCTTTGACTCGACAGAGAGCGCGGATGACGCTATGATAGCCGAGTTTGGTGAGGGGATAGGTGCGCAAACCATTATTGCCGGTGTAATAGGCGAAGCCGGTTTGGCGGTTGATTTTCAAGTCGATATCAAGGTCGGAGAACTCGTGTTTGCGATTCTCAAGTAACTTGGCGTAATGCTCGATGGTTTCGGGTGAGGCTTCTTCGAGGGCGATATTTTGATCGCGACCGCGAGGGACTGTAGGGAGATTGGTGGACCGAGTGTAACGCTCGAGATCCCAGTGGGATGTTAACAGGGGGGGGGTACACATAATGAACTCCCACCGTGCGGCGTATTCCCAATCCTTGGCGAGCTGACGCTCAATGCAGCGGACGGTATCGACTTGAGCTTTGGTGATTTGGAGCGGTGCTTGCGAAATCCAAAGAATGTGGCCAACGTAGAGGTTGGGGAACATCCAGTGAATTACCAGAGAGTTGGGATGGACTTTGTGATAAATCTTGAGAACGCCGGGGGCGGACGTGGTGTCTACCTGATCGGCGGGTTCAAGAATTGGACCATCCGGGTCGATGACCCAGGTGTCGCCGATGTTGATGAGTTGGGCGAGATGTTGGCGATTGAAGTTGCTCCAAAGTTTGAGAGTTAAAGTGCTAGCGGACATAATAAAGTCCTCCTTTCGGATACTATGCTTCTCAGCATGCAAATTCGGCCATCTAGGGATAGCTTATTGTCATTGTATCACAGATTATGTGATTTGTCAAGATAGGCAAAAAATGGGTACGCTTTTGGCGTACCCGAGAGAACTGATTTAATCAATCCTGCGAATGAGGCGAGATTTGTCGCCGATGATGGCGAATGTGAGATAGAAAATTGATACTGTGATGAGGGCGCCGATCCTGCCATAAACGACTTTCCAACTGATTGCGGTGGTATAGACCATGAGGAAGCAGGAAACATGGGTCTGTACGGTGGGGCCAAGCATCTTGAGGAAAGGACTGTTGATTTTGACGGCGAGATTATTGACGAGGACGAAGCAGATGCTCACGATTGCGGTGAGCAGGAAGAGCTTGGCGACACCAATCAAATCGAAGTCAAGATAATATCGGGAACCAAAGATGACACCGCAGCAAATGAGAGTTAGATCTGCCATCGGGTCGAGGGTGAGGGGTAATGGATTCCACGGTTTCCAGTTTGGATGGCGGGCGACGTATTTGCGGTAGAACCAACCGTCCCAGAGGTCGCTAATGAGGGCGGTGGAGAATAGCCACGGTGTCAGCCAGTGCGGGCCTAAAATGAGGCCGGCGAGAGAGGCTAAGGCACGGTAGCAGCAAATAACGTCAGGAACATGAAGCAGAAAATTGGATGATTTTTTCAATCATTTCACCTCCTAGGTTGTGTATAAGTTCCATATTATGGCGGGCGTGATGTGTCATAATATTGTTTTAGATTTTAACATAAAATGGCTGAAAAGGGAAGAGTAGAAAAGAGGTGGGCTAGAGTTTGCCTTCGAGAAAGGCGGGGATTTTGTCGAGGACGATTTCGGGGCAGGTGTTGACGGATTCTTGGGAAACGCCGTAATAATGATGGTAGATTTGGTCGACGGAGCCGTAGAAGGCGTCTGGCATTTTGAAGCCGAGTTTGTCGGCGACTTTTTCGACAGCGGCGGGTGAGGGGCCTTCGATTTCGGTGTAGGGAGGGAGCTGGGACCAGGTATCGATGGTGATTTCGACGTCGTCGAGGTGCCAGATTTCGCGGAGGGTGGATTGGTGGGCTTTAAGGCGGAGGCCGGCGGCTTTGAGAATGGTGATGGTGTCGTCGTAATTGCTGACGGTGACGTTGGCTTCGTTCACGCCGTCGAGGGAGAGATGGTCGACTTGTTTGTAGGTCATGAGGATTTGGTCACCTTCGTCGCGGACGCGGAGAAAAGAATGGGGACCGGTGTCGAAGACGACGCGACGCATGAGGATTTCTGGTTTGACGCAGGTGGCGCCGGCTTGAGTGAGCTTAGCGCGGTAGGCGTCTTTGTCGATGTCGAGGAAAGTGGCTTCGATTTCTTTGGCTAACATTTGGGATATTATAGCATTTGTGTGTTGTTTTCAAAATGGTGTAACGTTTTTTGGTCGCCGATTTTACAATATAATGAATATGCGTTAGCACTTATGGCTATTGAGTGCCAATTTATATGATATAATATATGGTATATGACGCAAAATGAAAGGAAGTTAGCCAAACAATTGCTTGACAAAAGTCGTGAGGCTTTCGTTATGGGGCTTGAGGTGTTTAATAAACCAACTTTGCGGTATAGAGTTGAAGGATTCGTGTTTTTTATGTGTAACGCCTGGGAGCTACTGTTAAAGGCGGAGATTATAAAACGTTTTGGCATGGACTCCATATATTATAAGGATAATATAGATAGGACGATTAGTCTGAGTGATGCTATAAGAAGAATCTTTACGAATGATAAGGACCCGCTGAGAAAAAATCTTGAAAAGATTATCGAACTGCGGAACACAAGTACTCATTTTATTACTGAGGAGTATGGCATCATATATGCGCCATTGTTTCAGGCTTGCGTATTAAATTATAGGAATAAGATGTTTGAATTCGCGGAAGTTGATGTAGCCGAGAGTATTCCGGATAATTTCCTAACATTATCTATAAATATTGGCGATTTCTCGGACGAATCTATTAAGGTAAAATATGATTCGGAGTTGGCGAAAAAGTTGATTAACCGTCGCAACGATTTAGCCTTACTCGAAAAGGAAGCGGATAATCCTAAGTTTTCAATATCGATTAGACAAGATATATACATTACTAAAAACAAGAAGACGGCGGATCTTACCGTAGCTATAGCAAAAGAGGCTGGTTCTAAGGTGCGCATAGTGAAGGAGCTCAAAGATCCAAGTAATACCCATAACTATGCTTTTAGTAATGTTGTTAGAAGTGTAAACGAGAGGATTTCAACGGAAGAAATTCCGTTTTCTTGCACTTCAAAGTCTACTGGTGTGACTCGGCATAAGTTCAATAAGTCTGATTTGAATTTATTTATGAACTTTTATAGTTTGAAAGATAATGAGACGTATACATATATGCATAAGACAGATGGGCATACACCGACCTATTCGTATTCTCCAAAAATTGTGGATTTTGTAGTAGAGAATATTAAAAAAGACCCCACAGGGATTATTGAGGCGTTGAAGCGCAAAGATAAACTTGCTTGATAGATAACCCCAGGAGCAAAGGAATTCTCGCTTATTAGCTTACTCCCATTCGGGAACCCAGCTTTTATCCTTCACGAGTTATCTGACTTTATTGTAGCACGTTTTTATGTAGAGTAGGAATTTTTATTAGGACAGTATGAGTGATATAATGAAAGCATGAATACGAACACGAAGGTGATTGTTGGGGTGGTGATTGAGAAGAATGGTAAGTACTTGCTGGTGCAGGAAGCTAAGGAAAGCTGTCGGGGAAAGTGGAATTTGCCGGCGGGGCATTTGGATCCGGGGGAGACGATGGCGGATGGCGCGAAGCGTGAGGCGAAAGAAGAAACTGGTTGCGAAGTGGAACTGACGGGGGTTTGTCAGATTGGAAGTCGGGTGAAAGAGAACGAGGTGTTTGCGTCGGTGATTTTTACGACTAAGCTAATGCGCGAGGAGATTGAGTTTGATTCAGCGGAGATTTTGGATGTGAAGTGGTTCTCTTACGAGGAGATTTTGGTAATGCGGAGTAAGATTCGTAATGAGGGATTACTGATTGGGGCGATTGAGAACGCGCGGAATGGCGTGGTGGCGCCGATGGAGATTGTGGGGCAGTTTGAGGGATGATGAAATCATGCTAGCTTTCCGCCAGCACCCCCAACTACAACCGTATTAATGTTCAGTTCGGAACTCATCTCCTTGGAGATGGGAGCAAGCAATGAAATTGCTTGCTGGGCATGAAACTTTGTTTCATGCCTTCCGGACTGTTTAACTCTTGGCCTCTCCAGTTCCTGCGTACTGGCGTCTACTACCGTTCCTACGGCCTCCTTGCCTCGCGTACGACGGATGGCGCCTGGTGGTCCGGTACGGCTGGTTCTGCTACCGACGGGCGCAACCTGGCTACGTATGCCAGCAACGTCGACGCCCAGGATAACCCTTTCCGTGGCTTCGGTATTGCTCTGCGCTGCGTAATTCAAATCGCTGGCGCTTGTAGTTTTTGAAAAATTTGCTATATACTGGGCGACATGGTGGTGGGACTATTAAGCGGAGTTGAAAAATGAGCGAAAGAAAACAATTTAAAATATGGATTGGTCTCAAAGAAAGCCTACACAATATGGGTCGCTTGCGCACCATACATGAGGGTGATATTTGGTGGTGCGCGATGGGCGAAAATATTGGAATAGAAATAAACGGCAAGAATGAGGTATTTTCTCGACCAGTTTTAGTATTTAAAAGGCTAAGTCGCTACGGATTTATGAGTATCCCTCTGACGTTGCAGTACCATATAGGTAACTGGTATGTTCCTTTCGTTTTTAAAGATAGGCTAGAGGTAGCAGTATTGGCACAGGCTAGGGTTATGAGTGTAGCAAGGCTTTATAAACGAATGGGTACGATTCCTGATTCAGATTTCGAGACGGTTCGGCAAGGATTTGCCAAACTATATTTAGACAAATTTTAGCAAAAAATGTCCCCTAGTCAGTTTGTGCTGCTAGGGTTGGGCGGGTATCCCCGAATATGCTTCCATTATAGCAAATATTATGAAAAAGTCAACAGATATAAACAGGGTGAATCTGGGTAGTATGAGAGAAGGGATGGTATAATAGGGATATGAAGTTATATGTCTATGGCCAAGAAAAAGATTTGAGCGACGAGCAGAAGGCGCGACTTGAGAAAACTTTCGGGGGAGGGGCGACTTATTTAGATAAGGCGGATTTTACGTTGCCGATTCAGGATCCGGAACCGAAAGTGATTGCGGCGGATCCGGACATTACGGGTTGGAATATCTCGAACGAGATTATTGAGAGAATCCCGAATCTAAAGGCGATTTGCTTGCAGACGACCGGCTACGAATGGGTGGATGGTGATTTTTGTCGGGAAAGGGGAATTGTGGTGACGAATGTGCCGCATTATGCATCGGTGTCGGTGGCGGAGAAATGTGTTTTTATGGCGTTGGCACTGGCGAAACGTTTCCCGCTTTATCTCCAGGAAGGCGGAATGAGCTATGCGTCGGAATTTATTGGTGATGAGATGTGGGGTAAGCCGACGGATATTATTGGATTTGGGGCGATTGGGCATGCTCTGGCGCAGCGATTGGATGGGTTGGTGGGGCGCAAGGAAATTTGCTATTACTCGCACAATCAGAATGACCCGGGATATCATTATTTGCCGTATGAAGAAATGCTGGGGAAGTCGGAGTTTATGTTCGTGACGATTGCGAAGAATCCGGAGAGTTTGGCGTTGTTTGATGACGCTCGTCTCGCGAAGTTTAATAAGAATATGAAGGTTGTGGTGGTGTCGAATGGATTTGAGGAAGTGACCGAGCGGCTGGTGGCGAAATGTGAGGCGGGGGAGCTGGGTGGGGTGGCGTTTGAGAGTGATGACCCAGAGGTTTTGAGAAAGCGGTGGAAGAGTAATATATTTGTGACGCCGCATAATGCGCATTGTTCGCACGAAGCTCTTTCACGGATGTTTGAGATTTGGGTGGACTCGATGTGTGGTGTGGCGACTGGTGAAGTGGTGAATCGGGTGAATTAGGATGATAGTTTTCAGTGATTTTGACAATACGTTACATCCGCATGCGGATGAGGCGGGATTTCGGCGGAATTTGGAGAAAATCCGGGAGTTTCGGGGGAAGGGGAACTTGTTTTGCATTGCGACGGGACGGAGTCAGGCGAGTTTAGGACGAACTTGGCCGGACTATGAGGATTATTTGGATTATGGGATTTTTGATAACGGAGCGGTTTGTTGGGACCAGCGAGGTGAGTTGGTGTTTCAAGAGGCGATATCGGTGAGAATTGCCAGGGAAATCGTGCAGAGAATAACGGACAAGTTCGGTGATGAGGTGCAGTTGGTTTTTTATCATGATGCGAAGGAATGGCAGGAGCTGGATCAGGATGTGACAAAGGTGCGGTGCTGGACGAAGGATGTGGTGGTGTCGCAGGCGGTATGCGATGCGGTGAAGGTTGAATATGATGGCGAAGTGCAAAGTTTTGTGGCGCGGACAGCGGTGATGTCGAGTTTGGGCTGGATTGAGTATCCGGAGGAATATGTTTCGTTTGTGGATATGATGTCGGTGAGAGCGGGGAAGTATAATGCGGTGCGGCGGCTTTTGGAAAAGTATCCGGGTGAACGGGCGGTGACGATAGGGGATGATACGAATGATCTGGAAATGATTCGGGGGTTTGATGGGTATGTAATGCAGGATTCTGCGCCGGAAGTGTTGGAGATAGTGAAGCCGGGGCATGTGGTGGGGAGCGTGGGGGAAGTGTTGGAACGAGAAACAGAGTAAGGTAGTGTAGCAGCGAAGCACTCCAACTATAATCGTATTATTACCCCTAAGGCTAATCAGCTTGCTAACTTCCCCCTTAACTTCCTGCGTACCGGGCACTACTATTACGCCGACGGTAAGGTCTACAATCGCACGGCGGATGGCCTCTGGTGGTCCGCTACTCGTAGCTCTGCGACGTATGCTCTCAACCTGGGCACGGCTACCACGGCTGTCCGCTCGCAGGCCAGCAACTATCGCGGCTACGGCTTTGCGGTGCGCTGTGCCATATTGTAAAACCAACAACATTGTCAAAGTTACAAACAAAATGCCTAATTTTCCTTGTAGTTTTTCCAAGATCTGCTATATAGTAAGCCCCAGGATGGCGGGGCCGTATGGGCGCCACTTTCGGTATCAACTAACAAAGGGGAAAGGAGGTCAGGTTATGTCGATTTATTTCGACTTTACTTTATGGCAGAGACGCTTTGAAGTAAAAATTTCTCTAGCCAAAAAAGGCTAGAGAAGCAAACCTGTCTATATTCTATCACCTGCACCAATCGTGGTCAATAGCCATGTGCGGATTTATGTGAGTGAGGCGGTATAGACCCATTCCCGCCATCCAACCAGTTTCTGATGTCTCCTAGATTTGGCGGTGTCCTGTGTGCGGTAGGGTTTGGATGATATAATAGGGGTATAGAAGGAGATGATATGAAAATTATTTTGGCGTCGAGTGGGTTGGGGTTGGCTAACGAGGAGATTATTGGTGCTTTGGAAGAGATGGTGGGGGAGCCACGTGAGGAAATCAATGTAGCGGTTATTAATGAAGCGATTAAGGGCGAGCAAGGTGATATGCGTTGGTTCGCGGAGGAATTGCAACGGATAACTGAGGTGATTGGTGGAAATATCGAGTTTATTGATTTGCAGGCGCATGATTTGGATTACGTTGAACGGCGGATTGATGTGGCTGATATGATTTTTTGTTTTGGTGGGAATACAGACTACTTGGCAAATATTTTTACCAAGACTGGATTTAACAAGCTACTACCAAAGATTTTAGCAGAGAAGGTTTGGGTGGGGAGTTCGGCGGGGTCTTGCGTGTTGTGCCATAAGGAATCGGAAGAGATTCAAAAAACGGTGTTTAGAGAGAAACGTGAAGCGGAGCATTATATGGACATTGTGCCGATTATTTTCTTACCACATTTGCATGGATTTTTTAAATTTGATCAGGAGGAGGTTTTGCGCGCTTCCGAACTGACAGATTTGCCGGTTTATGCGGTTTCGGATGATTGTGCATTGAAGGTGGTAGATGGTGAGGTGGCTGCGGTGCTGGGGACGGATTATATTGTGGCAAAAGGTGGGGAGCAGTAGCTGATAAAAAAGGCGAAGTTGCCGACTTCGCCTCTGGGATTAAGATCTGATTAGATTTTCCAGATAGGTTGCTAATTTGCTGTTTTGGGTGAAATCGGGGTCTGTTGCCAGGTCTACTCCACTTGTGTCAACCTGTGGCCAGTTTGGGTCAGTATTATCGTGTTGGATTAGGATGGCTGTGCCACCGTGCTTCTTGATATAATCCATCACAATAACGTCAGTTGGACCATCGCCGATGTATACAATTCCCGAAAAATCATCAGAAGTGCCATTCACGCTTTTGGCAATTTCTCGCAATGCTGCTGGCTTGTCTGAGTCGGTCATTACGTGTTTGATACCGTTGACTGTGCCGGTTTCGTCATAAGATAAAGTTGAGGCATGAATTTCTTCGAAGTATGGTGCGATTTCGAGATGTTCTAAATACGCTTTGGAACCAGAGCTGAGAAGATAATTTTTGATGTCTTGTTGTTTTAGTCGTACCAACAGTTCTTTGACGCCGGGATTATAGGCTCGCTCGTTGGCGCCTATGCAGATGTTGTCGTCTGTGAGTGCGAAGCCGGCGTCTTTGACGATTTTAAGGATTGCTCGAATCATGGCTTCGTATTTGTTGACGTTTTCTTGCTGTGCAATTTCTTTGGTCAGTTCAAGAAATTGTTGGCTGTTCACCGCGTCTTCGCCGAGGCCACTCATCTCTAGCACTTTGAAGATTGGCATTGGGTTGGGCGTTAATGTTCCATCAAAATCATAAACTACTGCTTTTAACATAAAACCTCCTTGTCGTGAATACTCTTCTATTTCTAAAAATTCTCGCTAATTTAGGGATTAGGCGTTGTTATAACTATAATACATAGTTTAAATTTATGCAACTGGTGGATGGGGTGATGGTGTTATTTTAGCACCCCCAACTACAACCGTATTAATGAATGGCCTCTCCAGTTCCTGCGTACTGGCTACTACACTCGTTCCTACGGCTATCTTGACGGTCGTACGATGATTGGCGATTGGTGGTCCTCTGTGGCTGGCTCAGCTACTTACGGGCGCCATCTGTCCACATGGATTGGTAATGTCGACACCCAGCGCAATAATATCCGTGGATACGGCTTTGCTCTGCGCGGAGTAGTTGTTGATTGTTGTGATATGCTATAGGGTATATGGAGACAGATTTTATTGTGGTGGGGCGGACGCGAAATATTCCAAAAATTTTTGAGGTGTGCGAGGCGCTTGATGTAATGGGTAAGACATATTATTGCTTTGCGAAGAATGAGGAATAGAATGAGGAATCGCATAAAAATGCAGGGTTAAATTTACATAGTCATCCGGACGAGTTGGCCGGTGAATATGAAAGTCATGACCTTGAGTCGGAGACAATTCGAACAATTTTCGAGGACGATTTGGATGAATTGAAGTCGGCGGAGAAATTGATTATGGTGCTACCAGCGGGAAAGAGCTCACATATTGAGGCGGGGATAGCTTATGGGCTTGGAAAAGAGTGCTATGCAGTTGGTGAGTGCGAAAAGACAGATTCGCTATACTTGATTTTCAGGAAGATCTTTAGAGACACTGAAGAGATGAAGGACTATTTTAGTACTGGTTTAGCTTCGGAAGCCGATGAATGAGATGAAGAGGGTGGTGGCGCCGGCGCCGCAGGCGAGCCAGGTGATTTCTTCGGCGCTAAACTGTAAGATGGCGCAGATGATGGCGAGACCAATCCACAAAATGAATAGGCAAGCGGCCGTCCAGGGGTAGCGGATGTGTAATAACAGGCTTTTCATGAAACTGTTTTTCTTCATGCAAAAATCTCCTCTTGAACTAGATTAAATAAGTATTCGTCATTGTCGGCAATGGACGAGATGGTTTTGACCATAAGTTCATAACTTTCGGTTAGACTGAAGTGGGTGGTTTTGATGGAGTCGCGGGGGACGCCAGTGATGCGAGCATTGGATAGGGCGTATTCCATGGAACGCTTCATAATGCCAGAAAAACCATGTTCGCCTTCACGATTATCAAGAATGGTGACGGCGCCGAGGAAGGCTTGCATGGCTTTTAGGAGTTCGAAATTGATGGTTTCGACATTGACGTCGAGGACGCGGGTGCTGACAACTTGCATGAAGACGTCCATGAGGTGGCCGTCTTTGAAGGAACTGGTGTAACTTTGATTGCCGAGCATTTCGTGGTCGAGTTTACGGGTGACTGCATCGGTGAGGATTTCAAGGAGGTTGTTTTGTTCGAAATTGCATTGTTGCATGGCTAGAGAAATATCGGGGCAGAAGCAGGTAACAGTAGTGGCAAGAAGGCGTTTGAAGCTGGCGTTTTCGCTCTCGCAGAGGATGTCGTTGTAGCTTTCGACCCAGTTATAGTAGGCTTCGTGGCTGGTAGGCTTTTCGGCGATGATGCCAAAATCAATAAGACCGATGCGGTTGTCACTGAGGAGGATAATGTTGCCGGGGTGGGGGTCACCGTAAGTGTAGTCGGCGCACATGGCGGTATAGAGGGCTTCGCCGCCAGCTACAACGATTTGTTCCCAGATGTCGGAGCCGGTTAGTTCTCTGGCAATGTCGGCGATAGATTTGCCGTAAGTGGGCATGCTCATGACATCGGCGAGTGCGGGGCCTTTGATGAAATCTTGGATGATGACGTTTCCAGAAGAAAGATTTTCGTAGACTTTGGGAATAACGACATGGGGGTGGTTGGCATAGAGGGTCATGAAATATTTTTGGTTTTCTATCTCGCGTTTGTAGTCGGTTTCTTGGATGAGCATTTTGGCATAGGCATCGTAGGCGTCGTTATAATTGACGAGATATTTGGGTAGGAATTTGGAGAAGAGCCAGCATAATTTGCGTAGAGATTTGAGGTCGGACTTGAGGTTCTTTTGGATGGAGGGACGGAGGATTTTGATGGCGACGTCTTCGCCGGTGGTGAGACGACCGCGATAGACCATGGCGAAGCTACCGGCGGCGATGGCTTCTTTTGAAATTTCTGCGAAATCGGTTAGACGGATGTATTTTTCGAGGTCGATTGGTTCGCGTGGAGCCTGGGCAAAAATCTCCATTTCTTTGGGGCCACCCCAGCCAGCGAGGAATTTACTGGAGCCACCGAGGACTTGGAGGAATTTGATGTAAACTCCGCCCCATGTTCGGAAACTTTCGAAGATGGCGCGACGATATTCACAATCTTTGCGCGGGACTTTGGAAAAATGAATTTGAATGAAGCGGAGGATAAGTCGGGTGTAGTTTTTGGCGTTTCTCATTTTTGGGTCATTTCTTTTTGCCGAAGCCGATTAAGAATAGAATGATGGTCATGACCATAGCGAAAATTGGCAGAAAAATGCCGGTGCTGGAGTTGCAAACTGCTAGCAAAATTACACCTGCCCATACTGAGAAGATTGCGATGACTACGAACATGTATTTCATGGTGAATTGGTATTATTATAACATATAAATTGGATCTTGAGATACTTTGGGCGCCAGCACCCCCAACTACAATCATATTAACGAATGGCCTCTCCAGTTCCTGCGTACTGGCTTCTACTACCGTTCCTACGGCTCACTCAACGTACGTACGACGGGTGGCTACTGGTGGGCCAGTACGGCTGGCTCAGCTACCTACGGGCGCAACCTGTATACGTGGATCGGCTACGTCAACGCCCAGTATAACGATTGGCGTGGCTACGGCTTTGCTCTGCGCTGCGGGGCAACTTGTAACGGCGTTACTAGTTGGGGTTGTGTGTAACAGGGGTGCGATGTATAATAGTGGCAGGTAATTAAGTGAGGTGGCATGGAAAAAGAAATAATGATTTATGAGACTGGGGGGAAACAGGTGCAATTCAATTTGAATCCGGGCGAGGAAACGATTTGGGCGACACGGATGCAGATGGCTGAGTTGTTTAACGTGACACCACAGAATATCACGATGCACCTGAAAGCGATTTATAACGAAGGTGAACTTGATAGGGTGACAACTAGTAAGGAATCCTTACTAGTTGCCGATGAAGGTGGGCGTGAGGTGAGGCGTAAGGTGAAGACATATAATTTGGATGCGATTATTTCGGTGGGGTATCGGGTGAATTCGCGCAAGGCGACGGATTTGCGGATTTGGGCGACGAAGGTACTAAAGAAGTACATCGTGGGGGGTGTGGCAGTGAATGAGAGACGGTTGAAGGAACTGTCACAGACGGAACTAAAGGAAGTGGCGGGGACTTTGGCGGTGGTGAAGCGGTTGATGGCTCAGAACGAATTGACGGGGGCGGAAGCGAACGGAGTGCTGGAAGTGATTTCTCAGTATGCGCTGACTTTTAGGACATTGAGGGAATATGATGACGGATTTGTGAAGATTCCAGTGGCGCCGAAGGCGACGCGAGTGTTGGAAGCGGGCGAATGTATGACGATGATTGATGAGTTGAGGGAAAAGATTCACGGAGGGGAGATGTTTGGTAAGCCACGAGGTGATGCTTTTGAGGGGGCGCTGAGGGCGATTTATCAGAGTTTTGACGGGGAAGACGTGTACGCGACGGTGGCGGAGAAAGCGGCGAATTTGTTATATTTTATTATCAAGGATCATCCGTTTTTTGATGGGAATAAGCGGATTGCTGTGTTTTTATTTATGATGTTTTTGGCGTTGAATGCGTATGGGCTGACTTCAACTGGGGAACAGAAGATTTCTGATCGGGCGCTCATTGCGATTGCTCTAATGATTGCGGAGAGTGATCCGCGAGAGAAAGGGCTGATGACGGCGGTGGTATGCAAGGTTTTGGAATAGTTATAGATTATTGGTATTGGCGATTTCGAGGGCGGTGGTGACGGAACTATAAAACATCGAGAGCATGTAGTCGGCGGTTTGCTCTTTGGTGAATTTGAAATTGTTTTCGAGGTAGCCGATGATGTGGATGGTCATTAGCTCGGTGTGGGAATAGACGACGTATTTTTTGAAGTCGCCGGATACACGGAGGTGGTTTTTCTCGGTGACGTGGTTGATGGTATCAATGATGATGCCCTGAAAATTGTTTTTGAGAAACTTGCGGAGTTCGGTTTTGCCGAGAGATTGGTAGGCGCAGGTGCAGAAGGCTTTGTTCTGGTCGAGATAGTCCATGATGAGATAAATGGTCTTTTTGAGGTTGCGACTGGGGTTGGCTTGATTGATAATATGAGTGGTGTCGTCTTCGAAGGTGTATTTGAGTAAATCGAAAATGTTATTGAAGTGATAGTAGAAGCTGTTGCGGTTAAGGTGGGCGTCGCCAACGAGCATATTGATGGAGATTTTGTGAAAATCGTGTGCCTGCATTAGTTTTTTGAGGGAGGCGGAGAGTTTCTTTTTGGTGCTTAATGATTGTTCTTGATGTGTAGCCATAGTTATTTAGATAATTGTATAGCATTTTGGTGAAATTTGTTAGACAAATGTACAAAAATGTCTATTGTAGAAAAATGAGCGGTGACTATAATTAGAAATATGTTTAAAAAGGAAAGTGTAAATGAAAAAGGTTAAAGAGACAAAAAACAAGAAAAGTTTTTTGGTGGCGCTGGGGGATTTTATTACAAATCATCGCTATTTCTTTTTGGTACTGTTTTTGGGGATGACAGTATTTGGCGTTTTTAATATTAATAAAGTGGGGATCAATAATAGCATTATTAGTTATCTGCCTGATGATACCGAAACTAAGCAGGGCGTGGAAATTATGGAGGAGGAATTTGGGAGCCTTACGACGATTCGGTTGATGGTGAGCGAGGTGGCGCTGGACGAGGCGGACAAGTTGGCGGGGAAGCTCGCGGAAGTGAAAAATGTCAAAAGTGTGCTGTTTGACGAGACGGAGACTTCTTATAAAAACGAGAAGGCGCTTTATGCGATAGAGCTGGAAGATGCTACGGACGAGGAGATTCAGCAGGTTAAGCATGACATCGAGGAGATTGTGGCCGAGGCAGAATATAGTATATATTCGGAAGATTTTGAAGATACGATGGATGGGATTGGGCTGGCGCTGGGATTGTCGGTGGTGGTGATTGTGGTGATTTTGTTTGTGACGTCGAAAACTTATTTTGAGCCGGTGATTGCCTTTATCGTGTTTGGGGTTTCGATTGTGTTAAATATGGGGAGTAACTTCATTTTTGGGGAGATTTCGTATATTACGCAGTCGATTGCAGTGATTTTGCAACTGGCGCTGTCGATTGACTATGTGATTATCTTTATGAACCAATTTATGAAAGAGATTGGGGACACGGATGATAAATTGCTGGCGATTAAGAAGACGGTGACGAAGACGACGCCAGAGATTTTTGCGAGTAGTTTGACGACGGTGTCGGGGCTTTTGGCGCTGGTGTTTATGCAACTGAAAATTGGGGAAGATATTGGTTTGGTGCTGGCGAAAGGGATTATTTGTAGTCTGCTGACAGTGATTTTTGTGATGCCGAGTTTGCTGGCGGTCTTTGAGAAAGTGATTGTGAAGTTGAAGAAGAAGGAGAAGATCAGAAAGTCGAGCGAGTTGTGTGAGTTTATTTTGAAGGCGCGTAAGGTGCTACTACCGGCGTTTGCGGTGCTAGTGGCGATATCGATTTGCTTTATCCCGAGTTATAACTATGTGTACAATCCGACTTCGGCGCAGGCGATTCGTTCGAGTGAGAACGCAAGAGCGCTCGAGAAGATTGAGGCGGAATTTGGGGCGAGCAATGATCTAGTGATATTGGTGAAGAATACCGAGAAAGATTATAATAAGGAGCTGCTGCTTACGGAGGAGCTGGAGGGGAAGGATAAGATTACGGCGGTGACGAGCTTGGGTGGCTATGAGATTAGCGAGGGGGTGGCACTAGGCTCGAAGGTGAACTACCAGGAAGCGGCGAAGATTTTTGGGGTGGATAGCAAGACGAGTTTGAATTTGTATCAATATTATGCCAAGCAGAATAATGAGCTAGAGAAACTGACTAAGATCAATGATTACAAGGTGTCGATTATCGACTTGGTGGATTTTCTGCATGATAATTTGAAGGCGTTGCCGCTGAGTGAGGCAATGAAGACAAAGATTGGTACGTATTATGATATGCTGAACGAGTCGAAGACGTTGCTGGAGAGCGACGAGTATTCGCGGTTTATCTTGAACTTGGATGCGCCGGTCGAGTCGGTTGAGACCTATGAATTGATTGGGGAGATTCGGGAAGTAGCAGAGAAACATTACGACGAAGTGAAGCTGATTGGTAATACGGTCAATGCGATGGACCTAGAAAGTTCGTTTACGTCGGACAATGTGATTATCACGGGGATAACGATTCTGTTCATTGGGATTATTTTGCTCGCGACTTTTAAGTCGGTGTGGCTGACAGTGTTGCTGATTTTGACGATTGAAGGTAGCATCTTGATAAACTTTGGGGTTGTGGCAATGCTAGGGAAGGAAATCTTCTTCATGGCGTATATTGTGGTGTCGGCGATTCAGATGGGGGCGATTTCGTCATCCTCGGTGATTTCTTCGATTGGGCTGTTCTTGGGGATTGGGACGGTGATTTCCTTGCTCGCGGCAATCTTTGTATTACCAGCGGTGTTATATTTGTTTGATGGGATGATTATAAAAAAGGCAAAATAAATATAGTTTTAAACATTATTCTTCCTGCTGGAATTTAGTCTTTAGTTTTTAAGTAAGGGTGAGTCTCTCAAAATGCTCCCCTCTAAAGAGGGGTGGCATTTTGACCCGACTCAGCCCAAAGTATTACTTAAAATCTAAAGCTAAATTCCGAAGGAAGATATTTTTAACCTGTGCTCTATTGTTTTTGGTTGGCGCTTCCGTTCCCAACTATAATGAATGGCCTCTCCAGTTCCTGCGTACTGGCTACTACAACCGTTCCTACGGCTACCTCCACGTACGTACGACGTCTGGCCTCTGGTGGTCTGCTACGGCTGGATCAGCTACCGGTGGGCGCCACCTGAATACGTGGACCGGCGGTGTCGGCGCCCAGGATCGCAATTTCCGTGGCTACGGCTTTGCTCTGCGCTGCGTAGCAACTTGTAACGGCGTTACGAGTTGGGGTTGTGGATAATAGGGGTGAAATAATTGATAAGGATTGCTCCCGCGAGCTCGATTTTGTCCATGTGATCGTGCCTTTATTACGAGTTGCTTTTATCTATGATAACATGGCTTGGGTGACGACGTCGCGCCAGACTTCGGCTTTGCCGATTTCGTTGAGGATTTCGTGGCGCATGTGCGGGTAGAGTTTGCTGGTGACGTTCTGGTAACCTCTTTGGCGCAAGAAGTTCACGGCTTTATTGAAATGCTTTTCGTCGATGATACAGGGGTCGTCGGCGCCAGCGATGAAAAGAATTGGCATATTGGGATTATGCATAGCCCAATTTTTCTTGCTATAAGCCTTGTTCATAAGCTGGAAGAGGGTTTCGAAGCCATTGAGCGTGAAGACGAAGCCGTCGCGTTCATCTGCGTCGTAGGCGGCGAGAACTGCGGGGTCGCTGACAACCCAGGCGTTGGGATTGCCTTCGTTTTTGAAGCGTTTCATATTTTTGGCGAAGGCGAGGTTATTGACAAAGTTGCTACGGTGTTTTTCGCCTTTGAACAATTGCAGGGCTTTGGCAACGATAATGCCGAGGCGCGAGGCGAGTTGATAGCTGGGCGAGCCGCAGACAATGAGGCCGTCGATGTCGCGGTCGTATTTTTGGAGATAGCAACGTACGACGAGGGAGCCCATGCTATGACCGAAGAGAGTGAGGGGAAGACCGGGGAAGCGGGCGCGGATGTACTGAGTGATTTGGTGGGCGTCTTCGACGATAGCGGTGATGCCGTTTTTACCGAAATAACCGAAGTCGTCTTTGGTTTTGACGCTGGCGCCGTGGCCGCGGTGGTCGTGAATGATGACGACGAGGCCTTGCTGGGCGCAGTAGTCCATGAAATCGTGATAGCGTTCGCGGTGCTCGGCCATGCCGTGAACGAGTTGTAAAATGCCAGTGGGATGTTCGGGGATGCGGATGCTGACGCCGAGTTCGAGATTGTCGTAGTGGCTTTTTAACGTGGTTTCTTCGCGGTGCATAGTTAGATTATAGCATGAGTGGGATGTGCTCGAAATACCACATTTAAATAGGAGCTAAACTACTGTTTTACTCGTAAGGGTGATGCTCCCTGGACGCTCCCCTTCGGGGTGGCGTCCAGACCCGCATCAGCCCAAGGCATTACTCGCAAAACGGTAGCTTTAGCTCCGTAATAAATATAGTATTTTGCTAGCTCTTTTCTCTGCTCACTTTCTCCCCAACTACAACCGTATTAATGTTCAGTTCGGAACTCATCTCCTTGGAGATGGGAGCAAGCAATGAAATTGCTTGCTGGGCATGAAACTTTGTTTCATGCCTTCCGGACTGTTTAACTCTTGGCCTCTCCAGTTCCTGCGTACTGGTCGTTACAACCGTTCCTGCGTACTGGCAACTACAACCGTTCCTACGGCTACCTCTACGTACGTACGGCGGGTGGCTACTGGTGGTCCGGTACGGCTGGTTCCGCTACGCACGGGCGCTACCTGGATACGGCTACCGGCTTCGTTCTCGCCCAGAATAACTATTGGCGTGGCTACGGCTTTGCTCTGCGCGGAGTAGCATATCAGATTACGAGCGTGATATAATGGAGATATGAGTTATGTCGGATCGTATATGTGGGAGTTGAGGCAGAAGGTGGGGGATATGTGTGTGATTACAGCGACAGTGGATGTTTTGCCGGTGAATTCGCGAGGGGAGATTAAGTTGGTTTATTCGTCGGTTTTTGACTGCTGGAGTGTAGTGGGTGGGCATGTGGAACATGGCGATTCGTGGTCGAGTGCGGCTATTCACGAACTTGAGGAAGAGGCGGGGATTGTGGCGCGAGAGGAAGATTTGACTCCGTTTGGTGCACTATCGGGTCCGGAACGGATTTTTCATTATCAAGATGGGGACACACAACCGTTTACGATGTGTTTCTTGATCAAGAAATGGGAAAGCGAGGGCGAGCAGACCGACATCGAGGAGGTGCCGGAGAATGGTTGGTTTAGCCTGGATGAGGCGTTGGCAATGCCGATGACGCCGTGGGCGCGGAATGTTTTGTTGGGGTATCAGAAATATCTGGAGATGGGGGAGTTTCAGATGGTGGGGCAAGATTCGTCAGGCATTACCCGTCTACCTAGAGGAAAATAGCGAAAAACACCAATAATCATAATTTAAAAGTTAGCACTCATACCGACAAAGTGCCAAACTTATGCTATAATAATGATATGTATGATGAGCACCATCCAAAAATTATAAATTTTAATGCTACATATAATAAAAATATAGTTTTAAAATTACAGGCAGTAGGACAACAAAAATTGCTACATAATAAAATTTGTGAATATCTAGAGAGAACACTCATTAACTTAAAGAATGCTCTGAATCCAAAAGTAATGCAAGCATCGCTGAATGCTAAAGTATCCAGGCAAGAAGAGTTTAAAGACTTAAGTTTCTGTTCAGATCAGCGAATTTATGAGTTAATGCTAGGTGAATCCATTTGGGGCATTATGAATCGTACTAAAACAAAAAATGTTGATATTCGTCAACTTTGGCAGTCCGTAAGCCAGCAAGACAATATTCAACAATTTACTAATTCTAAATCAGGCAGCATAGATGGAGCAATCGGAGTCTTCGGTGCCGACGTTGAAGGGTGCGTTATATTGCCGATGGAAGCAAAGTCCACAATGATAAACCCGCTTATTAGCCCAACGGGTAGCCTAGAGGAGCAAGCAATTCAGCGTATCAAAGAAAAATACTATGATTTTTCTAAATCTGCTCAAATTAGTGCAATATTTATCCTGCCAAACTCATCAGATAAAGAGTTGAAAGTTGATTTGCAAATAATTGCAAATCAATTACAAGATACCATCGCTGAAAATTCTTTAGGTGCAATAGGTTTACTATCAATTCATGAAAATGGATTAAGATTGACAACTTGCCTTTTGTATGAAAAAACATTTAAACTTGAGGTATCAAAAATACACGATTTCATGGGTATCATTAACTACATATTCCCAAGTACGGAAAACTAGACTAAAAAATCATTTCACCGCTAAACTATATACCGCACTAATCCGTAATTCTCAAATAATACTCTAAATCCTCACCTCTCCAATTATCTAATATCCACTCATGGTATTCTTCCCATAACTCAGCGTAAAGTCTGCTAAAGGTATTGTTTTTCTCATACCAGTACCAGCATTTATGATTAAGTACCATTGAGAGTTCTGTTCCGTAAATGCGATCGTTTTTCCACTCGGCTTTCGCTCGTCTATAAGTATCCCTAATTGCTTCTTCTCCGAATAGCTCGGCTATGCTAAAGTCTTCCCAAAAAGTAGTCTTACACTCATAGTCTAAAAGCCTCATTTCTTATACCCCCGCATAAAACTATCAACCGTACCGTATTCTGCTTCAATATACCTTTTATAAGTGTTATAGCTAAGTATAATATCTCTATACTCTCGACTACTTATGCCGCAAGCCTTTATTGCCTTATCGGCCTCCATAATCATGTTATATCTACTACTCCTACGGACTTTTTCGTACTTATAAAAGTTAGGTCTCCAGTTTTCATTTATCAACGTCATTTAAGACTCCACCTCGCAATTACTCGACGTTCTCGTCCATATATGCTTAACAATCTCACCGTCAGCCCAAAGCTTATATTCCAATTGGCTTAAATAGTTCATTCTATCTTCAAGGCTTGGAAAAGTAATGTCGTCCACCATCACAAAGTGATATTCTCCATCTGTACCTAGATATTTCATAACTGTAATTGACTTTGGAGATAATTGTTTCATAACAACAATTATTGTTAGAAATATGTAAAAAGTAAATGACAAAAATATAGCCCCTAAGTTCAACACTTAAAGGCTATTACTTAAGCCTAAAACTTTCTCGCTAACTACCGTTTAGCCGAGGTGGCGTTGCTCCAAAACAATTTCCTCTAATAACCTCAACGCTTTCTTCGCCATTTCCGGATCACGTGGGTTCATAGCAAAATGTGAAGCAAGGCATGAATGTTGCTCTAGTACCTGCCTTTCGCTCAGCATAGGATTATCGTCAAACCATATAAAAGGTTTAGTGAAGTCGATAGCATCCGTCTTCAAAACCTCCCAATCGGTCGCCTGTACATGTTTAGACATATGCTCGACAAGTCTAGTAGGCAATTTACCGCTAAGCCAACACTTGGTCTGGTTTTCTCCGCTTCGACAATGTGTAGTCAGCCAATAAATGTTTGGAAAATTATCGAGCATATATTTTAACTAAGCCTCAATATCATCTTGAGGAGAAGCTGTACTGAGAATTACGCCGTCAATATCAAGGTAGGTGTTCATTGCAAATCAAATATCGGTAGAGTCTTAATCCATAAAACCTCATAACCCTGTGCCTCTAATTTTTGTTTTTCCTTAATCATTGTATCTAGTCGCTCCACTTCGTCGGCCACATTCCATTTATCAAGGCACTTAAAGTCATATACTCCATCCGGAGATTTATATTTCATAATGGTAACGCTATTTTCGCTCACTGGATTCATGCTTTTTTTGCTCCGTGATTTTCCGCTTATGCTCCTCAAATCGTTTCTTATCTAACCGCCTAAACTTCTCCAAAACCGCTTTTCGTTCCTTGCCTTCTAATTCTCTGCTTGTGTCTGCACTAATCTCAAAAAACAGGGAACTATCGCTGCCATAATCCATCCGACTAGACTGCTCCGCATACAGAACTACCTTACTATCAACTTCCTCTAAGAAATAATCAAAACCACCAAACAACCCTGGGATTGTAATATGCTGACTATTTTCCCAGCCCAGCAAACTCTCCGTAATCTTTGGAAACTCAAAATCAGGATTTTCCGTCAAATACTCATCGAAACCGCAAAACTTGCTCCGATTAATAATTAACTTTTCAAAATTCTGCTCCAGTCTAGCGCAATTACCTTCTACTCTTGACATGCTCTAAACCTTCAATGCCTCAATCACTCTTGCAAATTGCCTTTCGCCAAGATTCTTCTCGGACAAAATTACATTGCGCGTACTATGTGGCGCAATACAATTCCTAGTTTTTTGGTAAGCAACCAGCTCTGGCACATCCCGAAGCCATAGCTTTCTGCCGCGCATCAAGAGGATTATCGCCCGATTCTTCATGGCTTGACGAACTAAATCGAACCCAAATTGCTGCGATCCTAAAGGCTGAGCAAGGTTCGCATCAAAGGTTTTCGAGTGATATGGAAAGTATTCAATAATAGCAAAATTACGATTCAAATCGTCGCGCGTAACACCGTGCATAGATAACGGATTCAAAACTTTTTGTCGCAACCACCGGCCACCACTCGTCCAATCAAACTCGTCATCAAGGTGAACTAATCGAGAGGTAGCGAGGTCTAAATTGTTACGCAGCGCTTGCTGAAGCCTATGGCAATCTAGCTCTACATTATCCTCAGTTCTAGAACATCCAGGATTAAGTAGTAAACAAACAACTTTAGCAGACAGAACATTACCAAAATACGGCTGCGGCAAAAGCTCTACGCGAAGATTATAAAAATCAGCTAATTTAATATCTCTGTCACATGCAGCTAAATATGGCGGATTCTTCTGTTTAGCGACTTTAAGCCAAGGATTAACTGACACCTTCGACACCGGTAATATTCCTATAATATTATTAACAAAACTGTGGTCGGGGCGACAGGACTTGAACCTGCGACCTCAGCGTCCCAAACGCTGCGCGCTACCAACTGTGCTACGCCCCGATATGGATATTATAACAGATTTTTTGAATTTTAGTGAGGAATTATGCCATCTAGGTGAATATATTTTGGAGTGATATACTTTTTGTCGAGGTTTTTGAAGTCTTCTGGCGTGCGGATAGTGACAAAATTATTCTGCTCGTCGAGGTAAAAATAGCGGGTGGCGACGATGGTAAGAAAGCGACCGCTGGGTAGTTCGAGACGACGATTATTGCCGATATGGTTGAGGCTGGAACCGATTGCTGTGTCAAAAACTTTGGCGCCAAGTTTCGTCATGTCGTTGAGAGCGAAAAGAGCGGCAGACTGAACGGCGCGGTCGACGAAGACTTGTTTCTTGAGGAGTGGCTGGGTTTTGAGGCAGTCGACGAGCGGTTGGATGATACGGTCGTCTCCGCCCATGTTGCCACGTAAATCTAAGGTGAAGAGATTGACATTGTGGTGGGGAATGAGGTTTCTGATTTGCTCAACGACTTCTTGCATCTGGTTGGGGTATTCTTCTTGGCAGGCGGTGTAGTGGAGTAATAAGTGGCCATTGTCTAGGTCAAGTTGGTAATTGGCGGGTTTTGCTTGGTCAATAAAACCTGGTTCGCCGATTTCTACTTTTAGCTCGTTGCCATCAGAAAAAGTATAGACTATCTGTGTGGTTTCGCTATCGATGGAGGGTAGTGTTCTGAGCGGGTCGTAATGCGAGAGGAAACGGCTGGCTTCTAGCTCAAGATATCCGTCCGTAGAATAACTGATGACGTTCTCGGATTCTTTAGCGAGCTGTTCTAGGTTGATGCCGTTGATTTTTGTGACGACTTTGTTGAGGAAATTGGTGTATTGCTCGCCAGTGGCGGTGACGGTGAAGAGGGAATTATGTGAGGTAATTTGGAGCGGCAACCTTTCGTATTCGTTGCGAGTGCGAATCATGGAGTGCGAATCGAGCTGGCCAATGAGACGTTTTAGCATATAGCGAAATAGGTAGACGAAATCTAGATCGTTTTCTACCGGGGTTTTATTTATGCAATTGGTGATGATTTGACGAACCTCTGGCTTGCCACGGAAATAATAGGGGCAAATATGTGCTTGCTCATAAAGATTAAAGAAGGCTTCGAGGTCTTGTTGGTGAATTTGGTTCATCGAAATGAATGGTCAGGGTGATCGGATTTGAACCGACGACCTCGCAGTCCCGAACCGCGCGCGCTACCAGCTGCGCCACACCCTGATGTTATTTGGCGGAAGCGAAGGGATTCGAACCCCCGATGGTGTTACCCATACACGATTTCGAGTCGTGCGCCTTCAACCACTCGGCCACGCTTCCAATTGATTTTTTAATGGAAGCTATATACGATTAGAGATTTGTGCCACAATGTTTTGCACTGGGTGGGCAACAAGTTATGTGCTTCCGAGACTATTCTATCATATCTCTGTTGAGATTGCAAAATTGGAAATTTGGCGAATGCATTGACTTGTGGTAGAATTTGTCGTATTATGAAGTTAGGGTATAAGTCCTTAAGTAAGATTTGTACCATGATTCAAATTTGCTAGGTCTCTATAATAAGGAATTTTATCTATAAGAGATTCTGCACAGTAAAGGCGCCTTTCGGGGCGCTATAACTGTTCTGGGGAGGTAGCTATCTTGCTAAATTTTGTTTATTATAGTATAATTGTAGTATGAAGTATTCCCTTGGTTTAGACATTGGCACAACTAGTGTTGGTTGGGCAGTAATTAACGAAGATAAACAAAGAATTGAAAATCTTGGCGTGCGCATTTTTGAGCGTCCAGAAAATCCTAAGAACGGTGAATCTCTTGCTAAGCCACGCCGTGATGCTCGTTCGGCGCGTCGGCGGCTAAAGCGTCGTCGTGAGCGCCTTGACTATCTTAAGCAGTTCTTTGTTGAACGCGGGCTTTTATCTGAAGAGGAAATTTCAAATTTGATGTCTTACGACAAGGGTTATGTACACAAAAATCCATATACCATTCGTTGTAGGGCAATTAAGGAAAAAGTTCCCAATGATGAACTTTTCACAGCTCTGTATCATATCGCTAAGCGTCGCGGGTATAAGAGTAATCGTAGATCCGTTGAAGAAAAAGATAAAGAGAGCGGGCGTGTTCTCAAAGCGATCAAAACCAATCAACCACTTCTTGCTCGGCATGATTATTCGGTCGCTAGTACTCTTCTTGAGGAAGAAAAGTTCGCTTCGCATAAACGGAACAAAGACAGTGATTACGACAATTCTTTTATCCGGGCTGATTTTGAGGTCGAAACTCGTGCGATTCTGAAAGCGCAAGGCTGGACAGAGGGTTGGATTGATGAGCTCCTCTGTACTAACCCGAACAATCCGGAGACCAAAGGAAAGTCTGGTTTGTTCTACCAGCGTCCGTTCATGAATGAGGAGCTAATCCTTAAAATGCGAGGTAAGTGTCAATATGAGGATGCTCCACGCGCGCCGAAGGCTAGCTATTCTTTTGATCTTTTTCGGCTTGCTCAGGATCTTGCTCACCTAGAATATAATGATGGTGAAAAATTGACGCCAGAACAGATACGGGATTGTGTGAAGGTTTTTAAAGAAGTTAAAGAACCCAGCTATGTTACCGTTAGAAAGACTTTAGGCTACGCCAAAGATGAGTCTTTTCATTTTGATTACATCCGTGGCAAGCAGGAGAATGGCGAAAAGAACAAATTTGGTGGTTTGAAATTTTATCATACGGTCAAAGACGCGCTTAAAGATTTTCCAGAAGATTGGTTGAGGGTTGAACAAAATATGGAGCTTTTTGACAAAATTGGCGAAGTGCTCACTCTTAATAAAGATGATGAATCGTTGAAAGAAGCTTTTGCTGAACTTGATTTGAGTGATAAGGTTAAGGAACAATTGATGGCAATCAACGTTTCTGGTTTTTGTCATTTGTCTCTTGAGGCTTTGCGCAAGTTGGCCCCGTATATTTTGGATGGTAATACCTATGATAAAGCAGTTGAATTAGCTTATCCTGGGCGGTTTTCGGAAACTTTGTCAGGCAACAAGAATGAACTTCCGCCGCTTTCTGAAGATCAGCTTCATCAACTCACTAACCCTGTTGTCAAGCGTGCTATTTCTCAAACTCGTAAAGTTATTAATGCTATTATCAAAAAATATGGTGCGCCACATCAAATTAAAATCGAGTGCGCAACTGAGCTTGCGAAGAATTTTCAGGATCGTCATAAGATAGAGAAACAACAAAAAGAAAATGCCGAATACAATGAGAAAATTAAAACTAAGCTTGAAGAGCTAGGTGTTTCTAATCCAACTGGTCAACAAATTATTAAGTATAAATTACGCGAGCAGCAAAATTGTAAATGTTTATATTGTGGGGCTTCGATTGGACTGGATATTTTTAATGATGAGAAGATTGTTGAGATTGATCATATTGTGCCATTTAGCCTCTGTGGTAATGATAGTATTCAAAATAAGGCCTTAGTTTGTGCTAAATGTAATCAGGAGAAGAAAGATCATATACCATTTGATGTGTGGGGGAACGACGCCGTGCGGTGGGGGACTATCACTACACTCGCTAATGATCAAAAAATTCCATTTCAAAAGCGCAATCGTATTATGTGCGAGAAACCACCGAAAGAGGGCTGGAACGAGCGCGCACTCAACGATACGCGCTATATATCCAAATTTATGACGCGTTACATTAAGGACAATTTGAAGTTTGCCGATTCGGAAGAAGGCAGGCAGAAAGTTCTTGCGCCGACAGGTTTTATTACCTCGTATTTGCGTAAAATATATGGTATTGGTAGTAAAGACCGCGAGCTCAATAATTGTCACCATGCCGTTGATGCTTGTATTATCGCTACGATTTCACAGGGACAGATTAAGAAAATTTCTGATTGGAATAAGTATAAAGAACTTGGTGCTAAGTACAATACGGTGCTGTCTTATAACGAGGCTGGTGAACCCGAGCAGGTAACGACAAAAGAATATGAACAATTACGTGATACTTTGCCGCCTTGGGAGGAATTTGCAAAAGAGGTCCGAATTCGTAGTGGAATGTCGCATAATACTGGTGAAATTGAAAAACTTTCGGATTTTCGTGATAAATTCCGTCAGTTTGAAGCTTATGATGAAGAGTTCCTTCAAAAAATTCATCCGCTTTTCGTTTCTCGTATGCCAAAACGTAGCACCAAAGGTCAGGCTCATGAGGAAACGATTCGCAGTCCAAAAGTCAAGAATGGCGGGATGAGGCTTTGTCGTAAAAAACTTGACAAAGAGTTCGCGAAGAATTATATCAAGAACCCATCTAAAAGCTGGCTGGAAAACTCGGTTATAGTCGAAAGTGATAAGGTTTTGTATGTGCAGCTTAAGCGGTTGCTTGAGACGAAAGGCGAGCAGGCTTTTGATGGGGGAGTTTATAAGAATGATAGAAGAACGGACAAGAATGGGCGTCCGCTTTCCCCAGTACGTACAATTAAAGTATACGAAAAGAAACCTGATACGTCTGGTGTCTATCTTAATAAGCATACGCAGTTTGCTGATAACGGTAAGACCATTTGCCTCAACATCTATCGACGTAAGGATAGCGCAGGTGAGTATAAGTTCTTTGCTGCACCGCTTTATGCGCATAGCTTAGGCAAGAAAGCGATTCCGATTTTACCGACACCTACTGGACGTAGTAGCAAGGAAAAAGCTGATTTTGCTAAGCTGTGCAATGCTGATGGCTTGATTTTGGCGACCCAAGAGAACGGCTTTGAGCTTGCCATGCAAGTATTCCCGAATGATTATATTAAGATTACATATGCTGACCGCGTCGTGGAAGGGTACTATGTGAAGTATGGTGTCAAAGGTGGTAATATATGTCTTTTGCCACACAATCAGGCCAGCAAGGATGTTTTCGTTAATTGCTCGCTGGGTAGTGCGGTTGACGTTGAAGCGAGTCTTATCTCTATCCTTGGCGATAACTACAAGTTTGAGTAGATTATGGCGTGGCGAGTAATTGCGATTGAGAATCCGGCGAAATTAAGTCTGAAAGATAATAAGCTTATTATTAAGCAAGACGTTGAGGTTGCTTTACCGCTTGAGGACATTGATAGCCTTGTAATTGACAATTGCGAGGTGGTTTTGACGGCGAACATTCTTTCTGCTTTTGCCGAGTTCGGCGTTAATGTGCTTGTATGCGACGCGAGGCACTTGCCTTCTACGGTTATACTGCCCCACGGTCGAGCTTCGCGTGGGTCGAAAAATGCTCGTATTCAACTTGCTATGGGAGAGGCGTTGCGTAAACAGCTTTGGCGTAAAAATATCATCCAAAAGATTAAAAATCAGGCTACGGTTTTACGTAAAAATAACTTCGGCGTCGAAGCCGAGAAATTGGATAAGCTCGCATTGACGGTTCGGTCAGGCGACGTCGGTAACAATGAAGCAACAGCTGCGCGGCTATATTTTGATACGTTGCTCGGCGATGCAACTAGGCGTAAACCAATGTGGCATAATTCTGCTCTTAATTATGGTTATGCTATTGTGCGTGGCTCATTGGCGCGGGCTGTTGCGGCGAGGGGATTAATTACGGAGATTGGTATTAATCACCACTCTGAGCTAAATCAGTATAACTTAGTGGATGATTTGATTGAGAGCTTCCGACCGTTGGTCGATGATTATGTTATGGCAAAGATTGCACCATGTCACATTGGGTCTGAATGTGATTCTAGCCTCAGCAAGGAGGATAGACATCGTATCATTGACATTATGAATCAGTATGGTACAATGGTTGACAAGAGGTACACTGTTAAGCATCTAACTGATATGGTGGTTGAAAGTTTGCTGAACGCTATCTCGAAGGACGATGCCGAGCAATTAGTTTTGCCATCTATTGATAATTAGAAACTTTTATGATTCCATATAGATTTATGCGTGCGATGATAATTTTTGATCTTCCAGTAGTTACTAAAAAGGAACGGAAGTTGGCGACCAGCTTTCGCAAGTTTTTATTGGATGACGGTTTTGAGATGTTGCAATACTCGGTCTATACGCGACTTTGCCCAGATCGAGACAATGCGTATACTCATCTCGATCGTGTGAAAAAGGTGGCGCCTGGTAATGGCTCTATTCGTATGCTTATGTTGACGGAGCATCAGTTCGCAGATATGTATGTGCTGGCTGGCGAGAAAAGTGTGCAGGAAACTAAGAATACTCCGAAGCAGTTGGTATTTTTCTAGAAATAAGCACTAAACAAAAATACCCCGTTAACAGGGGTAGTTTTGTAAGTAGAATGGTATCGGTATTATACCACGATTCAAATTGCTAGGGGACTATAACTACTCGCGACGGTAATCGTCGAACGTCATTATTATACCACGATTCAAATTGCTAGGGGACTATAACTTTGGTGAGAGAGGGTTTGCTGGATTTGGAATTATACCACGATTCAAATTGCTAGGGGACTATAACCCAATCGGCGTGCGAAAGTCCA
>CAQOWG010000002.1 GCA_948851665.1 uncultured Candidatus Saccharibacteria bacterium
CTATAATGTAACCAACTACATTTTTACATGTTGTTCTAAATAGTTATAATGAACCTTTGCAACGAGTGATATGGACGGATGGTGGCTTTTGTGATAGAATAGGAAGGTATTGGGCCGTCGCCAAGTGGTAAGGCACCGGGTTTTGGTCCCGACATTCGCAGGTTCGAATCCTGCCGGCCCAGCCATAGAAATACCCCAACTTTCGAGCTGGGGTATTTCTATGGTGGGATAATTGCGCTGGAGATATGATACAATAGGGTTATGGATGAAAAGACTTATACACTGAAGCAGGTGAGCGGGCAGCTAGGAATTCCAGTATACACTGTGCGTAGACTATGTAATGCGGGCTTAGTAGCGGGAATTCGACGGAATCGAAATGGTTATAGAGTACTAAACGAGGAACAGGTAAATGAGTTGGGGATGTTCGTAAAACTATTGCGAGCGGAGCTCACAATGGGAGAATTGAAAAAATATGCGAGGTTACAGAGGCAGGGCGGAAAAACTTTGCAAGAGCGTAAGGGGATGTTGGAAACGCAAAGACGTCAACTATGGCTAAAGATACAGGAGCTGCAAGAAGGAATTGGATTTATAGAACGGATGATGGAAATTTTGGATGAAAGCGCAAACCCTTGACATCGTGTCAAAGTTTCGGCGTTATTGACCCCTGTAAGAGAAGTCTAAAACCTTAACACAGTGTTAAGGCTTTACGAATTGTGGACTTTCCTTAAGGCTGGGATTTCTTCAAGTATGACTTTGATACAGCCAGCGACGGGAATAGCGATAATAGCGCCAAGGAGACCGAAAGCGTAAATACCAATGACGATAGCCGAGAGGATGACGGCAGTGGGAAGACCTTGGGCGTCGCCTTGGAGTTTGGGGGCGATAAAATTGTTCTCGACTTGAGCATATATAGTGTAGAAGATTAGGAAGATAATGGCGGCGGCCGGGGAACTGAAAAGGACGATGAGCGAGATGAGGATAGCGCTAATGATTTGACCAAACATAGGAATGAGGTAGAAGACTAGGGCGAGGAGGCCCATAGGGACAGCGATGCTACCAGAGAAGCCAAAGATAAGTGAGAGGAGGAGAATGGTGGCGGTGACGACACAGCCGTCGAGTAAGGCGACGATGACTTGTTTGGAGACATAAGACGAAATGACGCCGGCGATGCGGTCGCTGAGGCGACGATAGGCGCTGACGGTGGAGTTCTTGGATTTACCTTCAAGAAGTTTCCAGAATGAGTGCATGAGACCAGGACCTTCGATGGCGAAAAGTAGAGTGAGGACGAGGGTGAGGATGATGCTGGTGACGATACCGGAGATTGTACCGATGCCAGTGACAAGAAGATTACTAAAATTGCTAACCACGCTATTGCTGAAACTTTGTAGAGCGGTGACGATTTGGTCTTGGAGATTGTCGACACCGATAGTATGTCCAAAACTGTTAATACCGTCCCAGCCGCCAATAGTGGATTCAAAAGTTTCGGGGAACTGACGTACAAAGCGGATGGTTTCGTCTGCAACTACGGGGGCAACCACGGCGAGGATAAGAGCAATGGCAAGGACAATGATGGTGTAGGCCATGACGGAGGCAAAGGAGGAATTTTTGCGGCCAGTAAAGCGTTGGATGCGAGCGGCGAGAGGCTGGATGGCGATAGCGAGGAAGATAGCAATACCAACGAGCATTAGTCCGAAACGAGCTTGCCAGATTAAAAAACCAATCGCAACAATTGTGAAAATCACTAGCCAAAAACGAACAAAAGTTTTGGTGTCTACATCAACGGTGTATTTCATGTAATAATTATAGCACGTTATACTACTGGTTGTAGTACTTGGCTAGGAAATCACGCTTGAATTCAGGGAAGTAATCGCCGATGATGGCGGCACGGATATCTTCGGTGAGGCGGACGATAAATCTGAGATTATGAATGCTGGCGAGATTGTAATATTTGACTTTTTGAGCTTCGTCACCAGAGCGCCAGAGAGCGCGCAGTGAACCGAGGGTCCAGCCAGCACGACAGGTGGCGCAATCACAATGATCGTCGAGAGGCTTGCTAACATCTCGCATCTGGCGGAGATTGAGATTGCCGCGATGAGTGTAAATCTTGCCGTGGCGGGCTTCGCGGGTTGGGGCGACGCAGTCGAAAGTATCAGCGCCCATTTCGGTACCAATGAGAATGTCATCAGGATGAGAAAGACCGAGAAGGTGGCGAGGTTTATTTGCGGGGAGCTCTTCATTGCACCAGCGGAGGATTTCGCCGAGGTCCTCTTTGAGAAAAGCACCGCCGAGTCCAAAGCCATCAAAAGTTTCACCGTCGACTTGGATTTGGCTAAGGGTTTTGGCGGTAGCACGGCGTAAATCTTCCCAGCGACCGCCCTGAAGCACCGCATAGAGATTTTGGCGATAGCCGAGCTCGTCGCGATGTTTGAGGTGTTCAGCGAGGCTACGCTTGGCCCAGCGCTCGGTGCGACGCATGGCTTCAATGTTATATTCATAAGTATCAGCAAGGGAAGTAAGTTCATCAAAAGCCATGTGAATGTCGGCGCCAATGCGGCACTGGATTTGCATGGATTCTTCGGGGCCAATGAAATCGGGTTGGCCGTCGAATGGGTCAATGAAGTCGACGCCTTCTTCGGTGACATGGGCAAGGCGCTCATTATGGGCAGTGTTAGTGATGCCACGTTCTTTTTCCATGGAAACAACTTTGCCGAGGCCAGAGCCGAGTGACATAACCTGGAAGCCACCGGAGTCGGTTAAGGTGGGGCCCTGCCAAGCGAGGGAAGAGTCTTCCTCTACTTGGCAAGGCCCAGGTATCCATTTAGCCAATCCACCAGCTTTGGCAATTTCAGACGACTGACGGCGGAGATGGAAGCCGTTAGAAAGCATAGCTTGGGCGCCGAGGGAATGTAAATCGGACGGAGGCAGAAAACGCACATAGCCATGAGTGCCTACCGCCATGAAAGCAGGGGTTTTAATTTCGCCGTGAGCGGTTTTGATAACGCCGGCACGACCAAGACTACCGGGGATTGCTTTAGTGATTTCAAATTCCATTCTTTTAATTATAACATATATTGGCTAAGCGTGCTATAATAGCGATAGCGGGGTGAGTTGTGGCTTACCGTTGGCTGATTGGTTGATGTGGATGTTGGCTGATTGGTTGGGCGAGGCCATGATATCACCTCAAGAAATTTAGAAAGACGGAAGGGGGGAACGCATGAGCGAGCAATATCGGATGGATGTAAAAGAGTCAATGTTGCATCTGGCGGAGCGTAATCTGCTATTGAAGATTTTCAAGGAGCGGATGAAACAAGATGCGGTAGTAACACCATGCAAAGTAAAACTGGTATTATTCGGGTATTGGAAAGGCCAGAAAAAGACTAAGCCAGTGCTAGAAATGGTTATGCAACGAGGAATAAAGACTGAGGAGCTACCGAGACGGTTGGCGCGAATATACCAGATCAAGCTACATGAGGGGCATTTGACTTTGGCGGTGCAAGTGTGGCGCGATGCGGAACTGGGTGGGCTGGAAGCCAGTTTTGTAAAAAGTCTGGTGGTGGATATCGTAGAAACATTGAAGCTGTTTGCGAATGGCGACTGTTTCATGAAAATCGGTGCAGAGAAGTTGGTGGTGAAAATTGCCAATGAGACTGGCATTAAGGAACCGGCGGCGTGGGTGAAAGCGTACTTGGCGCGACC
Organism: uncultured Candidatus Saccharibacteria bacterium; assembly: GCA_948851665.1. Lineage (GTDB taxonomy): Bacteria > Patescibacteriota > Saccharimonadia > Saccharimonadales > Saccharimonadaceae > Nanosyncoccus. The sequence continues at coordinate 3,697 of CAQOWG010000002.1, forward strand.
ACTCTATATGGAGCGGCCAGAGGTACGACGTTATTATCGCCTATACAATAATCATCTAAATCATGCAAAACCGCAAATTTTACTGGAGCGCAAAAGGGAAGATCTGATTGAAACTCCAGTATAAAAACAAGGCCGGCCTACGCCTAAGATTCCAGGTCGGCTTTTTCCTGGGCCGATCCAAGTTTTACTGCAAGGAGTTTGGTAATAGGATTGAGGCAAGCTTCAAGTAGGAGAGGTACGATGATCGCCCAAATGATTTGTTCAACGAGTATTGCCAGAGGTGAATGGCCAAGGAAAGCAGCGAGATTGAAAAATATAGTATCAAAACAGCGAGCGGTAAGAGAGGATAATAACGAGCGCTTCCAGAAGGCCGAGTGCTTTGAATGATTGCGAATCCATTCAAAACAGCGGTTATTGATGAGCTGAGCGGCATAAAAAGCGATGATGCTGGCGAGTGAAATGCGAGCAGAAAAACTGATGGCTTGTTGGGCTATTTCGCTACCAGTGTCAGGAATAACAGGCAGAAGACTGGCAATAAAGCAAAAAATTAGTGCTGCGGCATTAATCCAAAAAGTAAAAGTAGCAACGCGATCGGCGACTTTACGACCGTATAGCTCGACGATTAGGTCGGTAATAATATAGATGAGTGGGAAGGTAAGAATGCCGCCGTCCTGAACGAAGTGGAAAGTTTGATTGCCTGGAAGGGGAAGATCGAATCCCCAGATGACGCCAGCAAGGAAATTACTAAGTAATAGTAGACAGGCCTCTGAAAAACCAAGAAAAAGCAGAATGGATTGTTCACGAGATAAAGTTTTCATCTGGATTATTATAACACAAAACAGTACAGAAATAGAACTTCAGAAATTTTTTTCGATCTCGCGCTCCGGGCCGTGCGGCCAAGTCTTTACGGTTTTCGAAAAACTTTCTGGAGTTCTACATTTGCATGGATTTGTGGTATAATAGTGAAATGCTAAAACTTTTTCGTTATCTAAAACGGTACGCTTGGCAGGTGGTTTTGTTGTTATTTTTGATTGGCGTACAGGCTTGGGCGGCTATGCAGTTGCCGGCTTTAATGGCGGATATTATTAACCAGGGGATTATAGCGGTAGATATAGGCTATGTCTGGCGGACTGGTGGCTGGATGGTTGGTTTGGCGTTGCTGACGTCGGCTTGTGCGTTTGCGTCGAATTATCTATCAGCGCGGATTGGTTCAGCGTTCGCACGAGATGTGCGAGGAGATTTTTTTCGGCAAGTGCTGAGTTTCTCTGTGACGGAATTGGATGATTTTTCAACGGCGTCACTGATTACGCGCACGACGAATGATATTGCGACGGTGCAGCAAGCAGTGATTTTGTCTCTATCAATGGCGATTCGTGCGCCGATGATGTGTATCATGGCAGTTATTCAGGCGATTGCGACAGCGCCAGACATGACATGGATTATGGTGCTAGCGGTGGGGGTGATTTTGGGGTTGTTTACTTTGATTATCTCGATCGTGATGCCTAAGTTTACGCTGCTTAGGAAGTTGGCGGATAAAATTACGTTGTTGGCGCGGGAGAATTTGACTGGGCTCAGGGTAATTCGGGCATTTAACAATGAGAAATTGGAGCAGAAAAAATTTGGCCGAACTAATGACGAGAATATGAAATGGTCGTTGTGGGTGGATACGATTGTGTCGCTGGAGACGCCACTAATTAGCTTGGTGATGAATGGGGTGATGTTGCTATGTGTTTGGATTGGAATCTCATTAATTTCGAAAGACTTTGCGTATCTTGGGAATATGATGGCATTTATGCAATATGCAATTCATGTGGTAATTTCTTTCTTGATGTTAACGATGCTGTTTGTGATGTTGCCACGGGCGAGTGTGTCAGCGAAGAGGGTGAATGAAGTGCTGGAAACGCATGCAAAAATTAAATGGCGGAAAGAGACAGTTGGCAAGGCAAGTATACGGCCTAGGGTAGAGTTCCGGAATGTGGGGTTTGCCTATCATGGGGCAGAAGAGAAAGTGCTAGACGGAGTAAGTTTTGTAGCGGAAGCGGGGCAAACAACGGCGTTTATTGGTTCGACCGGTTCGGGCAAATCTACGTTAATTAACTTAGTGCCACGCTTTTATGATGCAACTGAGGGGGAAATCTTAGTGAACGACATTCCGTTGAAGGATTATGCGCAGAAAGATTTGATGAAGCGGATTGGCTATGTTCCACAAAGAGGGAGATTGTTTTCGGGTACAGTGAGGAGTAATATTCTCTTTGGGGTTGAGGCTGAAACAAGTCTTTCTCGACCTAGCGCTCCGGGCCGCGCGGCCAAGTCTTTACGGTCTTCAAAAGACTCGTCTCAGTCTCGCGCCAAAGAGGATCTTGATGAAATTATGAAAAAAGCGGCGAGAGTGGCGCAGGCGAACGAATTTATTGAAAAAATGGAAGGGAAATATGAGGCGCGAATTGCGCAGGGCGGAACGAATGTTTCTGGTGGACAACGACAGCGTTTATCAATTGCGCGAGCAATTGCTAAGAACCCGGACATTTATATTTTTGACGATGCGTTTTCGGCGCTCGATATGAAGACGGACGCAAAATTACGAGAGGCTTTGCAACCTATCACGAAGGAAGCGGTGACGCTGATTGTGGCGCAGCGAATTGGGACGATTCGAGATGCAGAGCAGATTATCGTGTTGGACCAGGGGAAAATGGTTGGAAAGGGGAAGCACGAAGAACTGTTGAGGAATTGCGATGTATATCAGGAGATTGCTAAGTCGCAATTGTCGGATGCAGAATTTGCGGAAGAGATGAAAAAAGCAGAAAAAATGCAGAAAGGTGGAAAAAATGTCTAGATCGATGGCTGGTGGCGCGAAGCCAAAGAAGATGGGGAAGACTATCAAACAGTTCTTGGCTGTATTATCAAGGTGGCGTTTTCAGATATTGGCGGCGCTGATTCTTTCGATTACATCAACGATTTGTGGAGTATTTGGCCCAAAGATTTTAGGAGATATGACAAATGTAGCTGTGGAGAGTTTCCAAGGCGCGGTGATAGGGAATGATGGGCATGTGCCGCCTAGTGACGTGTTGGTGGCGGCAATTGATTGGGGGAAGATTGGTAATCTAGCGCTAATTTTGATTGGTCTTTATCTGGCGTCGGCAGCATTGAGCTATATTGAAGGTGTAATTTTTGCGCGGGTTTCAGCACATTATGCTCAAAAGACGCGGGAAGAAATTATTGAGAAGATTGCGCGTTTGCCAATTGCGTATTTTGATCGCAATCAAATCGGAGATACGATTTCTAGGATAAACAATGATGTGGACATGGTGTCAAATACATTGGCTAATATGTTGACGCAGATGATGTCAGCAGTGACGACACTGGTGGGAATTTTTATAATGATGACGACCATATCGGTGTCGCTCTCGATGCTGGCATTGATAGTGATTCCGCTCTCGTTGGTATTTGTTGCAATGACTGCCAAAAAGGCTCAGAAATATTTTCGTACACAACAGAGGACACTAGGTGCATTGAACAGTATAATTGAGGAAGATTTTTCTGGACAAACCTTGATCAAGGTCAATACGCATGAACCGCAGGTAATACAAGAGTTTATGGGGGCGAATCAGAAACTTTGTGAAAGTTCGTGGCGAGCGCAATTCTTTTCAGCTTTGGCTTTCCCAATTACAAATATTTTTACAAATTTGAATTATGTGATTATCTGTGTAGTGGGCGGGGGTATGGCGATTGATGGTAAACTTTTGATTGGGAGTGTACAGGCATTCATCCAGTATGTCAGTCAATTCAATCGGCCGATTACAGAAGTGTCACAGATTAGCTCGAATTTGCAACAGGCACTGGCGGCGGCGGAGCGAATTTTTGAGTTTCTAGATGAACCAGAGGAAGCGCCGGATCCAGTGGATGCGTTGATGGTTCCAAAGGTGAGGGGAGAGGTAGAGTTCAATCATGTTGACTTTGGTTATCATAAAAATGAAACTACTATTCAGGACTTCTCAATAAAGATCGAACCGGGTATGGAGGTAGCAATTGTGGGACCGACGGGAGCAGGGAAGACCACGATGATTAATTTATTGATGCGTTTTTATGACCCGACAGCAGGTTACATTGCTATCGATGGCGTACCGACGAGAGAAATGCGTCGTGCGGATGTGCGGAAGATGTTTGGAATGGTATTGCAGGATACGTGGCTTTTTTCAGGGACGATTGAGGAGAATTTGAAATACGGTAATTCAAAGGCGACCTTCGAGGATATTGTGAAAGCGGCGAAAGCCTGCCATGTACACCATTTTATCGAATCGTTGCCGAAGGGCTATAAGACGGAGATCACAGAAGATTCTGACAATATTTCGGCTGGAGAGAAGCAGCTGCTCACAATTGTGCGAGCAATGGTGGCAAATCCGCCGATGATGATTTTGGATGAAGCGACTTCGAACGTTGATACGCGAACGGAACAGTTGATCCAGGAAGCATTTCAGAAGTTGACGAAGGGAAGAACGAGCTTTATTATTGCGCATAGACTATCGACAATTCGCAATGCAGACTTAATCATTGTGATGAAAGAGGGGAAGATTATGGAACAAGGGAAGCATGAAGAGCTTTTGGAGAAGAAAGGCTTTTATGCAGAGTTGTATAATTCGCAGTTTGCAAAAGGAAAGTAACTAGCGAAAATTATTGGGGGCACTAAGGATGGCAGAAGGATAGGGGCGGGGAACTACGCTTTTTACTAGCGTGATTTAGTGGTCTTTTGGGTGGGTTTTTTGGTCCTTGTAGCCCTTGTCGATTTTGCGGTTTTTGTAGATTTCGCGGTTTTTGCTATGGCCATCGTGGTTGTTTTTTTGGCAGTTTTAATGGATTTCGATGTAGGTTTAGTGTTGGAGATAGTCTTTGTTGTGGTGCTTTTGGAAACTGCTGCGTCGAGATGGGCGAACTTGCGTAGCGAGAAACAACTCGCAAATGAGCCAGCAAAGATTAGTAAGACTATCATGACGAAACCTTGCGAGAGAATGATGTCGGCGAAATTACCAGTAATGACGGCTGTGGCGTCGCTGATTATACCGGTATTAGGCACGAAGGTGACTGCACCGAGAGGTGGTAGATAAATCAGGTCGTCGCCGAGTATATCATCAGGAGGGATAATTGGTATTTCTGGGTTGGTGGGCTCAGATGGGTTTGTCGGTTCGGACGGATCGGGACCAACCGGATCAACTGGATCAGTAGGGCCGATCGGAGGAGTTACGGGTGGCTTCTCGGAGGTTTCGTAGTGAACCGTGCTGTCGTCGTGAGTGATGCCGGCGAGACCGCCAAGGGAGGTATAATAGCTGATGACGCTAGACATTTGGCCGTCCAGCTCGGAGCTTTCGCCAAAATAGCGGAAATAGAGAGTGTCGCCTTTAGTACCGTAGGGAGAAAGGCGGAGTGGGGTAGTGAGCTTAAAGCCGTCCATAGTGCTACTGGGAGTGGAGATTTCGACTGGTTGCCAGGAATCTTTATCGGTGGGGTCAGTGCTATAGAAGAGGGTTTTGGCAGATAGGGGTAAAAAGCCGGAACTTTGTGCGCCTGAAGCGGTAGATTCGGAGATGAAAGCGGCAATACGTTCGATGTCCAACGGATGATCAAGGTCGCGATTAGTGATACTAGAGTTAAATTCAATAAGATTGCTATTTGTATCACCAATGCGCCCAGCTACTTGTGCGTCAAGGTTGCTATCGGCGGAGATTGGCCAGTCCATATGGCTGATAGTAATCTTTGTGTTAGAGCCATCAGTGCTACGTTCTGCATAGAAGAAATCAAGATTGACGACATCGCCAGGAGTGAGGTCAAAGTCAAGATTATGCTTGGTAACTTCCTTGAAGTTGTCACGGATTTTAGTGTTGTAATTGGTGATACAGTCTTGGCTGGCATAAACGGAATCATGAATGCGCATACATTCAACCCAATCACCGTTGCGGATACTGAGGTCGTTGACTTTTTCAGTAAACGTATCGACGGTACCGTCTGTGTTGATACGGAACCAGCCTGAGATAGGGCCATGTAGACCGCCGATATCGAGAACGAGCTGATTGTTGAGAAATACCCAAACGTCATCATCGCCAGAGAACTGGAAGAGTTCGTCGCCAGTAGCCTTGATCTTAATCGAGAAACTGAGGTGGGCGGTGAAGTTAAAATTATGAAGATCACCACGCCAATCGCGGAGTTTTACATCGGAAGCATCAAGGCCGGGAACATCATCAATAGGATAGATGTCTGAGCCGCCATAAACATAGGTATCATCAGCAGTGCGGCGAAAAGTAACTGTGCGTCCGTCAACGCGCTTAGAGAGGCCGGGGACTTCATGAAACCAGCGATAAAAGTTGTCAGTTGGTTGAACTGGGTCGTGACCGATAACATTATTGGAAAGTGCATCGTGGTGAGCAGCCCAGGCGGATTCGGTGTCGGTAAAAGAGGGAACTGGCAATCTGTCGGATCCAAGGCGTGGTTTAACCATGCCGGGAAGTACGCCGTGAGTGCGATAGGAGTCGCATTTGGTCCATTCGAATTGGCGATTGGCGAAGTTGCAATCATCGGCTTTTTGGTCCCAGTAGGTAATTGGCAGAGTGATAGTCTCTGGGTCATTGAGGGAAGCAGCCTGCCAGACAGCAGGGATGCCATCTTCGTTAGCAATGGGTTCAAGCGTCATGGCACGAACTACTGATGAAACTGCGATAGCGGTGAGGATTAGGAAAGAAACGCAAGCACTGACACGCGTGATGGTGAAAATATGATGTTTGATGAACTTTTGCTTAGCTTTTTTTGATAACATGGATGATGGACCTTATATAAAATAACCTTAAGTATATAATATATCTTGAAATAGGTGCGGTCAAGTCTATTCTAGTTCGGGTTTTGTTCGGGTGGGAACTAGGGGATGATAGCGTACTTGAATGAAATACGCATGAAAAACTCCTCAGAGCGGCTTTATTGAGGTTAAAAAATGCAAAAAAATAGAGGGAAATAGCAAAAAAATAAAAAAATGCAAAAAAATGGTAAAAAAGACGCCCAACAGGGGTCGCCGGTGGCTAACAGGGGTGGATTAGGTTTTGACCCACTCTAACTGATTTAGTGTCGCAAAATATGTATTGTGCGACACTAGGTATTTCGAGAAAAGACGGGTGTTTATACCTCTTTTGTTTATGGTTTTGAGCTGGTCTACCCCTGTTATAGCCAAACCTTCGTGTTTTTGTGGCCTCTTTGCTGAATTTTGTGGTCGTAGTTCCCACCTAGTTTCAAAGTGTCATGTGGTGGCGGTTTTAATTTATCACGGCTTATAATGATTATAAATAGCCGTAAAAGACATAAACGGCATGTTGTAGGAATGCCCGTGTGGGCACCCAGGAGGCTCTAGGACGCAAGGAAAGTTTGAGGGGTGGTATGAGTAGGGTTTGGCTAAAATAATCCTAGAAAGAAAAAACGACAATTCCACCCCTATTAACAGGGGTGGGGAAGGACAGAACAAGGGGGAATGATAGTATTCCTTGATTAGTTGTTCCCTGGTTGGTTATCTTCGGGTTGATTGTTCCCTGATTGAGTGGTTTTCTCTTGAACCATAGCCTTTAGATCCTTGAGACCAGGGCGATTTTCTTTGTTCTCGGCCGCGTTAGGCGAAAGTTTTAGCTTCTTGAAGTCTTGTTGCGGAGTGGGTTGGAATGGCTTTTTGGCAGGACGTGGCTCGGGGCGAGATTTAGGAACAAAGGTAAAATTAGGCTTCTCGTTATTCCCTGCTTCCCCGTCAGCAGGCTGCCTCCCACTGTCACTGAGCTCTTTTTTATACTTTTCGGATTGTTCAATAGTAGTACGGATTTCTTCTTCGATAACAGCACGGGGGCGAGCGTAGCCTTGGCGTGAGGCCTCGACAATGCGGTCAAAATTGTCTTGTGGACTGGTTGGAAGGCTGAGGGTGGTAGCTGAGAAGGCTGGTACCTTTTCGCCGTTAATGATCATTGAAATAACGAAGTTACGGTTATTCATTTGGAGTAAATCTTGGGCCTCGAAGGTTGGCTCGAATTGTTTAGAAAGAATAGGTGCATCGTCGGCAGAAACGCGGAAAGAAATGGTAGTACCAACGTTGCCGAAGACAGCGTCGCGGACTGAATCAGTCATCTGAGAGATGTATTGGTTGGCGACGGTGAGGTTGAGACCGTATTTACGAGCTTCGGAAAGGATTACGGCAAAGGAGTCGGTAGCAAAGTTTTGAAATTCATCAACGTAGAGATAGAAAGGACGACGATCGGCTACATCGGGAATGTCGGAGCGGCTCATGGCGGCGAGCTGGACTTTGGTGACGATAAAGGCACCAAGAATACCAGCATTATCTTCACCAATAAGACCTTTGGATAGATTTACGACGAGGATCTTCCCTTCGTCCATAATTTTGCGAATATCAAAGCTTGATTTAGGTTGGCCGATGATATTGCGAATAATTGGGTTGGCGGTGAAAGCACCGACCTTGTTGAGGACTGGGGCGATGGATTCGTTGACTTGTTTTTCGTTCCATTGGCCGAATTCATGCTTCCAGAACTGCAGGACGGTGACATCTCGACAGTAATCAAGAGTCTCCTTGCGGAAATCTTTGTCGGTGAGCATACGCGAAATATCAAGTAGAGTGGCTTCGGGGCGATCAAGTAAAGCCAGCAGGGTATAGCGCAAAATATGCTCAAGGCGCGGACCCCAAGAATCACCAAACATACGTTTCAGTACACCGATTACTTCGGAGGAGACATTAGGCTTGCGGGCGGGGTCGGAGAGTTCGAGCGGGTTAAAGGCGACTGGGTACTCGGTGTCAGCTGGGTTGAAATAAACTACGTCGTTGATGCGGCTTTCGGGAACGAAACGCAGGTTATTGGTAGCGAAGTCGCCGTGTGGGTCGACAATACAATAGCCTTGATTGTAGAAGACATCGGAAAGAGCAAAGAGCTCAAGCATACCGGACTTACCAGCACCAGTCTGTCCGATAATATAAACGTGGCGAGAGCGGTCGCGACGATACATGCCGAATTGGTGGTTGATGCCCCGGAAATTGGTAAGACCGAAGGCGGAAATATTTTCATCATGGGCAGGTTCGCCATTTACGAGTGGGAGTTGAGCGGGTGGTTCAGCAGTCTTAGAAGTAGCCCAGACGATGTTTGGGGTTTCCACTGAGGTATGTGGTAGGTGATAGACGGAAGCAAGCTCGGAGATATTAAGGATGAAGCCATGGTCAGTAAAGCGGCGCATGCGGTAATTATCAAGTGATTCATCTTTGAAACTACCATCGGTTAGACGAAAGCCGTTTAGATTAGTGGAATTATACTGTTTGAAAGTACCAACGAGAGCTTGCATATTGAGTTTAGCATTGATTTGGTCTTGGCCAAGATAAGAGAGGCGGATTTTGACTTCATAACCAAGTTTAGTGGCTTTTTCTTCGGCTTTGGCGATTTGGGTTTTTGCGCGTTCGGATAATTCGACCTTAGGTGCGTCGCTGCCTGACCCGCCAGCTGGCGGCCTAAAGAAGGCAAATAGCGCTTCTGCGACCCAAGTCCAGTCTATGCCAGAGGTAGATGAACCCCCAAAAAGGCGTTTGCCGGACTTAACTTTGCGAATCCAACGATCGGTTTTCTTGTGCCAGCTATCAGGTATTGGACGGGTGAGAATTTGAATCCATAATTCTTCGGAGTTATCGGGATTGAGTTTTGCGAGCGTTCCAGTAATACCGGCGAGGGGGTCAACTTCGAAGTTGTCGAAAGTCTTGATTGGTAGTGCTTCGTTCTCGGTCAAAGTGAGCTCAGCGGTGTATTTAACAGGATATTTGTCGCGCGTATCGACATAGTCGTTGTCCATGCGGTAGATCTGTACGGTGGGGTATTGGGCGTAGATTTGCCCCTCGACGAAACTCTGGAGAATCTTAGGTACCCAAACATAAAAACGAATTTGTCCACCAGTTGAGACGATTTCGAGACTTAGATGCTCCTGGACGCCACCAGAATTCTTGAGTTCTTCCCTGTCGCGTAAGATACCATGAAGACTGGCGAAAAGTTGTTCGGCTGCGAGCTCCTTTTTGTCATTGGCGCGAGGGATTTCGAGCATCAATAGCACCGAGTCGACATTGAGCACTTTCAGGCGATTAAGATGTCGGTAGTTGCGGAGAGTCAAAAAGCCGAGAATACCCACAACTGGGATCCAGAAATATGGTTGGATGATAAAGTGAATAATCTGCGCTAGCATATGTGTACTCGGTTAATTATGTTAGTGTTAGTTTTTGTGTATAATTTTCTTGACTTCGTGTCAATATTATTTTTTTACGGCAATTTGGTAAGTATCTTTGCCAATTTTATCGAATAGTTCTTTGTTTTGAAGGTTTAGCAGAACGGTGGTTTCCTTGACTTTACGGGCATGAAGGACGCGTTTGACGATTTCGTCGCGATGCATTGGCGCGCCTTCTTTCTTGAGGATGTCCTTGATGATATCGGCGACGGTTCCCTTGCTATAACCCCAAGAGTCGAGTGCATAAATACCGCGACCGATTAGGACAAAACGAGGATCTTTGATTAGTTCATTGTGGATGGCTTGAGTGGTAACATCTTTACGGCGGAAGTTGGAAGCCGAGATGGCTTTGGCGATTTCCGAGAAATGCATTGGCTCGTGTTTAGCTTCAAGTACGACGAAAATTTTGTCGCGAATATTCCGAGGATTGACGGTTGGCCATTTGGCAAGACCCCAGAGTCCATTTAGCGTCGAAAGTTGCTTAGAGATAGACGCAATGGCGCGGATATTGTCAGGATGCTCATAATCGAGCTCGCTGTCAAGTTGATCGAGAGTCATTGGTTCGCCGTGTTTTTTGATAACACTAACAACTTCGTCGACGCGTTTTTCGATTTCCTGTTCATCACCATAAGAAGCGATACCAACACCAGAGTAGTAGTTATCATTTTCACCGATTTCGGTGAGGTTTTTAGAGATAGCACTGAGGAAAACTAAGGCCGCACGTTCAGTAGCGGAGCTTTCGTGACCATAAATACGTTCAGCGAGATCTGGAGTGCGGGCAACGCGACCCATCTCGGTAAGGTTACGGATGATTAGCTTTTCGGCGGCGGCAAGGCCAGAAATCTTGCCTTCGTCGGCACCAATACGCAGGCGCACTAAAATCGCTTTCTCTAGCTGACGAACACGTTCACGTGTGATGTTGAGTAGATCGCCGATCTGCTCCAGGGTTTCTCTTTGACCGGTAAGGCCAAATCGACGAGAAATAATCTCGCGTTCGCGCTCCTGTTCAATAATATTGAGGCTGCCCTGAATGGCGTTTTCGATAGTACTGGCGTTCTGGTTCATCAGTTTCCCTTCGTTTCCCCACCCGAACATAAAAATTGATATTAGATTTGTTATAATGATAGCATAATTTCATGTTGCTGTCAACGACTTTTTCGATTTCGTCAACGTTCTATGTCTTATTATAGCACTTTTTGGTGGAAAGTTAGCCGTTTTTTGCGAAATTTTACATTTTGGCAAGTTTTCAGGACGCAAGTAGGATTTCTAGGCAAAATAAGCGTAAACGATTGACGGAAGTAAGCGGTTATTCTTTGGCTAATCATTTTGATAGTAGAGATTGGTCCATATGCCATGTGAAAAGCCCCCAATCCGAAGATTGAGGGCTATAGAAGTTATGTTAGCGGAACAGACCGCTGTCAGATGCTCTTAGATTATTTAGTTGTGTGAGCGGGAGAGTTATTGTCGCCGTCATAGCCTGATTCGGATGAGGACAATATGTCTCGATATGCTTCGCTGTTAACGATACCAAGCTTTGTGTTGATTATACGGGCTTTACTTCTCGCGGAGTCTTCTGTTCTTGACTCTTGAGCAATTAAGGTTCCCAGTATTTGCAGTTCCAATTTTGCCCCATTGAGAAAGAGCGCCGGATCGTAGACGCGATTGACCTTCAGTGCGGCAATGTAGCCGTCCATAAAAGCTTCTTTCTTCTCCTCGCTGGTCGTTTGTGGTACAAAATAATCTACATAACTTTTACTCATTTTAGTGATCCTCCTTCACTATAGTCTCATTTACTCCGAGTAATAGAGTAAATGGTTTCTATAGTGAAAAAGTGTCAAAAAAGTTAAGCTACAATAGCAATATTAGCTATTACTATCATTGTAGCACATATAGTGAAAAATGTCAATAGTCTTTATACTTTTTTGGCTGTTTTGCGAGTGGTTTTCTTGGCGGTGGAAGCTTTAGTGCGAGTCTTGGCGCTTTTGGTCCCCTTGGTGGCTTTGGTGCTTGTCGTTCCCTTGCGGCGAGCAAAACGACCGCGACCTTTGGGCTTTTCCTCAAGCATTTTTTTAGCTTCTTCAAGAGTGATTTTGGTGGGATCTTGGTCGGACGGGATTTTGACATTATTGAATCGTCCAGGACCTTTGACGTATGGTCCATAGGCGCCTTTGATAATCATAATGTCGTCCCAATCGGCAATGATAGTATCAAGCTTGTCTTGATAGAGCTTCGCGGCAGTTTTGAGGTCAATAGTGTAGGGATCGTAATCTTTGATTGGGACATTATATTTGCCGGCTTTGAGATAGGGACCAAAAGGGCCACTTGAGACGATGATGGTAGAACCATCTTTTGCGGCACCTAGTTCACGTGGGAGTTCGGGGAGTTCGAGCTGTTTTAAGGCAGCTTCAAGAGTAACGGTTTTTTCGGTCATATTGCTGGGCAATGGTGCAAAACGGGGTTTTTCGCCAGAAGTTTTTTCGTTATCGCCGAGCTGGATAAAACCACCATTTTTACCAACTTTAGCATAAATTGGACGACCAGTTTTGGGGTCTTTGCCTAACTCGCGGGCATTATTATAGCGGACGGCACCGCCTGATTTTTCTACTTCTTTGGAGAATGGTCCATAGAATGCACGGAGCATTTCGACGCGATCTAGTTCCCTCTCGGCAATTTTATCAAGATCTTCTTCGATATTGGCGGTAAATTTATAGTCAACGATGTTTTGGAAATTATCGGTCAAGAAAGCGGCCAATAGCTCGCCGACTGGAGTAGGAATTAATTTTCCCTTGGTGGAACCGGTTTTTTCGGTAATTAGCTCGCGAGCAATTTTGCCAGATTTTAGGGTGAGCTGAATCACTTCGCGTGGTTCTCCCTCGGAATCACCTTTGACGACGTAACCGCGGGATTGAATAGCGGACATAATGGAGGCGTAAGTGGATGGGCGACCAATGCCAAGTTCCTCGAGTTTTTTGACGAGCGAACCCTCGGTATAACGGGCGGGTGGGCGATCGAAACTTTGCCTTGCGATAATAGCTTTGGCTTTTAGTGTGTCGCCAGAGGTAAGGGCGGGTAAATCATCATCGTCTTTTCGTCCCATGACCTTGAGAAAACCATCAAAGGTTACTACTTCGCCCTTGGCTTCAAATAGATATTTCTTTTCGGCGGGTGTTGTAATTTTCTTAGCTTTACCAAGAAAATCCTGCGCATCCTCGGAAATGGAAGTGTTACTTTCATTTCTCTCGAATGCTTGAATTTTTACAACGGTTTTTTCGGTGGTAGCCTCGGCCATTTGGGTAGCGATGGTGCGATTGCGGATTAGTTTATAGAGTTTCTTTTCGTACTCAGTTTTACCGGCAACTTCCTGGTCAATATGAGTGGGGCGGATAGCTTCGTGGGCTTCTTGAGCGCTAGCGGATTTAGTTTTGAAATTGCGCACTTTGAGGTATTTAGCGCCATATTTATTTTCGACGTATTTAGCCGTTTCGGCGATAGCTTGCTTGGAAAGGTTGAGACTATCCGTGCGGTGATAGGTAATCAGACCGGCTTGATAGAGCGATTGGGCGGCTGACATGGTGGTGCGAGTGGAAAAACCAAGCCTGGAGTTGGCTTCGATTTGGAGTGAGGCAGTAGTAAACGGTGGTGCAGGACGGCGAACGCCAGGTGAGGTAGTAACGTCGCTGACATTGAAATTTGCATCAGTTAGTTTTTCAAGGTAATTTGTGGCGGTTTTTTCAGTATCAAAAGTATGGTCAAGGGTCGCATCAAGCGTGTCTTTGCCTTTGGTTTCGAAAGTGGCAGAAACTTTGAATTTGGCACTTGATTCGAATTTGGCGATTTCCTGTTCTTTTTCGACGACTAGGCGGAGTGCTGGGCTTTGGACGCGTCCGGCCGAAATAGCACCAGGCACTTTTTTGCGAACCATACCCGAAAGGTCAAAACCAACCAACATGTCGAGAGTTTGTCGCGCTTGCTGGGAGTGAACCATGTCCATGTCGATTTTGCGTGGGCTTTGGATGGCAGCTTCGAGAGCGGATTTAGTAATTTCGTGGAAAGTAATACGCTTGGTGGATTTTGGTAGCTTCAGAACTTCAATCAGATGCCAAGAAATTGCTTCACCTTCGCGGTCTTCATCAGTCGCGAGCCAGACGGTGTCAGAATTGGCGACGGCTTTCTTTAGTTCATTAATGATCTTAGTGTGATCGGGGTCAATTTCGTAAGTGACATCAAAAGTATCGCGGTCGACTTTGGTGTCTTTGCGAATATGGCCAACTGAGGCTAGGACCTTAAAATCTTTACCGAGATACTTCTCGATGGTGTGGGCCTTGGCTGGAGACTCGACAATCACTAAGTTTTTTGACATATATATTATGATAGCACATGTGTCAAGAAATAACTACGTCGTTTCAGAAAAGAAAGCTGACTACTTCTTCTTTGCACTAAGAAAAGTTAAAGTCCTGCAATGGTCGCAGGACTTTATGGATTGAAATTTGCTTTGGTGGTTGATTTGGGCTAGAATGTGACTGGTTCGCCCGTAAAGACAGGATTTACCTCTGCGTTTTCCGAATCTCCAGCCAGACAGTTGATTAGCCACTCGGTATGCGGATCTTGTCCGACTTCACGCCAGTAGAGGATGCTATCATCCGTATTTGCAATAATCAACCCGTAGTTACTTCCGGCGTAAAACCTTTGCCGTCAAGGTAGTAAAAATACAGGCTTTCCCCCGTGGGGCCATCTACGGTGTCGTCACCCGTAATAATAATGCGGTGGCATTCGCAAGTTTTCTCGCGACCGTAGGCAGAGACGTGGAGTTTTCCGGTGCCACCATAACACGCCCTTAAGCAATCGCTGGTAAAATATTTTCCAAGAAAGTTCAATTCGACGATATAATCTTTTGAAACTGTCGGTATGAGCGATGTGCGCTCTCTCCAACATTCTCGGATGCCCAGCATCAAATTTGACATAACTGCTGACGCCATATTTTCTCCTTCCTGATTTTGGAAATCTCGGTCAATGACCGGCAAAGCCTAAAAAGTACAAGGCTAGGTGAATAGCTACTATTTTGCAATTATAACTATAATAATTAAAAAAGTCAAGGAAGGTATTAGCGATGTGTGGTTCGGGCGAGATGTTGTTGTAAAAATTACAACATTTTTATGATTGCTGTTGTGGTTAATTTTGAAATGGGGGTGAGACGAAGAATAATAATGTTAATGCTTGTAGTTTTTGAAAAAATTACTATATGCTAGGAAGGGGGCCCGTTTTACCCCTGTTTAACAGGGGTGTTGACGCTAAAAATCGAGCATGATATGCTCGACTCAAGGGCGACGGAAAGCCATCGCACAGACCTTTTATAAAGGATCTTTTGGGGCCACTCAGTTTTGGACTTTAAAAATTGGTTTCTGCTTAAATAACCAAGAGTTGGAAGTGGGTTCAATTTTAGTCACCAAAAAGCCCCAGGTAAGGGTGGGCATCACCTGGGGCTATTTGGCCCTATAACGCATCTTTGAGACTCCGGGGAGCCCGGAAGCGCGACCCACCTCACACAACACGGGGTCCGCCGGTTATAGGGATTGCTATGCCTTCGAAAGATCCTAAAAAGTGGAGGTAATACTTTAAGTTCATAACCATATAGAAGAAATTATGAACCTTAGGGTTTCAAAAGCACGCAATTTTGATACCCGTTGAGCCGAAACTCGCTGGGTAGAAAATTATGATTTATTTAGGTACAGCTCGGACTTTCGTCCTTACTGTAACCATTATAGCACACGAGGAAATAAATGTCAATACTTTTTTCACAAAATAATTTAAAAAACAATGAAATTCGACCCCAAGAGGCCGATTTTACAGAGGTGTTATGCCATATTGCGGTTGTGCCTAAAATGTTGTATTTTTATGGAAAAATGCCGGAAAAAAGGTTAAAATCGGTGGCGATTGTGGGTACGCGAAAACCGACGGCTTATGGTCGGGAAATCGCTTATGATTTAGCCTATAAAGCGGCTGAAAAAGGCGCCGTGGTGGTGTCAGGTTTGGCATTTGGGATTGATAGCGTGGCGCACCGAGCGGCACTTGACGCGGGTGGGATAACGGTGGCGGTGCTAGGGACGGCGATCGATCAAATTTATCCGGCGGCACATAGGGGGCTGGCAGAGGAGATTATTGAGAAAGGTGGGATGGTGATGTCTGAAGTGGCGCCAGGAGTGCGGTTCCAGTGGCAAAATGAGGCAAAAAAGTGTTTTTTGGAACGAAATAGGTTGATTGCGGGACTTTCTGATATGGTAGTAATCCCAGAGGCAGCGGAACGAAGTGGGTCGCTTAATACAGCGATGCATGCGCTCGATCAGGGGCGGGAGATTTTTGCAGCGCCTGGTGATATTGCCAGACCAATGTCACGTGGCTGCAATCGTTTAATTGCGAAGGGTGGAGCGATGCCATATCTTGGGTCAGAGGATGTACTGGGGGCGCTTTTCCCTGCTCCTCGAGGGCGAAAAGGACGCAAGGAGGTGCAGATGGCTTTGATGGGTGATAATGAGATAGAAACGGTGATTCTTGAGCTAATAGCGGGTGGTATGGTTGATGGAGAGGAAATTTTGGCGGCCAGCGGGCTTGCGGTTAGTGAATTTGGTCAACAAATGACACTACTTGAAGTGAAGGGGCGAGTGAGGGCGCTGGGTGCGAATCGGTGGGCGCTGAAATGATGGGGATGATGCTGGGTTGGTGGCGGTGGTATGTGTTTTGATACGAAAAAGACCCGATTCCTTGTGAGGAACCGGGTCGGGTGCGGATATGATTCCGCCAAGGAGGCTTTGTTTATGTGTTGCGTTATGCGTTGCCCCCCTTGGCGTGATCAAGCGCTTCACCCATTTCCATCGCCATCCGGATTTCCATCTCCGCCATTTCCATCTCCATTTCCATTCTCTTCAGGGCCTTCCTCGTCGCCTTCATCATCCCCCTGAAAGCCATCGTAACGGTCGTATTCCGTTGCAAATTCTTCCCATGCGACGGGAGCTCCCGATGAAATGGGGAAGCCGGCAGAGAGCTGCAGGCGGGGCAGGATATCGGTCAGGTTGTTCAGAATAACTACCCGGCCGATGGAATCGGTGACTTTAAGGATGACCGCGTCCCCGTAAACGACGTCGACAACCATGGTGATGTCGTCTCCGTCACAGAGTACCTTGATGGACGCAGCGGAGTTTCCCATACTGGGGACAGATACCGATTTGATACGACCAGAGCCTTTGATAACCTTGGCGCGCATTACGATGATGCTGTCGTCCTCAGAACGGTGATCCATTCCTACAATTGCCACGCTGATTTTGTCTTTGACAATGTGGAAAGATTTGTCATCGGGATCCAACAGGTTGACCGGAAGTGATACATGTACGGGGTTCGTAAGATAACTGTTCCCTGCCTCCATGATTGCTTCCAGCTGCCCTGCGAAGGGTGTTAAGACCCTAATCCCCTGTCTTGAAATTGTGTTCTCGTTTGCCATGACATATAACCTCCTATTTGTTATTTGTGCCTAGGGCACGGTGCTAGCCGGTACGGAATTGTACTGACTTATGCTTTCATTGTAGCACACATTGTTAGAAAAGTCAATACTTTTATGTTATTTTTGGTAAGATTGGCAAGAAAATGTCTTAGTTTATAGGGGTAGTAATGATATGCGAGAAAAGTAATGAAACTAACGATTTGTGGGCTGAAAAGCGAGTACATAGCCATTCGTGGCGTGATGTTGCCAGTGGTAGGACTTGGCGAGGTTGATAAGCTCCTCGTGCTGACATGGGTCGGCTTCGAGAATTAAATTATGTACAGGTGCAGTTTTGGTGTATTCGGCGAGTTCGTCAAAGAGGCGGTGATAGGCGGAGAGGCCGTTTTCACTGGTTCCCCGTTCGGGATAGAGAGCTAGTTGGGGTTCATAGACGAGAGTTTTGAAGTCGAGCCACTCCCAGGCGGGATTGACATAGGGGAGATTGGCGACGATGACGTCAAAGGCGCCGTGTTCCTCGGGGTGGATGTTGGAAAGAAGATCGGAAGCAACAAGGGTGACGCGGCCTTCGAGATAGTTATTATTGACTTCGGCGGTCTGGAGTGCATCGCGAGAGATATCAGTACCAACGATTGTGGCCTGAGGGATTTCCAAGGCCAGAGTAATAGCTAAGCAGCCAGAACCAGTGCCGAGGTCGATGATATGGGGTTGGGCGGGTAGATCAAGAGTCTTGACAAGATCAATGATGGCTTCGCTTTCGGGGCGAGGGATGAGGACATGGTCGGTGATATAGAAATCGCGACCGTAGAAGTTACGTTGATTGAGAAGATAGGCTAGAGGTTTGCCCTGGGCGCGCTCCTCAACCATTTGATTGGCAGGGACAAAGTGACGCTCGAGATCGTCTGGCAAGGGGTAGTTTTGGTGGGTGACAAGCCAGCTGCGATCAGTGTCTTCTGGTGCGAAGCTACGAACGGCAATAAGCTCGGCATCAGCGGGATCGATTTTGGTTTTGGCCCATTCGAGCCAGGTGCCGACAGTGGTTGGTTTAGGCATTTTGATGATTTTCCCTTTCTGCTAGGGTTAGATTATGTATGAGATCATCAATGTCGCCGTCCATGGCAGCGGAAACATTGGATCGAGAAAAGTGAATGCGATGATCGGTAATGCGATCTTGTGGAAAGTTATAAGTGCGGATTTTTTCACTGCGGTCACCGGAGCCAATTAAACTTTTGCGGGCGTTTGAAGCGGCTTTCATTTCTTCTTGTTTTTGACGTTCAATGAGACGAGAACGGAGGACTAACATGGCTTTAACGCGGTTTTGTTGCTGGGAACGTTCGTCTTGCATAGCAACAACGAGGCCGGTAGGAAGGTGAGTGATACGGACTGCAGAATCGGTAGTATTGACGCCCTGGCCGCCGTGCCCACCAGAGCGGTATATATCAATACGCAAATCCTCGGGTTTGATCTCGAGGTCGGTTTCCTCGGCTTCGGGTAAGACAGCGACGGTAGCGGTGGAGGTATGGATGCGTCCTTGAGATTCGGTGACAGGTACGCGCTGGACGCGGTGGACGCCACCTTCGAATTTGAGCTGGCCGTAAGGTTTTTCACCAGTGAGGCGGACAATGACTTCTTTCATGCCGCCAGCTTCGTTGGGACTTTCGGACATCAGTTCGACTTTTAGCCCGTGGCGCTCGGCATAGCGGACATACATGCGGTATAGCTCTCCGGCGAAAAGTGAGGCTTCGTCGCCACCAGCGCCGGCGCGGATTTCCATGATGATTGGCTTGTCATCGGCGGGATCATGTGGAAGCAGTAATTCTTCCAAGGCGGCGGTTTCCTCGGCGAGTTTGGCGGTGTAGGTCTCGACGTCGGCCTGGGCCAAACTACCCAGCTCAGGGTCATTCGTGAGTTCGCGCGTTTCGGCGAGTAGTTTTTCGTGCTGATCAATGGAAGATTTGAGGTTGAGGATTTTTTCGATTTCGGCGAGGCGACGAGATTTGGCGGCAAAATCAGGGTCAGAAAAGGCGTCTGGCGCAGCCAAAAATTGTTCAATTTCGGTTTTTTCTGTGGCTAGGTTCTCGAAAATTTTCAAATCCATGCTAGTACAATTTAGTTATTTATGCTATTATAACACACAGAGAGCAGAGTTGGCTCAGAATGCGGTTCTTTAGCTCAGTTGGCTAGAGCGTACGATTCACATTCGTAAGGTCATTGGTTCGAGCCCAATAAGAACCACCATAGAAAATACCTTTGGCTATATGTCAAAGGTATTTTCTTGTGTAGTGTCTTATTCGTGGGGTTGAAGAATAACCCTATGGGAAATGATTCTATCTTACTTTGGCTCCATTGTTTTGTTGTAACAGAGACGTTTAATGAATACAAGAAATTCGCTAAAATGACAAAATAACATAAAAAGTATTGACTTTTGTCATGAAGTATGATACAATGAAAGTATAGGATAGCCTATCTCTAAATATAGAGATACTCATCCGTATACGGATGTTTTTTCTTACGAAAAAACATCACTGCTCCTTAAAAGTCGATGCAACAAAACCTAGAATTGCCACATGGATTTCATCTTAAATTTTTGAGGTGGTGTCCATGTGGCGATGAAGCCAAGCTGCATGAGAAAAGATAAGGAGAGGTATAAAAAATGAAGACTAGAAGAATTGATGCAGTGAAGAATGTGGACCAAAGAGTGCGTGACGAGCGAGCTAAGAAAGTCATAATGGTGGCGATGGAGAATCATCCGGAGAGTGTTTATGATTTTGATAAATTAATCAGGACACACTCCTGCAAGAAGCGGGCGGATTTATTGGAACGGGTGATTATGATTGCGGCCAGTTATCTTCCTAATGTAGACCGAAAATATCTTCGGAATTGGGCGTTTTGCACGATGCCGATTGATTGGCATTTTGGAAGGAAACACTTTGAGCAGGGGAAATTGGTAAAAGTGAAACCTGAAAACGAAGGCTGGATGGTCTATTGGGGTGACGGAAAAACTGGCACGCTATTGCCTTTTGCTGCTGATGGGTACGAGCCGCGAGTTGGCGATGAGGCATATTTTTACCTTGTGCAGCTCACGGTATTGATTGGCAGGGTGGTTAATGGCCATGTGTTTTCTTATGAGACGATTGAACAGCGTTGTCAGCGCATGGAGCGAGGTGATTTTTCTTGATAAGGTTTGTTGTGTGCGCTAAAAGAGTCTCCTAGGAGGCTCTTTTAATTTGCAGCTTATGCTATAATAAGAGTATGGATTGGAATGATAGTACCAATAAAGTGACGGTGGGTGTGGGGATATTGATTGCGATGGCGTTGGTCTATGCGGCGTATCGAGTGGCGACGCGTAACTCGCGAGGGAGCGGGATGTATCGCACGGACGCACAGCAGAAGCGGAATACGGTTATTCGGACGATTTTGATGCTGATTTTGGCTGGGCTTGCGATGGCGGGAATTATTTGGTTGCTCTCGGCATTTTAGGTTATAATTGGGGCATGAAATTAATTGTAGGTTTGGGAAATCCGGGTAGCCAGTATAATTTTACGCGGCATAATTTTGGTTTTCTGGCGTTGGATTTTTATGCAAAAGTAAAAGGTTTGACGTGGGAAAAGGAAAAGCGTCATGCCTTATGGCTCAAAGATGGTGAACGGATTCTGATTAAGCCCCAGACGTTTTACAATGAATCGGGACGAGCAGTGCAGGAATTTATGCAGTTTTACAAGTTGACGCCAGCGGGTCTATTGGTAGTTTGTGATGATTTTTGGTTGGATTTTGGACAAATGCGCTACCGAGCGAAAGGTTCGGATGGCGGTAGTAATGGTCTTAAATCGATTATTCAGTACCTTGGTACGACGGAGTTTGCTAGGTTGAGGCTGGGGACGAATGACGGCGACTTGCGTCAGAAGATGGGAGATGTTGATTTTGTACTAAGCAAGTTTACTGAGGCGGAAAAAGCAAAACTCCCGGATTTGCTCCGAGAGATTTGCGCGCGGATTGAAGAAATTGGCTAATTCCCTGCCGGGCTTATCTTATAGGCTACTCTTCGTAGGTGCCGAGGGTGAGCTTGAGAGTTTTCGTCTCTCCGTCGCGTAGGATTTCGAGTTGGACAGTGTCACCAGGAGCGTATTCGCCAAGGAGACTCGAGAATGAGCCAGAGCGACCGATGGAGATACCGTTGACTTTGGTGATGATGTCGCCGGTTTCAAGGCCAGCATCGGCGGCTGGGCTACCTTCGATTACAGCTGATTCGCTAGAATCGGTAAAGAGGTAAGCACCGCTTGTGACGGGGAGATCATATTCAATGGCAATATCGGGTGTAATATTGAAATAACGAACGCCGGCGTAAGAACGTGTGACGTGACCCTCTTCGATGACCGATTTGATAAGCCCCTTGACGCTAGAAATCGGAATAGCGAAGCCGAGGTTAGAGCCTTCGGAGCTGACGGCGGTGTTGATACCAATTACTTCGCCTGCGGCATTGACGAGCGGGCCACCGGAATTACCCGCATTGATGGCGGCATCGGTTTGAATCATGTCGGAAAGCTCTTCGGACATGGAATAGTCGCTACTGTAGGCGGTAAGGGAGCGACCGAGGCCAGAAATAATGCCAGAAGTGATAGTGTTTTGATATTGACCGAGGGCGTTGCCGATAGCGATAACTTGTTGGCCAATAATGATGGTTTTGGAATCGCCAAGGGTAACTGTAGGAAGATCTTTAGCATTAACTTTCAAGATAGCAACGTCGTTGGTTGGGTCGGTGCCAACTAGTTTAACGTTCTCGTAGGTGTCATTGTTGTCAGTGATAATGGTGATGCTGCGGGCGCCATCTACGACGTGTTTATTGGTGAGGACGTAACCATCGGAGGTGATGATCATGCCAGTGCCAGCGGAAACTGATGAACTACGACCCTCAACAAGAATAGAAACGACGGCAGGAGCAAGACGATTGGCAACTTCGGCGATAGACCCCTCAACGAAACTGGCGGAATTGCCATCCCCGTTACCGTAGTTAAAAGTAACTGGAGTTTCTTCTTGGAGGAAATTAAAGAGAGAGAAGCCGAGAGCTGTACCACTGAGGCAAAAGATAAGGACGAGAGAAATAATAGTGAAGATTTTAAAACCAAGCCCAGTGGAAGGCTTATGGGTAGTTTGAACAACCGCAGGGGTGGTTTCGGTGGTGATTTTTGTTGTATTTTTTGGCATATAGCTCCTAGTGTATATTAAATCGTGGCTGGCTGAAACCGATCAAGAGAACGGCGATGACCAGCAAGCTAAAAATCAAAGGCAATGCGATGTATTTGAATTTGAGGCGACCGTTATGTTTGGAGCGTTCGTTGTAAATTTGGAAGAAGGCGAAGGCAAGCAAGGTGAGAACGAGTGCAAGTTGTGAAATGCAGAGACCAGTATCGGCGAAAGTATAAATAATAAGCCAAGAGTGGGATAGCCAGGCGATTTCCGAGAAGATGAGCCCAGAGGCGAGGGCGATGAGAGAGGGATCCTCCTCGTCGCTTTGAATGAGGACATGGTAGGCGGCAGCGTATCCAATGACAAACTCCCCGGCAACGGCGAGGAGTGAATCGTAAATAGCAGCAAAAACGGCGAGGGCAGTACTACCAATGAGGATAGCAATGAGGGCTTGAACGATAGCAAAGGTGAAGGATGAGCGGGGCTTAATAACAATAAGCCAAATAGCGTAGACGGCCATCAGAATGAAGTGGACTGGCAAAAAAGTGGTACCAGCGGCATAAGCTAGCATAACAAGGCTAACGCCGACGATAAAGTCGACAAGGCTGGCACGGAGATTAATGAGCCAATAGCGATGGTTGACAGCGAAAACGCGCCATTTCGAGACAACAATAAGAATAAGCCCAAGTAGAATACTGCCGGTAGCGACGGTGGCGCCAATAGAGACGACTGCTAGCAAAAGATTTAACACAACGTGCGCCAGTGAGCTGATGGCGTTACGGCTTTTGCGAATAAAAATATAATCAGCCATATGTTTAAGTATAACAAAAATGTCTTAAAATGCAAAATACCCCCTTTCGGGAGTTTTTGCAAGGTGCTTGAATTGAGTAGTTGCGTGGTTATTTGGCGGTTGTGGGTATGGGTGGAATGTCGTCTATCTCATCAAGCTGGTTGGGGTCGGGTAAGCGTGGAGCGGAATAATCGCCAAGGGTAAAACAGTAGCGATATACTGTTGCCACAGCAGCCAGAAGTAGAATTGCTAGGGCAATAACAAATGGCGAAGACAGGTCGATACCCGGGCAGTAGACCATGAGCGTGTTTAATATGGACGCGATTATGAGCGTCGCCGATAACAGGCTAAGAATCCACTTTGCTAAGGTTTCGTGTCGCCAATAGCAACGACCGAGACGGTAATTCATCAAACCGAGGCCGCTAATTAAACCGACAGCTGCAAACAGTAATTCGTGATTTTTCATTTAAAGGTACCTCCAAAGGATATATTTGAGAACATGATTGGGTATTCTCTGCTTCTATTGTAGCACAGATTGCTAAAAAAGTCAATAGTTTTTATGTTAAATTTGTAAGAAAATGCTTATTTTTGAAAGACTATGGTATAATGGAGAAATGGAAGTACAGCCAAAAGTCGGATTTTTTACCAAGCACCCGCTCTTGAAGGATTTACTGAGCTTAGCGATTTTTGTGACTTGTGTAGTGGCGGGGACGATGTTGCTCAATGCTTTTGTGTTCCGTTCATACAATGTGGTGGGGCAGAGCATGGAGAACACATTTCATAATAATGATCGAGTAATTGTGAATCGTCTACCAGTGACCTGGGCGCATTTTATGGGACAGGAATATGTACCAAAGCGGGGTGATGTGATTGTGTTTGCAAATGTTGATGCCGAGGAGGAGGAGCGGTTGAAGCAAGAAAAGGCAGACGAGCTAGGGGTGGATGTTTCGGAAGTGGGGGATTTGTTGACTTGCGCGGCGCCAGCAGGGCAACCAGATCAATACTTGATTAAAAGAGTGATTGCTTTTCCGGGTGAGCGAGTGACGGTTAAAGACGGGGTGATGAAAGTTTACAATGACGAGTGGCCGGACGGCTACGAGGTGGATGAGCTGTGGCGTAATGAAGAGGAAGATACTGGCCCAAAGAAGGACGTATCTGGGCAGGTAGACATGACGGTACCGGAAGGCGAGATATTTGTGGCGGGTGACAATCGTGAAGGTCAACACTCGTTCGACTCTCGTTCGGGGTTAGGTACGATTCCCTATTGTCGGATTATTGGGCCGGTGGCAATGCGAATTTATCCGCTCAATAAGATTAGTTTCTTCTGAGCATCTTGCAGGGGTGTTTGGTCTTACGCGGACTTAGCAAGCGGCGAGGACTTGTCGGACTTCGGTGGTGGAGTGGCATTGCATAAGGCGGGTGCGGAGTTCGCTACTGCCAGGAAAAGTATTGATATAAATTTTGAAATAGTTTTTTAGTGGTTCAAAAGAGGGGGCGCGACCAGTTTTTTGTTCTAGCTTGGCAGAGTATTCATCAAAGAGGTCGAGGTGAAGGTGGAAAAGCGCTAGGAGCTCGTCATGAGTGGGGCGGTGTGTAGTGAAACAGTAGGGATTTTCGAAGACACCGCGGCCGATCATCCAACCATCAACTGAGGATTTAAGTCTAGACTCGGAGGCGGGTGTCCGCGCTCCATCTGAAGATTCCGCGCAGGACAGCCCTAAATTGTTAGCCTCCTCGCCTAAACTTAAATCCTCCATTGAATTGTTGGAGCCTTCAACTGAGCCCAAGTCCTCTCTTAAGCGTTGGATGTCGGTGAGATTTTTGATGTCGCCGTTAATAATCAATTTTGTTGAGGGGGAGCACTGGTCGCGAAACTGTAGGATTTCCGGTATTAGTTCATAGTGGGCGGGGACTTTGGACATTTCCTTGCGAGTGCGGAGGTGGATGGTAAGGGCAGCGGGATGTTCGGCGAGGAGTGTTGGGAGCCAAATGCGAAATTCGTTGGGATAGGTGTAACCGAGTCGTGTTTTGACGGAGACGGGAAGGCTGGAAGCGTTTTTTGCAGCGCGAAGACATTCAACGGCGAGGTCGGGAGTGCGGATCATGGCGGCACCACCACCGGCAGCGTTGACGTGGCGGTCGGGGCAGCCCATATTGAGATCGATCCCGGCGAAACCGAGTTCTTCGAGGTCGCGGGCAACGATGGCAAAATGCTCGGGGTTCTTACCCCAAATTTGAGCGATGATTGGCGGGTCGGTGGGGGCAACAGCAAGACGCTCAAGGGCGTTCATGCGCCCACGTTCGGAAGCATAGCTAGAAACGTTAGTGAACTCAGTAAAGAAGAGGTCGGGACGGCCGGCGCGGGCGATAACTTGGCGGAAAACAAAATCCGTTACGCCCTCCATGGGTGCGAGGCAGGTGAAATTATCGGGTAGAGTTGACCAAATTGATTTACTCATGGAAATATTATAACATAAAAAAGCCGTCGATTAGCTCGACGGCAACCCCGATTTAATTGGGGAGGGTGGGATTAATGCCAAAAGTTTTGCAAATATTGTCCCACCATGGATACCAATTGCCACGAACTTCCAAAACGGCAGCATGAATTACGCTGAGGATTACTCGGAAACCGTAGTAGCCGTGGTAATTGTGTAGAAAATGTGCCATCCAAGCATCGGCAATTCGATCGGTGCCACAGAGTTGGATGTAATACGCATCGTCATCGGTGATACTGCCATAGTGATGGGCTTTATGGTTTAACCGCCCGGCGTGGCCAGTTCGTTCTGCCAGTAATGTTGAGAGTATTGCATCGGTTTTGTCGATGAGGCGTGTGAGCTGAGCAATGTCACGGTCGCGTGCGGTCCAACCCGGATATAGCGCATGGAGGGGGGTGCAATATTGGAAATGGACGAAAGCTTTGATGAGGTCAGCTTTAAGGTTTTCGTCACTGAGGTAAGCAATATTGCGCAGGAATGTTTGCAATTCGCGCTCATCTTTGCTCTTTTTGTCTTGGCTGCCATCATCGGGCATGTCACCGAAAAATGGCTCATCGCCATCATGATATTCAAACAGACTAATCATATTGTCACGCGTGGCGACTATGTTGGGTTTGAATAGGACGGGGAATTCGTTGGAGAGCAAACGAGTGAAGGCGATGCAGCTGCGTACGTGATGAGTAACTGTTTCGGGTATATCGCAGCCAATGCCGCTGTAAGCAATACGCCCAGAGGCATCGTAATTTGCAGGTGGATGCTCGGGAACTGTACTGTTGGGATACACTCCGCAAAAAACCATGCCGCTACGAATGGTTAGATCCTGTAAGCGTTGGATAACCAAACCTCGCCAAACACGCTCGGCTGGGGTTAGATTGACCGTTTCCGGAACGTTTACGATTAATTCCCCATTGGGAGTGTCGAAAAATAATTGTTGCATAAATAATCTCCTTTCTTAAGCCCCCTAAGGGGAGACCTTTGGCATTTTGTAAATGTACGTCCTTGACGTTATCTTAGCATAGAAGAGGAAAAATGCAAAATTCTATTGACTTTTTATGATAGGTGTGGTATAATGAAAGTATAGGGTTGTTTTAACTCTGGTATTTTTAGCAGTTGGAACGACCAAAACTAGAAAAAGGAGGGGCATTATGTTTTGGCGTAACAGAGACGTAGACTGGAAGATGGTGGGCTTATATGTAATATTTGTGTTTTGGATTGTGGCAATGGTGTTATTTGTAGTTGCACGTCCAATCAATAAGGTTACTAATATGCGCACGATTGAAGGGGTGGTCACGGATAAGGCCACGAAAAAGGTGGGCAAGTCGGACAAGTATATCGTTTTTATTGATGACGGGTCTGGCCGAGCGATCCCATTGGAAGTGACTGATTCGCTGCTCAAATGGCGCTTCAATAGTTCGGATGTTTGGGGCAATATTGAGGTAGACAAGACGTACTCTTTTGAGGTCGGCGGATCGCGTTTGGGTATATTTTCATGGTATCCGAATATTTACAGCTACGAAGAAAAAAATGAATAATGGGCATAGTGCCAAAAGAAAAAGCTCGCATCGCGGGCTTTTTTACTTGTTGCGAGATTTGGGTGATTGATCATCACGGAAACTGAAGAAAATGGGGGTGCCGACAAAGGGGTATTTTTCACGGATTTTGCGTTCTAAAAAGCGTTTCCAAGACCAGTGCAATAATTGGAGATCGCGACCGTGCACTACGAACCAAGGTGGGCATGTGTCGGTTTGGACGATATATTTGGGTTTGGGGCGAGTGTTTTTGAGGCCGGCGGGAATATGCTCGACGATGGCTTCGGTGAGGATTTTGTTAAGCTCGGAGGTCTTGATTTCTTGGTGGCGAGTCTCGTCGATTTCGGTGGCGAGTTCAAAAAGTTTGGTGACATTATGGCCGGTGGCGGAGCTGGTGATGAGGACGGGGGCGTAGGGGAGAAAGTTGAAATCACGTTCGAGCTCGTCAAGGATATGATCGGTGTCATCGACGAGGTCGGCTTTAGTG
Organism: uncultured Candidatus Saccharibacteria bacterium; assembly: GCA_948851665.1. Classification (GTDB taxonomy): domain Bacteria; phylum Patescibacteriota; class Saccharimonadia; order Saccharimonadales; family Saccharimonadaceae; genus Nanosyncoccus. The sequence continues at coordinate 31,943 of CAQOWG010000002.1, forward strand.
AGGACGATGATGATACCTTTGCCGGCGTCGATGATCTGACCGGCGAGGGATTGGTCGAGTTTGGAATGAGGCTCGGTGGCATCAATGAGAAGGCAGCAAATGTCGGACTCCTCGATAGCGGCGAGGGTGCGCAGGGCGGAAAATTTTTCGATACCTACTTCCCTTTTGCCGGGCTTGCGCAGGCCAGCGGTATCAAGAATTTCCAATGTTTGACCATGGAATTTGATTTCGACACGATTGACGTCGCGGGTGGTGCCTTGACGGGAGCTGACGAGGGCTTGTTGTTTTTGACCTAGCGAATTGAAGAGGCTGGATTTGCCGACATTGGGACGGCCGATTAAAGCGATTTTGAGGGATGGGCGCGATAGCCTGCTCTCAGGTGCGGTGGCGCTCTCCGAATCGAGCCCTGACGGGCCGTGATTCGGACCCGCGCCAGCCTGATTGTCAGTACCATCGGGCAGGCTGCTCGCGCCCGTCTTCAAAATCACGTTGATGGCAGTTTTCAATTCTTTGATTCCCTGTCCGGTGGTAGCGGAAATGCGAAAAGTTTGGTCGGGTTTGATGCCGAGGTGTAGGAATTCAGAGGTGTCTAGCGCCTCGCCGAGGTCGGATTTGTTGAGTAGAAGCAAGACTGGTTTTTTCGATTTGAGGGCGGATTTGGCGATCTGCTTGTCTTTATCATCAGGATACTTGGAGCTATCGAGAGTGAGGCAAATTACATCAGCGGCGTCAATAGCGTCGGCGATTTGGTCTTGGATGTTGGCTTCAAAATCGTCTTCAGGGTCTTTGAGACCAGCGGTATCAATGAGAATAAAGCGATTATCAATGCGAGCCATGACATTGTCGCGGGTGGTACCTTCTTCGCGGGCAACGATAGCGATGTTTTTGTGCGCAAAACGATTCAACAGACTGGACTTGCCAGCATTAGTTTGACCAATTAGCGCAACAATCGGAAGCTTTTTCATATGACAATTATAACATATTGGCGCTTAAAAAGGTGGTATGTGGTATAATTAAGACAATGGGCAAAGAAGTCAAAGTAACTGCGAGCGAATCCCTGACTGCCGATAAAGGGGTTCGGATAGGTAAAACTATGGGTAAAAGTGACGAGCCGACTCTAATCCCGATCGATGAGGATTTGGGTGGCGCCAAGAAAAAAATTGTTAGTAAAACCAATAATAGAAAAATTAACGTAAAGAACTCTGATGTGGTGAGCAGGCGTGAGGCGGAAAAGATTTCTGATGCAGCGGATGCGCTGGTGATGGATGATGTGAAGCTGACAAAGAAGTCAACTAAAAATGCTGCGGGGACATCGAATAGAAGCGTAAAAGACAGCGTTGCCAGAAAGATTAGTACGAAGACTAAGCCTGGCGCAAAGGCTTTGGTGATGGATAGTATGGTACGACAAAAGACGACCACCAAGACAAAGTCGGTTGCTCAAAAGAATAATGTTGTTGTAAAAGCAGATATTCTAAGTGTCAACACAAAGAAAACAGTTAATAAAGATGAAGACAATGACGACGAAGCGAAGGTAGCTGGCGGAGTAAAGCGTACAAGGCAGTACTCTAAATCGAAAGCGACTATTATTGCGATTGTGACGGCAATTTTGGTGGGGGTAGCTGGGATGGTGTTGATGTTCTTCTTGAATCGGCAAGAGAGTCAGATGTGCGTATTACAATTTGAGGTGAATGGCGGTTCGAAGATCGAAAGCCAGGAAGTGATATGCGGGACAAAGGCAAGTCGACCAGACGACCCAAAGAAAGAGGGTTTTGAATTCCAGGATTGGTTGGTCGACGGTATGCCATTTAATTTTGAAGAAGATACAGTTGACAAAGACATGGTAGTGAAAGCGAAGTGGCTAGTGGGCGCGAATACTGAGGTGGTGACAATTACTTTTGACTCGGCGGGCGGATCAGAAGTGAATGGGCGCGAGGTGGTGAAAGGTCGACCAACTACGGCGCCGCTTGACCCGACGCGAGATGGCTATACATTTGATGGTTGGTACTTGGAGGGCGAGAAGTTTGACTTTGAGACGCCAATTGAAGAGGATATTACACTCGTGGCGGGTTGGAAAGATAATAATAGCGGTACCGTGTCGCGTCCGCAGGGTAATGGTAATAGTGGTGGGGAGACAACAAATAAGCCAGCGTTAGACTTATTGTCGGTGCGGCAGAATATTACTATGGATGCTGGTAAGGGAGATGAGTTTTCGATTAGTGTGATACCGGTGTCGGCAGAAGTGGATCTTGAGGTAAGCAGTGACAATAAGAACGTTGCAGATTGCGCCAAGACAGGGTCTGGACGAAGTATGAGTTGCATGGCGGGTAATGCTGGTACGGCGACAATAACGATAAGGGATAAGATTTCTGGCAAGACTGTTACCACAACAATTACGGTTAAGGCAAAGGATGAAAATACCGGAGGAAATACACCAACGCCAACTCCAGATCCGACACCAAAGCCGGATCCGGAACCTGAACCGGAGCCCGAACCAGATCCGGAACCTGAAAAGCCCGAGGAAGGAATACCAACGACATAAAAAATAGCTAGGCAAGACGACCGAATTGTGCTATAATGACATCATGGTTCCGTCGTCTAGTGGTCCAGGACGTCTGGTTCTCATCCAGAAAATCGCGGGTTCGACTCCCGCCGGAATCACCATGTTAGTACGTCAATTAAGCTGAGTAAAAGAGTGGTGGAAGACCCCTATAAATCAGGGATTTTTCCCACTTTTTTGCTATCAGATAAGTAAAATCAGCGGCTCCAGCTAAAGTCATTTTACTTGCACCTACTGGTGCCTGCGATTTTTGCGATTCACTGCGAGGTTCTGCGATTTCTGCGACTTTCTGCGAATCACTGCGATTCTACCCCAATTTATCCCACTCACGCTTGTCATATGGATAATAAGTCTTTGCAGCAGACTTTCGCTCCAAAATTTCTCGGAACTTCTCAGCGCTGTCTTCCCCAAAAGTAAAAAGCTCTGCTGTGTGCTTCAGCTTCATCATATGAGCATAATAGTAGTCTTCACTGCAGCCATAAGAAAGAATCCACCTTATCACAATCCGGGGCATCTGCTCATGGCAGTATTTACGGTAAGCCTGAGAAAAACCCCGCTTATAGGGGACAGCGCTGCTTCCCTTAGCCTTAAGATAGTCCTGCCATAGCAGTTCTGATGCCAGTTCCAGCATATCCCCAATCACCACGCATCTGCCATAATGTCTCACTATCGCACCAAAATAAGTGCGGTGGTGATGGATGGTGGCAAGTATTGCATAAAAAAATCCCCGGTCGATTTTTCCACCCCTATTTTATTTTGGAAAGTCCGGCGCTGCTTTAGCTCTTCCATAACCTCTGCATTAAAAAGCTCGAACAAAGTCCACGGGGAGATACGCCGTCCGGCTGTTCCCGTGCCGGATTTACGCTCAAATTCACGGATGCGGCGGCGTACCGTGGACTGACTGACCCCGGCTGTTTTAGCGATGATTCTCACAGTAAAGTTATAATCTGTCAGCTCCGGCGTGGAACTGAGGATTTTGCAGAGGGCATGGCGGATCTTACAAAGTGATTTCTTTACCCGCATATCCGCCTTAGTCATAAACCTTATTATATAGGATTTGGAGTTTATGTGATAAATTTGGAATACTACCGCAGAATATTCTCGTAATCCTGTAAGTCGTGATAGATGCCGAGAACATACGCACAGTTATCGGCAACTTCATACAGCATAAAATATCTGTGCCGCTTAAAATGAATCGTCCGGTATCCTAAAGCCCGCAAGTCAGCGTCGTCGCATAGTTTCAGGCTGCCCGCCATATAAGAGAGCCTGGCGGCAGTATCTTTCATGTCCTGTTCAACGCTCAGGGCAGCCTGTATGTTCTCCAGCTCATAAACAAGGTAGTCAAGAATCTGTTGTGCCTGTTTTTCTGCTTTATCCGTGAATATAACTTTAAAATCCGTATCTTTGTTCCAGCCCATCAAACACCTCATCCGCACTTTTGTATCTGCCGGCCGCAATATCCTTTTCTGCAGCCCTGGCATCTTCCATGAAGTCAGCTTTTGACATACGTTTCAGAACCTGGCCAACTGCGGCATCAGTTGATTCAGACTCGTGTTGGCGGAAGAGTTTTTTGATCAAATTCTGGATTTCTATCAGGTCGGTCTCCGGCAATTTTTCCATCATAGAGATCGTATTCTCCAGCGTCGTCATTGTACCGCTCCTTTCTAATAATCAATCGTTAGGTTCTTTTTATTTTACCTATATTATAGCATTTTATTTATCAAAAAGGAACTGCTTCCTTTCAGATGGAAAAGACCCGCGGCTGCGGGTCTTTCTTAAAATAATGTACTTAAAGAATTATCCCCTGTCATGGACGCCAGTATTCAAAGGTGATACTTCTGCTGTCAAAATCGATCCTGTTAAGGATACGATCCCTAAGCAGCTTGAGCAGCGCCTCCGTGCTGAAGTTCGTTTCAATATAAAGGTTGTCGTCAACTTTTAGGGGGGATAACATTCCCTGTGGAGAATCAGCGATGACTTTCCGGCTTCGCCCCAACGTTTCATTGCGGATAGCAAGGAGCGCTTCGTGATAGTGTTCCTCCCGGTTGCAGATGTCAAGGACGGCGGTAAAAGCCCGTTTCCATGAAGTCACGGGGATAACCTCATCCCCATACCTTACAAGTGTGGGTTTTGTCCCCCGCAGGGTGCTGATGTCCCCATAAAGTGCAATGCCCATAGTTTCTCCCGATGCTATCGCCTGCCTGGGATTTTCCCTTATAACAGGGGTATTCCTGCGCGGTGCATATGTACCACCGTCACGGATAATCCCGTTAATCTGACGGTTGATTTCCCTGATCAGGGAAGTGCGCAGCGCATTCAGCCGCGCCAGGACATCCGCGGGCAGGCCGGGAGTTTCTGTAGGATTGGCAAGACTGCTGTCCCCCGATGGAGTTTCTCCGGCATTTTTAGCCTGCTCTGCCATATCTGCCTCCTTATATGTCCTGACATTTTCTGCCGTTCCAGTATCTTGGTCTGCGGTTTCTTCTGCCCCGTCGTTTTCTGCGACAGGCTCTTTATTATCATTTGACCGCATAGATCAATGGGTTCCATAGGATTTCATGCTAAAAACAGATAAAATAAAGCTGCCGTTTCACGATTTTTCATTCGTTAAAGCGACAGCCCCTTAAAATCTTACCATGAGCATTCTATGACCCGTACAGGAGTCTCAATATTTGACGCACTCTCGTTCTGAAAAATATACTGTCGCTCCCAGTTATCACCGACTTCCGTTGCAATGATGGAACCGTCAGCAGAAATGCATACATGGGTAACATCATTTTTCCCATTTAAGGAAGATACCGTCTCGAAGCGCAGCTTCATTTTAGGAGAATTCTTTTCCTCGTCCACACAGAAGTCAACCCACGCATAGTACGGGGGCAGCAAGTCACCGTCCGAGAACTCATCTTCGCCGGGGTCATCGTGGTATCCCCAAATTTCTCCATACTCGTCATACAGCTTCTCATTGATATAGTACAGACGCATTTCATAGTTTCTGAATCGAACATTAGCCAGTTTCCAAGATGTTTCCCTACCGAGCAGTACGTCTCTCCAACATTCTATGAAATTGCCGTGTACTTTTCCACTCTCGTCATCACTCTGAAAATATACGTTACATCGATTAGCAAATTCTTCTACGTCACTGTCCTTCTCAATGGTCATCTTGATACCCGGGTTCTTGGCATTGGCCTCACTCGTAGGATTCTTATAGCTCGCTAAGGTTTCCCCATTGGAAATGCAGTATCCTTTGTAGCTCATTGTTAAAAAATGTTCATACGCCCTCATATTCTTGTCCCCCTTGACTTTTGATATAGATTATTGTGTCATCGCCCATCCTTCGAGAGGAAAAGCGAATTCCACAATAATCTGGGGAACAGATATGAATGGTAGATTCTCAAGGTACATAAACTAGTTAGTTTATACTAACCATTGTAGCACACATGTTTGATTTTGTCAATATTTATTATGGTTTTTCATCTATTTTTAAATCAATTTTACGCTGTTTAAATTGCGGACATTACCGAGAATAAGCGGACTTTAGCGGACAGTGACAGCAGAAATATACGGTGATATTGTGAAATCAGGCCGAGCAAATTTTTCCGGCAAATACATCGAAAGGAGACAGCAAAAAACGAAAACTGTCAGCAAAGAAATCAGAAACGTGAGCGGACGGAAACTTGGTGCGCATGGATATGCTGCCGGCATCCACAGAATGGAGATTCTATCAAAAGGTGTTCTTACGACCATTTATTTTCTCCCGGATGGAAGCTATCGGGTCACTAATACCAAAATGCCAGCAAAACGCCGACATAGGTAAGCCCCGTTATGCAGTAGCATCCGCACAGCAGTACCGTAACTACTAACCCAACTACATAACAGTATCCGCAGACCGCAATACGGCAGTTCGGAATATCTGGAAAATCGGATATTCCCCTGCCGTCTTTTTATGTTCTACGGATAGAAGACAGGCGGCTCCTGCGGACTGAAGAAAGGAGCAAAAATATCTGATTACAATAATTACATGGAACTGAAGCAGGAATATTATGAATATCGGTCACAGGATGGTCCGAAAGACCCAGAAATTATGCGGTGGTTTTGGGCAGAATTTAAACGCCTGGAGTGCCCATCCCGCTGTAGGCTGGAGAATGGCACCCGCTGCACAAAAAGCTGCCGCAACTGCTCAAGACAACGAGAGAGTAATCCGCTTTCCCTTGATGCCCTGTCAGAAACAGGCACAGAGGCCGTCGATGTGTTTTCTTTGGTCTGTGATACTAAGAGAAAAGCCTGGTGTTGCAAAATTGCTAACCAGGCTTATAGATTAGAGTTTTAAGCAGAAAAATAGCAGGACACTGGAAAAAATGAACGGAGCGAAGCGATCAAGACAACCGCGTTTGTCCCCAAGATAGCGGTACAAGATATTAGTATATCGCTTGTTGGGTTCTGGTGAGAAGTGTACGGCTTGGCTGGAGTAATGAAATCCGTAATGGCGTTTCGTTGAGGCAATAATTAGATCCGCCATAACGGCAGCTAGTCCGATGCCTGCGACGCCCCAGTACTCCGGTTTTAGCCACTGGAACCAGATGACGATAGAAGTAATCATGATCGGCAAAGCGATGGTACTGATAACTCCAAGCCAAGTTTTCTGGATGCAGAGGTTGGGGCACGGACGTGGCAGCAGATGATCGTTGTTCTGTCGGTCGATGATATTTCCCAAGGTGCGCACGCTGATCACGGGCAGAATCAAGAGCAGTATTTCGCTCGGGGTAAATGCCCAGATGCTGATGATTGCTACTAAGCAAAGAATACTAATGCCGGCGCTACTTATTACGCATTCCCGCTCGTTGGGGCGCGATTCGACAGACATAGTAATTGCTTCGTACAATGCCAGTATAAAGATAATACTAAGAGCGATTCGGGTGATCACGTCAAGCAGGAGCGTGGCAAGGATAAAGGTCGCCAAACTGCCAATGACAATAGGCAGATTGCTGTGCTGTTCGACATGAGGCGAGAAGTCACTTTTGGGGGTCAGCGAATCCATTTCTTTGCGAATTCGTTGAATTTCGTGGGATATCCACTGGGTGTTACTACTGAATTGCTCAAGTTGGGTTGACAAACTTTCCATCTGATTCCTCCTTTTTTGGATGAGCTCAAAACTATCAAAGAGCGACTATTTAATGAAACGGTTCCTAGTATAATAATAGCACAGAAATGAGAAAAGCTTGAGAGGAAAAACCGCCCGATGGAGCTGGGCGGCGTGTTTTTTTGGCTTAGGCATTAGCTACGAACGGGGGCGGTATGGTATCGGACAGTGTCCTTTGCATGAAGTGAGCCATTTCGGTGTTAGCCTGACAGATAAAGGTGCGACGCTGTCCCCCGTCGATTTTATGGTTCTCTACCAATTCCAATTCTAGGGTTGAGGTTTGGTCTTTCTGACGTTCAACCAGTTCGACAGTGTCGATATGGAAATAGGCATGGCGCCTAAGAACGAGCTTTGCAAAGCGCGCAGAGCCATGTATGTCGACTCGAGCATTGCCACCAATGGTTGCCAAAAGATTGCTTACGAAAGCTTCTCTCACCTCGATTTTGGCATTTTCGTTGGCAATAATGTCACAATGGCCGAGCAAACGTTTGATTTTAATGTCAACTCCTGCACCAATATGCAATATTGCGTCATGCAACACATCGGTGAAAATTTGGCAAGGGCGCACTCCTATGACAGTGAGAATTTCGACGGTTGCGCTGATTAAAACCGTACCACTTACCTCCTCGAGTTTGACTGATACCCCACTAGGGATACTGATTGTTATATCGTACTGGGGAGGGGTCGCTATTTCTCGGCTAATGATATGCACCGTTCCCTTTTTTCCGTGAATTTGCAAACGGTCGTGGGATTCGGCAATACCGGTCACTTCGATATCGATAGAATCAATATGTTTGCTTCGGCCAGTAACGTGCTGACCGACGATTTTGATATTTCCTGTGACTCCCTTAATGAGAAGGTTGTTCCCTCTGCGGCTGTGGTTTACGGTTGTAGCCATGTTTTCTTTTTCTTTCTCTTTCATACGTTTTCGCCTTTCCTTGGTATTTTTGAGGCGGAAACGGAATTGTTTCTGCCCTAAATAGCGACTTTTAGAAAAAATCGATATTTAGGGCAGAAAAACTAAGCCAAATTAAAGAACGAATAGGGTCTTTTTGCGATGAAGAGGCCCTTATCATTCTATTGTATCACACTTGCGTAGAAATGTCAAGATTATCTTTTTGATCTAGCTGCGAGCGCAACCATCAACGGAGAGGATTTCTCCAGTGACGTAGCTGGCGAGATCGGAGGCGAGGTAGAGGAAAGCGTTGGCGATGTCGGTTGGTTCACCAATACGGCCGAGCGGGATGGTTTTGATGAGCGGGTCAATAACTGACGCAGGGAGTTTGGCGACCATGTCGGTATTGATGATGCCGGGTGCTACGGCGTTGACACGAATACCATCGTTGGCAAGCTCACGGGCAAGAGATTTAGTGAGACCGTTGATGCCGAATTTACTGGCGGGATAACCGACACCGGCGGGTTGGCCGTATAGGCTGACCATTGAAGAAGTGTTGAGAATAACACCTTCGCTACGTTTTTTCATGACTGGCATCACGGCGCGAATAACACGGAAAACGGCGTTTAGGTTAAGGTCAATAACTTTGTCAAATTCGCTTGCTTCAGTGAACTCAGTTGGCTTCTCGGCGGAGACACCAGCGTTATTGACGAGAATATCAATTTTGGCGAAATCGGCAACGATTTGGTCAATGGTTGTGGCGACAGATTGATAGTCGGAAAGATCGGGCCAGTAGCCACGGAAATTATCATTATCAAAGCCAGCTTTTTCAAGTTGCTTTAGGGCCTTGTTGACGCTTTCCTCCCGAGAGCCAAAAATGATAACTTTGGCACCATTTTTTAGAAAGGTTTGGGCGATAGCAAAGCCGATACCTCGAGTTCCGCCAGTAATGACAGCGACCTTATTTGCGAGGGCAGGCTGACCATTGATGGTGAGAAGGTTGATATTATTCATGCGAACTCCTTTCATTCGTAATAAATTTGACCAAATTGAGGGATAGCGGAAATCCAAAGCTGGCCGGGGACGAGCGAAATCTCGTTGCCATTGTCGTCGGTGAAGATGATTTGGGATGACCGGGCGGTTTTGCGCCAATTAGCGGAGAGATGCTCTCCGTTTTGGAAAATGTCGGCAGTACCAGAGCCGATAGTAGTGATCTGTTCGTGGTAATTGTCGGACATAGTGGATTCGCGGACGTGTAGTGCGATGACGACACTGGGGGAAATTTGAAGCGGATCACCACATTCGGTAGTGGTGAGTGGTTGATGGAGGTCGGCTGGGCAGGCATAGGAAAGATGAGGTTGGCCGTCCTGATGGTACCGAAGATAAGTATTAGTTTCGGGGTCATATGTATATGAGACGTTGTGGGAGTAGCTATAATTGGTGAATTTTAAATCAATAGAGTTGGCGGTGTCGAGAGTGGCAAAAGTAGCACAAGCGTCATCAGTTGATTCATTGGTGGCGATTTGGGAGATGCAATTTGATTTCGTTGCGAGATAACGCGCGTTATCGTCTGGAGTTTGGCGAGGGAAAGCGATGGGATTTGATGATGTGTAGCCGTTAGTATTATTGAAATCGTTGAGCAAGGCTGGCGACGTGAAAAGATTGTTCCAGAGGCGGGAGCTGCCAGATTCACGCCACATATAGTCGTCGTTTTCGTCGAGGTTGCGCTGGCCGCCAGAAGCGATAGCGGCGAGAGCTTCGGCCGAACCGCCAGCATGAGTGACGGTACAATCAAATGGAGTGTCCCAATCGAGATAATAGGGGCGAAGCGAGCGGATTGGGCCGATGACGCTAACGGTAGGATTTTGGAAGATGGCGGCAAAACGCGTAATTCCCTGTTCAGCGATAGCTTCAAAAACGATAGCGGCATCAGTTAGACCGGCTTGAGGACGCGCACCGTCGGTACTGCCATTGGGGATTTGAATACAATAAACTGGACTATTGTTGAGGCTGGCGTCAGCGATTTCGAGACCAGTTAGGATGCTATAAGGCGGTTCGTCGAATTCGGTTTTACCAAGAGGAGAGTCCTCGCTTTGCTGATTGGAAAAGTACCAAATAGCGATGGTCCCGCCGGCGAGGATGATGGCGACGATAAGTAGAACGATTGCAATGACGCGCGAACGCCTTTTTTTGGCTGGGGTACGGGGCGGGCGAGAGCGCATTAGTTGTTCTCCAAGGCGCTAACAGTTTCTTGGAGGCGAGCAAGAGTAGTGTCGCGACCGAGGACGTCCATGGTAAGATGCAGAGCAGGGCTAAAGGGGGCATAGCTGAGGGCAAGGCGTATGACGGAAAAGAGTTCAGCGGGTTTTTTGGTGGTTTCGGCTAGCAACTCGTTTAGAGCTAATTGCAAAGAGTCTTCATTCCATTCAACATCTTTGACTTTTTGTACAGTTTGTTGTAATAGGGTTGACAATTCTTCTTCTGAAAACTTTTTGAGGAATTTGTTGCCGGTAATCATTTCGAGGTCAATTTCTGGATCGGCAAAAAAGTAATTAGTCATAGTTTTGAGATCGCTAAGGGATTTGAGGCGGTCATAGATGATGGAAAGTACACGTTTCTTATAGTCGTCATCAAATGGTGCGGCATTGTCAGGCCAAAAGCCTTGCGTGCGGGCATAAAGGGCGTCGACCCCTTCTTCGTCAGCGATTCGACGAATCCATTGGCCATTGAGCCAGAGGAGCTTGGTTTCGTCGTAGCGAGCACCAGATTTTTGGACTTTATCAAGGGAGAATTTTTTGATGAGTTCTACTTTGGTATAGATCTCTTGTTCAGTACCGTCATTCCAGCCAAGATTGGCGAGATAGTTGAGCATAGCTTCAGGTAGAATACCGTCAGCGCGATATTCGGTGACGGACTTGGCGCCGTCGCGCTTGCCGAGTTTTTTATTGCCAGTGGGAGCAAGAATATGTGGCAAGAGCGCCATTTTTGGTACAGGAAGATCGATGGCTTCATAGAGAGCGAGATAATTCGGTATACTGGGGAGATATTCGACGCCACGAATGACATGGGTAATGCCCATAAGATAATCGTCTATGATGTGAGCAAAATTATAAGTTGGTAGACCATCAGCTTTGATGAGGATAATGTCGTCTTGGGTCTCAGGGCCAGCGGAGAGATCGCCCATTACTTCGTCGTGCCAAGAGCGTGGTTTTGGGTCGGCCTTGAATCGAATAGGAGCATTAGCAATTGGGGCGTTCGATGCGGATTCGGGTCGAAAATTTCTATAGAGAAAAGGGGTTTTATTTCTGGTACATTCGTCGCGGTAGGTCTGAATTTTCTCAGAGGGAGTGTTGTCGTAATAGGCGCGGCCGATATCGAGCAACTTTTTGGCCCATTCTTGATAGATGGCACGACGCTCGGTCTGAAAATAAGGTCCGTTTGGCCCGCCGACAATTGGGCCTTCGTCCCAGTCGAGACCGAGCCATCTTAGCGTATCTTCGATAAGCTCAGTAGCGCCTTCGACATAACGGGACTGATCGGTGTCTTCAATACGTAAGACGAACTCACCATCTTGCTGTTTGGCGAGCAAATAAGGATAAATGGCACTTCTAACGTTGCCAATATGGATGTAGCCAGTAGGGCTGGGAGCAAATCGAGTCTTCATAAAAGTATTATATCACATTGAAGTGACGATGTTGCGAAGCTGTTTCTTGGTGAGAATACCAGGATCGGCGTTAATTTTGTAGAGCACACCGCCATTTACCCATGCAGCACTAGCCTCGTTGATAAAAATAGTAATGCCTTGTTCATGCGTGGTAGTATAGTTATCTTTCCAAGTTTCCTGCACGTAGTTGCGTTGAAGTGCGGCACTATCCCAAGAAGATTTTTCTTCAATGAGAGAAAAAGATTTGCCGTTGGCGGTTTTAAAAGTGAGGGTGATTTTGCCATCTCCGGAATCAATACCTTCAAGTGAAAAGTCGCTAGGAATATAGGATGGATATGAGGCTTCGACGCCAGTTTGCATGGCAGCGACTCGAACGGAGATGTCGGGGATGTTGGTTGTAACAAAATAAGCAATGGCGATGACGCTGGCGGCAGAGACGCTGAAAGCGAGAATAAAACGCTTAATTCGCCCTTTGCGATGGACGGCGCGGTGTGCGGCTTTGGTGTTTGAGTTGCTGGTAGCAACGGAACGCATCGCGCGGCGCAGAGTCTCTTCTTCTTGGCGAATGGAATTATTATGGCTGGCGCGAGAGGCAGGGCGAGAAGTGGTGGTACGTTTTTGTCGACGTGGACTGGCAGTGCTCATAACGGGGCGGGCAACGGGGCGTTTGGCAACAGTATGTCCAAGGACGACCTTATGGGTAGTAGCAGGAGTATTGGCTTTGGTTGTGGTTGGTGCGGATTTAATGATTTTCGCAGTAGATTTTTCGGCTTTATTGGCGGCACGGTTTAGTTTGGCGGCGGCTTTGATACCAGTAGATTTTTCGGCAATACTGATAAAGTTTTGTAAGGTATTACTGAGCTCGGACATTTCCGGTATGGAGGTATCCTGCTTGATTTGGTCGGCGAATTGTCGAAGTGCTTCAAGCCGATCAGCAATTTCTTCGGGAGTTGTAGCAGTCCGTACTGCGGTAATGGCTGAGGTAGCAGCTTGGGCTACTTGATCAATTGGATTGGTATTGCGGGCAGCATAGATGGCTGCAGAGAGCTTATCGGTTTCTTCGAGGCGATCCGAGGAGGTGCTGGTGGCGGCTCCAAGGCTAGCAGCGGTATAGTCAGCGGCAATACTAAGGGCGAGGGTGCTAGTTTCTGCATCATAAGGATGATTTGCATCGTAATTTGCATCGGAAATCGCGTGGGAAATATCAGGTGCGGGTTCGGAAATGGGAACTGGTTCAATAGGAGTAGTTTCAGCGAGTTCGGCAGCAATTTGATTGCGGATAACTGACATTTGGTCGTCAGCTTCTGGTAGGGCATATTCGGAGATTTCCTCGGGTTGCTCTGGGATGGCGGCATAATCCGGCTCAGGTTCTAGAGGAGACTCATCCTGTTGCTCAACATGGCTAGCGATTATATCGGCTTCACGGAGGCGGAGATTAACAAGGCGAGATGGAGCGCTCATGGTGGATTCTTCGATTTCTCGACGTCGTGCAGCTTGGGCGGCTTCTTCGATAGCCAACGTAGTCGGCCGGCTAACATAGCGGCGATTCAGAGTGGTCGAAGGCTGGGTTAGGCTATGGGTAGCCGAACTTGATGGGCCAGACTCGAGCTGAATTTTCATCGCAATTTATCTCTCCTCATTCTGCTTATTTCTATTATAACGGTAAGGACTATGAAAAACAAGAGCAAAATATGTGGTATAATTATATACGTAAGTATGGATTATGAAGAAAAAAAGAGACGGCAGCTAGTGCGGGTCGTTATTGCAGAAGCCGGCATGGTGATTTCGGTAATAGCAATCGTAGTGGTGGCGACTATGGTAGCGATGGGTTTTTTTATTTCGGACAAGGGGACAATTGAACAATCGGGATTGATTCAGTTGCGTTCCCTGCCGACGGGAGCAACAGTAGAATTAGATGGAGCAACGCTGTTTGCGCGTACTAATTTGCAGCGTTCGGTAGCACCTGGCGAACATCATCTTAAGCTATCTCGTGACGGCTACGATACATGGGAAAAGAATATTAAGATGGCTCCTGGTGTATTAATGCGAATATATTATCCGAGATTATTTTTATTAGATAGGAAGGCGGAGCAAGTTTTGACTTTGGGTGCGCAGGGCGCTAGCGATGGGGCACAGCTTGGCAACCAGCTAGAGTTTTATTTGAGTTCAAAGGATCGTAATTATATATTATATGCGCTAAATGATGCGGCGGAATGGCGCATACTGGATCTTAGGGGGGATGAAGTAAAAGAGACGATTTTGGACTTGTCGGGGATTTTGCCGGGTATGGTGACACAGCCTGAAGACAAATACAAAAAGGAACAACAAAATGGAGAGAAAGCGCCGTCGTACCGCTTCGAAGGTACAGTTGAAAAAATGGTATGGAGTGAAAATAACGAGAAAGTCCTGGTGCGTGTAAAGGTCGCAGAAGAGACGAGTTGGATATTAGTAAACTTACGTGATGTCGCAAAAAGTCTGAACTTAACTAAAGGTTTTGGCTTGAAGTTTGACCAAGTAACAATGATTGATTCATCAGCTAATCAGCTTTATGCTTTAGAGAACCAACAACTACGTAAGATTAATACTGCGGATGAGTCAATGTCGAAAGTGCTGTTGGATAAAATTGCAACCTTCGTGAATTATGAGGGTAATTTAGTTTATCTTTCTCCGGTGCGCGAAAGTCGCGCTAAGGATGGCACAATGGTGCAAGAGGTTGGGGTGTATCGTGATGGCGAGGCAGGTAGTACTATAATAAAAACGATTACGGGTGAAACATCTGTGAAGATTGCGTTGGCCCGATATTATAACGAAGACTATATTTGCTATACGGAAGGTTCGGAACTTAATATAATATACGGAAATTTTCCAAGTTATCGTCCAGAAGGAGCGAATTTAGAAGAGCTAAAAGAATTAGTTTCGAAAAAAGCACTGGCGGTTGTGCCGGATATTTTGGAGGTGAGTCCGGACGATGATTATGTGGTGGCGAAAAAAGGCGCACAGTTTATGGTGACTGATCTTGAGATGGGTGATGTCTATGAGTACGAGGCAGAGGCGACGGAAATAAAATGGCTAGATGATAGCATGATGTTTGCGGTACGGAATAAGGAGATCATAGTGTGGGATTTTGATCATAGTAATTTGCGAAATTTGGGTGGAGAGAATGTCGTGGATCGAGCGGTGACCATAACGGAGAATGGGCGTTATATGTATTATTTGGTAGAGAATAAAAAAGGCACCCTAGATTTAACTCGTGAGAAGATCCGGAATTAGTTAACTTCCGAAGATGCCGGTCCAGATATTTTCAATGAAAGTTGGTTGATTGGATGGCATTGAATAGTCGAGATTGTCGTCGGTGGGTTCGGTCGGATTGTCACTGGGGATATTGTTGACATCGAAATCGGGGCTGATTTGCTCAGCGGTAATCAAGAGGCGATAGCGCGAAGTTCCGAGTGGTGTGCAAGTAATAAGGGTAAGAATGGGGCGGTCGGTGGGGTAAATTAGTGCGTTGACGTCGCTTGGCTCGACTACCTGACTACCGGTCATCCGGTAAGTATAGCGTGTAGATTCGTAATTGATGTAGATAAGATCGCCAACGCTGAGGCGCTCGAGGCCAGAAAAGATAAATTTGTAGATATTATTACTATAAATATCGCCTGAAGAGTGGCCAGAGAGGACAAGATTGCCAACTTGGCCAGGCATAGCATTGGCGCCAGGGATTGAGAACTGCGCAACTCCTTGTTCCATGGCGGCTGCGACATCATTGTAATTGATGCCGAAAGCAACTGGTACGTCGATATTGAGTTTGGGGATGATGAGGCGAGGTTCTGGTGAAATGGTTCCAGTAGTGGTAGGATCAATTGCGTCTAGCGAGGTAGAAACGGAATTAGTATTGGGTGAGACATATGCCATGATGGGGGTAAAAATGAGGCGATTATATTGTAAGAAGAGCAAGATTAAAACAACTGTAGCACCAGCAATTATGGGGGCGATGTGACGCAAGCGACGTTTTTCGCGGACTTTGCCAGTTGCAGTGCGCTCGTTTTTGAGCTTTTCAGATTCGAGATAGTTCTGGGCGGCTTTGGCATAATACTCACTATAGTATTGTTGATAGTAATTTTGCCAGGCAGAATGATATTGCTGCCATTGTTCGTTAATGGCAGTTTGGTTTACGGCGGTATCTTTGAGAGTATTAGGAGACGTATTGGCTTGATAAGTGTTACTGGCGGTGCGAGATTGGACTGGCTCAGAATAAGTATTTGAGTAGGAATTCATATCCGTACTATTGTAAGTATCGGTGTAGTTGTAGCTATTAGCGCTGACGCTATCGTTGTAGGTGGAGCCGGGGGCGGGCATTTCAAAATTTTGGCGCTCAGATGAACCAGAATTTCCTTCAAGATTTTTGTCGTGACCAAAAATTGCCAAAACTTTTTGGCGTGCTTCTGCTACCCTGGAAGATGGCCCACCGTCTTTTTTATCCATATAATATATATTATAGCAGATTTACGCTTTGCTGGGACAAGAATCTGTGATATAATAGTAGGTATTGGGCGAGTGGCGGAATTGGTAGACGCGCTAGACTCAAAATCTGGTTCTCGCAAGAGAGTGAGGGTTCGATTCCCTCCCCGCCCACCAATAAAATAAGATTGACTTTGTGTCAATCTTATTTTATTCGAATTGAAGGTAGTAAGACTTGCTATATGTTACAATTAAGATGAAATGAAAACAGAAAAGAAGTTTATCGTTATTGGGCTTGGTTTACTTATGCTAATTGCATTTGTGCTCATAATCGTGGCACCAAAAAAGAAATATAGCAATGAAGATTTTAATATTGCGACTTTTGTGAGTGAAAAAGATAAAGACATGGATGGCGTGGATGACCAGACGGATATTTTAGCAAGCGCCAAGGCATATCTTGCGACGAATCCGAAATACAAAAGCGAATATTATGCTGGCGGGTATCCGGATGATGAGTATGGGGTATGTACGGATGTAGTGGCGTTTGCATTGCTCGGTGCAGGATATGATTTGCGGGAGTTGGTGGATGTAGACATTCGTGAGAACCAGGAGCAGTATAATGTCGACGTAATTGACAAGAATATAGATTTCCGTCGCGTGGGAAATTTGAAGACATTTTTTGATAACAACGCGGAAGTTTTAACGATTGATGTGCAAGATATTGAGCAGTGGCAAGGTGGTGATATTGTAGTTTTTGAAAACCATATAGGCATTGTGTCGGATGCGCGCAATCGCCATGGTGTGCCATACGTGTTTCATCACGAAAGTCCATGGCAATTAAACTACGAAGAAGACATATTAGAGCGACGAGATGTGATTGGGCACTATCGAATGGGGACGAAAAAACTTTTTGCGGAGTTCTATGTGCAAGCAGATGGGATTGTTAGCAGAATGTCACTTGAAGAAAAAGTTGCAGCAATGTTTTTAGTGCGTTTTCCAGACGCGAGCGAATTGAAAGAAATTGTCGCAGCAAAACCAGGCGGTTTTATTTTGTTTGCGAGGGATTTTCAAAATGAAACAAAAGACTCTTTGCGAAAAAAGTTGCAGAGTTTGCAGGATAAGACCACGATAGAATTTATTTTTGGAGTAGATGAAGAAGGTGGTTCAGTAACAAGAGTGAGTTGCTTTTCTGCTTTCCGGGCGAAGAATTTTGTCACACCGCAAGATTTATACGCGCAGGGTGGGATTGATTTGATTGTTAGTGATACACATGAGAAATCGGAATTATTGAAATCACTTGGGATTAATATGAATCTTGCGCCGGTGGCTGATGTCGCGACTGATTCAAATGCATTTATATATGGACGAACGCTTGGTCGTGATGCTATGGAAACGGCTAATTACGTGCGAGAAGTTGTGAAGAAAATGAAAGAAGAGCAGATAATTTCGGTGATGAAACATTTTCCTGGTTACGGTGATAATGCTGATACGCATACTGGCGTGGCAATTGATAAACGTAAATTTGAAGAATTAGAAGAAGCGGATTTACTACCTTTTGCAAGTGGGATTCGGGCGCAAGGTCCGGCGGTTCTCGTGAGTCATAATATTGTTGAGTCGATGGATAGAACGATGCCAGCATCGCTTTCTAAACCCGTGCATGATGTTTTGCGCAATGAGCTAGATTTTACGGGCGTGATTATGACTGATGACCTCGCGATGGACGCAGTAAAAAAGTATGTGATAAACAATGAGGCGGCAACGGCGGCGGTGCTAGCTGGCAATGATTTGATTATTACTTCGGATTTTCTTAGGCAGAAAGAAGAAGTCGTGAATGCAGTGAAAACTGGTAAGATTTCTGAAAAGCAAATCGATATGGCGGTACACCGCGTGGTTGCGATGAAGATTGCGTATGGGATTATTGATCTGAATTAGAACAATTCTTACGGTGGGCTTTGAGCTTCTTGATGGCCCAGTCGTAATGGCTGGGCATAACGCTGACGAAATATGAACCAAGATCAGTATTTACCCAAAGGAAAATTCCTCGATTGAATAGCTGTTCGTTGGTATATTGCTCTGCGAGTTCTAGAACTTGGGTATGGGACTTCTCGAATAACTTTTTGGCGTCGCTAAGGCTAGTATTTTGATGTTTCTGCCAGAACTCCAGGTTCATGTCACCATAATTCTTCCAGGAGTATGGTTCGGGAATGAATGACTTATTGTCACCATTCTCGTTTGCTTTGATCCAGTTAAGTAAAAGTTGGTGCCATTCGTAAAGATGAATGTAGATGTCGCGCAAATTTTTATCACGGCTCCAATGCCGTTCAGTCTTCTTTGGATCGTTTGAAAAATCAAACTCAGTATTTAATTCTTTCTCGGTTAAGGATGCAACTAAATCATTTAATTTTTGATATTGTTCGTTGCTGGCTTTAATTAAGTCGTTTTTGCTTCTTGCTCTTGGCATAAAATTTCTCCTATGTTTTGTGCTTTATATATCAAATTCGTAGTATGTGGCATGTTTGGCTGGGGTGTTTAGCAATTCTTGCATTGTGATTTCGCCATGCAACATTCGTAATTGTTTGATGAGGTGACTACTGGTGACAATGAGGATTGTTTCGTTGTCGCGATGGCGCTGTTTTAGATAATTGATGAATTGTTGGACGCGGTTTGTCATGTCGTTCACGGATTCGTACCTATCCATGTATCTTGCGGAAGTTGGATCTGGCTGCGAGTCGCGCCAGCCTTTGGCTTCGCTATATGACCTGCCCTCAAAACCGTTTCGTGTATCATCCAAAAGTTCGTTTATGATTAAAGTTTGACCGTGATACCGATTGATAATGTCGGCAGTCTGTTTAGTGCGTTTAAGTCTCGAAACGTAAATTGTATCAAAATTAAAATCTTTTAATTGTTCTGCCAAATTTTCTGCTTGCTTGATACCGTTTTCTGTTAGAAATACATTTACGGTAGGATCGTAATTTACTAAATCTTTTATATTGTAGTTGGTTTCGGCGTGTCTAGTTGCGATAAGTTTCATGTTGGGTAAAATCTTCTATTTTATCACTTTTTATTATTCTTTATGTTCCTAGCAATGACTAATGTTTTCTTGTACTACTGAGATGGTGCCAGATAAAAGCGGTACTAAAAATATAGACAATCTTATTATAACACGATTATGCAATATGTTATAATAAGATTATGCCAACTGTAAGTTATCGAAAATATGCTGGGAAAAAGCAAGCAAATGTAAAACCGATGATAGTTTTGATGTTCGTAGTGGGGCTAATTTTAGTGATTTCTGTGATTGTGGTGATTATTATGAAGATGACGGGTGGTTCGGGTACGATTGATGAAGATGAGAGTACGATTGGTGAACTTCCGGGCATGATTGACGATGGTGAGAGTAAGAATGAGGAAGACGCGAGTATGATTTCTAAAATCGTGATCAAGATTGGTGAACGGGAATTTACGGCGACGCTTGAAAAAACGGAAGCGGCGCAGGCTTTTGCAAAATTACTACCGCTTGAGAAAAATATGGTGGAGCTGAATGGCAATGAAAAATATTATGATTTGCATCAGAATTTACCGAGCGATCCGAAGCAGGTGGGGCGAATTGAGGTGGGAGATTTGATGCTGTTTCAAAATAATTTTATCGTGGTATTTTATAAATCGCATTCAACGAATTATAGTTATACGCGAATCGGGAAGATTGACAATCCGACTGGATTGGCCGAGGCCGTGGGGAGCGGTGACGTCGTGATGAGCTTTGCTGTTTTGGACGAGGACGCGGAATGAGCGAGCGGTATATTTGGCACGAGGAAGATTTTCCGGCGGAAGGCGAGGTGGCGCAGATTCAAGCAGTGCTACTGACGGCAGACGGGAGGGTGCTAGTGCGTATAAAAAATGGCGAAGCACGCCTAGCGGGTGGTCGACCAGAATTGGAAGATACGAGTCTGGAAGAGACTTTGCGACGGGAAGTTTTGGAAGAAGCTAATGTGGAGATTGATAAAATTGCCTACTTGGGTTACCAGGAAGCAATCAGTGATTTGGATGGAGAGGAAGAAGTTGCTTTGCAGTCGCGGATGGTGGCGTTGGTGACGGAAATTTTGTCAGCACAACCAGACCCAGATAGTGATAATACTTGGACTTATGGACGAGAACTTTTGCCACGTGGGCAAGCAACCGCGGCTTACGTAAAAAGTTTTGGTGAGATTGGGCAAATCTTGATAGATTTAGCTTACGCACGAGCAGAAGAATTGGGGTATTTTACTGAAACGCGAAGTGAAGTAGCGGAAGTGATTAATCCAGAAGTTCGAGATCGGCGCGCTCATACTCACTAGTGGTTTCGGAATCTTTAACGAGATTGGAATAGCCTTCGAGAGCGGCAAAAGGGGTAAACTGGGCGGCGCGACTGGCTCGGTCGAGGGGCTGATGTTTGGAGATTGGCCGCGAGAGATGAATAATGTCGTCGTAGCGATGTGGGTCGGTATTCATGCTTGGTGTCCTCCGATTTGATGATGGCGAGAGCGGCCAGTGGCGCCAGGTTCAAAATTACTACCAGTCAGGATGGCATTTTTGCCAAAGCGTTTGCGAATGTCAAGGATGGCTTGTTCGAGCTTTTGGTTGCGCTTGGTTTCAAATTCGAGCTTGTCGAGGTCGGTAAAAAGATCAGGTTGGAAAAGTGTCATATCTGACGCAGGAGCGCCGGCGGGAATAAGTGAGCCGGTGGAGAGATAGATTTTGCGAATAGAAAACTTTGGGTCGATGATTTGGTCAAAAAGTTGTAGGAAATAGTTGCGAATGGTGGCGATGGCGCTAGTCGGAAATGGAAGACGAATGGTACCATGGGCTGGTTTGATAATTTTGCGGCCATAGTGATCTGATTTGATAGCGAGGCCGGATTTTTGGCCAGCCGAGGTATTTTCGACATCGTAAATGATGTGCAGAACGAGATGGTTGGTTGAGTAATGTTTGGCGGCTAGTTCCAGGGCGAGACTTTCGGACATTTCCTTGACGATGGTACGGGCTTCAGTTGTTGGATATGGGCGATTTAAAACTTGACCATTTGAAAGGCTTTTGGCGCGAGGTCTATAATTTTTGATTTCGGGTATGGTAGCGGTCTCGATGCCCCAAGCATGATCGATGAGCAACTCGGCATTGACGCCAAAAAGTTGAAAAAGTAACTCTTCGTTAGTGAGCGAGCAACGAGCGACATCGCCCAAAGTGCGCATGCCACGATTTTTAAGGCTACGGGCGGTGGCCGGACCGATTCGCCAAAAATCAGTGAGTGGTTCGTGTGCCCAAAGTTGTTCACGGAAGGTTTTTTCGGTTAGTTCGGCGAGACGTGCACCAAAACTATTTGGTTCAGCGTGTTTCGCAATAATATCCATGGCGATTTTAGCAAGAAAAAGATTAGTGCCGATGCCGGCGGTTGCAGTGATACCAGTCCGTTCGAAAACTTCACGAATCATCATAGAGACAAACTCGGCGGGTGTGTAATTATGTAATTTTAGATAGCTACTAATGTCACAAAAGACTTCATCGATGGAGTAGGCGAAAATGTCTTCTGGAGCAACGAAATCGAGATAGGTGCGATAAATTTTTTGGCTATATTCTAGATAGTAAGACATGCGGGGTGGAGCGATGATGAAATCGAAACCAAACTCGCGAGCTTTGGCATTGACTTCAAAAAGTCTGGCACGGCCTGGTAAGCCGTATTTTTGGCGTAAAGCTGGTGAGATGGCTAGGCAAATAGTTTTATCGGTGCGTGTTGGGTCGGCGACGACGAGGTTTGTGGTGAGTGGGTCGAGACCGCGTTCTTGGCACTCGACGGAGGAGTAAAAGGATTTGAGATCAATTGCGGCATAAAACTTCATAACAAAAACTCCATATATGTATATTATATATGGAGTTTTGTATGATTTTGTAACTTTACTCTACGTTGACGCCACGATTGAGCAAGTTTACGTTAACTACGAATAAGGTAGCGGTAGCGATGGTGTACGTTGCAATACAAATCCAGGCGCAATTTATGATGGTGGGGAGATCGGGTTGATGCCCGTGGGTGAATACTGCGGCGAGTTCTGGGTCGAAGTTGCTAAAGAGGTAGATGATACCAATAAGTAGACCACCCGTGATAAGATAACATCCTAAGCCAGCAATGAAGGAAATGGGACCAGGGGTAGTGTTGAAACGGCGTCCAATGATGATGCCGGAAAATCCGCACATGATGATGAAGATTGATTGCACGATGACGAGAAGTCCAAGTATGACGATGAAACAGAAGAGCGTGAATGATGTATCCGCGTCAGCGAAGAACGCGCCGATATCAAAGTTGGAAAAGGGCGAGACATAAAGCAATAGAACAAGGGCAGCTACAGCCAGACTGAGCAGCAGGACGATAACGGCACAGATGAATTTGGAGGTGAAGAGTTGTAAGCGCGAAACTGGCAAAGTGTGCGTGAGGTAGGATTCGTCGCCGTAGAGACTTTGACGGAAGCGCATCCATGTGCGGGTAAAAGCTGTGATCATGAGACCAATTGAAAGTCCGAAGCCAGCGTTGGCAAGGAACCCTTCAATGAAGTCGATAATGTAGGGCGGGTATTCGATTTTGCTCAATAAGGCACTGAGAGCTACGGAGGATATAGAAATTAAGTAGTAGGCGCCGAGCACTTTATAAATGTAGCGTAAGTCGTATTTGAGTAATTTTCCTAGCATAATTCCCTTTCTATGATTTGAATTGATTACGAAAGATTTCGTCGATGGACTTCTTTTCTTTAGTGCGGAGCGTATCGGCGTCGGAATTGATGGCGACCTTGCCTTTGTTAATCATGACGACGTGGTCTAAAATGCGTTCGACGTCGGAGATGAGGTGGGTGGTGATGAGCATACTGGCGCCAGTTTCGAAATTAGTGAGAATGGTGTCGAGAATGTAGTCGCGGGTGGCTGGGTCGATGCCACCAAGAGGCTCGTCGAGAATGTAGAGTTTGGCTTTACGACTCATGACGAGGGCGAGTTGTAATTTCTCTTGCATACCTTTACTCATTTTGATGATTTTTGCATCAGTGTCAAGATCTAGGTCTTTTAGTAATTTCCAAGTTTTGCTTTGGTCGAAGTCAGTATAGAATTCGGAGAACTGTTGGACGGCGTCGCGGACGCGCATAGTTTTGTCGAGGTAGGTGCGTTCGGGAA
Organism: uncultured Candidatus Saccharibacteria bacterium; assembly: GCA_948851665.1. GTDB lineage: Bacteria > Patescibacteriota > Saccharimonadia > Saccharimonadales > Saccharimonadaceae > Nanosyncoccus. The sequence continues at coordinate 55,836 of CAQOWG010000002.1, forward strand.
GATAGGAGATTTTTTGTTTGCTGGCGACGCCGACTGGTCCCCCGTCAACCAGGACTTCGCCGCTGGTGGGCGTGAGCAGATCGTTAGCAAGTTTGATGAGGGTGGTTTTACCGGCCCCATTTTGGCCAAGTAGACCGACAATTTTGCCAGTTGGTATACTAAAACTAATGTCTTTTAGGACGGTCTTAGAGCCATAGGATTTGGAGACGTGCTTGTACTCCAGAATTGGTGTGGGTGATTTAGTCATGGATACCTCCAATTTGTTCGATTAATTTAATAACGTCATGACGCGAGAGTTGAAGACGATCAATATCGTCGAGAAAATTTGCAATTTTGCTACGAGCAAGTTGTTCTCGACAACGTCGAATGTGATCGCTGTTGGTAGTGACGTAGCGACCGCTAGTTCGTTCAGTATAAATGAGTCCGGTTTCCTCGAGCTCACTAAGGGCGCGTTGCATAGTGTTGGGATTTACTTGAGCGATCGCAGCAAAATCACGCACTGGTGGAAGCTTTTCGCCTGGTAGAAGTTCAGCGGTGACGATTGCCAGTTTTAGCTGATTGGCAATTTGCAAATAGATCGGCTGTTCGTTGTTAAAATAAAATTTAATCATTGTATTATGTCCTTAGTACAATAGTACAGCTGGCAAAATCATTTGTCAATAACTTTTATGTACGACATAGTGAGAAGCGCGAACATGGCCTTTTCTAGGCTGTTGTAGCTATGCAGCCGTGGTGAAGCTGTGGTATAATATAGTTATGTTTTGGCAAATTGTAATTATTGAATCAATTGCAGTGACGGTTATCGGGTCGCTGTTCCATTTTGTTTATAATTTTAGTGGATGCAATAAATTTGTAGCACTCTTTGCGGCAGTAAATGAGAGCACTTGGGAACATATAAAATTGGTCTTGACTGGTCTATTTATTTGCACACTGGCGGACATTTGGTTTTTGGGGGCTAATCCGAACTATTGGCTGGCACGTAGCCTTTCCTTTGCGGTGCCCGTAATTGTCATTCCGGCGTTATTTTATGGTTACCGGAGTCTTTTGAAATTAAAGAAGCCGATTCTGCCAGTTGATATTGTAATTTTTGTGATAGCAGCGGTAGCATCGGCGTTTGCTTTTGCTGGAGCCTTGCAATTGCCAGAAGTAGGTGCGCTTGGTGGCGTGATTAGCGTGATTGTGAGCGTGGTCGTTTTGGCGGCATATCTATTGTTGACGCATTTTCCACTCAAGAATAATTTCTTGTTCAAAGATCCGATAACCGGCAAATATGGAATGGAGGCTAGATCTGGTCGCAAGAAAGAAGTTGGCGTGGGACGGCTGGTGATTTTGGGCGTTGCGACTGTGTTGGTGGGGGGTGCGGTGGCTTTGGCTTACAAATTGACCGAACAGCCTGCTGGTACAATAATCGTGGAAGGTGGTGAAGTGCAGGCTCCGGAAGTAGAGACGCCAGAAGATGTTGGCGCGTTGGAAATTCCGGATAATATTTCGGGACAGGAGCGTGAGTTGGCAAAGAATTATCATGTAGAATCGTACTTACCGCGACTATTATCGATTCCGCGTTTGGGAATTTATGGTCGGGTAACGGTAGTAGGTAAAGAAAATGGTGCGGTTGGTTCCCCGTCAGATTATCGGATGATGGCGTGGTACAATCGTTCGGCCTTGCCTGGGCAATCGGGTGCGAGCTTGATTGACGGACACGGTGGTGATTACTATGGCAACGAAATATTTAACGAGCTCGTTGACGCTCAGGTGGGCGACGAGATATTTATCGAAATGGGAGATGAAGAAACGCGTTATGTTTATAAAATTGTCGAGGTGCTATGGAAGCGTGCTGGTACAGAAGCAAATAACTATATGTCGACGGCGCTTAGGCCGGTGGCATCGGGTGAGCCGACTTTGACGTTGATTACTTGTGCGGGTGATTATTCGATTTCAATCGGAACTTTCACGCATCGGATTTTTGTGCGAGCAGTATTGGAGAAATAAAAGGGGTGGACGATGAAAATTGCAATTTTTAGTGATATTTACGAACCAAGTAGTGACGGTGGAATCGTTTCGGCGATTAAAGCCCAAAAAGCGGAATTGGAGAAATTGGGGCATGAAGTCACGATTTTTTGCCCGGGTTTTCGGACGCGAGAGAAGAATGTAGTGCTAGTGCCGAGCCGCAAATGGCCACGAATTAATAATACGATTTTGGCGCGGAAGCCGGTCAAGGTAGAGGCATTTATCCTGGAAAAGTTTCCGGAATTTCGGGAATTTGATATTGTGCACGTGCAATACGAAGTGAGTTGTAGTATTGCTGGTATTGATCTTGCGAAGAAATTTGGGATTCCGCTAGTGATTACGATGCATGGACGTGAGGATCGGGCGATCGAGTTGAATGTGCCGCATCCATTTAAGTGGTTAATGGCGACAGTACTAAATTGTTTGCATGCACATTATTTGCCGCATACCATAAAGGTGAAAAAGGATAAGTTCCAGGCGCCAACGCGTACGCGTGCGAAGATGTGGGAATTAATGGTGAATCATGCGGAGCAGGCAGATGTAGTGACGACGCCTTCAGTGCATTTTGCGCAGAAATTGGAACACTACGGAGTGACAAAACCGATTGTGGCGACGCCAGGTGGGGTGGCGGAAGATTTGGTGCAAATTGATTTTAATGAGCGAAAAATGGCGGATGGTGATGTCCTCAAGATGGTTTGGAATTCGCGAGTGTCAAAAGAAAAACGAATAATGCCGTTCCTTAAAGCATTGAGGCAATTGAAACGCCCATATATGTTATATGTTTATGGCAACGGCAATCAATTTAAGAAAGCCAAGGAATATGCCAAGAAAAATGGCATGAAAGTGAAGTTTTTTGGAGCGCAACCACGCGAACGGATTATTATTCGTATGCAAGAAGCACATCTTGGCGTTCATTCGTCGTATAATTTTGATACGCAGGGGATGGTTTTGGTGGAAGCGCAAGCAACTGGTCTGCCGGTTTTGATTGCGGACCCGGCTTTGACGGAAACGGTACCGATGGGTGGTTTTTTGCTAGCTAGTAGCGAGGATCCAACTGGTATAGCGTTGACCTTGGAGGGCTTGAAAGCAGAGAAGGTTAACGAGATGAGTAAAATAATGATGAAGAATCGCCGGAAGGTCTTGCAAGACGAGCGGGTGAAAGAGTTGGTAAAAGCCTACAAAATGGCGGAAAAGACTAAGAAAAAGTGACCAAGCATGATGCTTGATCACTTAGGTGAGTGACTGGGTGTAGAAGTCACTCGAGCGGAGTTTTGACTTGGGTTGCGCGGTCCCACTTGATGACGAGAAGAATGACGGCGCTGATGCAAAGAGCGATCGCGATGGTAGTCTTGATTTGGTCTGGCCAAGTGACGGCGTAGAGTCCGGCGAAGACGATAAAGGCGATGCAAGTTAGATACAGAACGCGACGTCCAAGAATTAGGCCGGTAGCGAGCTTGGTGTCTTTGTGCTTTTCGTCCGTAACGATTATCTGGATAATGATACAGAAAAGTGCAACGACGAACGCAACGAAGAAAGCAATCCACGGCCTGAAGTAGATGAAGCTGGAACAAATCCGGAAAATGAAGAATAGCCCCATAATGCCCAAGTGAAAAATGTCGGTAATCTGGTCGATTTCTGGGGCGTATTCGCGCCACCAGCGATATTTGCCGTCTTTTGGATACGGTTTTAGGTTGCGGGCGCAGATACCGTCGAAGGCGTCGCATAGTTCCCCAATTCCGAAGATGATTAGGGCGGTTTGCGGTTTCGCACCAATAAATAGCAAAACTCCTAAGATGCATGTGCAGATTACCTCGCACAAAGTCAGGATGTCGGCGATGTGATACTGTTTTAATTTGAATATTTTCATTTCATCCCCTCCTTTCACACTGCCTATATTACCATTATAGCACACTTATGGTAAAAAGTCAATATATTTAGCGATATAGCAGAGCGGCAGTGGTAGATTCGAGGGGTTTGGTAGGGTTGTAGAGGTTGAAAGCGGCGACTTTGGCGGCTAGTTCGCCGGACCAAAGCGAGATGAGCGAATAGTCGGTATCGGTGAGAGGAGTAGTGATGACGCGCCCGTCGCGAGCGGTGATGAGCTGGCCTTCGTGGAAAGTCAGAATGGTGGCGGGGTAAGTGAGAGTGAATTTATGGATGGCTTCGAGGATGGGCAGGAGCGGGGCGGAGAGCATGATCATTTTGGGATAGTAGACGGCACGGAAGACTTTTTGGAGCTGGGCGGAAGAAGCAAATAGGGTGAGATCGGGATTTGTAAGTAGTTGCTCCATATTTGGGGCGAGTAAATCAATGGTGTCGCGCGCTAATAGAACGCGTGGTGGTTCGGTCTGGTGATCGGCAGGAGTGAGGGCAGTTGCGAGGGCGATGGCAGTAGCGGAGTTTTTGGAAAGGTCGCCGGTGATGAGGGCATAATCATTTGCGGCAATGAATTCACTGAGGAGCGGTGATTGTGCGAAAGAGCCAGTATCGGTGGCGGGAGCAAAGTTAAGATTGGGGAGAGGTGGGAGTTTAGTGCGAAGCGTGGCGGGTAAGAGAATTGATAAGTCGCGTACCGGGAAAGTTCTATCAATAAATTCGGCAGTGCGGATGGTAAAGTTGAAACCTTGGCTGCTACCGCCGATGAGACCGAGACGACCAGTTTTTTGTTCGGGGATGTTCCAGGCAAGATCGGCGAAAAGAGGCTTAGTTTGTTTTTGCCAGTAGGATAAATCGCCTGTGAGATCTGCGAAAGCCATCAAAATTCCATTTCTATTGAGATTGGACAATGATCGGAACCTGCAATATGATCGTGAATCATTGCGTTTTTGAGGTGCGGAATGAGGCTTTCAGAAAGCAGAAAATAGTCGATGCGCCAACCGATATTACGTTCGCGAGCATGCGACCAATGTGACCACCAAGTGTATTTTTGTTGACTGGGGTAAAGGTGACGAAAACTATCAGCAAGCTTACCGGTGGCAAGGTAATTTTTGATGCCTTGGCGCTCTTCGTCAGTGAAGCCGGCGTTGTGAGTGTTGTCTTTAGGACGAGCGAGATCGAGTGGGGTGTGGGCTACATTGAAATCACCGCAGATAATGACCGGTTTGGCTTTTTGAAGGATATTGATATAGTTGAGGATGGCTGGATCCCATAGATGTTCGCGTAGGTTGAGGCGGGAAAGATTGGGCTTACTGTTTGGAACGTACATATTGATAAGATAAAAAGGTTCAAATTCAATAGTTTGCAGGCGACCTTCTTTTAAAGGATTGCCGAACTTGTCATCGTCCCAAGGATAATTTGCGGCGAGGTCGGCAGGTAAGTCGTTGATGCTACCAAGCGGTTTGAATTTCGTAAAAATGGCAGTCCCAGAGTAGCCGGGGCGGTCAGCGCTATGCCAGAGTTCGAGATAGTCTGGCAGATCAACAGTAACTTGACCTGGCTTAGCTTTAGTCTCTTGAAGACAGAGAATGTCGGGTTGTTCGGCATTGATAAAATCCATGAAGGTGCCGCGCTTTAGATTGGCTCGCAGACCATTAACATTCCAAGAATAGATTTTCATTAGTAGCGTCCCCGTTCAAGGTCACGTTTTTTGATGGTTTCGCGCTTGTCGTATTTCTTTTTGCCACGACCAGTAGCAATGATGAGCTTAATATAGCGGCCGCCAGCAAGCAGTTTGGTGGGGACCAGCTGAAAACCATCTTGCTTGGCACGGGTGAGATCGCGGAGCTGACGTTTAGTAACGAGTAGTTTTAGATTGCGGGCGGTTTCGGCGCCAAGGGTGGCATTATTGAGCCATAATTCCCCGTTCTTGATAGTTACAAATGAACCGCGAAGTTGCGCATGATGGTCGCGAATGAGTCGCACTTCGGGGCCGGTGAGAGAAATGCCACAAGTCAATTCGTCGCCGAGTTGGTAGTCGAAACGGGCACGGCGGTTGACAACGACATTATCGGTGATCCTTGACTTTTTCATGTTACAATTATACCATAGTATTATGAAAATTGTGATTACTTCCGACTTGTATTATCCAATGACAAATGGAGTGGCGGTATTTGCGCACAATTTAGCGCGTGGTCTTGCGAAGCAGGGGCATGAGGTAATGGTGTTTTGCCCGAGTTTTACTGGTAAAAAACATAAAGAGAAAAAAGAAGGCGTCACAACGGTATATTTGTCGTCAGTGCGATTCCCCTTTTACCCAGACCAAATCAATAAAGTACCCGAAAAGAAAGAATTTTTGGGCTTGTCGATGCCACGTCTGGTCTATCGGCATGGATTATGGTTGACGCTGGATCCGTATCCAGTGATGAAACGGGAGATGGATAGGTTCCGTCCTGATGTGATCCATAATCAGACGGCTGAGATGATTGCGGTGTCGGCGCGGCGTTACGCCAAGAAGCGCAACGTGCCAATGGTGAGTACGGGCCATGCTTATCCGGATAACGTGACTGGACAGGTGAAGCTGCTGAAACCGATTAAACGTCCAGTGGACGCAATTCTGAGGACTTATATGGCGAGTTTTTTAAAACACTCAGAATATGCTACAATGCCGACAGAAATGGCAATTGACGACTTAGTGCCGAAGAATCGTCGACGTTTTAAGGTACCAGTGGAGGCGTTGTCAAACGGAGTGGATCTTTCGAAATTTATGCCAGGTTCGCCGAATCCGCGGGTATTAAAAAAATATCACCTAAAACCGAATGTTAAGCGGGTGTTATATCTTGGTCGAGTTGATCCGGAAAAAAGTATTAGTAATGTTTTGCTGGCATTTGCGGAGGTTTTAGAAAAAGTGCCGGATGCAGAGTTGGTGATTGCCGGGGATGGGATTGATAAGAATCATTTGATGGATTTGGCGAAAGCACTAGGGATTGATACTCAAACGAAGTTTCTGGGGCGGATTATGTCGGTGGCGGAAGCAGTGTCGATTTATCAGTCAGCGACATTATTTGCAACGGCGAGTGAAACTGAAACCCAAGGTATTGTTCTGATTGAGGCGGCAGCAACTGGTCTACCAATTGTGGCAGTAGATGCAGGTGCGGTGAGCGAGCTTTGCCAGGATGGTAAGAACGGTGAATTATGCCGTCCGGGCGCGATAGAGGAATTGGTGGCTGGTATAGTAAAAATTCTTACAAACGAGAAGCTGCAGAAGAAATATGGTGCTAAAAGCTTAGTGGTTGCTCGGAAGCACGATCTAAACAGAACGTTGGCGCGGTTTGTAGAGATTTATCAAGAAGCTATTCAGCTGAAGAAGAATCGGCAAGAATCTTAAGGATTTCCTCGGCGGTTTCATGAGGCTTTTCGTAGTTATGTAGATGTCCGGTGTCTTGCAGGAAGACTGGTTTAGTGTGGAGAGAGTGGGCAAGTTTTTCGGTACTGCGACAGCTTATAAGGCGATCTTTTGTGCCGGCGATGATATAAACATTGATGTTGTCCGCGAATTGAAAATCGGCTACACCATAATGTGAGGAAAAATAGGCAGCAGAAAAGACTGCGCGTTTGGGGCAAGTAGTTTGTTTGGTACAAGCGTTGGTGACTCGCATGGTAGAATTAAATTGCCCTTTGCCGGTATAAAGATAGCAAGTGGTGGCAAAGTTGACAAGGAAATCTGGCAAATAGGCGGAGAGTGGGGCCAGTAGGGCAAAAAACTTGGCGGTTTTATAAGAAATTGGTGAGAGTAAAATTAGACGCGAATCAACAAGGTCTGGACGGAGACTAGCAAGCGCCGAAACTGTCAAAGTGCCCATGGAGTGTCCAATTAAAATAGGCTTGATGATGTGGTGGGATTTTAGATAATTAGCAAAGTGGTCCGCATATGTCTCTGGGGTATATGCGGAAAGGGTAGGAGCACCGGCAAAAGGTGGATTAGGGGCTAAATGAACGTCATATCCTGCAATACGTAGCTCATCGGCAATGGCAGAAAGACCGAATGGTGCGCCGCGAAAACCATGAATTAAGACAAGCGAGGGACGTTTCATGCGGCTTTGGCGGGAGCTTCTGCGGCGAGAGCGGCCTTAATTGCGGCGCGATCAAAGCCGATAATGCGCTTGTCGCCAATTTCGGTGACCGGTACAGCAGTAATGTCTGGCAAGGACGAAGCATCAACTTCTTGGTACTTAATTCCCTGTTCCTCAAGCCATTCCATGAGAGCGTGGCAGTAGATACAGGTTGGAGTGGTGTAAACTTTAATCATAAGATTATTATATTACATCGATAGAGCTTTGTCGAGCTGAGGATCGCGATCTTTGTTGATATCCTCGTAGGTGCGCTCGATTTCTATGTCTGGTTTGATACCTTCGCCGTTAATGCTGGTGCCATTTGGCGTATACCAGCGAGCGGTAGTGACTTTGAGTAATGTGTCGCCAGAGAGATTTAGTAAAGTTTGCACAACACCTTTACCGAAAGTCGTTTCTCCAACGATAGTGGCTTTACCGTAATCTTTTAAGGCGCCAGCGACAATTTCGGATGAACTGGCAGTAGTTCCATTGGTTAGAACGATAGTGGGAATGTTGGCGAGTAGTGCTCCGCCGCGATTAGCATAGATAGTCTCGTCTTTGCCCGATTTGCCACGTTGAATGAGAATCGGTTGACCGTCAATCCAGAGTGAAAGTAATTCTTGGGCGGCGGAAACATAGCCGCCACCATTACCACGTAAATCAAGAATGACTTTATTGATGCCTTTTTTGCTAAATTCGTCACGTACGATTTTGCGCACAATCTCGCCAGTGTCGGTATCAAAGCGAGTAACAGTGAGAATGGCAGTTTTGTCGTGATAGGTGACGTAGGCAGAAACATTATTAATTGGTTCGCGGGTGAGTTTAAAAGTTTTTTCTTCATTCCCGCGCACAACAGTAAGTTCAACTTCTGTGCCATCTTCGCCACGTAATTTATTGGAAATAACTTCAGTGCCTTTGTCGTAGACTTCTTCGCCGTCAATTTTATAAATGATATCGCCTGCAAGTACGCCAGCTTTTTCGGCTGGGTTGTCGGGGAGGGTGCGAATAACACGCACATAGCCATCGCGCAAGGCCATTTCGATACCAACGCCACTACCGGCTTCACCGTGCAACAGGGCCTGGTATTCTTTGGATTCATCGGCGTCCATATAAGCAGTGTAGATGTCGCCAGCGGCCGCCACGAGGCCTTTTTTGGCTCCCTCAATGAGTGCATTTTTATCGAGTTCGCCGTCATATTGAGAGATAAGAGTGTCATAAACTTCGTCTAGAGCAGACCAATTGTTGTTAGTACGGCGCTGGCCGATACCGAGATAGGGCAAGAATTGATTGCTGAAGTTTTGCCAGTTAAGGCCTACGAAAAAACCAAGAACCAATGTAACAGCTGCGCCGATGATAGCGCCACCGAGATTGACTTTACGAGCTTCCCAATTTTTAGACATATTTAAATTATAGCACTACCAAAGCTTTTGGTCGAGATGGATATAACGATAAGCGCGTGGGTTAACGTTATAACGAGCACCAAAATCGCCCGGTAGACCACTTTTAGAACTGGCATAATTGTTGTATTCGGTGAGATTGATAGTGCCATTAGCGTTGACGCTTTCAACCCAAACTACATGACCGTAGACGCCAGTTGTGCTGTAACCAATAGTATGAGGGGCGGGATTATCGTCTACGACGTAGCCACGACGAGCGGCAGAGCTACCCCATGTATTGGCGTTCCCCCAACTAGATATATAAATCCCGTAAAATTCTTGGGCTTTCCAGCCAGCATAGCTAGTACATTGGCAGACGTAACCACCGACTACAATATACTTTATGTTATCACGGGGGCAGTTAGCGGCCCAAGGATAAGAATTATAGCCCTCGCCAACGACGCCGCCAGAGTTGTATTTTGCAATCTCGGCAGCGATTTCGCGTTGCATAGTTTCGCGAGCGGCTAAAGCGTCTTTTTCGTAAGCAGCGGAATCGCTCTCGTATTTGGCGATTAAGGCTTGTTGATAGTTGCGTTTTTCGGCGGCCTCATTGCGACTAAGTTCGGCGGCGGCGATTAGGGCGTCAACGCTGGCTTTCTGTTGCTCAAGTTCTTCCTTGAGGGCTTTGACGGCTTCGGCAGAAGTTGTTACTTGTGACTTTGCGTTGCTTTGACGAGATTGTTTTTCGGCTAAATCGCCAAGAGAGCTACTGCTAGCAAGTAAAGTAACAGCATCAGGATCACCTTCAAAGTGCATATCAACGAGCATTTTTGCGAGTGCAGATTGTTGGAGGCTAAGCTTTCCTTCGTTGATGGCGATTTGGGCAGTAAGATCTCGCGCAATAGCTTGGTTCATATTGATTTCATCCTCAAGTGCCGCGATTTCGGAGTTTAAGCGAGCAACTTCATTTTCGAGGGTGTCGGCCTGACTAGCTGCTTTTTTGGCAGCTGCTTCGGAAGCGGCGGCGCGATCGGCGGCCTCGCGGCAAGCCTGGCTGACACATCCGACGGGATAGGCAGCCTGGGCGTTCGGCTGGTCTTTGAGTATTGCGAAAGTAGATAAGCCGGCAATAATGAAAATCGCGGCAATAATCGAGAGTTTACGGAAACCTAGAGTTTTATGTTTTTGTCTAACCATAATTATTATATATCACAGTTATGTTAAAAAGTAAATTACTTAAGGTATTTTTGAATAGCAAGGCGTGCTGAGATGGTGCCGACGAGAACGCCAACGGCGATGGTGCCAAGAAAGACGTAGACCAAACGGCTCGTAGTCATAAAGCTAGCGACTAGTGAAACGTCGATGCCATAAGAGCTGAGGCTGGGGGCGATAAATTGGAAGCCTATATAAGCGGCGGTAGCGGCAAGTAATCCAGAAATGACGCCGCAAATTTGTGCTTCTACTTGGAATGGTCCATGGATAAATTCGCTGTCAGCGCCAACTAATTTCATCATGTGGACTTCTTCGCGACGTGAGAAGATAGCCATGCGAATGGTATTAAAGATAACCAGAGTAGAGATGACGAGAAAGACGGCGCCGAGAATAAGTCCACCGTTTTTGGCTATGGTTGCCCAAGAGTTGATGGTGGCAATTTCAGCCTGATTAATATCATAAGTTGGTTCTTTGTCTTCGTCGAGGTGGGCTTGGAAAATATCGTCATTTTCGACTATGTATCGAATACTGGTGAGGTCGTCAGGATTGTGGACCTTAATACGCATGGTGGCCTGCATAGTATCAAGCATCATTTGACGCATGTCGTCATCTGCAAGTGCTGTGAGTAGGTCTGTATTATTTTGGTTCTCAGAGAGGAAGCTTTCATATTCGGCTAATGAGTCAGCGACGGTAACCTGGATGACATTATTGTCGAGGCGCATAGTGCTAGCCATTTGTTCAAGAGTCGACTGTGGTGTTCCGGGTTGGAAGAATACGGTGATGTCAATTTTTTGACGCATGGTGTCGGCAGTAGCGGAAAGGATCATGCTGGCGCCGATAGTAACGAGTAAAATGATTAATGTAATTGTCATGACGAGCGTAGCGGCAATAGAGAGCCAAATATTGCGACGAAAACTAGATGCGCCATATTTGATGATGCGACTAGTGCTACGCAGTTTGCTGACGTTGCTATTCTCCACTAAAACTTTGAGATTTTCTTTTTGGCGTTTTTTAGTGTTACGGAAGTTGGCGATTTTTTGATTTGGAGTTTGTTTTGTCATATTGATTTCCTAGATTACACGTTTAGTTCGGGGGTGTGGGATAGGTTTGATGCTCGATTTAAGAGTAGGGGCAGGTTTGAGTTTGACGGTCTGTCCAGGACTAAGCTTACTGAGTTTTGGGGCAGAGCGGAGCGGCTTACTAGCAGCATACCATTGGTTGGCGGAATCGCGCTCAAGAGGCTTAGTGGTCTTTTTGATAATTTTAGGGGTAGATTTAGCGGAAGTTTTAGTGTTGCTGCTGGAATGTTTGTTGCTGGTTTTAGCAGCGGTTTTTGTGGTAGTTTTTTGTGCGGTTTTAGTAACAGGCTCTTTACGTGCAGCACGGACGTTGCCATTGGCGTCACGCTCGAGTCGCATAGTGAATTGCAATGATGACGTGAGACGTTCGTCTGCTGCGGCGGTATGTTTGGCGGCATTGCGGCTAGTTGTAATTATAGGTTGCTGGCGAATGATAATGGGGGCCTGGAATTCTTCCGGCTCCTGTTCGTTTGGTGCAAAAGATTCTTTGAGCGATTGCTCATCCTCGCTGTCAAGACGGTAGACGCCATGGTATTTTTGGTCATCAACGATTCGCCCGGCTTTTAGGGTGATAACTCGTTTGGAAAGATTGTTGACGATGTTCTCGTCGTGAGTAGTAACAAGAAGTGTGGTGCCAAAATCGTTAATTTTTTGTAGCAAATCAATGATTTCTTTACGAGTGAGAACGTCAAGATTACCAGTTGGCTCATCAGCGATAAGAATTTTTGGTTGGCGTGCAACTGAACGGGCAATTGAAACTCGCTGTCGTTCCCCACCGGAAAGTTGCGTTGGGAATTTATTCGATTTATCAGAAAGTCCAACTAAGTCTAAAACTTTAGGAACGGTTTTGACAATTTCACGATTGCTCATACCAGCAATTTCAAGAGCAAAGGAGACGTTTTCAAACACCGTGCGAGTAGGGAGAAGTTTATAATCTTGGAAGACTACGCCAAGACGACGACGATAGTGAGGGATGTAGCGGTGTCGCACAAAATCGAGATCGATGCCGCCGACAACAATTTTACCAGAATCCGGGTTTTCTTCTTTGGTAATCATTTTGATAAGGGTGGACTTACCAGCACCGGATTTACCCACCAAAAAGACAAACTCATGCGGCTCGATGTGGAGAGAAATGTTGTCGAGCGCAGGTTCTTCATCGCCGGGGTAAGTTTTGGTGATGCGGTCGAGCAAAATCATACAACAATTATATCACAAAAGCATAAGTTTTTTGGAAATTGTGTTTTATTTCTTAACTAAGTGATAGACATTGTATCTATCGTTGCTGATGGTCTGATTAATTTTGTGGTGTTTGAGTAGTTCTTCGTTTATGTCTTTGTCGTTATTATAGAAAACCCAGAAGCTATCGTGCTCTGATAGCCACTCGTCGAGGTTATCAAAGAGATTGTGATGGTATTCACGAACTGGCTCTAGAGAGCCATACTCATACTCGCTCCAATCGCGATAGAAGGCGACTGGATGTTCTGCAGAATCATAGACGACACCATCGTAGTAATTCCAGACGCTATCCATAAGGAGAGGCTCACCGGGCTTTGCGATCGACATCACGTCTTGGACGGTGTAGCCGACGTAGCCATTGGGTTCACGATTGGTGACATTGACAACTCCTATAATGGCACATATGGCAAGGAGCCCCATGGCGACAAGAGCGGGCTTGTGCTCGTGAGATCCAGTGAGGGCGAAGGCGATAATGATACCACAGAAGGCCCAAATGAGAGCAAGGCTAAAAATCATGTAGCGGGTCATATAGACGGGTGAGAGTGGAGGTAGGCTGAGGATAACAAGCGTGATCGGTGGTATGAAGATTAGTGCAAGGACGGCCAAAAGTTTTTTACGATGTTGCTGGTCGATTCGGTGAAAAACCTTTAGGCTGAGGAAGATGATAAGAACTAATAAGGTAATAGTGAGTGGAAGTAGCCAATCCTTTAGCTCGCGTGGTGCGACATAGAGAAGTGATTCGGAGAAGAAATTGGCGAGAGCTTCGAGGTTGACTGGACCGATCCAAAATCCACCCTGGACTGAGGCAGATTGTTTGAGGAAGAATGGAGTCCAAGGGATATAACAAGCGACAGCGAGACCATAGGTTTGCAGCATGAGATTGCGGCGGGGTTTGTCTTGCCAAAGCTTTTTGAGACCGTCTTTTGTGAAAACGCCTTGACGGTAGAGAATGTAGACGAGCTGGGCAATCCAAGCTAAGGCAGTGAAGTAGTGTGTCCACATGCCGAGGGCAATGAGAACGGCGTATAAGAACCAAAGGTGGCGGGATTTTTTTGGGTCTTTGGTGTCAAGGGCGCAGAGCATAACGTCAGTTGCGGCAATGACGAGTGCGATGACGACGGTATACATGCGCATTTCTTGACCATAGCGGATGAACATAGGTGAAAGAGTAAAGAAGAAACTGCCGATGATTGCAGCAGTGAGATTGAAATGGCGGCAGAGGAGGCGGAAGAGTAAGATGATCGACACGACTCCAAAGAAAACCGACATAGAACGAAGGGCGACCAATGACGTACCAGCTATGAAAGACCACAGTTTAAGAAGGAAATAAAATAGCGGCGGGTGGACGTCGATGGAAGTCATTGACCAGATGTCAAAAAAGTTTCCGCGGATTAAGTAAGCGGAGTAAGATTCGTCAAACCAGGTTGAACTGTTGATATTGAGTGCACAAAGTCCGATGTAGAGTAAGATCAAAAATACTGGGACAATAACCTTGAAAATTTTGGCATGTTTTTCAAAAAAATGAGTAAGTTTATCCATTTCTACATTATAACACTATTCGGGGCTTTGTGAATCGAGATAGGCATCAATAAAAGAGTCGATTTTGCCATCGAGTACGGCGTCCGGATCCTTATCCTCGTATTTGGTACGAGTATCTTTGACAAGTTTGTAGGGCTGGAGGACGTAATTGCGGATTTGTTGCCCCCAACTAGCGGACTCGCCAGCACGGAGTTTATCAAGACTTTCGGCATGTTGCTCTTGTTGCATTTGGAGGAGCTTGCCACGAAGAATCTCCATTGCTTTTTCCTTATTTTGCAATTGAGAACGTTCGTTTTGGATGGCGACTACGGTACCAGTCGGTAAGTGGGTAATGCGGACGGCGGAGTTGGTAGTGTTGACGCTCTGGCCACCATGGCCGCCAGAATGATAAACGTCGATGCGCAGATCTTTGTCGTCAATTTTGATATCGTCACTAGGCTCAACCACTGGTAAAACTTCTACAAGCGCAAAGGAGGTTTGGCGAAGATTATCGGCGTTGAAAGGGCTGAGTCGAACGAGTCGATGGACGCCATGCTCACTGCGAAGCAAGCCATAGGTATTCGGACCGGAAATTTCGTAAACGGCGGTTTTGATGCCGGCTTCTTCGCCAGTGACGCGTTCAAGGCTGGTGACGGTAAAGTTCTTTTTTTCAGCAAAGCGTAAATACATGCGTTCGAGCATACTCGCCCAGTCCATTGCTTCAGTACCACCAGCGCCGGATGTAATGCGGAGAATGGCGCTTTTGCTGTCGTATTTACCACTAAAGCGTAACTCTTTTTTAAGTTCATTTAGTGTATCTTGCATAGCGTCAAGTTGACGATCGGCTTCGATAATGAGCTCCGCGTCGCCAAGAGCAATAATGTCGCTAAGGTCGGTAATTTGAGTTTTGAGTAATTGCCAAGGTTGAATGCTGGTAGTGAGATTGCTAAGCTCTTGATGGAGGGTTTTAGCCCGTTCGGGATTGGACCATAGATCAGGGTCAGCGGTGAGTTGTTCTAGTTCCGCGACACGAGCAAGCTTTGTGTCGAGATCCAACTTTTGCCAAGCTTCGGTGAGAGTGGTAGATAATTGTTCGAGTTTTTTATTAATTTCATTCATGGAAAAACTCCTGGAAGTATGGTTGGGTAGGATAAAGCGCGTCAGGGTCAAAGTCACTATCAGGAACAACAAAAGGCAAATCATGATATCGCTCCGTGCCAGATTGATCGCGATGATAATATGCGTAGCGTAACTCGTCAATTGTGCCGACGCATTCGAATGGTTTCATAACTCCGTCGATACCAAGCAATCCTTTAAAGATTTCTGTGAGGCGTGAGCTAGTGAATAAATCTTGGTTGGCGAAAGTAGCGGTGAGGGTTTCGGCGGGCAAAAATGGGCAGAAGAGTAAGTAGGAATTGGCGCATTTAGCGCAATCACCACACCAAGCGAGCATGGAACTATCATTGCCTTGTGTATAATTGGCGCGGTTACACGAGCTGAATTGATGACTGTAATTTTGCCAACATTTTTTGACAAAAAGTTCAGCGACTTTGAGCTCACTATATTTGCGGAGTGGTGAACCGACGTGCAAGTCGGGACTAATATAAGTAGCAACGTACCGAGCGAAAAGCTGTTCGGCGGACCAAGATTTTGACCACTGATGGTTGATTGGTAGATCACCAACCATGCCATGTGGCTCATTCCCTTCCTGGGCGACACTGGTAAGGACGGTATTCTCGCCGTTGATAATTGCTTGAATAAGGGCAAGGGACATGACGATATAAGTGATTGGTACGTGGCCATTTAGGCCAGCAGATTTTTGGAGATTGGCGTGGTCGATTAGGCGATTGATAATTTGAGGGGATTGATTACTTACCTCATCAATGACCTGGGGATAATTATTGTTGCCATAGCCAACAAACCAGGGTGTAAAATCTGTATTTTGCTCGCGTAATAGTGTGGCGGTGAGTAGGCTGTCTTTGCCGCCGGATTGAAGGGCGAGCGTGCCGGTGCCGTTGTAGGACAAAGGTTCTGGAGCGCGATAGTCGACCGTAGCGGTAAAATGAGCAAGGTCGGCACGTGTGAGCTGATTTTCGAAGGTAAATTGGCTCAGCCCTTCTTGATAGACCGTACTAAAAAAACGAGCTTGAAAATCATCAATTGACTGAGGGAGCACAACTTGAGTGGTGGGATGTGACTTGTAATAGCTAGTGCCAATGAGTATAAAAGCGAGGAAAAGTGCACGATCTAATAACTCGGGTGTATGATTTGGAGTTGCGTGAACACGATTTCTGATCGTGTCTGCATAATATGGAATCGTGGGTGCATGAAATTTAATTTTCTCGGTAAAAATAATTCCGTCGGTACCTTGATAAGAAAATTCGGCGACTAGGGTTTGCGGATTAAAAGTATGACTTAGGAATTTAAACATTATTCTAGCTCCCGTACTAATTGTTGGAATTGTTCACCACGATCACGGAAATTTTTGAACATGTCAAAACTGGCGGCACCGGGTGACATAACGACAACTGGGGATTTGATTTTGCCAGATGCACGACCGGGTATGCATAAATCATAATTACTGGATTCGGCTTCCTGGAATTGCTCGGCGGTAGTCTTGGCGAGTTTGACGGCTGATTCTAGTGAATCGGCGATGATGTAGGTGTTGGGGTCAGCATCTGCGGCAAGAATCGGCGCGGTTTCACCAATAAGGATGACTTTTTTGAGGTTGGGCGCAGAAAAGAGACGTGCTTTGGTGGTAGAGAGATCGAGGCCACGATCTTTTCCGCCTGCAATGAGAATGGTAGGAGTATCAGCAAAGGTCGCAAGTGCCACATCTAGTGCTGGGAAAGCGGAAGAATAGTTGTCGTCGTAATAACGTATGTTATTTAGCTCGCGTACAAATTCGATGCGATGTGGTAGGCCCTGGAATTTGGTGAAAGCATTGGCGACGATCTGATGATTTTTTTGTATGAAAGTTGATAAATCTTGTTGGTAGTGGGCGGCACAGGCCATTAGGGCGATGGTTGCGTCTTCTCGATTGTGATTACCAGGAACAGTGAGGTAGTCTAACAAATTATCAAGCATTTGTTGGGCGGCTGCGTCAAGTTGAGGTGGATATGGTATTTTGTGACCAGGAGAAAGAGCGGCAATTTTGGCTGAATATTGATTGTTGCTATCATAAATACAATAATCGTGAGTGGACTGGAATTCGGCGATGTGACCTTTTGCGGCAACGTAATCGTCAAAGTCAGCGTGGCGATCGAGATGATCGGGTGCGATGCCGAGGACAACTGCGATATGCGGCGAGGTGTCGAGGTCCCAAAGCTGGAAGCTGCTCATTTCATAAATAATGGCGTCTTGGGGTTGGATTTGGTCAAGTGAGTCTAGCGCGGGGGTACCGATATTGCCTACTAATTTTACTGGTGTATTAGTGGCTTCTAAGAGCGTGGCGATTAGTGAAGAAGTGGTGCCCTTGCCTTTTGTGCCAGTGATCCCGATGACCGAGTTTTTTATTGCAGAAAAGAAAAGTCGTGTAACTGTGGTAGACTTTTTGGCGCCAGCAGATTTGAGCCAAGTAGGCGGAACGGATGGGCTGCGGACAACTAGGTCGTAATCGGAGAGCTTGAGGTCTTCGCGTGAAAAACTATCAAAAATGTCGAACGTTGCTTCGGGATGACGGGCGCGGAGAAATTTTTCGGCACTAGGACCTTCTTGGCCATAGCCGAGAATTGCGATTTTCATACTATATATTATATCATAGGCTATACTTCTGATTATATAATAGTATTGGCCCGGCTTATTTAAGTATCGCGCCTAAAAAGTAATGTAATCGTTTAGCCGAGTAATAGTGGCTTTATCAACTGAACTAACAGCGACTAGGGCACCGAGCTCCCCACCGATAAATTCGCGAGCTAAATCTACCATGGTAGATTTTTTGATATTGCGAACGAGCCCTGGCACATTGTCGTAGTGCTCAATGATACCGTTAACAAAGTAGCCGTCGGAATAATGATCAGCGATTTGGCCAACGGTTTGGGCGCCCATTTGATAACGACCGGTAGCATAACTTTTGGCGGCAATGATATCGTCTGTACTGATGTCGCCGTTTAAGACCTGATTTAGCTCATTGCGTATGAGGGCAAAAAGTTCGTCGGAGCTTTCGACGTTGACTTCTCCATCGAAGTCCCAGGAGGCGTTGTGCCAGCTATTGGAAAGGTCGCTACCCATGCCGTAAACAAGGCCTTTGCGGCGGGCTTGCCCAAAAATGCGACTGGAAGTGGTGCCGGTGAGGATGTGGTTGAGGCAGCTCATAGCATAGGCTTCGTCGGAGCCTAATTGGCGAGGAGTGAACCAAGAAAAACCAAAAGTGATATTGGAAGCATCTTTGCGGCGGATAAGAGTGGGGGCAGCGGCGTGGATGTCATCGTACGGGATTTTGAAACGTTCACCAGGTTTGAGGTTCCAATCGTTTAGCATTTGGATGATTTTGCGACGGCGATGACGAAGATTGCCGGCGATGATAAAGCGTAGGTTGTTGGCGGTGTGGGTGCGACGGTAATGCTCGCGGATGTCTTTGAGGGTGATATTAGGAATAGTTTTAAGGCGTTCTTGTAAGTCGGGAACGTTTTCGCCGACTACCTGTTGTAGACGAGGCCAAAGTAGACGATTGTAGTCATTCATGTAGCCGGTTAGCTCGGCGCGCACGTTGCCCTTTTCGCTTTGAAGCTCCTCATCATTAAAACGAGGCTCGGCAATGGCAACCTGTTGCAGGTACATGATACGATCCCACTCAAAATCAGCACATTCACTCTCGTAGCAAACTGAGAAATCGGAAGTCCATGCGTTGTGGTAGGCGCCATTTTTGGTAAATTCAGATTCGAATTCTTGCTCATCACGAAATTCGGAGTTGGCGCCAAAGGCAAGGTGCTCAACAATGTGCGCAATTTCGTAGAGACTAGGTTTTTTTGCGTAGCGCAAACCAGCCCGGAACTGGAATTTGGTATTCATGACGCTGGCGCCAGGAATATCAATCAGAAGCCCCTTAGCTCCGGACGAAAGTACTATTTCCTCAGTCGAGTGTTTTATTTTCGATTCCCTTTCTTGCGATTCTGACGTTGTTGTTTTTTGGATTTGCGAGCCTGGTTGCGGGCTTGATTGATAGTTTGGTGTGCATTAGATTTTTCGGTAGACGTGTTAGTTTTGAATTCTTTGTCGAGATTCTTTTCGCCAGCAGAAATTTCGTTGACGCCCTTTTCGGTGGTGCCCTTAGCCATCTTGGTGAGTTCAGATTCGTATTCTTCACCATCAGTTAATTTTTCGCTTTCGGCTTCAAGTTTGGTGAGGCGAAGTAGGATATTTAGAACTTCTTCGCGAAGATTTTTCTCGAGGCTATCAAAGAGACGCTGTGATTCACTGCGGTATTCGACAAGCGGGTCGCGTTGGCCAACGCTTCGCCAGTGGATACCTTCGCGGAGGTGTTGCATATTCTCAAGGTGTTGCATCCAGAGCGTGTCGAGTACCTTGAGATAGACTTCGCGCTCGATTTTGCGCATGATTTCAGCTTCGAAGAGTTCTTCTTTTTTGGCATAGGCCGCGTTGATCATGTCTTCAAGGGTCTTTACGCGGTCCTTTTCTTTGCGCATTGCGCCGATTTTGTCTAGTTCCTTGTCGTCAAAGTCGAAGATTGCTAAAATGTCATCGGTAAAATTCTTATTGATACGCGAGCTGTCTTTGGCAAGATCAGCAGCGGTGGTTTTGATGAGACGCTTGATTTCGTTATGGATGTTTTCGCCATCAAGGATTTTGCGACGCATGCCGTAAACAACTTTACGGTGGCGATTGATAACGTTGTCGTATTGGACGACATTTTTGCGGGAGTCGAAATTGAAGCCTTCAATGCGCTTTTGAGCTGATTCAAGAGTTTTCGAAACGCTTTTGGTCTGGATCGGTGTGTCTTCATCGACGCCAAGTCGAGCCATTAGCATAGCGATGCGATCACCTTGGAAAATACGCATCAGATCGTCTTCGCAGCTGACAAAGAATTGTGTGGTACCAGGATCGCCTTGGCGGCCACCACGGCCACGAAGCTGATTGTCGACGCGACGAGAGTCATGGCGTTCTGATCCAATTACCACGAGTCCACCAAGTTCTTTGACGCCTTCGCCAAGTTTAATGTCGGTACCGCGTCCAGCTAGGTTGGTAGCAAGGGTAACGGCGCCTTTTTCGCCGGCTTTTTCGACAATGGCGGCTTCACGTTCGTTGTTTTTAGCATTCAGGAGTTCATATTTAATTCCCTGACTATCAAGGTAACGGGCGATCATTTCGTTTTTTTCGATGCTGGCGGAGCCAACTAGGACTGGCTGACCACGATCATGATATTTTTTGATTTCGGCGGCGATAGCCTTGAGTTTACCGGCTTCGGTGCGATAGATTAAATCGTCTTTATCGACGCGCTGGATGGGTTTGTTGGGCGGAATTTGAATTACGTCAAGCGAATAGATTTGTTGGAACTCTTCGGCTTCGGTGAAGGCGGTACCAGTCATACCAGAAAGTTTGTTATAAAGACGGAAGAAGTTCTGGAAAGAGATGGTGGCAAGTGTCATGGATTCTTGTTTGACAGCAACGCTTTCCTTAGCCTCGATAGCCTGATGTAGACCTTCGTTGTAGCGACGACCTTGCATGAGGCGGCCAGTGTGTTCATCGACGATGACGACATCGCCGCTGCTGGTAACAACATAATCTTTATCGCGTTTGAAGACGACTTGTGCGCGCAGGGCTTGCTCGATATGGTAAACCTGGCGGGTGTGTTTAGTGGAATAGAGATTTTTTATGCCAAGCATTTGCTGAACTTTTTCGACGCCAGCATCGGTTAATGCGACACTGCGACGTTTTTCGTCAAAAACGTAATCGTCAGCAGTAAGAGTGGCGGCAATTTTTGCAAATTGATAGTAGGAGTCGGGATTGTCACCAGCTGGAGCGGAAATAATAAGTGGAGTGCGAGCTTCATCGATCAGGATGGAGTCGACTTCGTCAACAATTGCATAGTTGAGACCACGCTGGCGTAGGTATTGAGGATCATTGACCATATTGTCGCGCAAGTAATCGAAGCCAAATTCGTTGTTGGTGCCATAAGTGATATCAGCAGCATAGGCTTCCTTGCGAGTACAAGGTTTGAGATGGCGAAAACGTGGATCGTCGTGATCTTCGTTTTCGTATTCTTTGTCATAGATAAAGCTGGCTTGATTGATAATTACAGCAACGGAAAGTCCAAGAAAGTCATAGACTGGAGCATTCCAACCGGCATCGCGTTGAGCGAGATAGTCGTTGACAGTAACAACGTGAACGCCGCGGCCAGTCAAAGCATTGAGATAGGCTGGAAGCATCGCGACGAGAGTTTTACCTTCACCAGTTTTCATCTCGGCGACGTTACCCTCATGAAGAACCATGCCACCAATTAACTGAACATCAAATGGACGCATCTTCAGGATACGTTTTGCTGCTTCGCGAGCGACGGCAAAGGTGTCGGGTAGAATCTCATTTAGGGCTTTTTCGGAGCCGTTACCAATTTTGTCGCGAAATACTTGAGTCTGAGCGGCAAGTTCTTCGTCGCTCATCCCCTCATATTTAGGTTCAAGGGCGTTAATCTCGACGACTTTTTTATAGAGTCGACGTAAGATTTTTTTCTGAGCATCACCAAAAACACCCTGGAGGATGCGAGTCAGCAACGTTTTATCGGCCAACTTGTCAGTTGGTTTCTTGTCTTTCTTCTCGGCCATTTTACAACTTCCTAATTATATCCCCCTTATTATAGCATATTAGGCTCTCTTGATAAACAGGTTTTTGAGGCCTTTTTTAGAGAGATGTGGGGTCGCCTCAAGTTTGAAACGACGCACTTGTCCTTTGAGCTTAGCTTCAAGAATGTCGATTCCGGCAAAAACGTTAGAACATTCGTCGCGAGACGTAATTACTTTGCCGCCAGGAATTTCCATAGCAACAGAGATATCATATTTGTTGCCGTGAGCACGATCAACTTCGGTAACGACAACTTTGGCGACAATATCTTTTTTGTTGCCACGGGGCAGATATCGGTCGAGTTTGCCGATGCGCTTCTCGGTATATTTACGGAAGCCATCCGAAACTTTGTAATTGTTGCCGCTGATTTCGATTTTTTCAATCACGCTGAACTCCTTTTTAGAGGCCGAGACTACTCAAGCCACCCATTAATGGTTTCATTTTGTCGGTTGCGATTTCTTGAGCTTTAGCGTAGCCATCGCGCATACAATCTTCAATCCAGTGCTCGAGTTCGGCAATATCGTCAAGGTCGACGCGCTTAGGGTCGATTTTTACGCTCTTGATCTTGAGTTCACCGGTAATCTGTACGGTTACAGCCCCGTCGCCTGCTTCAACTTCTACAATTTCGTTTTTGAGTGACTTTTGTGCTTTTCTGAGCTGGTTAAGCATTTTCATTTGGTCCATAGTTGCGCCCATATTTTACTCCTTATTGTATAAGTATATTCTATCAGAGTTTTCAGATTTTGGCGAGGTGATTATTTGACTAAGCGGGGCGTCAATAGAGGTTTTGCCAAGAGTTGCAAAGCTGGTGCCAGGATTTGTGCTTGGAAGAGTATCGGAAACAGCGCAGATGCCATCGTTGACTTCAAGGACTTTATAGAAATTATAGGCGATAGGATTATCAATGACGTAAAGCGTGTCATTCGGGGAAAGTTGGTCGCGGATAATAGTGAGATCGTTGTCAAATTCATTGGCAACAAGAGGGACGTAGCGATAACCAAAGATAAAATGCGAAACACCGCCAATAATCATGATGCCAAGAAAAGTACCGATTGGGAAGAATGCAGAAATGCGAGCATAAGGGTTGTTGGGGAAAAGATTATACCATTTGTCGAGAATATAACGTAGACCGTGTGCAATCAAAATTGCCATTGGTAGGAGAATGAGAATGGCGGATTCTGGGTTGAGTCCAGCAAGAAAGATGGTAAAAACGATGAGCCAAGTGGCAATAGAATTGCGAGAGGCGAAGAAACCTTTTGTGGTCGAGAGGAGACCTATGACGGCAAGAGCAATGGAGGCAAGGCCGACGAAAGGTGAAAGAAAAGCGCTTTCAAGTGTAGTACTCCATGCAAAGAATGGTAGGAAGGCAGTTTGGATATTGCTGATGAATGTGCTCCAGGTGAGGCCTGGCGCGAGGAAGAGTTCGGCAATGATGCCGGGGTTGACGACAAAGCTAACGACAAACGAGGCAAGACCAAGTAGGATGATGAAAATAGTAAGAATTAGCGGAATAGTAGGAAGAGTCTTGATTGTGAAACGTAGATGTGGATGGGCGATAGCAAAAATAACAATGAAGGCAGCAAGATAGATAATGTGGGGAGTAAAAATAGAAGCGAGAAGTGCAAATGCGAAAATGAAGCAATAGAAAGGTTTGGGTTTTGTGACACCTTGGATTTTGGAGCCAATCCATAGTAATAAGGTGGGCCAAAAGACTAGCATGATAAGCGGCGTGCCGGAGCCAGCGAGATAGAGAAAGGATCCAGAAAGGACGGCGAGGATTGAGGCCATGAGGGCGACATTGGTTTTGAACCAGCGATTGAGCAGTAAGATGAGTAATAAACCGAGGAAGATGCCGATGATGACGCTGGGGAGTTTGACAGAATAAATATTGAGACCAAAGATCATGATGGAGAGTTTTTGGAGGGCGCGGTAGGGCAGGTTAATGATATCACCATGCAAGATCGAGGCTGGTTCGAGTGCGTAAGAATGGGCGACAGAAATCATTTCTGATTCCGAGAGGCCACTGGGCGAGAGTAAAGGTAGCCAAAGGAGTAGGCCAAGATAAGCAAGTGCTAACAAAAAGAATCCGATGATAAAGCGGTAACGATAGAGGAAAAGTTTTGAAATGACAATCTTCTTCACAATAGTATTATAGCACAATTATTATTGCTCTTCGTCGCGACTTTTGTCGAGTGACATAAAACGCAAAAGCTCTGGGTGGAAGTAGAGTTCGATTTTACCGACCGGCCCATGGCGATGCTTGGCGAGGATTAGCTCGGTGATATTGGTGGGCTCGTAGCCTTCCTCGTTGTGGTAGTAGTCGACGCGGTGAAGCATCATGACAAGATCGGCATCCTGCTCGATAGAACCGGATTCACGGAGGTCGGTAAGCTGTGGGCGCGGATCGTCGCGACCGGCGAGGCTACGGGAAAGCTGAGCGAGGGCAATGACAGGGATACTCATCTCGCGAGCGAGCGTTTTGAGGCCACGGGAAATTTCGGTAACTTCCTGCACGCGGTTACCAGCATAGCGGTCGGAACCTTGCAAAAGCTGCAAATAATCAATAATGACCATGCTGATATTTTTATCGTGGGCGGCACGGCGGACTTTATTGCGCAGTTCGAGAATGGTCATGGAGCTAGTATCATCAATATAAAGTGGCACTTCGCTCATTTCGGCCATAGCGTCGCCAACACGAGTAAAGTCTTCGTCGCTAAGATTGCCGGTGCGGATTTTCCAGTTGTCGACTCCGGAAACATCAGAGATAATACGGTCGATAATTTCTTGGGCGGCCATCTCCATTGAGAAGAAAAGTACGCCTTTCCCTTCCCCGTTGCCGGTGGCGACGTTATAAGCGAGGTTTTGCGCAAAGGTAGTTTTACCCATAGCCGGACGAGCACCGATGATGATGAGGTCGCCGTTTTGGAAGCCAGCGGTTTTCTTGTCGAGGTCGTAAAAACCGGTTTTGAGACCGCGCAGGGCACCCTTGTTTTTATGAAGTTCCTCGATACGATCATAGGCGCTAATGAGTAAATCACCAAGCGCGACATAATCGGATTTGACGGAACGGTCAGAGACCTTGAAGAGATTTTTTTCGGCATCGCCGATGAGGTCTTCGATGCGGTTGGCACTGTCGTAGGCGGAAGAAACGATTTGGGTGCCAGCGGTGATTAGGCGGCGACGTAGGGAGGCGCTGGCGACCAGCTCGGCGTAGGTTTCGATATGGGAAGAAGTAGGGACGAAGTTGGAAAGGTCGGTGAGATAGGGGGCGCCACCAATGTCCTTGAGGACTTTTTGACTGCGTAGTTCAGAGGTGAGGGTCATGAGGTCGATAGAGCGATGGTGTTCAAAAAGGGCCTCCATGCCACGGTAGATGCGAGCGTGGCGTGGGTCATAAAAATCTTCGGATTGGACGGTTTCGAGGATAGTGGAAAAATTTTCACCGGAGAGCAAAAGTGCACCGAGTAAAGATTTCTCAGCTTCTAAATCTTGGGGTGGGATGCGACCACCGGAATGCTCGGCCGCTGTATCGGGTTCTGCCATTATACCTCCTTTTGGATTATTATAGCACAGATTGAAGACTAGAAAGGCAGGTCGCTAGCGGGGAGTTCCTGGACGTTGCCCATAATCTCGGCGACATGGGAGAGTTCGGGACTGAGGTTGGCAGGTTTGGCGCCTTCATGCACTTCAAGGGAGAGACCATTAAGTGCAGAATTGATAGCGGCGCTATGTGCGGGTGAAGCGAGTGATTTGATAGTGAACTTGTTGCTAGGATAGAGATGGAGTGTGTCGCCTTTGAGTTCGTATTCACATTTTTGGAGTTGGTCAGCGGCACCACTGGACTCGGTACGGACAGTGTCGAGGAAGTTGTTCCAGTCGAAGTTTGTGTTGGATGTGGTAGCATGTTTTTGGGTCTTTGGAGCAAGATCTTCAGCTGCGGGAGCATGATTTTCTGGTTCGGGAGCACGCTTTGTTGTCGCGGGAGTACGATTGGTTGACTTGGGTGCACGATCTTCAATCGTACTAGCATGTTCTGTGGGTTTGTTGACATGATTTTCGGCGGGGGAAATTGCGGTGGGGGATGCGGCGGTTGGTTTTGGCACGTTGGCACAAAGTGCGAGTAGAAGTTTTGCCTCCGGGAAAGGTGGTTGGACGTTAGGGAGACTTGATAGCAATGATAGGAAAACTGGCTGGGGGTTGCGGAGGATTTGGTTGATGAGCTCGCGAGCGATGTTCTCGGGGCTGAGGCCGGAATTGAGTAGATCCTGGAGTTCATTTTGGATAGAGGCAAGGTCGCCGGTGGCATAAGATTTGAGTAGATTATGGGTGATTTGGTCGGATGGAAGACCAAGAGCGTCGCGCAAAAAATTGGCGTCGATGGGATTCTCGCGACTGCCAGCAAGACTGGCGACTTGGTCGAGTAGGCTTAGGGCATCGCGAAAAGAGCCACCGCTACGTTCGGCAACAATGGTGATGGCGTCGGAAGTAATGTTGATTTTCTCGGCTTTAGCAATTTTGGTGAGATGTTCGGACATAACCTCAAGCGAGGCGAGTTTGAAATTGTAAAGTTGGGTACGCGATGTGATAGTGATGGGGATTTTATCGGCTTCAGTAGTAGCCATGATGAAGACGGTGTGGGCGGGCGGTTCCTCAAGGGTTTTAAGCAGAGCGTTGGCAGCAGATTTGGAGAGCATATGAACTTCGTCAATGATGTAGATTTTATACTTCCCTTGGCTCGGGGCAATGATGGCTTTTTCGCGCAGGTCGCGGATATTGTCAACGCCGTTATTGGAGGCAGCGTCGATTTCGATGATGTCAAGATAATTATCTTCAAGTTGGTAGTCGAATTTATTGATGGCATGGGCGAAGATGCGAGCAACGGAAGTTTTGCCAGTACCACGGGGGCCAATGAAAAGATAGGCGTGACCAATTTTGTCTTGCAACAAGGCATTTTGAAGAGCGGTAGTGACTCCAGATTGCCCAACGACATCAGCGAGTTTGGTGGGGCGATATTTGCGGTAGAGGCTGCGCATAGAATTTAGAGCGCGGCTTCAACGGCGGCCCAAGCGGCATCCTCGTTATTGGCTGGAATGATGGCGGAAACTTGGCTACCTTCGCGTAGATGGAAATAAGTTACAGAGGCGTATAGTACTTCGTATTCGCGGCCACCAACCTCGATGTAATATTTGTCGTCGTGGTGGATTAATGTACCGATGACGGCTTTACGTTCGACCGGCCCAATTTGTTTATAGAGGAAGCGACCTTCTGGGGTAATAGTGAGTTTTAGAATGTCACCTTCAATTAACTTGGACTTAGATGCGTAGTTAGCGGGGACGGGATAGTTTTTGCCATCGGGGCCAATCATAATTTGACCATCAAAAACACCCTCAATAACTTTGCCTTCGGGACTCATGACAACAGTCTCGCGTGGAGCGGTAATTGCTTCTCCGTCACCAAGGACAGAGATTAACAGCTCTTTAGCGGCGGCAAGATTGGTTTCGGCTTCTTGGATTAGCCCGCGTAGCCGCTTGATTTGTTTTTCTGGTAATTCAGACATCACCTCGCATCCTGTCTGTATTTAACTTTGATTTCTATCCTCATCTTATCGCGTGTAGGGCAAAAAGTCAACCCGCAAAAAAAATGGTTTTCCACTGGAATAACATGGGTGGGTACGAAAACGTTGTAAAAAATACAAGCAGAAACGTCTTGTAAAAAAGTGATAAATAGTCTTGTGCTAAAAACAGGGGTTGGCAAGTATGTTATAATAAAGAAGGACAAATAGAAGAGGTGGTGAAGGACCAAACATTATAGGATTGTTGGACCTTAAAAATGCTCAAAAAAAGGAGGGTGAATTTTATGGGCAATGGATACAAAGGTGTAGCGCCGCGGCTGGATGGCAAGCAGAAGTTATATCTTGAACTGACGGGGATTCCGTTAGGTTCGGAGGCTTATCAGAACTTGTGTGAATGGTTTGTGAAGGGGCGGAGCGAGCCGGTGGGAATGGTGTCGTGCATTAGGATGCAAATGTCACTGATTGAAAGGGTCCTGCCGGATATGCTGGAAACGGCGGAATTAGTTGAATACCTGCGGTCGATTTTTGCCGGTGACAAAGCGATTTTGGCGGAATTGATAATTCGGCGGTATGGGCTCGATACGGAGAGCGGAGGATGTCGCAGGGTGGCTGATGTCGCGTTGGAGCTTTCGATGGAGTTTAACTATACCGAAAGCACGATTAGGACGATGTTGCCGAAGGCGATGGCTGTGTTGTACCGTGATGAACATTTTCACAATGCCTTAAAAGTACCGGAGCTTTCAGGTGGCCTGCTGAATTATTGGAAGTTTCTTTGCATATTGCTGACTGGTATGGACCGTAGAGTGGAACAGGTGGATTGGGATGAAAAGATGGCGATTGTGGCGGCGGAAAGATTGCAGAATGTCGGGGTGAAATCTCTGAAAGTGGCAGATATGGCGGTAGAGGCATGGCTTAGTACTCTACCAAAAGAGGCACGGATGGCGACCAAAATGCGGTATGGTTTGGGTTACCCGGCGATTCGGCGTAGCGATAACTATATTGCCATGGCGAGCGGATTTTCTGAGGATCGAAATCTGATGGATTATCTGGCGACGAAGTTGAATCGATCTTCGCTTTGTGTGCTGATGGGAGTGGAAGTTTCGGAAGTGGACTATGCTCGGATGAGGTCGGAAATGGCTTTCGAGCGGACGGAGCAGACGGATATTCGTAAACTTGGCTTGCCGGAGAAAGTAGGCTTGGTACTGTGGGGTAATATCACCGAGACGGCTGGTGGTCTGCTGGAAATTGATATGTATCAGGAAGAAAGTCATGCGTGGGAGCGTTATGTGCCGAGTAAATATTGGCGCGACGTGGTGCAGCTGTGGATTGACCTGAGAATTAAAAACGAAGTTGGCGAATTTCAGTTTGATGACGGTCATTATGCCTACGAGAATGTATCCTAAAATATTTTGGGGGTGATAAGCGGTGACATGTTCGCCGCTTTTTACTTGCATTTTTGCAGAAAGTTTGCTATAATGAAAGAAGTTACCGAAGACCGTAGCGGAGAAATCTTAATTATGCTACCGAGGAAATATTCTTTTGGGAGTTTTCGTAACGATGTTTAACAACTTGCTGGCATTTTTATGAAAATTAATCAAACCGAGGAACTTTTATGGCAATTACAAAAGCGAAAAAAGATACTTTGGTTGCTGATTTGACTGCGTTACTTGCTGATGCGAAACTGACGGCCTTTGCGAAATATCAAGGCCTGACTGTTGCGGAATTGCAAGATTTGCGCAAGAATGCACGCGAAGCGGGTGTGAAAATTAAGGTGGTGAAAAACCGCTTGATGAAAGTCGCGATGAACGAAATTGCGGTTTATAAAGATACTGATACGACCGGTTTGACCGGGCAGCTTCTTTATGCAATTTCTGATAGCGATGAAGTTGCGCCGGCGAAAGTTTTGGCGGAGTTTGCGAAGACCCATACGGCTCTTGAGCTAGTGGGTGGCTTCAATGACAGCGGCAAAGCCTTCGATAAGGCGGAGATTGATACGCTCGCAAAGATGCCGTCGAAGAACGAACTAATCGCTCAGGTGGTGGCACAGTTGCTCTCGCCAATGAACGACACAGTTTCTGGTCTTTCAGGCGGGCTTTCTGGGATTGTTTCGGGTCTCGAAGCAAAACTTGGCGCGTAGATTGGCAACAAAGTGGCTGCGGAATTATGGTTCCGTGGCGATGGGGGCTAAATAATTAGAAAGGAAAATTATGGCTACTGATATTAAAAAATTGGCCGAAGAATTGGTAAACATGACCATTCTTGAAGTCAACGAACTCAAAAATGTCCTGAAGGACGAATATGGCATCGAGCCAGCTGCGGCTGCCGTTGCTGTTGCAGCTGCTCCTGCTGAAGGTGGCGCTGCTGCCGATGAAGGCAAATCTGAATTTGACGTTGTCTTGAAAGACGCTGGCGCTCAGAAGATCGCCGTGATCAAGGCTGTCAAAGAAATCACCGGGCTTGGTCTTGGTGAAGCTAAAGCTATCGTTGATGGCGCTCCTGCAACCGTGAAGGAGAAAGTCAAGAAAGACGAAGCTGAAACGATGAAGAAGACCCTCGAGGAAGCTGGCGCAACCATCGAACTCGCCTAAGCGATCGATTAACGCAAGCTATGCTAGCAAGTTGGAAAGAAAAACGACCTTAGCTTTCAGCAAGGTCGTTTTTTGTGTTATGGGCGCGGAAAGACTGACGCTCAGGGTGTCTATTCTTTAATTATAGCACACATCATTAAAAAAGTCAATAGAGAAATGGTGATTCCCTATTGACTTTCGGTATTTATCCCAGTGGAAAATTAGTTGTAAAGATTTTCGACGGGGATGGATGGGCCTTGAGAAGTGGTGATAAAGACTGACTTGACGTAGCCACCTTTGATGGAGGCTGGGCGATGGCTCTTCAAAGATTCGAAGAAGGTTTCGGCATTTTCGAGCAACTTGGCGCTGTCGAAGCTGACTTTGCCGAGGCCGATGTGAATGATAGCCTGTTTGTCAACGCGATATTCAACCTTACCGGCTTTGGATTCTTGGACGGCTTTTTCGATGTCGGCGGTGACGGTACCAGCCTTTGGATTTGGCATCAAACCTTTTGGCCCGAGCAGGCGAGCGTATTTGCCGAGTTTTGGCATGTAGGCCGGGGTAGAAATGAGGACGTCGAAGTCGATTTCGCCCTTGTCGAGGCGTTTCAAGAATTCTTCGTCTTCGGCAATGTCGGCACCAGCGGCAGCGGCTTTCTTGGCTTCGTCAAGGGGAGCAAAGACAGCAACACGGACGGTTTTACCGTTGCCATTTGGCAAGACTACGGTAGCGCGGATGTTTTGATCAGCTTGGCGTGGGTCAACACCGAGGCGGACGTGTGCTTCAATGGTAGCGTCGAACTTGGCTGGGTTGGTCTTCTTGGCAAGCTCAAGAGCATCCTTCAAGGTGTAGACTTTGCCAGATTCGACCAATTTGGCAACGGCTTGGTATTTTTTGCCACGGCGTTCAATTTTGGGGCGAGTAACTGGAGTGGCGCCTTTTGGCTTGTCGGCAGCAGCTTCAGCGGCCTTGTTCTCGGCCTTACGAGCTTGGCGCTCTTCCTCAGCCTTGACTTCCTCAATGTGTTTTTTGGATTTTTTGCCAGATTTAGCGAATTTTTCTTCGCTGACTTCTTCGACAACTTCAGTTTCGACCGTTTCGACTTCTGGGGTCTCGACTGGAGTTTCTAAGTTTTGCAGATCTTTTTCTTCTGCCATAATTCCCTTTCTGTGGTATAGCGGAGACTGGCTCCTCCCACGGTTAACTTATTGGTATGATTATAGCAAAAGATGGGTATTTTGGCAAGTAAAAGCAGGTTGCATATTCAGGGGTATAATTTTTGACCCTTCATTCTTTTGGGTAGCCCTTTTGACTTTTCTTAATTTGTAAGAATATGTTATACTAAGATAGTTTTAGGACATTACAAATTTTTTGCAGAAATGAAGGATTGAAAGGAGTGGGCAAGATGAGGAAGACGGATATCTTGAAAAGAATTGATCACACGGAATTGAGGCCGAATGCAACAAAAGATGATTATGCGCGCTTGATGAAAGAGGCGTTGACATATGGGGTTGCTTCGGTGTGCGTGCCACCGAATCGTGTAATCTTTATGAAAGAGCAATTGCCGCAGAGCGTGCGTGTCTGCACAGTGGTGGGGTTCCCCAATGGCTACAACACCTTGGAGATAAAGGCTCAGGAAGCTAAGCAGGCAATCGCTTGTGGTGCTGATGAGATTGACATGGTCATTGATATCGGTACGGCGGCACAACTGAATCCAACCGAAGCTGATTTGGGCGCAATAAAGAAAGAGATTAAGACTTTGCGGCAGATCTGCTGCCAGCCGATTATCTTGAAGGTGATCATTGAGACCTGTTATTTAACTGAGGCGCAGAAAGTCAATCTCTGCTATATTCTGACCGAGTCTGGGGTCGATTACATTAAGACATCGACTGGTTTTGGGCCGGAAGGCGCCACGTTGGCGGATATAGAACTGTTCCGGCGCTATTTGGGGCCGAACGTGAAAATCAAAGCTGCTGGTGGTATTGCGACCATTAAACAGGCTAAAGCCTTTTTGGAAGCAGGTTGCGAACGGATTGGCAGTTCAAAACTGGTGCGGTTATTGGCAGAGGTTGAAGATGACGAGGTGTAGATGTGGGGATTTCTGCAAAATGCACCTTGAAAAAGTCCCGGCGGTTATGTCGGGACTTTTTATATGTTTGTGGTTGGCTTGACTTAGCCTTCGACTTCGACACCCATAGAGCGGGCGGTACCGGCGACAACTTTGACGGCGCCGTCGAGATCGATGGCGTTGAGCTGATCCATCTTGACTTTGGCGATTTCTTCGAGATCAGCGCGGGAGATTTTACCAACTTTTTCAAGGTTGGGCTTGCCGCTACCTTTTTCGATCTTGATTTTTTCGCGGATCAAATCATCAACTGGCTGACCGAGACAGACCCAGTCAAAAGTTCGATCTTCGTAAACTTTAATGTGAACAATGACGTTCTTGCCGTTGAAATCTTTGGTGGCGTCGTTGAATGGATTGATGAAGTCCATCATATTGAGACCCCACTGACCAAGGGTTGAACCAACCGGAGGTCCAGCTGTTGCTCGACCGCCAGGGATGCGCAACTTGAGGTTGCCAATAACTTTTCCTGCCATAATTTATTTCCTTTTCTCTGGAGAAGCTTCCAGAACGATTAATTAACCGTGCGTAACATGATTATTTTATCATAGATTTTGGAAAAAGTCCATGAAAAAACCGAGACGAATTCATGCCTCGGTTTTTGAAGAAGCCTTTGCAGAGGGTTTACGATTGTGCTGGGCTACTGGTTTAGAACGATGCAGGGTTGCCGCCACTGAAGATCCGGCCGGGGATAATACCAATCTTGATATCGGGATTGATGAACACCTTGGAGTTGGCAGTTTGGAAATCGTGCTGAAGGAATATAGTTTTCACGCAACTCTGAGATTTCGAATGGGAGAAGAGACGTTTAGTCTGCGGTTGGATTGTTTGGTTTGAGGTTCGACTTCTCATCAAAAAAGAAAAGGCAGACCTTTGGGGCTGCCTTTTGACGTTTTTGAGATTAAATCAGGGCTTAGAGCTGTTGGACCTGGAGGGCGTCGAGTTCGACAGGGGTTTCACGGCCAAACATTGAGACCATGACCTTCATCTTCCCTTTTACGGAGTCGATTTCGGAGACGACACCTTCAAAGCCTTTGAATGGGCCATCAATGATGGAAATAACTTCGCCAATTTCGTAAGAAACGGAGTATTTGGGATCTTCCACGCCCATGCGCTTCTTGATTTTTTGGATTTCTTTTTCGGAAACAGGGGTTGGTTGGGTGCCGTTGCCGATGAAGCCAGTTACACCAGGGGTGTTACGAATGATATACCAAGTTTCGTCTGAAAGACGCATTTCGACCAAGACATAGCCCTGGAAAATCTTGCGATCGACGACTTTGCGCTTGCCGTTTTTGATCTCGATGCGCTTTTCTTTGGGGACGATAGCATCGAAAATCTTGCCCTCGAGGGATTTGTTGGTTTCGATGCGCTCTTTGATATTGCCGGCGACTTTGTCTTCGTGGCCGCTGTTGGTACTAATTGCATACCAAGCGCGGGTGTCGTCATAACGGTTTACTGCCATATTTTTCTCCTATTCTCCTATTTCTTATTTTAAGATTGTTTCAAATATAAGGGTAAAGATAAGGTCGATTACCAAGATAAAAGCCATCAAGGCTGCGCAGTAGATGAGTACTGCGAAGGTGAGCTTCCAAGAAGCTTTGCGATTTGGCCAGCGGACCTGACGGAGCTCGCGCCAGGAGTCGCGAAAATAACGACCAAGCGCCACGAACGGGCGGACAAGCAAAAAGACTTCGCTGAGTGGTTTCTCGGCAGGATTGTCGAGGGATTTTTTGTCGTTTTTAGCTTGGGCTTTTTTGGCTTGTTCGGCGGATTTTTGGAGAGTTTTTTGTTCTTCTTTGGATTTAAGACTGATTTTATGGATGTTGTCTTCGGAAGTGGTTGTGGCTGGATTTTCGACGGCTGGCTTCTCTGAACGAGAACTGCTAGCAGAAATTTTAGTGATGTGTTTATTGTCGATACCGGCAGCGCGACGCAGGGCGTCTTTCTGGGCGGTTTTTTTGGTTTGTTTAGACATAAACTCCTTTCGTTCTGGATAGACCTAAGGTAAGAGATTTTGATGAGTAATCCCCTCATCTGAAAATATTCTTACCATTAAAAAAAGTCTGATACCAGACTTGTCAATAGTTTAGCACGGTTTGGCAAAAAAAGAAAGCCCCAATCCTCGAGAAGTGGTACAATTTAATTATGAAGAAGCGAAAATGGTTGATTCTGGTGGCGGTAATGGTGATTGTGGCGGTGGTAGCGTGCTTAACGTTGAAATGGATGCTAGGGTCTGCAGTAAAAGAAGATGCAGGTGGGGAAGACACGAAGCAGGAAGTAGTAGAAGGATCGGAGGAGCCTGAGGCGCCAGAACCCGAAATGGGGGAAGCTGAGGTAGATATACCGGTGCCGACGGCGAGTGGATTGCAATTTCAAGGGCAGAATTATACGCTTACTTTTGGACGCCTAATGCTAATTAACCCGATTTTTACGGTTGGGACAGATTTTATTGCGGCGAGACGGGGAGAGTTGGTGGATATGACGGCTGAATATGGAGTGAATGAGGGGTTAGCCGGTAATGGTCGACCGTTGCTCGATCCCGAGGCGGCACCACATCTCGCGGAGATGATTGCAGATTATCGGTCGGCTTATCCGGGGCATGACCTGGAAACGCGTTCTTGCTTTCGATTGGTGGGGACACAATGTGGGCGACTTTGTTATGCGACTGGGACCTCGGATCATCATACGGGATATACTTGTGATTTGATTGATCCGGTATATGGGACGGAGCTGGACACAGATTTATTGGCGCAGCATCCAGAGTGGCAGTGGTTGAAGGAGAATTCGTGGAAATATGGCTTTATTGACCGCTTCCCGTTAGAGTGGGCGGGTGGACCGATGAGCGAGCCAATCAATATTACGGCGGACGGGACAACGGGGGTTTATGAGACGTGGCATTATCGGTATGTGGGCATCGTGGTAGCACGGGAGATTGCTGAGGGCAAGTATAACGGTGGGCAGTATGATTCGCTGGAACATTATTTGAAGGCGACTGGACGGATAGAAAATTTGTTGGTAAATAGATGATTTTGCTGGAATTCGGCGGGAATGTGGTATAATAGAATAGCTTGGGGAAGTTTTGTTTTACAAAGCAGTCCCCTGCGTCGTTCAGGAAAAGAAAATAAGTTTCTTTTTTCCTTGCTCGTTGGGGATTCGCCAAGTGGTAAGGCACTGGGTTCTGGTCCCAGCATTCGGGGGTTCGAATCCCTCATCCCCAGCCATAGTAAAAACTTCACCTTTTGGTGAAGTTTTTACTATCTGACTGGATTAGGCGATAAACAGATGAGCACTGGAGGATGGCTAATCTGGTTTTGGTGCCAGCACCCCCAACTACAACCGTATTAATGAATGGCCTCTCCAGTTCCTGCGTACTGGCAACTACCGCCGTTCCTACGGCTACCTCGACGCACGTACGCCGTATGGCAGCTGGTGGTCTGGCCCGGCTGGTTCCGCTACCAACGGACGCCACCTGGGTACGGCTACCGGCTACGTCTACGCCCAGAATACCAATTTCCGTGGCTACGGTTTTGCTCTGCGCTGCGTAGCGAGATAAAAGCCAGATTGCAAATTTGGCATGCATGTTTTTTTCTTGAATGATGTTTGATAGCGATACAGTTAGATTTATACTATTATTGGAAATTCCCTTATGGTATAATGGAGTTATGAACGAATTGGGCATCGTGATAATTCTTTTGGTTTGTGGGGCGGCGATTGCGGCAGCGGCAATTATTGTGGCAAAACTTGTGGCTCGGAATGAGGAGAAGAGATCTGAGGTGGAGTCGGAGCAGGTGGCAGAATCGGTAAAGTATCAATATCGGGCGGGAGGTCGCATGATGAGCGATTTGCAGCAGGGTTTTTATTTGAAGTTGGCAGAAACTTTTGGGGAGCGTTGCTACATTTTCCCGAACGTGGCATTGGTGGCATTTCTAGACACAGAGATTGATGGTCAAGATGCGAAAAAGGCGCTTGAGAGTATTGCTGGGCAGACAGTGGACTATGTGATGTGTCATGCGGATAGTTTCAGGATTTTGTGTGTGGTAATACTGGGGGACGATCAGCGAGTTGCTACGCTTATGGACGCAGGTTTGCCAGTAGCGGTGATGAGTGAGGCTGAACGGATGAATGAGCAGGAAATCGTTGATCAAATTGCGGTAGCAATACGCAAAAAGAACTAAACCAAGTCACTATTTAAATAGTAGTAATACTCGAGAAGCTCGGGGGAGAAGTTTTTGATGATAGCTTGGCGGGATTGATCGCTAAGCGGTGGGACAACTAGCATGCGGGTGATGCCGATTTGCTCGACAAAGGCAGGGTTGTGACTAACCATGATAATCGTGCCGGGGTAATTGCGAAGATTCTCACCGATGATTTTTTGGGTTTCGGGATCAAAGTGGTTGGTGGGTTCGTCGAGGATGAGGAGATTGGCGCGTTCGAGTAGTGTTTTGCAGAGGGCGACGCGAGCTTTCTCGCCTGGAGAAAGGATTTCGACTTTTTTATAAATATCGTCGCCAGCGAAGAGGAAGTTGTTGAGTATGCCGCGTAGATCGGTGTCGGTAAAGTCGTAGGTTCGAACGTTGTCAAAGATGGTGCGCCGTGGGTCAAGGAGTTCTAGTTCCTGAGCATAGTAGGAGAGGGTAGTGCCATGACCAAAAATAATCGAACCAGAATTAGGCTTCAAGAGTGTTGTATTTTTTACAACATTTTCACGTAGTTCTGGGTAGGCACCGACAATAAGTTTGAGTAAAGTAGATTTACCAACGCCGTTTTCACCAACAATAAGGAATTTCTCGCCACGATCAAGACTAAAAGAGAGGCGGTTGTAGATTTCTGGGCCGTCTGGGTAGGTGAAGCTGAGGTTTTGAACCTCGAGGGGTGTGCGGCCACCAACTGAACGAGGTGTGATATGTATTTCCACGCGCGCATACTCGGTTTCGCGGGTTTCGAGGGCTGCAAGACGTTTTTCGAGAACTTTTTCGCGCTGATGTCCCATGCCGATGAGAGCAGTATTGCTGCGTTTGGCGGCGCGAGCGCGTTTGACAAATTCCTCAAGACGCTTGATCTCGCGCTCTTCAAGGCTGATACGCTGATCTTCGGCGGCTTTTTCGGCGGCGTATTGACGTCGAAAAGCAGTGTAGTTTCCTTTGTAAAGCTTGATTTTGTGTGTAGTTTTATTAACGAAGAGTGTTTTATTAGTGACGGTATTGAGAAAATCAACGTCATGGGAGATAACAAGGACGGTGCCCTGGTAATTGCGAAGGAAGTTACTTACGAAAAGTTTAGTGCTGGCATCGAGGTGATTAGTGGGCTCGTCGAGGAGCAATAGACCGGCGTTTTCAAAAAGTACACGCGCAAAAGCGACTTTGGACTTTTGGCCGCCGGAGAGTTCGGACATTTTTTGTTCCATGAGGGATTCAAGTCCCATTTTCTCGATGACGCGCATGAGTTCGTGATCAAAACTAGAAAGATCATAGGAATCGATTTGATCTTGGAGAGTTTGAAT
Source organism: uncultured Candidatus Saccharibacteria bacterium (assembly GCA_948851665.1). Taxonomy (GTDB): domain Bacteria; phylum Patescibacteriota; class Saccharimonadia; order Saccharimonadales; family Saccharimonadaceae; genus Nanosyncoccus. The sequence goes on from CAQOWG010000002.1 coordinate 93,806, forward strand.
ACGATCTAGAATAGCAGCACTGTTAGGATATTTGGCGAGTTTTTCGTATTCGGCATTGAGTCTTTCTTGAAGGTCGTCAACGGGTCGGCCAGCAGCGATATAATCCCAGACGGTGAGATCGCCGTGGCGCGGTTCGATAATGATTTCTTGTGGTAGAAAACCAATACGAACACTTTCGAGGGAAATTTCTCCATCATCAAGAGGTTGTTGGCCGAGAATGACGCGGAAAAGGGTGGATTTACCAGCGCCATTGACACCAATGACACCAACTTTGTCGCCTGGCTCAATATGGAAACTACAGTCATCGTAGATATTATTAGTACCATAAGCTAGCTTGAGGTGGGAGGCTTTCATCGAAGATAATTATAACAGGTTCTGAGTAATTTGTGGAGATGATACGGCTTTGTTATTGATGATGCTTGTAGTTTAGGGTTGAAGTGTGATATAATGGCGCGAGAGAGAGTTTGTCGGTGTTGGCGGGGGTGCAACGGCACCTCTAGGTCTTTGAAAAAGAAAGGAGAGTGTTGCAGATATGATACAGGCAGCACAGAAGGATAAGTTGCAGTTAGACATGTTGGACCGTATGGAAGAGTTTTGGAATGGTCCGAAGTATCGTGCCCTCAATAATGATCTTGGCAGCAAATGGTTCGTAGATAAATCGAAGTCTGGAGAGAAATTTTCTGACGAGGAGATGGATTTTATACATGACCAGATACTCGTGTATAAAGGATTACGATCCAACGTGGCCGAGGTGGACGATTTTGAGGAATGGTCGCAGTGGTTTGAAACTGTGTTGTGGCCGAATATGCGGGAAAAAATTGCCGATAACCATTCTGGTTTGGGATGGTTCTATTTACAGATGGCAAAATCTTCAAATGCGGTGCCGATGTTTGATGGAGATGCATGGGATGGTAACCTTGCAACAGCGTGTTTGCTCGCGTTTGGTATTACCCATGATATTCATGGTAAGTTGAAACCGATAGATATGGATGACCCCATGCTTATTTATATCAAAGAGAACTCCAGTCTGGCATTCATGAGATATCGTTCATCTGTCGCGCGGAAGGAAATCATACGGCTAAGAGATAGTAACCCTGACAGAAAAATCAGGGTTGGTATATTTGGCGGTGGTGCTGAGCCTGCGCTATGGTCGGGAGGGCTCATTGATGGTGTTGAGTTCATCGTCTATGATATAAACCCTAAGATGAAGGGCGCACTGGAGCAGATTGTGGAACAGCCGTTGGAGAAATTAGGGATTGACTATCGGACTGATAACTTTACAAATGCTTTTGCGGACGCGTCATTGCATGATACTTTCGACCTGATTATTTACAATGGGGTGATGTCATATTATCCTGAGAAGAAGGTAGCGATTGCGGCGGGGACAAGGCGATTGCTGAAAAAAGGCGGGATTATGCTTTTTGATGATATTCTCATGCATCCGGATATGGAATTTGGGTTATTGGTGAGGTGTTGGACAGTGAAATTGGTTCCTGAGCCGAGCCTTGAGGTCGCAGTTGAAAAGAACAAGGAAGCTTTGCCGGCTGCAGGACTTAAGTATGACCACTATGAATGTCAGGATGTGCGGGGTATTCACAATTGCGTTGTAAATTGGGCTATTAAAGAATAAGATTCTTACTGTTCATTGGATTGTGTATTTTTTTCGACAACTCTCTTGAAAACGTCCGTCAGAAATATTGACAGGCGTTTTATTGTTTTTCAAAAATCCCCCGGTTAATCCGGGGGATTTTTAATAGTGGTGCTTATTTCTTTTTTGTGCCTTTTGTGGTAGCCTTCTTGCTGACCTTGGTGGTCTTGCTGGCTTTGATGTTTCGAATAGGTTTACTAATGGCCTTCTTGGGTACAGCGGGAGCTTTGCTCATAGCATAGCTACGACGAGGAGTGGTGGCGGGTTTGAGATGCTTGCGGTTGGTGAAGTAAAGGGCGAAAGAGCCAGAGAAGATGAATAAGGCAATCATAATGAACCCCTGTGAGAGGATTATTTCAGCAAAATCTTGTTCGAAGATGCCAGCGGTGGCTGAGTTGACGATACCGGTACTCGGTACGTAAGCAACGGCGCCGAGAGGGGCAAGGTAGAGCAAACCACTGTCTAAGATATCGGAATCGGGGATTATGGGAACGTCTGGAGTGGGGTTACTCGGAGTAGGTGTTTCTGGATCGGTGGGTGTTGGATCGACTGGGATGGGGTCAATTGGGGTAGGCGGAGTGGGGGTTTTAGCGTAATATACCGTGAATTCGAGGTCACGATCCTTGACAGTATCGCTAATAATAGTTTTGTCGGCGTTGTACCCAGAGATAACGGGTGAGGTGACGCTAAAATCAGTATTGGGCTCAAATTCGCCATGGTAAGTTGGGGCAGCTTCATCCCCATTCTCTTCGAAGACATACCGAATAGTAACTTTTAGGGGATCTGGTGTTTCGATGGATGAGGGCTTATAAATCACGATGATAGTAGTGGACTCGTTTGGCATAGTGCCTTCAACGACGAACTGGTCGGGTGTATGATTGGTAACGCTTGGCGAAGTGACATTATAGGTGTCGCCAGGGTTAAGCGTAGCGGCATAATCAGGGGCTGCTTCCTTGCCATCTTCGTATTGGTACTTAATAGTGAGCTGGACAGGAGTGACTGGATCGGGCTCCTGAGGAGCATACGGCAGGACGTCGGTGTCATAAGTGACCATTTCGACGCTGTGAAAGGCAGTGAAATAACTAATTTTGCCACTGATCTTGCCACTATTTGAACTAGTTTCCGCATAGTAGCGGAAGTAAATTCGGTCGTTTTTTTGTCCATTAGGATTGAGGTGGAGCGGTTTTTCGAGAGAAAAACCTTCAAGAGAGTTGCTGGGGGCGGAAATACCAATGTTTTGCCAAGAGTTATCATCTTTTGGGGTGTAGGTGTATTGGAGCGTCTGGAGTTCAAGCGGTAAGAAGCCGCTGTTGGTATTGCCGGGATTTTCGGTAGGCACGTCTTGTACATAGGCCGCAAGACGGATTAGCTCAAGCGGTGCGGCGGTATCGCGGTTGACTAAGCTAGTATCATATTGAACGATGTTCCTACCGTTTTCTTCTTGACCAATGATTTTCCCCTCGAGCGTACTACGACCATTGATAGGCCAATCCATGTCGGTGATAGTAATGCGCATGTTGGATTCAGTAGTACTGCGCTCGGCGTAGAAGAAATCTAGATTAACTATATCTCCTTTCTTGATGCCAAAATCACTAAGATTATAGGTGCGCTTGGTCATCTCGTTGCTGGAGAGTTTTTCCTGAGTATAAGTGGTAATGGTATTGTCTTTGTTAATTGTAAAATAACCAGTTAACATTTCATGCAGGCCACCGATATCAAGAATCAACTTATTGTTTAGGAATACCCAGACATCATCGTCGCCTTCGAATTTAAAGACTTCAGTCCCGTCGGCTTTGACGCGTAAGGCGAACTGAAGATGAGCCGTATAGTGGAAGTTGGTGCCATTAAATTTGATAGTAGTAGGGTCGTCCTGTGAAAAATCAAAATCATCAATTGGGAATACGCCTTTGTTGCCATAAATGTAGGTATGACCACCATCGTTTGTGGTAAAAGTGACTTTGCGCCCATCAACACGCTGAGACTTTTCGGTATTATGGAACCAACGATAGAAATTATCAGTTGGAAGGACTGGGTCGTGGCCAGTAACATACCAGCTAGTTTTGTCGATACCTGCGGCGACCGTGCCGTTAGCACCATCGGCGCTAGTGAAAGCGGGTACTGGATAACCGTCGGAACCAAGAGTATCCTTAACTAGGCCATGAGCAACATCGTGAGCATAGATCGTACACTCAACCCACTCAAATTGTCGGTTGGGAGCTAGCCAGCCTTCGTATGGTTTACCCCAAGTGCTGCTATCTTGAGTCCAATAAGCTTTATTACCGGAGGCATCATATTCGCTATCGATCCAACAAGTTTGGTCCTGACGTTGATCCCAGTAGGTGATTGGGACGGTGATCTGGCTTGGACGTGTGCCAGAAGAGGTTTCCCATGAAGAGGGCGTGCCGTCGGCATTGGCAATATCGGAAAGCGACATGGCGCGTACGAGTGAAGAGACGGCGATGAGTGCTAACACCAAAAATGAAATACAGGCAACTATGCGGGCGCTGGTTCCAATACGATATTTTACCAATTTTTGACGAGATTTTTTTGTAGACATTCTATTGACCCTGCTTTAATGGATATGCTATAATCTTAGTATATTTCAAAAAAGTGAGGAGGTCAAGTGAGTTTACAAGCCATTCTGGTTTACGCTGTGTCCGCGTTGGCGATAATGTCAGGCATAGCGGGTTATGTTGGTTCACCAAAATCTGAGCGTAAGCGAATGATTTGGTATTCGTTGATGGCGCTTTTTGGTGCGATTTGGGCAAGTTCCTGTATGCTGTTTTTGGATTTACCAGTAGATGCTAGTGAAGGGTTGGTAATTGCTGCTCGTACTGGCATATATTATGGTGGAGCGTTGATGGCCATTGGTATCACAGTTTTTTGTACATGGCGAGAAAAGTGGGGCAAGGCTATTTCGACAATTTGCGTACTTTTTGCAGCGTGTTTTTTGACTTTACTCACTGTGAGTCCGGAGGTGATGTTTGAGGGATATACTCTTTCTGTGCAGCAAGGTAATGCAATTGATCTGGTGGAGGGTTGGGCTTACCTTGCATACTTCCTATTCTTTGCTGTTTGTTGCAGCTCTGCTATTATTGCGACCTTTATGCATTCGCGGAGGGTTCGTCATAAATCAGTAAAGCGCGGTGATTACGTATTATTAATTGGCTTAATTTCGACCAGTGTATTTTCATTAATTTTTAACGTTATCTTTCCGATTTGGGTGCGCTATGACTTGATTTGGGTGGGGCCACTATCCTTGGCGGTAACGCTTATTGCCTTCTATTTCGCTTTGTTGAAATTCCATCTAGTGTCGATGGATTCGAAGTGGTTGAAGATTCTTTCAATGGTAGTTCTGATGGTGTCTGGTGCAGTGATTTATATGTTAATCTTCTATCTAATTTTTACTGCGCTCTTCAAGATTCCAAATCCTTCGCCTGCGATTTTAGCTTTGAATTTCTTGATGATTATCATTGTGCTACTATTGATGCCAGTACTGAATGAAGTCTCATCACAGATTAAGTCGTTGATTGCGGTTGGGCAAGTTGATCTAGCATATGTAGTGAAAAAGCTAAATCGCGTTGCGACGAAGAATATTGATTTGCGGGAGCTTGCGGCGTTTTTGGCGGATCATCTACATTTTAGTTATGCTGGATTTATTCTAAATGGCAGATTGTATGGCTCGAAGACGCTAACGGTGACGCCGGCACAGTTATCACAAATTACACACATGAAGGCGTCCGGTTCGGATATTTGGCAACAGCCCAACAAGACAACACAGGAGACTTTGGATGAACTGGGGATTAAGGCGGTAGCAGAATTGCGCAATGCCAAGGGGCGTACTTTTGGGCAACTGGTGGTCGGTAAACCTATGGGTAAGAGTAGCTTCGATCGACGAGATTTGATTCAGATAGAGATGATAATCAATTTAGTGGCGACGATTATTGATTCGGAAAAACATTTAAGAGCTTAGTAAAATAACCGGAGAAAAATGTTATGGTCGCTAAAATGCTTCGCCAAACTCGGGTTACGATTCTGTTATCACTCAATGCGGTAGTAATCTTGATTGTCGGAATTATGATTTTTTCGGCGATTAACCTTAATGGTGGTATCGATTTGAAGGTAGTATCAGAACGTGATGATACGGTTGCGGAGAGTCTTGATGAGCTAGGACTAGTTTCGCCAGGAGTAGTAGTGAAAGATGCGCCAACAGTGATACCGAGTGGCGGTGGATCTCAGGGGAGTGCTGGTACTGTTGATAATAGTGGCGCAGTAGTGAATGGTGGACATGGTATCTCAAACGCGGCGGTACCATCGGGTCAGCTTTGGAATGAGACGGCGATTACGATATATCAGACGGCTGATTTTGATATTTGCGTGGGTGGAGGCTTGTCAGGGCTTGGTGAAATGTATTGGCAGACCAGTAATCCGAGCGTAATCAAAGGTTTTTATAATGCGGCGCGGACATGGTTAGGATACAATTCGGAAACATGTCGCTATCCGGCGATTGTGGGGACTGGTACTACAACTATCACGGCTGGTACATATGATGGATCGCGCAACGATAAGATTACCGTAACAGTAATTGCCCCGCCAGTGGAACAATGGAAGCGTGATGTTTTGACATTAGTAAATCAAGAGCGTGCAAAAAATGGATTAGTGGCGCTTACTTGGGGTACAACTTGTGAAAACGCAGCAACAGTGAGAGCGCGAGAGATTATGACGAGTTATTCGCATACGCGCCCAGATGGTTCATCATTTGATACGGCTTGTCCGGTACCAGCAACAGGTGGTAAGGCGGGAGAGAACTTGAACGCTGGTAACGCAGCGGTGTTGCCAGAAACGGTAGTGGCAAGTTGGATGGCGTCACCGGATCACCGGGCAAATATTCTTGATCCGGACTTTAAGTATGTTTCGGTAGGTTTCATTTTTGATCCAAATTCGTCATACAAGACTTATTGGTCGCAATTCTTCTCGACTTATTAGGTGAATTACTTTGAGCTAGCACGAATGGTTGCTTCCAATTCGGCGCTGAGTTTTTGAATTGAAATTGGTGGGTCTTCGTGCAGGTTATTTGTGAATAGGACGATGATGTAATGGCGATCAAGGTCGGGAAATTCTACAATGGCGGCGTCATTATAGACTGCCCAATAATTATCGATCCAGGACCAACCAACTTTGTCGTAGACCGTGACAGATTCGGAGAATCCAGCAGGAAGACCTTGCCGCCAATCATAGGTTCCTTCCCCACTGACCTTTGTTGGCGGTTGATTGAGGAGTGAATCTTGGAAGCTAGCCCAAGACTCAGCGGATAAATCGTGATGATAATAGAGAAATTTAAGGAAATCGGTGATGTCAGCTGGGGTAGATGATAGCCCACCATTAGTTGTATTTGTGAGCCCTAGTTCGTCAATTAGAGCCTCGACGCGTCTATACAGACGTTGGGTGTTGCGGATTGGGTCAGCGCAACCATTGTATGATTCGCGAATTATTAGATCGAGACATTCAGAAAAAGTATAAGCATCAGCACGATAGTCGTTGGTGATGGTAAATGGCTGATTCGGGTCGATGTAGTCAGAATCGATGTCTTGATAGCCAATATAGGCAAAGAAAATCTTGTAGATAGAAGCAGTAGAAAAAACTTGGTTCGCGTTTAGCTCAGCGGCGATTTGGCTATTATCGAGGTCGTAAATCATAAGCCCAATTCTAGCCTTGACACTGCTGGCCCATTGGTTGACTGTGGGCTGAAGATTGATGAACGCTGGCTTGGTGTCAGTTGGGGAGTTTTCCGGTGGAATTTCGGGTGATGTGGGTGATTCTGAGACCATGCCGGAGCTATCTGTTTTATTTTGTATGATGGTGGTGACCAGGCTGTTGTTTACGAGTAATGTAAAAGCAAAAGTAATGGCAACGGGAGCGAGACCAAGGAAGCTAATAATGGTGATTTGGATTTGGTTGTGGTAGGAAAAACCTTTAAAGCTATGCCAGGTCTGATGTAGCAGCTGTTTGGGTCGGTCGGGAATAATGATTTCAAGGTCGGGCCGAGATGAGGCGTTTGAGAAAGGCAGACGCATCGCTGGTCTCCATGAGCTTAGTTTGATATGTAGAATCGTAGACGGTTGGGACAATACGGGTTTGGATGAGCTGATTGTGGTAGAAATAATGAACGAGAATGAGACTACGAGTGGTGCCGGGCCAGAAAGATTGATCGAAGAACAAGTTGCCAAGGCCATAATAAATTACACCGTCTTCGTATAATTCGAAAGTCTGAGGTTGATGAGCGGAGGTACCGACTACGACATCAGCGCCGAGATCAATAAGGTGACGGAAAAAACTGATTTGATCTCCAGCGGACGAATCGGCATAGTCGCAGATGCGACTGTCATTAGTATTGTCGTATTCGTTACATTCGTAATACTGTATATCAACGATGACCTTGCGGTTATTCTCTTTCGCATTAGAAATGTCAGCGATAGCTTGTTTTTCGGTATAGAAATTGGCGCCAGGAGTATTGTCGAGAGTGTAGCCGCCAGTGGAAAAGTTGTAACCGAGAAGCGTGAGTTTAGTATCTTTTTGATCGATATTGAGTGCTTCGGCGGCTGAGGTTGCTGTTTTGCCGCCACCAAAAGTTTTGATTCCTTGTGCGGCGTAGAGGTCGATGGTAGAGATGGCATCGTCATCACCACAATCTTGGTTGTGGTTGCCGGTTAGTTCAACGATATCGAGGCCTATGGCGGTCAAGGTATTAATCATTACTGGATTTGCGCAAATATTGTTGCCAGAAGCAGCTTTGGAGAAAGAAGCTTCGTTGCTAGTATGAGTGAGATCGAAGCTACTTAGATAAGACCCGATGTATTTGGCGAAGTCGGTAGCAATGGTTTCGGGGTCGCCATTTAAAAGTGCAGTATTTATATGTCGAGAGAGGGCAGTGACACCGGTTTGGGCAAGAGTAAGAATTTCTTCGTTTGTGGGTGGTTGCTGGACCGCATCAGAAAGTAGAGAAGTAATTCGTTTGACATCAGAATCTCGACCTGAAATAGTGATGGTATTGAATACTGCACCAGAGCTTAAGGTATCAAGATAGTAGATTTCGTCAACTGCTAAGAGACGAAAATCGGGTTTGAGGTTCCAAATTGATAGTAACTCGACACCAGCGATGTCTTGTCCGGTGGCGAGATTAGCTAATTGCTCGGCTGAAATTGCAAGGAGTGGATTATAGAAATCAGTGACTGGGACTAAAACGTCAAAAATCAGGGTGTGCGGGTCAGTGGGGGGAGTGAAGGACTGGCTGGCTGAGATAGTGACGTCGCCATCCAATTGTATACTATCAATGGTATTGGTGATAAAATCGCGGTTGGCGGCGGTAACACTGTCGTCAAAGGTGAGAGTACCTATATGGAATATGCCGATTCGAAAAACGAATTGAAGCGTAAGAAAGACGATCGTGGCGGTAACGAGACCAAGGATGACTAGCGCCCAAATAGGAACACGTTGGGAGACATGGTCGGGTATTGTAATTTCGGAAGAGTCTTTCATGATATTTATTATAGCATTTCTAAAAAGTATATGTTAATATTGAAGTGGATATTATAATGGAAATTAAAACAAAAAACTAAAATGGATATTATATTGCAGATTGTCTTGCTGGTAGCGGGATTTGTTTTATTGATTAAAGGGGCGGATATTTTTGTGGGTGGCGCGTCAAAGATGGCGGAAATTTTTCATGTGCCAAAAATGTTAATTGGTCTTACAATTGTGGCGTTTGGGACGAGTGCGCCGGAATTGGCGGTATCGATTTCGGCGTTAGTGTCTGGTAGTACCGATATGGTGATTGGCAATGTGATTGGGAGCTGCATTCTCAATATCCTCTTGATTTTGGGATTGACGGCAACGATTTACCCGATTGAAATTAATGATGACACAGTAAAAAAAGAACTGCCGTTGACAATGTTAATTTCGATGGTTTTGGCAGTATTGTTTCTTGACGTGGTGTTGGCGGGGGGCGCAACTAATGAGATTACACGCGAAGACGGGATAATTATCTTATTATTTTTCTTGATTTTCCTGTACTATTTAGTGGTTATGGCGAAACGCGGAGATGGCAAGTCGAGCGCGGCGGAAAAAGTTGCGACTGAGAAGATAGACCAGAAAAAGGTGGCGGCGAAGGGCGCGTCTGTTAAAAACAGAAAGAAGAAGGCTGATGCAAAGAAGGGTTTATGGAAACAAACTGTGTTTATTGTGTTGGGTCTTGCAGGATTGGTGCTCGGTAGCCAAATAGTTGTTGACAATGCGTCAGCGATTGCGATGACGCTTGGGATGTCAGAACGATTGATCGGAATGACGATTGTTGCACTCGGTACTTCCCTGCCAGAATTGGTGACGTCGGTAACGGCAGCACGCAAACATGAATCGGCACTAGCGGTGGGAAATATCATTGGTAGTAATATCTTTAATATCTGCATTGTACTGGGCGTACCGGTGGTGATGTTTGGTACGGTGACACAGGGGAGTTTCTCATTGATCGATCTAGCCATGCTGGTGGGGTCAAGTGTCTTGCTGTTCTTTTTTGCAAAAAGTCAGTGTAAAATTAGTCGTGTAGAGGGGGCGCTGATGCTAGTGGTGTTTGCGGTTTACTACGGGTTTATCTTGCTGGCGTAGACTAGAAGGCGATGAGTGGCATCTTGCCCGGGGAGTGGGGTGCCAGCGCAAGTCATAATAATCATAATGGGTGTAGGGGTATTGCCGATAATACTAGACATGTCAATATCAGATTTAGCGAGTGTTTCTAGTAGGAATATTTGATAGGTGTCATTGTTATAGGTGATGAAATCGCCTTCTTGGACGCGTTGAAGGTCTTGAAAAACAGTGGAAGCGTGGCCAATAATGAAGATTTTGTTTTCAAAACGTTGATAAGAACCGGCAGTGATAGCGGGAGGGATTAGTTCATGGTTTTCAATGGTGAGTGGTTCGACCGAAGTAGAGAGATTGATACTGGGTATCTCGAGCAAGGGATAGCTGACGGCTTCGACATGGCTCGTGGGTTGGAAACCGACATAGAGATAAATGGGTAAGGCAATCAGAAAAAACGCCGAGAAAGCCACTTTGATAGTGCGCGTCGACCACGAAAATGGATTAAAAATATGACCTTTGACACCTTCCATCTTATGCTTATTATAGCATAAGGATGATGAAAGTGTTAGTGTTTTTTGACGGATTTATCGGTCTTAGGGGCTTTTGTATCTGATTGGGTGGCCTTGTTGATTCTTTTTATTGTGTCGGTTTCGTTTGTTTTGTCGGTTTTGGCGAGTGAAATATCGATGCTGGTGCCGAAGCCAACGCGAGATTTGACGCTAACTCGGCCATGGCTGAGCGCTTCGCAGAGAGGACGAGAGAGGACAGTTCCAGTGTCACTAATGGTGACGACGCCTTTTGAAACTTTAAGCTTGACACTGCCGCTATTAGTGCGGGTGATAGCGTTCTTTAGCTCTTCTTCGAGTTCGGCTTTGAGTTTGGGGTCGTCGGTTTCTACGTCGATGTCGAGATTGGATGGATCGGAGTAGTCAAGATTAAGCTCCACGCCGCTGTTTTGAGCGATGGGGAGAACTTTATTGTATAAGTCGTGTATGGTTTGAATGAATTTGTTCATATAAACATTGTAACATTATATTTGGTAGATTTGGTATTCTTGTTGGGGGATAAATGAAGTATGGTTGCTTTGCGCCAGCACCCCCAACTACAACCGTATTAATGCATGGCCTCTCCAGTTCCTGCGTACTGGCCTCTACAACCGTTCCTACGGCGACCTCAACGCACGTACGGCGGATGGCTACTGGTGGTCTGCTACGGCTGGTTCCGCTGCCTACGGGCACCACCTGGCTACGTATACCGGCTACGTCTACGCCCAGGGTAACAGTTGGCGTGGCAACGGTTTTGCTCTGCGCTGCGAAGCGCAAAACCTTAACACAGTGTTAAGGTTTTGCCAAATGATAACAGGGGTGAATGCCCAAATTGTAATGTACATTTTTTAAAAATTGTTCATTCTAGTAGTTACTGGCCCAATTTTATTGTACAGCTAACGAGCGACACAGCGCACCGCAAAGCCGTTCCCGCGACTGCCGCTGTCCTGCGGGAGGACAGCCGTGGTATGCGTGGTCAGGTAGTTAGCACCCGTCGCAGAGCTACGAGTAGCGGACCACCAGGTGCCATACGTCGTGCGATAGTAGACCTTACCGTCGGAGTAATAGTAGTACCCGGTACGCAGGAAGTTAAGGGGGAAGTTAGCAAGCTGATTAGCCTTAGGGGCGACGTTGTCGGTATTAGTGGTTGCATTGTTGCAGCGTATACTTTTGTAGCCGTGTAAGTACAGTTTTGAACCGCACGAGTATGATTTTCCTAGATGCTAGTACGATTTTCGAGGGCGGCGGAAAGGGTGATTTGGTCGGCGTAACTGAGATCAACTCCGAGGGGTAGACCACGAGCGAGGCGCGTAACTTTGACGTCGGGGTATTTTTCGTGGAGCATTTTTTGGAGCAGAAGAGCAGTTGATTCGCCTTCGACGCTAGGGTTAGTAGCTATGATGATCTCTTTGACATTATCTGGCTCGATGCGGGCGAGTAGCTCTTTAATATGAAGCTGATCAGGTGTAATACCATCAATGGGGCTGATCGCGCCGCCGAGAACATGGTAGGTACCATGGTAGCCTTTGGTTTGTTCAATGGTGTAAATATCGAGTGGCTCCTCGACGACTAAAATGGTGGATTTGTCGCGTTCGGGGTCGTTATAAAACTCAGAGACTTCGTCGTTAATATTGATGAGGGCAAAGGTAACAGGGCAACTCTTGACGCCGTCGTGTAGGCTGGCAAGGGTTACCGCGATATCTTTGGCGACACGCGGGCTGTTCTTGAATAAGAAATAGGCGTAGCGCTCGGCAGTGCGAGCGCCAACGCCTGGTAAATGGCCCAGGGCTTCAATCGCGTCGGATAGAGCTTGGGGTAACATTTAACGCTTGGAGAATTGTTCTTTCTTACGAGCAGAGCGCAAACCGTATTTTTTGCGTTCCTTTTCGCGTGGGTCGCGTTTGAGGAAGCCAGCTTTCTTCAATACTGGGCGTAGATCCGCCATTTCAGTAGTGAGGGCTTTGGAAAGCGCAAGTTTGATTGCGTCAACTTGTCCAGCCAAGCCACCACCAGCAACGCGAATCGAAACGTCGTAGGCGTTCTGTTTTTCGGCGAGTGCTAGCGGATCGGTGATTTCGGCAAGATAAGTTTTGTTGCCGGAAAGATATTCGAGGGCTGGCTTGTCGTTGATAGTAATGTCGCCTTTGCCCTTGTAGAGACGTACGCGGGCAGTAGCGGCTTTGCGACGGCCGAGGCCATAGATGTACTTAGTCGTAGCCATTATTTAATCTCCTTTGGATTCTGAGCGGTATGAGCGTGCTCGGCGCCATCAAAGACGCGAAGGCGAGCCAAACGATCAGCAGCCAATTTGTTCTTCGGGAGCATGCCTTTGACGGCATGTTCGATTGCCACTTTCGGGTTCTTCTCGATGACTTCCTCGAGCTTGAGCTCGGTGAGGCCACCAGGAAAACCGCTGTGTCGGTAATATTTCTTGTCAACCATTTTGTTGCCCGTAACTTTGATGTTCTTGGCGTTGATGACGACGACGTAATCACCGTTGTCGATATGTGGGGTATAAGTAACTTTGCTCTTCCCCATTAGTTTGTCGGCAATGACGACGGCGAGTTCGCCGAGGTTCAAGCTACCGGCATCAATCAGCCACCATTCGCGGTTGATTTCGGATGCTTTTTGGCTGTAAGTTTTAGAGACAGTCTTCATTACTTATCTCCTTTCTTGGTCGTGTTGATACTATCGACGAAGGAGATGGTAGCCATCTCAGAATTATCGCCACGGCGAAAACCGGCGCGTTCAATGCGGAGGTAACCAGAATCGCGTTTGATTTGCGGAGCGATAACGTCCATAAGGAAGTCGGCGGCTTGCATATCGTTTAATCGTGCGATCAAGAGGCGACGGTTGGCTAACCCGCCTTTTTTCGCGATAGTAATTAGTTTTTCGGCTTCACGACGGGTTTCTTTGGCACGTGCCAAAGTGGTCGTGATGGACTGATTTTCGATCAGTGCGCGCATCAGCCCACGTTTTAGCGCGAGTCGCTGGTCGGTTTCCCGACCGAATTTGCGACCTTTGTATCCATGACGATGCATTAGAATAACTCCGTTAATTTTTTAACTTCGTCCAACGCCTTACTACCGAAGCCTTTGAGGTCTTTGAGGTCGACTTCAGAGAGCGAAACGAGGTCGCGGACGGTTTTGATATCATTGTTAATGAGAGCATTAGCAGTGCGGGCAGAGAGACCGAGCTCTTCGATTGGGAGTGAAAGCTCAGAATCGTCAGCTTCGGCTTCGACGCCAGGTGCTGGTGCAGATTCGACTGTTGTGCCGCCAGCGAGAGCAGTGTATTGATTGACAAGGATAGCAGCGGCTTCTTCGAATGCTTCTTTCGGGGTAATGGTACCATCAGTATCGACAGTTAGGGTGAGCTGCTGATAGTTCATATCCTGACCAACGCGGGTGTTCTCGACTTTATAACGGACGCGAAGTACTGGGCTAAAGACAGCGTCCAGGGCAATCATGTCGCTATGGATGCGGTCGGTAGCGGACTTCTCAATAGTGAGATAACCGCGGCCGTTCTCGATGATGATGCGCATTTTGAGCGTGAAGTTTGGATCATCGATATGGCAGATAATCTGATTGGGGTTACCAAGTTCAATGTCGCCAGGGAGCTTGATATCGCCAGCAGTAACTGCGCCGTCTTTTACGTCTTTAGCTTTAACCTCGAAGCTAACTTCAACTGGTTCATCGTTGTGAGACTTCAGACGGACATTTTTGAGATTTAGCATAATGTCGACTACGTCTTCGCGGATGCCAGGCACAGCAGTATACTCATGGTTGGCGCCTTCGATGCTAAATGAGGTGATAGCAGCGCCTTTGATGCTGGAGAGCAAAACCCGACGGAGAGAGTTCCCTAAGGTATTGCCGTAGCCGTAGAAGAGCGGGCGAATCACGAATTCTGCGCTATTCTTGCTTAGCTCGTTGATTTCAGCGAGATTAGCTTCGTGAATAACTTTAGTTGTCATTAGTCCTCCTTAACGTGAGTAATACTCAACGATTAGCTGTTCGTTAATGCCGGCTTCAGCTTCTTCGCGCTTAGGTAAGCCGGAGATTTCAATCTTCATGTTCTTAGGATCGGATTTGAGCCAGCTCAGTGGAGTGGTCGAACTACTGCTAACGACGCTGTCAAGATTCTTGAAGTATTCGGATTTTTGTGATTTTGGTCGAACTTCCAAGACGTCGCCTGGTTTCAGACGGATGGATGGAATGTCGATACGACGACCATTTAGCAAGAAGTGCCCGTGGCTAACCAACTGACGAGCACCACGACGAGTGGTAGCAAAGCCAGCGCGGTAGACGGCGTTATCAGCGCGACGTTCAAGGAATTGAAGCAGGTTTTCACCAGTCAGACCCTCTGCACGATCAGCTTCTTTCATAAGTTTGGCAAACTGTTTCTCAAGTAGACCATAGAGACGGCGTACCTTCTGCTTTTCACGGAGCTGGGTCAGATAGAGACTGCCACCGCGAACGCGCATGTCGGCATGTTCACCCGGAATGCCGGATTTTTTGGCCATCACCTTATGAGCCTTGGGGGCGAGGGCATAGCCTTCACGACGGCTCTGTTTGACGATTGGAGAAATATCTCGTGCCATTACGGTTTCCTTTCTCCCTTAGGACGCACGCCACCGTGCGCGATTGGGGTTACATCAGTAATACTATCAATACGAATACCAACGCTAGAGATGGCACGAATAGCGCTATCACGACCAAGACCGATGCCATTGACGAAAACATCGACGCTGTTTAGTCCATAGTCGCGCTTAGCGACATCAAGTGCTTTCTCGGCGGCAATTTGTGCGGCATAGGCCGTACCTTTTTTGCTTCCGCGGAAGCCGTTGGCACCAGCGGAGCTAGCGGTAAGTGCGCCACCGTTTTTGTCAGTGACGGTAACAATGGTATTGTTGAAAGTCGCTTGGATATGCACCTGACCGGCACCTACCGTGCGCTTCCCTTTTTTGCCTTTGGTTTTGGCCTTGACTTCAGTTTCAGGAGCCTCGGTTGTTACCAAAGTATCTTTGATTTCTTCTTCTGCCATATTAACTCCTAAGTCTTACTTGCTGCCTTTGGTTGTGCGCCACCAACAGCGATCGCTTTACCCTTGCGAGTACGTGCATTCGTGCGAGTACGTTGACCGTTGACCGGAAGACCGGCTTTGTGACGGACACCTTTGTAGGAATTAATGTCTTTAAGACGTTTGATATTATTGGTCACGAGGCGTTTCAAATCACCTTCCACAGTGGCGTTTTTGCCAACTAGGTCGTTGATTTTTTGAACTTCAGCCTCGGTGAGATCTTTCACCCGAGTGGTAGGCTCTATTTTGGCCTCCGCAAGGATGGCTTTTGACGTAGTCCGCCCGATTCCGAAGACGTAGGTGAGGGCAATCCACACCTGTTTTTCGGAAGGGATGGTTACGTTAGCAATTCGTGCCATGCTTAACCCTGCCTTTGCTTATTCTTAGGTTTTTTCTTATTGATGACTCGGAGTACGCCTTTGCGGCGGACGATGATATCATCTGGGGAGATTTTTTTAACACTTGCACGTACTTTCACAGTGTCAAAATCCTTTCCGTTATACCGAAAAAATGGGTTTTATAATAAAAACTCAGCCTTTCGGCGTGGTTTAATATTTATTGCCCGCGATAAACGATTCTACCCTTTGTCAGATCGTAAGGGGTTAACTCGACATCGACCCGGTCTCCCGGCACCAAGCGGATGTAGTTTTTACGCATACGTCCACTTATGTGGGCAATGATATTATGACCGTTCTCAAGCTCCACCCGGAATTGGGTGTTTGGCAACGCCTCAACAACCTTGCCAGTGAGTTTAATCACTTCCTTTTGACTAGCCATAAATTACGCTCCTATTTTAGCAAATTTTTATGAAAATGTAAAGGGTTTTTGCGGCCAAAATCTATTGTTTAAGAACAGCATGAACAAAGAGCCGGTGGGAATAAGTGCGACTTTGTTGCCACCAGTCGCCAGTACAGGTGATGAGGGTGAGTTGGGCTACACCAGGTTTGCGAGCTAGGGCAGTTTCCATATAATTATTAGCTTCCTCGCCGATTTTTTTGGTGACTATGCTAGTAACAACATAGGTGTATTTGGTCTTTTCATCACCCATTTCGATGATGATTTCGGCGCCGGGTTGGATGCGGGGGAGATTATTGAAAATGCAATGCCCGTCCCCACTATGACCATCAATTACGGCAGTTCCACCGATTTTTCCGGGCAGATCGGAATTGATATACCAGCCAGTATTCCAGGTATTGTAGGGTACGCTCATCTCGCCGTTGGCGTCAATTCCAGATTGTTCAACGCGAGAGTTGTAGATGCCGAGGGAGCGAATAGATAGATAACGGGGCAGATGTGGTGAAACATGATATTCGGCAATTTCGATTTCGCTGGGTTCGGTAGTATCAATACCATCGCTGGATTCAGTGGTAGATTTCTCATCTTCGACCACGGAGCGTTCACTGCCTTCTTTGGCGGCGAGATATTGGCCTTCCCAGATGGCGACTCGGCCGAAGAAAACGCTCACCAGCAAGATTGTGACAAAAAGTACGGCATATCGAGTCTTGATGAATATGTGATGGGTATTTTGTGGAGCAGCTTCAGTAGTTTCGGCCTTGGAGGATGGTGTTGGCTTATTCTTCTCGACGACCTCAGCGGTTTTGAGGTCCACTTTTACTTTGGCACGAGATCTCTTGGGCTGATATTTCATGATGGTGCGAGGGCGAACTTTAGCAACGCTGGAAGAACTAGCTTTGGCGCTGGAAATTTTAGTACCGGTAGATGTTACAGGCTTCGGCTGTTCATTCACCTCGGAGACGGTGATTTTTTTAATCTTTTTTTCGTTTCCCATCCCTTTTCCTTTGTCTTTATCTATATTCGTCGTAGGTGACCATTAATGCACGCGAATTGATTTGCCGGAGATTTTCGAGAGCAACGGTGACGATGATTAGCAATCCAGTACCGGAAATAGATAGGCCAAGTGGTGCACCGGTAAGGATGATGAAGATATAATCAGTGGCGAATGGAAGCATGGCGATAAAACCTAGGGCAAGCGCACCAAAGAGGTTAAGGCGAGTGATGGTGCGACCGAGATAGGCGGCGGTTTGATTGCCGGGGCGAATGCCCTCAATGAACCCGCCTTGTTTTTGAAGGTTGTCGGCGATTTCTTTGGTATTGAAGATGATGCTGGTGTAGAAGTAGGTGAAAAGCACCACTAGTATGAAATAGAGCGCTGGGTAGAAGAACCATTGGCCGGTGATACCATTCGGGTACAGGCTCGAGAAGGTATTGGCATTGGGGGCAGTGAAAAGGGTGGAGAGGGTGACACCGAAACTATTACCGGGGTTGATAGTTTGGATGACTTGGCCGAGTAAGGCAGGTAGCGAAAGAAATGCAGTGGCAAAGATGACTGGAACAACACCAGCAGCAATGAGTTTAAGCGGAAGAATTGACTTGATCCCGCCATAAGAACTGTTGCCATGTACACGTTTGGCATAATTGATAGTGATGATACGTTGGGCTTCATTAAGTTTGACAAGGAAATAAATTACAGCTAATAGGGCAAGATTGAAGCCGATGATAACCCAGAAGATGACAGGGTTGACTGGTAGGTTGAGCCAACCGAAGAGTGAGAGGCTGCCAGCGCTCGTGGTAGTATCGAAAAGTGCGCTACCCAGGCTGGCCATAGTGGTCGGTAATTGGGAAATGATGCTAGTGAAGATAATCATAGAAATACCGTTGCCGATTCCCTGTTCGGTCATTAACTCACCAAACCACATGAGGATCATCGATCCAGCCACCATAGCGGCGACAGAGAGGACCCAATCGGCGGTGGTTGGGGTGTAAGAAAGACCACTGGTGCTCATGACTGATTGATAGAGCATGTAGATATAGGCAATCGACTGGACTATAGCGAGAGGAACAGCCAAAACGCGAGTCCACTGGCTAATTTTACGGCGACCAGTCTCACCGTCATTTGATAGTTCTTCAAGGCGTGGAATAGCTTTGGTGATTAGTTGAACGACGATGGAGGCAGTAATGTATGGTGAGATGCCAACCAGTAGAATAGAGAAAGTAGTAAGACCGCCACCAGAGATGAGATTAAGGAAGCTTCCGAAATCGGTGCTAGAGATGAGGTTGCTGATTGCTTCTTGGAAAGTGGCGGGTTCACCTAGCGGGACCGGAATGTGGGCCATAAAACGATAGACAACTAAAAGGCCACAGATGATTAGGACACGTTTTAGCATGTCCTTGTTTTTGAACGATTTAAAAATAGTCTTAAAATCCATAACTCTACTTTTCCTTTTTCTATTTTAGCACATCGGTGAGAGTTTTGCTATATATTATATATAAAAAATAAGACCCCTAGGGAGCCTTATTTTTTTGTGAAGTGTTCTATTCTTCGGTTTTAGTAGCTATGCGCTGAGGCACAGCGACTTTTTTGAAACTACCACCAGCTTTCTTGATGGCTTCGACGGCAGTTTTGCTGGCGAATTGAGTTTCAAGATTGAGATTGCTCGTGACTTCGCCACGGCTAATAATCTTGACCTTGGCGTAAGGAGTTTTAATGAGCCCCTTGTCGAACAAGGTGAAGTTATCAACTTTGCCGCTGAGCTCGTTGAGGTGATCGGTGTAGACGACTTGAGCTTTATCGTGCAGACTCTTGAAACCTTTGAGCTTTGGAATAGCTTGCATAATGGCACGTTGGCCGCCCATGAAGCCGGCTGGCATCTTGCTGTGACCAGCACGGGCTTTTTGGCCTTTTGTACCACGACCAGCAGTTTTACCATGACCAGCAGCAATACCACGGCCAGCGCGAGTTGGGCGAGTATTTTTGTTGACCTGTAAATCGTTATATTTCATTACTTATTCTCCTTCTCCGCTGACTTCTTGGTCGGAGTCTTCTTGGCGGCTTTTTCGGCTTTGCCTTCGTTGCCAACCCATTCCTTGCGTGGAACCTGGGCTTTGAGGCCGTCAATTACGGCGTAAGCAATGTTGACTTTGTTGGTGGAGCCAAGCGACTTAGAAATCAGGTTCTTGATGCCGGTGAGACCGATAATGCTACGGACTACACCGCCAGCGATAATACCAGTACCAGGTGCGGCTGGTTTCATAAGAACATCTGCGCCGGTTTTGCGAGTTTCAACTTCGTGGCAGATGGTTTCGCCGTCCATGTTAAACTCGATCATTGACTTCTTAGCCTTAGCAGTGGCTTTTTGGACTGCGCTGGTGACATCTCCACCTTTGGCAATGCCAATACCGACTTTATTCTTGTGATTACCCATCACGACCAAGGCTTTGAAACGCATGCGGCGGCCACCTTTAACGGTGCGCGAAACGCGATCAATATTGATGGTGACGGTGTCAAATTCCTTCGGAGCGGTGTCGGTGTTGCGACCACGATCACGACGATTGTTGCGACGACCCATTTGGCGACCACTGATGTCTCGCTGAACTTTGGTAGCGGCGACATTGTCTTCCATCTTGAGGGTGCCGGATTTATTGACGACTTTTGCAGTCTTATCAGTTTCGGGCATTAGAACTCCAATCCTTCCTTGCGGGCGGCATCTGCTAGAGCAGACATGCGACCAGCATATAGTTTTGCGCCACGGTCGAAGACGACAGTCTTGATTTTGGCCTTTTTGGCTTTGTCGGCGATTTCCTTACCGATAGCGGTTGCGAGCTCGGTTTTGCTACCTTTAGCTTTGCTACCAACGGTTGAAGCGTAAGCGAGCGTTTTGCTGTTGTCGTCATCAATGATTTGAGCGGTGACGTGTTGATTGCTGATATGAACACTGAGGCGTGGACGCTCAGCGGTGCCATGAATTTTGGCGCGAGTGCGCTTGGCGCGAAATACATTATTCATTATTTCTTCCCTGCCTTTCCTGCCTTGCGAAGAATAACTTCGTCAGCGTATTTAATACCTTTGCCCTTGTATGGTTCAGGCTTCTTGAGGGCGCGGATTTCGGCGGCTACTTGACCAACCATTTGCTTATCGATACCTGATACGGTAATGGTCATTTTGTCGGTTTTAAGCTCGACGCCAGCCGGAGCTTGATATTTGACCGGATGGGAGAAACCGAGGGCCATTTCGATGGCACCAGTGCCGACACTGCTAAGCCGGAAACCGACACCGTTGATTTCGAGTTTCTTCTCGAAGCCTTTGGTGACACCTTGAACGGCGTTGTTTAAGAGGGCGCGCTGAAGACCGTGCCAAGCACGAGACTTCGGTTCGTCATCTTTGCGGGTCACGATGATTTGATTGTCTTCGACCGTGACGACCACATTTTCCTGAAGCGGAACGTTGAGTGAACCTTTCGGCCCTGCGACAACAATATCTTTGTCGCCGACCGTGATTGTCACTCCCGCCGGAATTTGGATGGGTTGTTTTCCGATACGACTCATATTTTCCTTCCTTAAATTGATATCTCGTCCATTTTAGCATATTTTTGGAGATTTGTATAGGGGTAAAATGAATTTTGGTAAAAAGAAAACCCCGCGATGCGAGGTTTCTTTAGATGGTTTTGGGGAGGCTTAGTCCTGAACGATGACCGGTGTACCGACTTCTATGAAGTCGTAAAGCAGTGGTGCGAAATCGCAGGGTAAATTGACGCAACCGCGTGAACCATTGGTAATGTAGGTTTCGGAAGTGTATTGCTCTGCGCTACGCCAGCTGGCATCATGTAGCCCGATGGATCGCTTCTTATCAAACAACATCCAATAGTCTACCCAACATTCCCATGCATAATTGCCATTTTTGTCTCTGGGGCCGCGTAAATACTTGCCGGGTATCTTCTTGACGATTGAGAAGACTCCGCGCGAGGTCTCGGCTTTGGTGTTGGCTTTGCCGCTGATCATAGGGCTTTCTAATACAGTCGCACCGTTTTCGAATGCCCAGACATACTGATCGGAAATATCGATCAGGACAATTTTGGCGTTTGGATCTTCCAGACCTTCATATATTTCGGGTGTAAGGTGGTCTGCTAATAGGGCTGGAACGGTGTCTCCATCGGTCGGAATTTCGGTTGCAGGCTGTTCGGTTGGCGCTTCAACGACTTCGGCTGCGGGTGGAGAGGTGGGCGCTTCGGCACTTTCCGGTAGAACTTCGGTAATTTCCGCTATCGGTACGTCAGCTTCCTCTTCGGCATAAACAGGCGAACTAATGACGCAACAGACTATTGCTGTGGCTACGGCGAGCCACTTCTTGGAACACTTCATTTTGTTAAACCCTCCTTTTTGGTACTTGGCACAATTGCCACGAATTTTTCTATTATACTATAATGACGTATTGGTGTAAAGAGTAAGAATATCGATTTGTGTTATTTTATGAATAGTTTGCTGCATAACAAAAATCCCCTCGTAAGAGGGGATTTTGCTGTGAATAATTTGTTATTAGTAAACTTTCACAAGGAGTTCGCCGCCGAGGCGAGCTTTTTTGGCTTCGCGGCCAGTCATGATACCTTTTGAGGTACTGATAAGCACGAGACCACGACCAGATTTAACAACGGGGATTTCGTCGGCGCCAACGTAAACGCGGCGACCAGGTTTTGAAACCTTAGTGATCTCGTTGATTTTTGCAGGCATACCAGGTTCGCAGATGACGATGTGGAGGGTACCACGAGGGGTACCTTCTTCGACTTCGTAGTCAGCGATGTAGCCGGCATTTTTCAAGCCCTCGGTGACAGCAACTTTGAGTTTGCTGACAGGTACGCGGATCTCATTTTTGCTAACCATGATGGCGTTGCGGATGCGAGTGATAAGATCGGCGATTTGATCAGTTGATTGTAATGACATATCTTCTCTCCTTTCCTACCAACTACTCTTAGTTACACCTGGAATTTCGCCTTTCGAGGCTTTTTCGCGGAAGTTAATACGACTGAGCCCAAAGTAGCGCATGTAGCCACGGGGACGACCGTCAAGCATGTCGCGGTTTTTGAGCCGGGTGGGGCTAGCGTTGCGAGGGAGTTTTTGAAGACCCTCGAGGTCACCAGCAGCTTTCAGCTCAGCGCGCTTGTCTTTGTATTTTTCGTACATTTTGCGTCGTTTTTCGTCGCGGAGGACGGCAGATTTTTTCGCCATATTATTTGCCCTCCTTCTCAAACGGCATACCAAATGCTTCTAACAATTTGGTGCTCCCTTCTTTCGAACCATTTTTAATATTAAAGGTAATTTCTAGACCATGCAAAACGGCAGAATCTTCGAAGGTAATCTCAGGGAAAACGGTTTGTTCTTTGAGACCAAGGCTGTAGTTGCCTTGTTTGTCAAAGGCTTTCCGAGAAACACCATGGAAGTCGTGCACATTTGGCAAGGTGACATTGACTAAGCGATCCAAGAATTCGTACATTTTTGCACCGCGCAAGGTGGTAAGATAGCCAACTGGCGCACCCATACCTTTGCGGATTTTGAAAGTAGCGATAGACTTTTTGGCGAGACGGCTGGTCGGTTTTTGGCCAGTGACTTTCTCGAGGGTCAATTCGACAGTTTCGGTGAAGCGCTTGTCTTCACGTTTTTTGCCGACGCCACAGGAGATGGTAATTTTTTCGAGTTTTGGTACTTGGTTGATGTTTGCAAGACCAAGCTCTTTCTTGAGATTAGCACGGATGGTCTCGTTGTACTGAGTCTTCAAGCGTGGGATATATTTATCACTCATTACTTATCCTCCTTTTTAAGATTGGAGAAATCAATGCCAAGATGAACGGTCTTTTTGCTACCCTTTTGGTAGGCATTGGCGCGTACATGGCGTTCGACTACGTTAATATCTTTGAGCATAGCTTTGCGGTTTGCGCGGTCAACCTTGACGATTGAGGCGATGGTACCTTTTTTGCTACCAGCGATAACTTTGACGCGATCGCCAACTTTTAACATTTTAGCCATTAGAGTACCTCCGGTGCCAAGCTAATAATCTTGTTGAAGCCAAGCTCGCGGAGTTCGCGGGGGACGGGCCCGAAAACACGAGTGCCTTTAGGGGTCTTGTCGTCGTTAACAAGCACGGCGGCGTTGTCGTCGAAGCGGATGGTTGAACCATCTGGGCGACGAATTTGTTGTCGAGTGCGGACGATAACGGCTTTAACCACGGCTTTCTTTTTGACGTTGCCAGTGGGGGATGCGTCTTTGACGCTGCAGGTGACAATATCACCAACGCGAGCATAACGTGCGCGCGTACCACCAAGGACCCGGATTACACCAAGCTCTTTGGCGCCACTGTTGTCAGCAACTTTTAATCTAGTTTCCTGTTGAATCATTTTAGTTCTCCTCCCCCTCTGATTCTGCAAGACGCTTGTCGCCGGCATCTTTGGCAACAACATCATCTTTCAGTTCGATAGCGTCGTGTGACTTCTCCAATACCTTGACGAGCTTATAGCTCTTGGTTTTGGAAAGAGGACGACAAGGCACGATAGCGACTTTGTCGCCAACCCCGGCCTCATTCTGCTCATCATGGGCAGTGTATTTACGGGTTTTGGTATATTGCTTGCGATAGAGCGGATGAGTTTCACGACTTGCGATGGAAACCGTGATGGTTTTATCGCGTCCAGCGGAACTCACAATACCAGTTAGTTCTCCAGCCATTAGAACTCCTCCTTTTTAATAATTTTTGTACGAACAGGCAATTTGTGACCAGCCAAGCGGAAGGCTTCTTTAGCTTGCTCTTCGGTAACATCGCTGATCTCAAACATCACGGTGCCAGCTTTAACTTTGGCAACATAGAATTGAGGTTCGCCTTTACCGCTACCCATTTTGACATCAAGTGGCTTTTTGGTGACTGGAGTGTGCGGGAAGATCCGAATCCAGATTTTACCACCACGTTTAACGTAGCGAGTGATAGCTTGACGAGCGGCTTCGATTTGGCGGCTGGTGACGCGTTCGTTGTCGAGTGACATCAAACCCCAGTCACCGAAAGCTACAGTATTGCAGCGGGTGGCGACGCCTTCGTTTTTGCCTTTGCGAACTTTGCGGTGCGCTTCGCGGCGCGGTACGAGTAACGACATATTATTTCTCCCCCTTATAGATCCAGACCTTTACACCAACAATACCAGCGACGGTTTTGGCGTGGCAAATGTGGAAATCCACATCAGCGCGCAAGGTGTGCAGAGGCACGGAACCTTCAATAAACTTTTCACGACGAGACATCTCGGCACCATTCAAGCGGCCGGAAACTTCGACGCGAATCCCTTTGGCGCCAGCATTCATGGTGCTTTGGCAGGCCATTTTGACTGCGCGGCGGAAGTTCATGCGCTTACCGAGCTGGAAGCCGATATTTTCGGCGACCAATTTAGCGGAGAGTTCCGGTTTTTTAACTTCTTCGACGTTGATGCGGATTGGCCCACTAACGATTTTCTCAAGTTCTTTCTTGAGTTCGTTGATACCAGCACCTTGTTTACCAATCACGGCACCGGCTTTGGCGGTCAAGATTGTGATGGTGGTAAGATTGGCGCTACGTTCGATATTGACCCGAGCAATGGTCGGGCGGCTTTCGAAGCGTTTTTCGATCAAATCGCGAATCTTGGTATCCTCTACCAGCCAGTTCCGAAAGTCTGCCTTGCGGGTAAACCACTTGGAAGACCAATCTTTGCTGATCTGGAGACGATAAGAAACGGGATTAACTTTCTGACCCATTACTTTTCCTCCTTTTTATCTGCTGCGGTTTCGGCAGCTGGCTTATCGGTAGTTTTCTTAACTTTTTCTTCGCCGGCAACTTCGACAAAGATGTTGCTGGAGATTTTTTCGTAAGGTAAGGCGCGACCACGAGAAGCTGGAACATAGCGGCGCATGCGGGTGCCAGCAGTGACATTGATGCGGGCGATGCGAATGCTCTTTGGGTCGATGCTGACGCCGGAGTTGTTAAGCAAGTTGGCGGCAGCGCTTTCAATGGCCTTGCGGACGGCGCGAGCGGCGCGACGTGGGGTATTCTCGAGAATTACCACGGCGTCGGCGACGTAACGGTCGCGAACTAAGCTGGCGACGACATTAGTTTTGCGGGGCTGGCTGTCAACGCCCTTAATAACTGCGTGTGCGAAGATAGTAGCCATTATTTACCTCCCTTTGCAGCAGCGGCTTCAGCGGCCTTTTTGCCGCCGTGGCGCTTGAATTTGCGGGTTGGTGAAAACTCACCGAGCTTGTGTCCAACCATATTCTCGCTGATGAAAACCGGGACATGGACTTTGCCGTTGTGTACGGCAATGGTGCGACCGACCATTTCTGGAGAGATGGTGGACTGGCGAGCCCAGGTTTTAATCACGGTGCGATCCTCAGCGGAGAGAGCAGCAACTTTCTTCGCGAGCTTGTAGTCCACGAATGGACCTTTCTTCATACTCCGAGACATTATTTCCTCTTTCCTTCGTGGCGGCTGCGCACGATCATTTTATTAGTTTTCTTGTTATGGCGGGTCCTAAACCCAAGTGTCAATTGACCCCATGGGGTACGCGGTGCTTTACCAGTACCGTGGCGACCACCGTCACCACCACCGTGTGGGTGATCCGTAGCGTTCATTACGACACCGCGAACGGTTGGGCGGATACCTTTGCGGCGACGACGACCAGCAGAACCGATTTTGATGTTCTGGTGTTGTTCGTTGCCGACGGTACCGATGCTGGCTTCGCAGGCGACGAGCACCTTACGCATTTCGCCGGATGGCATCTTGAGAGTAGCGTAGCCATTTTCTTTAGCCATTAGCTGAGCGCTGGTGCCGGCCGAGCGGACCATTTGTGCGCCGCGACCAGGCGTGAGTTCAATAGCGTAGATGAACGTACCAACTGGAATTTGCTCGATTGGCAAACGGTTGGAAGTTTCAACGGCGGCTTTTTCGCCAGTGGAGAAGGACATACCTTTGCGCATGTTATTATCGGCAATAACATAGTAGAAAGTGTCGTTCTGATCTTTAACGCGGGCGATACGGGCGCTGCGGTTTGGATCGTACTCAATTTCCATAATCTGGAAAGTCATACCTTTTGGTAGATTATAGGTAACCATGCGGTAATGACGCTTGACGCCACCACCACGATGACGCACGGTAATGCGACCTTGATTGTTTTTGCCGGCCATTTGTTTTTTGCTGGCGAGCAGGGACTTCATCGGCTTCTTGGTGGTAATTTGGTCAAAATCTTGAGTAGTTTTCTGGCGCTGAGCCGGAGTAGTAGGACGATAAGCTTTGATACTCATTATTTCTCCTCCTTCTTAGCGACTTTTTTAGTAGTTTTCTTTTCGACTTTTTCGGTCTTTTTATCAGCTTTTTCAGCTTTCTTGCTGGCCTTTTCGTCGGCTTGCTTAGCTTCTTCGAAGACAGGGATTTTATCGCCGGCCTTGACGGTAATATAAGCGACCTTGTGGTCCTGGCGGAAAGTGATACCAGGGTAGGCATGTTTACCGCGCGAGAAGCGAGTAGCCTTGCCTTTGCGGCACAAAACTTGGACATCTACGACAGTAACTTTGAAAGCTTCAGCGATGGCTTTAGCGATAGCTTGCTTGCTGGCGCTCTTTGGTACATAGAAGACGTATTTGTTCTGAGTCTGGGCGTTGTAGGCTTTTTCAGTGGCGCGAGGAATATATTGAACGGATTTCATTATGCTTCCTCCTTATCCATTAGCCAGTTTTCAATCATCGGGAGAGATTTCTCGGAGATGATGATTTTGTCAGCATTCAAGATGTCGAAGACGTTGAGGTAGGTAGGGCGGACAACTTTGACGTTATTAACATTGTTGGTAGCGCGATTTACCAATTCATCTTTTACGGAGACAACCAAAAGAACTTTTTCGTTGTCACTGATTTTGTTGTCTTTTAGCATCTTGACGGTTTCCTTGGCTTTGCCATCTGGACAAGCGAAGGTAGCAATCGTAATGATGGCTTTCTCGGCGCTCTTGAGACTAAGAGCCTGGCGAACGGCGATTTTCTTGGCGCTCTTAGATAGCTTCTTGGTGAAGTTTTCTTCGCCTGTGCGACCAAATGCCACACCACCATGGCGCCAGATTGGGTTGCGAGTCGAACCGAAACGAGCGCGACCAGTACCTTTCTGTTTCCAAGGCTTTTTGCCGCCACCACGTACTTCGCCACGCTTTAAAGTTTTAGCGTGAGAGCTGCGGGAGTTGGCGAGATATGCGTCGTAAGCGGTCTTGAGGAGTTCGTGGTTGTTGACTTCGAGGCCAAAGACGTCTTTGTTCAATTCTGCCATATTACTCCTTTCCCTCTGCGATTACGGTGACGATGCCCTTCTTTGGACCAGGAACAGCGCCTTTGAGGCCGATTAGATTATTTTCGGCATCAATATAGGCAACCACCAAATTCTTGACAGTTACCTGATCGTGGCCCATGCGGCCTGGCATACGTTTACCTTTAAAAACTTTTTGTGGATACATCGAACCGATGGAACCGACACGGCGAATATTGCCTTTGAAACCGTGCGTATTGCGCGACTCGTTGAAGTTCCAGCGTTTGACTGTACCAGCGTAACCTTTACCCTTGGAGATACCTGTTACTTGGACTTTGTCGCCGAGGTTGAAACTCTCGACGCTAATTTTATCCCCAACTTTGAGCTCGGGCGCACCTTCGGTGCGGAACTCTTTGAGGACTTTTGGAGTGATCCCAGCCGACTTGACGTGGCCAGCAACCGACTTGCTCAGATTCTTACCCTGACCGTAACCCAACTGCACAGCGTTATAACCGTCGGTTTCGACAGTTTTAATCTGAGTCACTGTGGAGGGGTCGGCTTGCAAAATCGTAACTGGAGTCACGATACCGTCGTCGCCGATGATCTGGGTCATACCAATTTTGGTGCCGATGATGACTTGCATCCTTTTCCTTTCCCTTATGACACACGAAAGCTAGACTAATGGGTGGTTCCCGTATGGGCCTTTCCTGATCGTCTAGTTAACGTCTATCGTTATTTAACTATACATGTATCATTGTAGCACAGATTCTTCAAGATTGCAACCCCTTTTATAGGGATGGTTTAACTAACTAATCCAGAAAGAAACAATGTAAAACAAAAAGAACAACCTTTA
>CAQOWG010000003.1 GCA_948851665.1 uncultured Candidatus Saccharibacteria bacterium
TAAAGGTTGTTCTTTTTGTTTTACATTGTTTCTTTCTGGATTAGTTAGTTAAACCCTTGATGAGCATCCCTATCAAGAACCAACCCGTCACTCCTATCAAACTTGCTCCCGCAATCAATAACGCTATTCCATACCGTTCCGCCCACGAACCGCCCAGTTTCGGTACTGCCAATTCTTCTTGGTCTTCCACCCATTCCCCACCAAGCCCCATACCAAATTCCGACACTTGCTCTACTCTCGCGTCATTCTCGCCCTCACTCCCTGTTGAGCTACCAGAAGTACTTTGAACTCTAGACCCACTTTGAATCTCTATCACACTTTGAGGCTTCGTTGCACTTTGAACCCCAGAATTACCCGAAACGCCCAGCCCCGAGCTCGGTAGTTGATTCGGCCCATGCCCGCTACCTTGTCCCATGCCAGTTCCTTGCCCAGTTCCCTGGCCCGTTCCCGTTTCCGTACTATTTAGAGCCTCTACCCTCATCAAAAAATCCGCTTTTATCGCCTTAATCTCCGAAAGTTCTGGAAATTTCGCAAAATCCATCCCCTCCCCTTTTACTTTCAGAGCCTCAATCTGCCCCACCTCAATTTTTCCACCCTCATCCTTCGCTTTTTCTAAAGCTTTCAACTCATCAAAATATTCCTTCACAGTATCCTTCGCCAATATCACCAATTCTTCTTCCCAAGTTGGTGCCTCACCAGTCAGCCCCGTAGCTTCCGGCACATAAATCGACTCCCCCGCTCCATGCTCCACTTCGCACATAATAATATCACCAGAGATAATCACCTGTTCATGTGCGCAACTCCGATAATTTACCTTATGATAATACCTAATTTCCTCCCCAGTTTCAGTATCCTGCAAAAGTATCCCCACGTACATCACATCAGCCGGGTTCAACTCCAAAAATCTCAAACCCGTCTCTAGATAATCATAAACCGAAAACCCCACCCAGTTGTCAAACACCTGCCCCAGCATCATCAGCTCCGGATTCGCAAACTCACTTAGGATTAGCCCCTCCGCATCTCCATCTAGCACCTTCAGCGCCGACGTATCCAACTCCGACATCAGGCGATACCGATCTTCGTCCGGTCGTGCTGTCACTACTCTTTTCAATGTTTTTCCCTCCGGAATCACTAACTTTAACCGCATCATCCCCGCATACGGATCCAACCTCATCACCCGAAAGATCCCATCATCAGTATTTTCCTGCAATCCAGTCGGCTCTGCCGCCGAAACTGGCGCCGTTACCACCAAACTCAACCCACCAATCGCCCCAGCCGCCATTAACGTTGCGCTTAAAATTGCTATAATTTTGGACATAATTTCCTCCATTTTTAATAATGAAGCGAGTATATATCAAATTTTTCCAAAACTACAAGTAAACTGAGCTATTTCATCCAAAAAAGTCCAAAAATCTTTCAAAAACTCTGAACAAATATTTTAACTATAAGCGAGATGAAAACTAACCTAACGCCCCAGTTTCTCGTCAATCACCGCCCGAATCTTCTTACCATATTCCACTGGCGATAGTCCTTTACCGTCACTCCCCTTATTCTCAATCCAATTCCCATCAATATAAATCCAGGGTGTTCCTCCAATTTCTAGCTTGTCCCCAATACCATAATCAAAGGCAATTTTCTTTTCGACCGCTTCACTCTTCATATCCTCTCGGAATTTTTCCAGATCACCCTTACCGTCAGACGCTTCCTCAAAGTATTCTTCCAGCTGCTCCTGCAAATCCGCCCCCGTCGAGTAGAACCAATCGTCCTGATTTTCAAACAACAAATCCTTATACTTCTTCCAATACCCCTGAATTGCCGCCGCATTCGCCGCCGAAGCCGCCGGCACACCGTTCTTTTCATGATACGACAGGATATAAGAACGAAACACTACCGCCACTTGTCCGTCGTAATCCTCAACAATCTCATTTAGCACCGGATTCATCAATCCGCAATAGCTACATGGGTAATCAGCATACTCATAAATCTTCACCGGCGCATCTTTATCGCCGTTGATATTTTCCGGCAAATTCCCGCTCGCATCCGTAGCCGATAGCACGCTATGTAAATCCAAGTCTTTATAGTTATTCTTGCTAGCCAAATCCGTGATAACATTCAGTTTATACTGCCTATAATCAACCGAATCTTCTTGCGGTCGCTTTTGTAATAAAGACACCCCCACTAGCACGGCAAAAGCTGTTACAATCCCCGCAATAATAAAACCAGTTTTCTTATTCATCTTCCTTTTCATCCGGCAGCACTATTCCGATACTCGCCACCGCATCCCCATCGTTCATCCGCATAATTCGTACCCCTTGCGTTGCCCGACCCAGCTTCGGAATTTCCTTCACTGCCACCCGAATCGCCTGACCCTTCGTCGACATCATGATCACTTCTTTCGCTTCCGGATCCAGCGTATGCACCGCCACAATCGGTCCAGTCTTCTCCGTCACTGCGGCCACCTTGACGCCAACACCACCACGACTATGCGCCGCAATTCCCTCCACCGGCGTCACCTTGCCAAAGCCATTCGCTGCAATCACTAGCAACTTCTGATCTTTATCACGTACAATGTCCATCCCCACAATCTCATCTTTCGGTCTGAGCCTCATTCCCCGCACGCCACGTGCCGACCGCCCCATTGAACGCACGTCTTTCTCACTAAAGCGCGTTGCTTGCCCCGCCGAAGTCGAAATAATAATCTCTTGGTCTCCAGTCGTCTCCTGAATACCGCGTAGTTCATCACCCGCATCCAACTTAATTGCAATCAAACCATTCGCCCGCACATTCAGATATTCTTTGACCGCAGTCTTCTTGATTGTCCCCTTCTTCGTCACCATAAAGAGGTAACCTTCCGGATTCTCCCCCTGTTTAATCACCGCTGTTACTTTCTCATCTGGGTGCATATTCAGCAAATTCACTGCCGCCGTTCCTTTTGCCGTCATCGACGCCTGTGGCACTTCAAATGCCCGTAATCTGAACAACCGACCTTGGCTCGTAAAGAATAATAGATAATCGTGCGAGCTTGCCGTCACAATCTCCGAAATCACATCCTCTTCCTTCGTAGTCATTCCTCGGCGACCTTTACCACCACGCCCCTGCCGCTTGAAATCGTCCTGCAAGACCCGCTTCATGTAACCTTCAGTCGTCAGCAAAATCACGCTATCTTCCTCCGGGATCAGCTCTTCCTCCGAGAATTTCCCCACCTCGTGGTTAATCATCTTGCTCTTGCGCTCGTCACCATATTTTTCTTTCATGGCGATCAGCTCTTCTTTGACAACACGTAGCACTTCCTGCTCATCCGCAAGAATCGCCTCAAGTTTCTTGATTAGCTCGTGCAAAGCCTTCAATTCTTCTTCAATCTTGTCACGCTCTAAGCCTTGCAAACGGCGTAACTGCATTGCGAGAATCGCCGCCGCCTGAATTTCCGACAACCCGAACCGCTCCATCAAGCGCTTATCCGCGTCATCATAACTCTCGCGAATCGTCTTGATCACTTCGTCAATATTGTCTAGCGCAATCTTCAAACCTTCCAAAATATGCGCACGTTCTTTCGCCTTCCTCAGGTCGAATTCCGTCCGGCGTCGCACCACTTTCTGACGATGCTTAATAAACTCCGCCAAGATTTCCTTCAGACCCAAAATCCGTGGTTGTACCCCATCAACCAACGCCAACATATTATAATGGAACGTCGTCTGCAGCTGCGTCATCCGGTAAAGTTGATTCAAAATCTTCTTCGGAAAGGCATCCTTCTTTAATTCCACCACCACGCGAATTTTTCCGCGCGCACTTTCATCGCGCGCATCCGCAATATGGTCAAGCTTTTTATTTAGCACCAATTCCCGTACTTTTTCGATGAAAGCTTCCTTACTCATGCCATACGGCACTTCCGTAATCACAATCGCATAGCGCCCATTCTTCTTCTCTTCGATGTTCGCTACTGCCCGAATCGTTACCGAACCACGCCCAGTCGCATACGCCTGTTTCATCGGTGCACCGCCATAAACTTCCGCCCCTGTCGGGAAATCCGGCCCCTTCACATGCTTCATCAGCTCTTCTAGAGAAATTTCCGGATTTTCAATTTGTGCTACTGTCGCATCTACCACCTCAGAAAGGTTATGTGGTGGGATATTGGTCGCCATACCAACCGCGATGCCCATCTGTCCATTGAGGAGAATATTCGGCACTGCCGCCGGCAGCACTACCGGTTCTTGTTCGCTACCGTCAAAGTTATCCCGAAAATCTACTGTTTCCTTCTCAATGTCGGTCAAAAGCTCCGCCCCCACCTTGTCCATCCGCGCCTCCGTATAACGCGAAGCCGCTGGATCATCCCCATCCATCGAACCGAAGTTACCTTGTCCCTCCACCAAGGTATAGCGCATCTTCCAAGGCTGCGCCAAGTTCACCATTGCATCATAAATCGACGAATCACCATGCGGGTGATATTTACCCATCACTTCACCAACGATACGAGCTGATTTTACCGTTGCATGCGGCGCCTTCCAGCCATTCTTATTCATCGCATAGAGAATCCGCCGGTTCACTGGTTTCAAACCATCACGCACATCTGGCAAAGCCCGGTCAATAATCACCGACATCGAATAGCGCAAGAAATACCGTTCCATCGTACTTTCGACGTCACGCTGCTCAATACCATCTTTCACCCCCTCAACCACACCGTTAATCACGCCATCTGCCTGCACTTCCGAATTCCCCTCTGGATTCACCTCGGGGTTCTTGCCCATATTTTCTACATCTTTTTCCGCCATTCTCTACTCCTTCCCTTAGAAATCCAATTCATCCAGATCAACCGTCGCCGCCCCAGCCTGAATGAAATTCTTCCTCAGGTCAACTTGGTCACCCATTAATTTCGTAAATACTGCATCACATTTTTCTGCATCATCAATATGAACTTGCACCAAAATCCTATTCTCCGGATCCATCGTCGTCTCCCAAAGCTGCTTCGCATCCATTTCACCAAGACCCTTGAAACGATTTTGTGCTGTATAACCTGCCTGCTTGAATCTTTCCTGGCTCTCATCAATCTTCGTACCAGCTTTGCGTCGCTCCTCAATCTTCTCCGCCAATTTCTTCTCTAGTGCCACCTCGTCATAAACATAATCAATCTTACGGTTATTCCCCGTTCCCTTCGTTAGACCAAATAGCGGCGGCTTCGCCAAATACACGTGCCCCGCCTTGATCACCTCTGGCATATAGCGGAAAAAGAATGTCATAAGTAGTGTCGCAATATGCAAACCATCTACATCGGCATCCGTCATGAAAATAATCTTGTCATACCGAAGCCCGCCAATATCAAATTGTTCGCCAATCCCCACCCCAAGACCCTTAATTAGACTCACTAGTTCCTGATTCGCCAGCATCTTATCAAGTCGCGCCCGCTCAGTATTCAACACCTTACCACGCAATGGCAAAATCGCCTGAATCTTCGGGTTGCGTCCTTCTTTCGCCGAACCAGCCGCCGAATTACCCTCTACGATAAAGAGTTCGCATTCCGCTCGATCTCGGCTTGAACAATCTGCCAATTTTGAAGGCAAATTCAAACCTTCAAACGCACCTTTACGAATGACATTATCACGCGCTGCTCGTGCCGCCTTGCGTGCTCGTGCCGCCAAAGTTGCCTTGTTGATAATTTTCTTTGCGACCGCCGGATTTTCTTCCAGATAATAACCAAAATACTCAGTCATTACCTTATCGACGTAACCCCGTACCTCCGGATTGCCCAGTTTATTCTTCGTCTGGCCCTCAAACTGCGGATCTGGCAACTTCACCAAAATCACCGCCGTAAGACCTTCTTTTATATCATCACCAGTCAAATTTGACTCTTTTTCCTTCAAGAGCCCATTCTTGCGTGCATAATCATTAATCACACGCGTCATCGCGCTTCGGAACCCCTCAACGTGCTTACCACCATCCGGCGTCAGCACATTATTAGCAAATGGCTTAATCACCTCAGCAAAGCTGTCATTATACTGTAATGCTACTTCTACCTGTGAATCTTCAATGTCCTTCTCGACATAGAAAATGTCATCATCCACCACCTCTTTCCCCTCATTCAAGCGCCTAACATAGCTCCGAATTCCCCCTTCAAAGTAAAACGCTTCGCGCTGTCCCGTCCGCTCATCTTTGACGGTAATCAGTACGCCTTTCGTCAGATAAGCCTGATGTCTAGCGTAGTTCGACACCCAGTCGTAATCAAAAGTTATTGTCTCCTTGAAAATCGCTGGATCTGGGTAAAAAGTAATCGCCGACCCCGTCCGCCCCTGTTCACCTGGCGTCACTACTAGACCTTTGTCCCAAGTCTTCCCGGTATCAAATTCAATGTGATGCGTCTTGTCATTTTTATAAACCTCGGCAATCATATGAGTAGATAGCGCATTCACCACGCTCGAACCCACACCATGCAGACCTGATGACACCTTATACCCACCCCCACCAAACTTACCACCAGCGTTAAGCACCGTCAGTACTGTTTCAAGAGCTGATTTCTTGGTCTTCGGGTGGATATCGACTGGAATACCACGACCATTATCTACTACTTTCACACCCCCGTCCGCAAGCAATGTAATATCTACCTTGTTCGCAAAACCAGCAATCGCCTCGTCGATCGAGTTATCAGCAATTTCCTTCAAAAGATGATGTAGGCCGTCAAAACCCGTTGACCCAATATACATACCAGGACGCACACGCACGTGCTCAAGCCCATCCAAAACCTGGATTTGTTCTGCCCCGTAATTTTGCCCATCACTTTTTTGTTTTTCAGACATGACTGTACCTCAGCTTACTTACCTCTATATTTTATCGCAGACACCTCATAAAGTCAAGCTCAGCCTAAATCAATTCCGACACCTCAATTTTCACCGTTTTACCTTAAATACTGCCTCGCCCTGCGTTTCTACATTCTGAGAGCCACTAGATAGCGCTTCTGCATTTGAGCCCCCATCCAGAGCCTCTGGTGCACCCACAAGTGCCGTTTCCGCTTGGCTCACCTCCATCCTTGCCTTTTTCTTCTCCCAGGCCGCAAGGAAGCTCTCTTTCTCGCCCACCGTGGAGTTCTGCACCTTCTCCAATTCTCCAATCGGCCCCAAACCCTTGCCTCCAGATACCCCATCAGAAACTGCCTTCATCTCCGCCTCTTCCACTTGCCAGCGCCGCTTAATCTCTTCTTCAACTTCCGCCCGCGTTTTCCCAAATTTCGCCGCCGAATACGCCTTCATCGTCGCGAGCAGTTCCGCATTCGCCTCACCCATCGGTGGCAAAAGTTTCATCGTAAACGGCGAACTCGGCAAATTATACATCATTACCGTTGCGATCGCCTGATAATTCCCTTGTTTATGCAGGTCCTCCGCGTTAAACACTGGCTGGAATGCCTTCTCCATCAATTCCGCGTCCGTCACACCTAGCCGCCCCGCCATCAACGTTCCCACGTTCCCGAGAATCCCCTCCCGAATCTTATCTGTTAGCTGTGTCATGAACTGGTTTGCCAGGAAAAGATTCAGCCGATATTTGCGTGCCTCCGACAAAATGCTCTCAAAACTCTCCGTCGCAAAATTCTGAAACTCGTCCACAAACAAACAGAAATCCTGCCGCTGATCTTCCGGAATGTCCGCCCGGCTCATCGCCGCCTGCTGGAATTTCATCACCAAGATCATACCAAGCAACTGCGAGTTAATATCCCCAAGCCGCCCCTTTGACAAGTTTACAAGAAAGATTTTCTTGCTATCCATAATTTCCCGAATATTGAAACCGCTTTTGGCTTGCCCAAGGATATTGCGCATCGTTGTATTGCTCAGGAACGGCCCCCACTTCGATGCAAACCACGTAATCACCTCGCCCGCATCGTTCGACTTCTGCGAAGCCGGAAATTCCTTCGTCCAATAATCATACACTGCCTTATCAGTCACGTATTTCAACTTACTCTTCACAAACGCTGGGTCCGTAAAACATTGCGGGATATCAATAAAAGTCGCTCCGTGCGGATCGCTCATTAGTAGCAACGCCGCATTACGGAACATATGCTGCCCACGCGGCCCAAAGAACCCCTGATTTGCTGGATCAAACAAACTCTGAAGCATGTTTATTCCCTCTTGCACAATAAAGTCCTTCTGGTCGGGCGTCGAAAACTCAAACATGTTCATCCCAATCGGGTGCTCAATATCTGCCGGATCAAAATAAATCACATCATCAATCCGGTCTTCCGGCACTTTACTCATCAAAAGCTCCACCGCGTCCCCATGCGGATCAATAAAGGCAAATCCGCGCCCATCTAGCATATCCTGATAGGCCACGTTTGTGAGAAGTACCGATTTACCCATACCGGTCGACCCAATTACATAAGTATGTCGCCTCCGGTCATTCTCCGATAATCGGATCTCCTTAATCTCCCCACGAAACTCATTCACCCCCAACATCACACCATCCGCCACCAATTTCGCCGGGCCCTCCACCTGCTTTGTCGCTTGTCGCTCCACCTGCGATGTTGGAATCGCATTTTGCGCTGGCAAATGGAAAATCGACGCCAGTTCCACGCTATTTAATATATTATTGCGCTCCTTGCGCGCAAAGAATCGAAATATATAATCAGTTGTCAGCTTTCGCATATCCTTTATGGCGTCGTATTCAAAACCATTATAATTCTGCGCATCAAACTGTGCGAACGCCGCCACCACGCTCCCCAGCATCGCCTCCGAACGTACCTTGTTGCTTGAACTTGCCACAATCCGCACCAACGTTTCAAAACCCGGATATTTCGTCTTTTGCTCAACCGCGCTCATCGCATCGCGGTCCAAATTCGACAGTTGCGGGCCTTCGCTTGCTGTTTTCTCGTGCACTTCTGGCGCTCGCCAAAACGCAAAAAGCGCATCCTTCGCAAAATCCGCCACGCCGGACACAAAATTTGCACTCCCCGCCGACCGTTTCTTGCCACGACTTAAATTTTGTACCCACTGCTCGGAATTTCTTGTCCAGCTCCCGTCCGTCGGCCTTATCAACACCTGTAATGCCAATCCTTCCCCCACTTTTGTCCCCGCCATCGCGTTAAGAATCGCAAGGCTCGCGTCCCGCTGTGTTTCCTCATAAGTCGCAATCGGATATATATATTCTTTCTTTAACTTCAGCTCACCACCTGCCAGCATATCGATGGTCGTATTTTCTGTAAAAATGCTATCTGGTTCAATTTCCTCCAACCGCGCCGTCGGATAAGCCGATAATACCGCCTGTTTCACCGTTTCCGTCATTACCGCTGGCACCACTGCATAATATTTAATCAGACCATTCGCCGCTACAACTTCAAACGACAAATGCTTCTGCCCATATAGCTTACTCTTGAAGCCCTTTGTAAGTGTTGACGCAATAATCGCATACATCACCTGCGCCTGCGAAATCGCTTCATTCGTCACGTCACGCTCGTCTCGACCCTTCCCCTCGATATCGTCCGTCGACGGTGGCAGATGAATCAGCATCGGTATCATTTTTAACCCCCGCTCATAATCCTTCGCTTTGCGCTTCTGCCCCACTCGCACCATCACAAACAACACCGCCACTGCGAACACCACCCCTAGAGCAATCAACATCCCCAACATCAGTTCCTTACTCCGAATTTTCGACCGATAGTTTCAAGCATTTTCATCTTCATCCGCCACGCTTGTCGCTCCAGCTGTGCTGGTTTTAAGTCACGCCGCTTCATCATCTGATCCATTACCGCTACCGTTCCCTTCGCCAAACTCTCCTGATTTTTCGACAAAATCTCCGCCTGACCCCGTAATTCCGGCGGCAAATCCACCTTTTCCTCCATCCTTGCGTCTTCAAGATCATCACGAATTCTCTCTTTGACTTGCTTTTCACTCTCGCCCCCAATTACATTCCGCCCGACCGCGAGACCCGTATCAACATAGCCATTTTCGATCGCTACCTGCTCTTTAATTGCCTCATTACTTGCTATTACTGTTTGCTCTAGTGCTGCGCTCCCCAACATCCGCGCCTGAGCTGACACCTCTCCTGCCTGCCAACCTGGACCCTGCTCCAGTTCATGCATCTCAGTCTTCGCCGCCTCTGTCCGCGCCTTCTCAGCCAAGCTCTCAACTCCCGCCACTTTCGCTTGCTCTGTTTTTGTCGCCGTCTCCATCTTAGTAGCTTCGGCCTCAGCCAATACCGCCGCATCTGTTTCGCGATCAATTTCTGCGGTTAAATCCTTAGCTTCTCTGCCTCCAAAAATATTCATTACCTTTATTCTACCATATATTTCCGCCGTTGTTCACAAATTTTAACCATAAAAATATCGGGAAACTGGGAGTCCTCATAACAAAAATTGGCGCTTGAGCACCATGAGCGCCAATCAATTCACTTTTTGCTAATCAAGAAGCAAGCCAAGAATACAAATACTACCATTAACCCCACCGTCAAAAAACTCACCGACCCCAGTGACTGTGCAAGCAACAGCATAATCGGTCCAAACGCCAGCACTGCCGCATAAAGATATTGCTTTCGTCCCATCCGGTGTCGCCCCACCGCCGCAAATACCTTCACCACCAAATAAGCAATGCCATACATCAAAAGATAGCCCGCTCCAAAAAACACCAAAACCCCTGGCGGTCCGACGCCCGCAGGGGTGGTAAAGTTCAACATCACCAGCAATACAATTGCTGCCGCCAAACTAAGAACTGGAATTAGACGTTTAGGCATAACCTTATTCTATCACCGCCAAATCTGAAACGCAATCAGGAACCCCCTCAGAAACCCCGCCATCCGGCAAATACAACTAAATTAGTCTCAACACCTCTAATTCAAAAAGATTTTTCTCCTCCCCTCCACCTTCCGTACATCGTGGCACTTAGGATTTCAAGGAGGAAATGGGTAAGTTATCTGGCAAAAAATCTATATTACTTTGGGCCACAACTTTCCCCATTCCCCGTTTGATCGCTCCACGCGTAGTGAAGCATACGTGTAAACTCCCGTAAATCTCATTGTTGTTTTCAATGTGCGATGAGACTAACGTAGTTTGTGGTTTGCGCTTTCCGCAAACTTGAGGTAACTCCTAGGAGTGTGTAATTTATGGCTAGAAATTACCTTCGGGCCTGCCGAAACCGCTTTTTAATTTAATAAGGTGCATTTTTGTTTGTCCGTGTTTGTTTGAATTTGGACTTATCCCCATCCTATCACGTTTATGTTAATATTTCAAGACTTTTTCGCCAAAATCTGTTGTATTTTTTACAACATTCGCCATTTTATATCTGTTAATTACCATAATCATATTGTTGTATTTTTTACAACATTTTGTTGTATATTTTCTTATAGCCGTTGTCATGATAACAACATGAGCATGTTAATTTCACATTCATCGTTGTTATCACTACAACACCTATACCCCTGTACGTGTCATTTTTACAACAAACCGCCGAAGCCATGTCTATTCGGCCCAATATTCCCTACCATGTCAAAGACCCGAGCTTAGCTCGGGTCTTCCTCCTTACCGAACGGCCAAGATATTCATATAGCCACTAAAATGCGGCACAGTATCCCCTTCCACCCGTAAAGGTTTGTAGTGTATGTCTCGCGTTTCATAAATCCTGTTGCCCCGATAGAGCTCTACGATGTAACGGTGTCCCGCCTCGTCAACATCGTAAGCAATCCGCACTCCATTCTTTGCCCGCCGACTCGTCTGCAAACCAAAATCAAACCTGCAACTCCCGAGCGATTCTCTATCTGGTAATACCTTAATGTCCAGATAACCTGCCGGCTCCCAAATCTTAAAAATTATCCTGCCGTCAATAATCGTCACTGCCACCAAACTCGACGTACCAGCCACCGTCGGCGCCATCATCACCTTCGACAATTTCTCCGTTAAATCGTTTTTAGAAAAGCAACTATCACCGCTACACAACGATCCACACATAAGATCTACATGTCCAACTCGACACGGATAGTCACCCATATATGGATGCACTAAAGGCATTAACCTTTTTGGCGCCCGTACCACCGGAATTCGTAACCGTTCCCACAAATCGTGGCTACCATTCGTGGGCACAATCTCCTGTCTAACAGTCGAAATCTGAAACACCACCGTGTTCTCTGTTACCTTTTCACAGGTCGTCCCTGCAAAAAACATTTGTCTCCTCATAACCGTTCTCCTTTCTCTCAAAGAGCCTTGGCTTCTCAGCCCCCTATGCCGGTGCTTTCTCACTAGCACGCAACTGTCAGAGTTCCATACTTCCACAATGCTCGCGCAGTGCTTCCGTAGTGTCCTCACGACGCCAATTCCAACGTTCTAATTCTAGCACAACCACCATCATTTGTCAATCAAACCATCCATCCTACCCTCTTGCTGTATCCCAAATATCATTTTATAGCTAGTGCCAACAAAAACCCACTCATCGTACCTATGAGCAGGTTCTATACCAATCAACCAAAGAAGAAGACCGGTAACTGCGAGGAAAACCGGTCTTCTGTAGAGTGTGGAGTTATTTTGGCAAATTTTTATTTTTGACTTTTGAATAAATTTTGTACTCAAAAGTTATCCCTATTATAAGCCCGGATTGTGCTTAAGTCAACAACTTTTTGAACAATTTTGTTATCAATTTTTACAGAGTTTTCCACAGGCCATTTTTTCATCAAATCAACATTTTTCATATAACCCGATTTTCGCTTTCAACACATTTTCCAACATCTCGCAAATTACATATTTTCATATTTTAACACATTTTCTATACATGCCATTCGTTCCATTCATGGCTATATTGCTAATTGCCTGCTACTCAATTTCAGTTTCATTTTTGGTCAATCCTTACAACCACTAAGCACTTCATGCGCATTCTACACGCAACCTCGCCCAAATCGGCCGCACATAGTCAAGTTAAGCGTTTTTAAGCCCTACAAACCATTCCCATTCCCAACCCCTACCACAAACCCATCTTTTGACTCAGGAACCCCTCCACGGGCTCACAAATGCGTCACACGCTACTATGTCCCACATAATATGCCCACTCCGCCCTATACCCCAGTTGCGATCACAAAAAAAATAGCCCACATCACTGCCTGGCTATTCCCCTCTTTGATCTGGTGGAGCTGCCGGATACTGCCTCCGGGTCCGAAAAATCTCCAATATACCATTCTACACGCATAGTCTTTTGTTTCTCTCGGTATCAATCAGCAGCGGCAAAAGACAAAACTGCCAAAAACCCTGATTATTTTTCGAGCTAGAGGGCATCAAACCCCTAGCCTTATTACCGTTATATAATAATCCTCAGCCTACGGTACCTTAACCTCAGACCAGCCTAGTAAATATTCTTAGGCGTACGCAGGTGCGTAAAGCACATGCTTAGAAGTGGATTTCACACTTATTCATAATACTTACGGTATCAATCGACGTGCCTGGTATCTGTTAATTATCCGTCTAAGCTTTGTCAGCCCCAGATACGTCTATCTTATCACATTTTCATCTCTATCGCAAGAGATATTATGCTTAAAATTTTTAATCATGACTGTTTCTATGCTTAAATATTTTAACAATAACCTCTTTGGGATGCTAAATCTCGTGCTCACAACAAAGTGTTGTAAAAATTACTAATACAGAGGTATATAAACAAAGTATCGCCAAAATGGCTTATTTTCCTTGTAGTTTTTTCAAAATCTGCTATATACTCGCGTCATGATCGCAAAAGTATATTCCGCCATCCCCAACGGCTACGACGGCCACCTCGTCGAAATCGAAGGCACCACAGCCAACAGTCTACCCTGTTTTAATATCGTCGGTATGGCCAGCAAAACCATTACTGAAGCCCGTGAACGCGTTCGCGCCGCCATTGCTAGCTCTGACCTTAATTTCCCCACCAAAAAAGTCACTGTTAGCCTCGCACCAGCAGAACTCCAAAAAACCGGCTCCCATCTTGACCTGCCAATCGCCCTAGCTATTCTCGTTCTCTCCGGCAATCTTCTCAATTCCAACCTCAATCAGAAGCTTTTCGCCGGTGAGCTCTCCCTAGACGGCCAAGTTCGCCCCGTCCACGGCATCATTAACATTATTGAAGCCGCTAAATCCGCCGGTTTTACAGAAATCTATGTCCCTGTCGACAATCTCCCCGAAGCTCAACTTCTCTCTGGTGTCCAAATTATCGGCGTCAAATCACTACGCCAACTCGTCTTACATCTCAAAGGCATTACTCCTCTTCCATTACCCCCTCCGGTAAATGTTGTAAAAAATACCAGTACGGGTACGCTATCATTACCCGATACTGATTATTATCTTGACCAGATCCGCGGCCAGGCTCTCGCTAAGCGCGCTCTCGTCATCGCTCTTGCCGGCCACCACAACCTCCTCATCTCCGGTCCGCCCGGCGCCGGTAAAACCCTCATCGCTCGTGTCGCTTCCAACCTGCTACCCGCTCCATCCCCAGAAGAACAAATTTCCATCGCCAAGATTCATTCCCTTTCTGGCGCCGAGCCTAGCCTCCAGCACACGAAACGCCCCTTCCGCGCCCCACATCACACCTCTAGTTGCGTCTCAATCATCGGTGGCGGTCCTTCTGCCGCCCCTGGCGAAATCTCGCTCGCTCATCATGGCATCCTCTTCCTAGACGAACTCCTTGAATTTCCCCGCCCCGTCCTTGAAGCCCTCCGTGGCCCACTCGAGGATAGAACTATCTCCATTTCCCGCGCTCACGGCCATTTTTCCTACCCAGCCAATTTCATCCTTATCGCCACTATGAATCCATGCC
This sequence comes from uncultured Candidatus Saccharibacteria bacterium, assembly GCA_948851665.1. Taxonomy (GTDB): domain Bacteria; phylum Patescibacteriota; class Saccharimonadia; order Saccharimonadales; family Saccharimonadaceae; genus Nanosyncoccus. The sequence goes on from CAQOWG010000003.1 coordinate 14,724, forward strand.
CCTGCGGTCATCTCGGTGACCCATTGCACCCCTGCACCTGCACCACGAATCAAATCCAAACCTACCGCCACAAACTCTCTGGGCCTATCCTTGATCGCATCGACCTTATCATCAATGTCTCCCGAGTTAAAAATTCTGAGCTTATCGACCAAGTTGCCCCGCCCATCAACATGCAACCATCCCAAAACCCTAATTCCTGCCCTGAGCACACCTCTGCTCTTGCTTCTATCGCAAATGCCCTTGTCCTCCAATCAAAACGATATAATACTGCCACTCGTTATAATAGCACCATTCGCCCCAGTGAAATCACTAATTACGTCCCGCTCTCACCCAGCACCGCTAAACTCCTCAAGCAAGCGATTTCTCATCTTAATCTATCTGCCAGAGCCTATTTCAAAGTTCTGCGCATAGCTCGCACTATCGCCGACCTCTGTGGCTCCAGCCAAATATTACCCGCCCATCTCTCCGAAGCCCTCTCCTTCCGTCAAACGCTTCCCGAACACTAACTTTTCTCGTCTGTTCAAGTATTTTTTACAACATAATCATTGCCTGAACACTAGATTTTACGCCCGAACAATTCTCTTCCAAACTGAATAAGTATTTTTTACAACGCCTAGAAGCCGCATGATTACCTCTGCCTTAGTATTTTTTACAACACTACACAAGATATTATCTCCTCCGCCAATCAATACTCATTCGCGTTAACCAGTTTTAGTATTTTTTACAACATTATATGGCGTCGTTCCTCGCCAAAAGCCAACCCCACAATGCATATGTTCGATAACTGCCATCAATTCCACTAGCCCCAACTTTTTTACAAAACCTCTTCCCAATTCCATCCCTTTGCGATATAATCATAAACATAATATCAACCAAAAACAAACACAAGGAGACAAAAATGGGACCAGAAATACCCAATTCAGGTTCTGGCGTCAATGCTTTCGCCGAAATGGCAGCATCAATGCCATCCTATGGTGATCATCTCGCCAGCCAAACCGGGTTACCCTCAGAATCACCGCCAATACCAGCTGGCGAGTCAAACCTAGCGAATGAGCCACCAAACAACGAACAAAAACAAACTACTGAAACAATCCCTGTGGCCGAAACTTCTCCTGAACCTGCCACCGTCAAAACGTCTGAGGCCGTCAAAGACACCACTGAATCTGCTACCGACTTCTCCCCTGAAGAACTTGCTGGCATACAAAAATATGCAGACGAACTCGAAACTGGCGCCAAAAAAGATCAGAAAATGGCCGATTTACTCCATCAATTCGTCGATATCGCTAGCCACCAACATAGTAACAGCCAAAAACCCGCCGCAGCCATCGCATCCGTTGAATCCACACCATCCTCTGCTACTCCTCAAAATACCTCAGAACAACCCTCGCCAATCCCAAAACCAACTATCCCTGATGCCGCAGCTGCCATCGCTGAAGCCCTAGCCGAAACCGCCGACACTCCCATTCCTGATCAGACCCCCATATCTACACCTCCCGAATCTCCCGCTGGGAGTTTCCCCGGAAACTCACCAGGAGAAAATCCTGCCGCAGCCTAGCTGGCTGACCAACCTAATTAGCACTCTTATTACAAGAGTGCTAATTATTTACCGATCATCGTGCCACCGTCCCTGATTCCCGCCTTTACCCAGGTCACGTATTTCTTTTAGTCGTACCCAAAATCCCCCCATTTCCCTCTTGTCAGCCCTAGTATTTTTTGTTATAATTAATCTTAGTTCAATTTAACGAAAGGATGAGCCATCGGTAGTAAACCATCACGCACGAAATTAAACGGAGAAATCCGTTATCCAGAAGTACGCGTAATAGGTTCTAGCGGTGAGCAGCTTGGCATCATGTCTAGCCGCGACGCTCAGAAGATCGCTAGAGAACAGGGTGTTGATCTGGTAGAAATTGCCGGCAATGCCAACCCGCCCGTTGTCAAAGTCATCGACTGGGGTAAATACCAGTACCAGAAGATGAAAGAAGAGGCAAAAAATCGCAAAAAAGCCCGTGAAAAGCAATCTGAGCTTAAAACGATGAAAATTGGTCTCAAAATTAGCGACAACGATCTCGGGATTAAAGTCCGCAAAATTTGCGAGTTCCTTGAAGACGGTGATCGTGTCAAGATTATGATTATCTTCCGCGGTCGCGAAATGGCCCACAAAGAGATGGGACAAATCACGCTCGACAAAGTTCTAAATCTCATTTCCGAACACGTCGAAGTCGTCCAAGAAGGTAAATCACAATTTGCTGGTCGCAACTTATCAGTCGGGATTCGGAAGAAGTAATTCCTACTTCAACGGTCCTCTGATCGAACTTTCATAATAATAAACTAAAGGAAAGAGTATAGTAATTATGCCTAAACTCAAAACCCACAAAGGCACCGCTAAGCGCATCAAGATTACCGGCTCAGGTAAACTTTCTCGCGAACGTGCCTACGGCAACCACATTCTCGCCAAAAAGTCCAAGGCTCGCAAGCGCAATATGAAAACTGCCGCTTTCGTAAATGGCAAAATCGGTAAAAATGTTAAAAAAGCCCTAGGAGTCTAAGATGAGAGTTAAACGTGGTGTGCCCGCACGGGCTAAACATAAGAAAATTTTGAATGCTGCCAAGGGGATGCAACACTATCGCACCCGCAGCTATCGCCTAGCCAAACAGGGTGTCATTAAATCCCTTCGCTATAGCTACCGCGATCGCCGCAATAAAAAACGCGATCTTCGTTCCCTTTGGATTACCCGTATTAACAACGCTTCCCGTGAGCTTGGTCTTTCTTATTCGCAGCTCATGTCTGGTCTCAAGAAAAACGGTACTACTATCGACCGCAAAATGCTAGCCGAGCTTGCCGTTAGTCAACCTGAGGCCTTCAAAGCCATCGTTAATACCGTGAAGGAGGCTAAATAATGGCAATCTGTGAAATAAGTGGCAAAGGTAAGATGTATGGACATAACGTGTCTTTCTCTCAGCGCAAAACCCGCAAGGTTTTCAAACCTAATGTCCAGAAAAAGACTCTCGTTGTCGATGGCCACAAAGTCAAAGTCAATGTTGCTACATCGACCCTTCGTACCCTGAAGAAAAAAGGTCTAGTCAAATAACTCCCCGAATTCAGAGATTTCTCTGTAACAAAAAACCAGGACTTTGATCCTGGTTTTTTTTGTTGAGCCTTCAGTAAGCCGGGTTTTGTAACCTTCCCTCTCGGGCTAGCCGACAACCATCTATCTAATTCGCAAATTGCTCTGCGACTTTAGCGGTAAACGTGCATCCTCGGACCAAGGTATCTAGCACTCCTTGCAGCCGGTAGGGTTTGCCCTCGCTCTATGTCGCCATAAAGCGCTGTGAGCTCTTACCTCACTCTTTTCACCCTTACCAAAAATGGCGGTATAAGTTTCTGTGGTACTTTCCCGGCCCTTACGGGCGGTCGCCGTTAGCGACTACCGTGTCCTTTGCTGCCCGGACTTTCCTCTTGGGGTTACCAAGCGGTTGTCTTTCAGGCTCACACCTATTTTATCATAAACCTTTCCATAAGCCAAATCCCCGCAATCTGCTTCTTGATGATTTGTCCCCAAATCCCAAAATCCGCCCTACAATCTAGCCAAAATGCGCATCAATTGCCTTGTTTGCCTCATAATCCGCTCTTGTATTCTGTTCCCGCATCACGTGAGTGAATCCAACTGCCTCAAACTTACCAAGCAGCTCTTGAATATCGTCATAAATCGGCAGCAAATCCCGGTTTTTAACTTTATAAATCCCCTTCATCTGATTTATCATCATTAAATTATCGCCCATAAATCTAACTGAAGTCAAACCAAGTTTTAGCGCTTCCTCCACGCCTCTCTTAAGAGCATAATACTCTGCCACTCGCGAAGTTGCAAAGCCAATAAACTCTCCGCCCTGCGCCAGCACCGTTCCGTCTTCTCCCACTACTAGGAAACCAATCCCCGACGGCCCCGGGTTCCCCCGACTCGCCCCATCAATATAAACCGTTGCACTGTGTGCTACTTCTCGCGAACGCAATCTATCACTCTCGCGCCCCTCAATCTCCAATGTCACCAAACTCGCTTCATCCAGCCTATAAGACCCCACCTCTTCTGGCTTGATATATTTGTAAGCCGAGTATCGCTCCGCCGTTTGAATCTTTGCGTCTTTTGGCAAAATAATTCGATATATAATATATAGATTACTCATCTGACTTGCCCCATGTGGTGCCAAAAAAGTAATTACATCTTTTAACTCCGTTTTCTCAGTAATTTCAACTCCCAAATATTCTTCCAGCATCCGATCCATCGCCTCTTCTGGCTGTTCCCCAAACTTAATCTTGCCAGTTGGCAATTCCCAAGTCGGTTGCCCATCCACCCGTCCCTGTGCACGTTTCGCGATCAAAATCTCGCGCTCATTCTGAATAATACCGGCTACACGTATTCGCTGTTTCATATCTAAATAAATCCATAAAACCCTGGTGACGATGTTTTCCCTGTGTATGTCACAGGTGGGTAAATTCTTATGCGCACCTCCACGGAGGATAGCCACGAAATCCCTTTACATGATTATTCAGGAAAATCATGCCGCCACTAGGGTTATCTCCATTATATCATATCTCTCTAGCTGTCTATAATTTTTGCCACCAACGAATAGGTACTAAGCCCCTACTACCCAATAAAACCCATCCAATAATCTATCAATTCCCCAGCCCATCACCCCAGACAACAACCCGCCACCAGCCACTACCAAAATCAACACGATCATCATACCAAATGGCTCTATCTTCTCAAACACCCCTCGCACCGGGTCTGGCGCAATCGCATAAAGCACCCTCGAACCATCAAGCGGCGGAATCGGGATCAAATTGAAAATCCCAAATCCTAGATTTATCATTACAAATGAGCTCATTATCTGCCCCCACAACGTTGATATCCCCGCCAACGTAAAAGCTTCTGTAAAATGTCCTATCAAAAACCCTAAAAACGCCAACAAAATATTTGTCAGTGGCCCCGCGATCGCCACCAACGCCATTCCCCAAGGCCCATGTTTCAATTTTCGCGAATCCACTGGCACCGGTTTCGCCCCACCAAAAACCGGCCCGCCCGTCAGTAATAGCAGAAGCGGCATTGCAATCGATAAAATCGGATCCAGATGTTTTAACGGGTTCAGCGTCAATCGCCCATCCACCTTCGCCGTATCATCACCAAGCTTATATGCCACAAATCCATGTGCTAACTCATGCAGCACCATTGAAACTAGGATCACCCCCAACGCAATCACTACGCTAAGCAACGCTTCCATACTAACTCAGCGCAACCACTTCCATAGCCATCGGCAACGACTCTTTATTCTTTACTTTGTACTTCTTCTCGACCCTCGGTGCCAGCTTCAATTCAGTCACCATACCGTCCACATTTCCCATTGCAATCACTACTTTCGGGCCAATTTCCCGCACCGCCCTCACTGAGCTCGTACAAAGAATATCCGCCACCCCCAGCTCATCCAACGTCATCGCTTCTTCAACTCCACCGATAATCCCAATGTGTACATTTCCAATAATCACATCATATACCGTCTTCTCGCCCGTTTGAATTCCCCGAATCGCCATGTCGCCAATCTCAAACTCCCCCGGCCCCTCAATCTTCCCCACCGGTAAATCCCCGTCCACTGTCTGTTCTACAAGGTCAAACTTCACATTCGCAGTCTTCGTCTTCAATGTGACTTCATCTGGCGCCTTACTCTCAATCTCAAACATTTTACCTCCTTTTAATACATTCCCTCACCCGCGATAATCCCGTCTGGGTCAAAAACCTCTGCCGGGTCCATCTCGAGAATATCCATTACAAAACGATCTTTGACGCTCTTACGATAGAGAAAATCATCACGCGACAAAATCACATAGTCTAACGGCTTTCCCTGTTTTTGCTCCACTACCTCGGCCCAACGCGTCAATTTCTTCGTCCGATCATCCCCGATAATCAAAAGGTCAATTCCATCCTGCCCCGGCGCCCGATTCATCAGCATCATCGCCCTCAGATATTTCGCCACCGGCTTGATGTACTCATCCCAGCTATTTGACGGCGTACGCCGCACCTGCTGGATCCGCCCTGGAGTCACCGCTCCACGCTGCCCAAACATTTCCTGGAAAGCATGCGCATATGGATGCCGCATATTCGCCGCATAGTAAACCTTATTGTCATAAGTTTCATTCCGAATCACCCCAATACTCTCCAAATTCGTCAACTCTCGCCGCACTGAATTGATCTGCTCTTCAATCACCCGCGTGATTTCTCGCACATAAAAAGTTTTGTTCACATTCGCAAAGAACAGCTCCAGAAGTTTTGCCCGGGTCTTTGAACCGAACAACTTTTCGTTGGAGATGTTATTTTCTTTGTTCATTCTGAATACATTTTATCACGAAATCCCTGATTTCTTCAAGTGGCAACCAGATAATATTTTTGTTCCGTTTGAACCAAGTCATTTGTCTTTTCGCTAAATGCCAATCGTCATAAATAAACAATTCTTTTGCCCTTTCTAGGCTGTACTCCCCCTGCAAATAGCCCCACGCAAATTGGTATATATTACTTTTCATCGCCTGCGACCCCCAACCGTATCGTTCCACCAAGTTCCGCGTCTCCTCAAACAATTCCTGAACAAATAATTTATCTGCTCTCTCAGTAATCCGTTCTCTCAGCACTTCTGCATCAGTCTTTACTCCTATGGTTAAAAATTGTGAACACATTTCCGCGCGGTCACATTGGCTATTTTTCTCGTGTTCACCAAATTTATAATCATAGATCAGTGCGTCGATATAAAGCCCGGTCCCCCCTACCACCATCGGCAAATTCCCCCGCTCCCGAATTTCCCGAATTTTCTCTTCTGCGTACTCTTTCCAATCCGCCACCGTAAAACGCTCCCCCGGGTCGACTATGCCAATCCCCCAATGCGGGATATCCGCCTGCTCTTCAAGGCTCGGTGCCGCCGTTCCCAGTTCCATACCCCTGTAAATCGCCCTCGAATCCGCCGAAATTATCTCTGCCATCTGAGCAAAGTACTTCTGTGGGGCCTCACGGAGTTCCTTGGCGATCGAAATCGCCACCCCAGTTTTACCGGAAGCTGTCGGCCCCAAGATTACTATTGTCTTTTGTTCCTTCATATAACAATATTCTAGCACATTACAAAAATATGTGCTATAATATAAAAGACATTTTCGTCACTTCTTTTCTTAGCCTTATCATCTTCTCTATCCGAAGGGCATCATTCAATCCGTGCTGCACTGAAAAATCAGCAGGCCATCAAAAACCCTGACGAATCCCCGGACTGACCCCACATCTCAAGGCTGCTCCCCCATAGCAGCCTTTTCTTATTCTCATTGTTCTTTTAGCCACTCCGCGAGCTTGTCGAGCGCCACCTTTTCTTCCCCATCACGCGTCCGCACGCTCACCACCTTCTCGGCCGCATCTTTTGGCCCCACAATCAAAACCACTGGAATTTTCAGCTCAGTCGCCCGCTTAATCTTCTTACCAAGGCTATCATCACTATAGTCCGTTTCATAGCGAAGAGCATTATTTGCCAGCGGCTTCTCTAATACTACTCCTTGCAATACTTTTTCCACCTCTTTAGCATATTCTACTGCGCCGTCGTTGACCGTAATCACTCGCACTGCCTCCGGTGCACACCATAGCGGCAACCACCCTGCCGTGTGCTCAATAAATACACTCATAAAGCGTTCAATCGAACCTACTAGCGCACAGTGCACCATAATCGGCCGCTTCTTCGTGCCATCCCGATCGACGTATTCTAGCCCAAATCGCTCTGGTAAAGCATAATCTAGTTGCACTGTCGCCAGTTGCCATTCCCGCCCCATCGCATCCGTCGCCATGAAATCCATCTTCGGACCATACATCGCCGCCTCCCCCTCTGCCACAAAATAATCCATCTTGAACTTATCTGCCATTCGTTGAATCGAGCTCTGTGCCTTCTCCCACATCTCAGCATTGCCGATGTAACCATCGCCATCGTCTCGGAAGCTCAAGCGTAATCGCAATTTCATATCTACGACTTTATAAAGATCCCGCGCCGCCTCAATTAGCTCACCGAACACTTGTTCCACCTGGCCCTCAGTACAAAAGATATGCGAATCATCCTGCGTGATTGCCCGCACCCGCGAAAGCCCACCCAGTTCCCCCTTGCGCTCGTCCCGATAAACCATCGTACTTTCTAGATACTTAATCGGCAACTCCTTATAACTCCGCGGCACACTAGCAAAAATCTGCGAATGGTGCGGACAGCTCACTGGCTTAATAGCCAAATGGTCGCCACTTTCCATGCTTGTAAACTGAAACATCTCTGGAAACTTCTCGTAATGCCCCGAAGTCTTATAGAGGTCAATATTCGCAATATGCGGGATAGTCACCTTCTTGTAGCCACAGCGCAAACGATAGCCCTGCGTCAGCTCATTCAACTTATCTCGAAGCATCGTACCCCGAGGCGTAAAAAGCGGCAAGCCGCTCCCCACTAACTCCGAATAGCAGAACAAATCCAGCTCTTTCCCCAGCTTCCGGTGGTCGCGCGCCTTGGCCTCTTCCTGTCGCTTCAAATATTCCTCTAGCTCCTTTTCCGTCTCAAACGCCACCCCATAAATCCGCGTCAACATCTCGCGCTTCTCGTCGCCACGCCAATACGCCCCCGCTACTCGCGACAGTTTAAACGCACCGATTTCTTTCAAATCCTCCACGTGTGGCCCCTTGCAAAGGTCCGTAAAGATCACCGTGCCATCCGGCGCCACCATATCATAGAACGTAATCGTTTCCCCATCCGCGAGTTCCGCAATCAGTTCCGTTTTCAGTCGCTGACCGTTTTCTTTCGCCCAGGAAAGCGCCTCGTCGCGCGTCGCCTCACGCTCTTGCATCTTCGCTCCCCGCGCGATAATTCCCCGCATTTTCTTCTCAATTTTTGGAAGATCCGCATCTGACACTTTCTCACCCCCGAAGTCAATGTCATAGTAGAACCCATTTTCGATTGCTGGCCCAATCCCAAAAGTTGTTGTCGGATAAAGCTCCTGCACCGCAGCCGCAAGCACGTGACTGAGGCTATGACGCATTTTTTCTACTTGATTGATTTGTTCGCACATAGCTTTATCCTTTCTTTATCTTTACATTATACCATAAAACTTTGCCCCACGGAAAAACCCGCCAACCGGCGGGCTTTTCTGAGCCACTAAAACTATTTAGTCCGCACCTGTTCCCAAATATACTGATGCGCTTTCTGGGTCAACTTCTCTGCTAATTCCTCAGCCGGAATCCACATCACTTCAGCAATCTCATCTTCCTCAGCCGAGCGCTCTTCCCGTTGTAAGCTTAACAACTTGCCGCACACCGTATGAATCGTAATGTGTCGATTCACATCCTTATGTGCCGCATAAAAATTATCGTAGCAAACCTCAGGCAGTTCAACTAGCCCTCCAAAATCGTCATACCCCGTCTCCTCAACTACCTCGCGCTTCGCTGCTTCAACCGGGCTTTCTTCCCCCTCAATCCCACCCATCACAAAATCAATCTAACCAAATTTTCGGTTCTGTACGCAAAGATACTTCTCCTCCGTCGGGTGTTTAATTGCCACCACGACCACACTTCGCTCCGTCATCGGCCTGTCCTCACGTATCGCCGAATCTCCTTCTCCAAAAAATTCTTTCGCCATTTTACCTCGCTTTACTTTTCTTTAGTATACCATATAATTCCCTCACGTACCCCACCACTGCCGCCAAAAACACAATCCCCTCTGACACAATCCCCGCTACCGACATAACAAATCCGTTATAAAGCATCCAACATAGCGCCACCGGTATGCCAAGAAACTTATACATCCGTGTACTGTTTTGCCAAATCGAGATCTCATATAACACCGTCGCCGCCACCGACAACAAGCTAAGCGGCCCATCATACGTCCAAACCGCCAGTCCCGCAATCACTACCAGTACCACCAAAAGCGCCACATAATCCCTAATCTGGTGTCCATGTATCATCTTCGGCTTTCTACGCCGCCTTTTCTCTTTCTGCTCACGCCGCTCATCCCAAATATAATAAAAATTTGCCAGCAAAATCACCACCGACATCGCCAGTCCTAAATCCGCCCCCAACAAAATATAAGCCAAAATTCCCGCCGCCATCGAAAGCGTATCCAGAATCACAACCACTTTCCGCTTCTTCGCAAAATACGTCGCACCTAGCAATCCATATTCCACCACTGTCAAAATCTGCGACCAAATATACGTTAGCGTAATTTCCATAACTTTATTATACCGCCAAATTATCCCATTCTGCCAAAACTATGCTATAATACATATCAGTCCAAACCACTGACCTTAGTGGCTATTAAAAATTTGGGTCGCTAACTCAGTTGGCTAGAGTGTCTCGTTTACACCGAGGAAGTCGGGGGTTCGAATCCCTCGCGACCCACCATAGAAATAGTCTGTGCTTTTGCACGGACTATTTCTATTCTGAAGCCAAGCAAGGGAGCGAACCCGAAGCGAAGCTGGGTTCGCAACGCAGGAGTGGCCGTAGGACAAAAAGCGAATTTATTTGTTTTTTGGACGCTACGACTGCGGGTGGAAGATTGCGTAGCAATCTTCCGCTTCCCTCGCGACCAGCTCCTACCCCTCGTCCATCAATGAAATTATCTGTGCGCCATATTTCTCAAAATCAGCTTTCACATCTGGACGATCAAGCCAATCAAAATCCGTCGTATGTGCCACATAGCCAACCCTTTTACGAATTGACCGCCCCGTCGGCTTACGCCCCTCTGTCGTCCCCTGGCCCTTCGTATACACATACTCCTCAAGCACCAAAACATCGCCCAGCTCGCATTCAAAATCGTTCACCCGATACTCAAACGTCTTCTCTCCAGACAGAACTGCCTCGAAATATTCGGGACTAATCTTTTTATGAATTTCACGCATATTTTCTCCTTACTTTATATTTTACCATTTCTAAGAACTGGTTCCACGCCAAAGCAAAAACCCGACAAGCTGCCGGGTATAATTTTTGCTAAAAACAAAGAGCGATGCGTACATTAAGGACGATATTGGCGCGACCAAATGTACGCCGGATAATCCACCAAATAGTCATGGAGACCTTTAATTCTCAGTAAGTCCTGAATATTTACTGCCATCCGCGCGTTTAAAAAGGCTTTCTCCTCTACCCACGCACGCAACATAGCCGTAATTATCTCCAGTTCTTTCTGATAGTCTTCCCTCCCATCCATCTGGAATGTGGCCATCATCTCGTAGGCAGACTCTTTCTCGTCTCCCTCACTACCGTAACGCATTACGCATATCACCGAGATACCTTCTCCCCAATCGACGTCGTCCCAGTTCACTTCCCGGTCCGCCGCCATCAAGTAAAAAATCTCGTTAGTGCCACCCGATGCAACCGCTATCTCCGCCACCCAATCACCATGAAGGTTGGCAAGCAGATTTTCAATAGCGTCAATGGTCTCCGGATATAGACTATGGCCTTTTGCGTTCTTCTTCTCGTCTTTCCACATACAAAAACCTCCTTAAGATTCTTTCTCTAGCCGTCAAAATCTTGACCTACTGCTAGGAATACCTTTATATTATCACACTTAGTAGAAAAAGTCAATGCTTTTTTGCTACTAATCTCTTTTCTGTCAAGCATTTTTGTACCCAAATCAGCACCCCCAATTACAACGCAGCGCAAAGCAAAGCCGCCGCCACGCAAATTATTATCCTGGGGGTGAACATAGCCGGTCCACGTATCCAGGCGGCGCCCGTTGATAGCTGATCCAGCCGTGCCAGACCACCAAAGGCCATTCGTCGTACGAGCGATGAGGTAGCCGTAGGAACGGTGGTAGAAGCCAGTACGCAGGAACTGGAGAGGCCATTCATTAATACGGTTGTAGTTGGGGGTGCTGGAAAAGTCCGGTTAAACGCCGACATTAATAAAACGCCCAACTTCTCCCCTATTCCCCCTTGTATTTTTTCTTATAATGCGCTATAATTACCCTCAGATGTTAAATATTATCTAATAATAAGGAATTTTCATGCCGATTATCAAATCCGCAAAAAAAGCCGCTCGCCAAGCCGTCAAACGCACTGAGCACAATCAAGAAATCAAAAAGAGCATCAAAACCGCCGTCAAGGCTTTCAAAGCCGATCCTACCCCTGCTAACCTTTCCAAAGCTCAGTCCGAATATGACAAAGCCGTCAAAAAAGGCCTTTTAAAGGCTAATACCGTCAGCCGCCGCAAAGCCGCTTTGGCTAAGTTCGCCAAGGCTACCGCCGACAAACCAGCTGCCGCAAAAGCCAGCAAACCTGCCACCAAGGCTACCAAAACCACCAAAACTGCTACCAAAAAACCAGCCGCCAAGAAAACTACCGCCAAAAAATCCGCCTAACCCCGCCAAAGCATCAGCAAAAGAGTTTTGGACACAAATACTTGTTTAACAAGTAGCAACAGCCTCTTAACGTCATAATAAGACTTAGGCTCGGGTAAATTGTATACTGATAAGCACACCTAGCTTTCTAATGGCATAATGAGATTTAGACCAGATTTACGTTTGTCAAATATACAACACATTTACGTGTTGTATATTTTATCAATAGGCAAGTGCTGCTATTAGAAAGCTAGGTGCGTTTATCGGCAATGTGACTTATATGTGCCAAAAGCCCTTTTACCAACGTCCACGGTTCCACCCCTGTCGATTTCATCTGTCGGTCTACTTCTGCCATCCGTTTCAGAATTGCCCGCTCTCGCTCCCCGCCACGCGAAAGCTCATATTTCTTCACCATCTGTGACACTAGCAACCCAAAAAACATATATGGATCCTGCGTCGCCTCAATCTTTGCCACCTCTTTCAGGGCTTTCCCCCCATCCCGCAAGGCCAAATCCAAAATCCCAAACGCCACCCTCGGATCCACTTCTGTCACATTCTTGAACTCTTTGAAGTCCACGCCCTTTTCCGCCAAACGTTTATATCCAGTCGACCTCTTATCAACCTTCACTTCCCAAATCACCACTTCATGCGCACTGTCAGCATAATCACCGATTTTTTCCCAAATTTCCGCCCGCTCCGTCAAGTTCTTCAGTAAAATCCGCCGCTTTCCGTCTTCAAAAGCCCCAAACAACGTCGTCCCTTGAAAAATGCTCGGCAGGTCCATCAAGTTCAGAGTCTCCCCCTCATACACCTCGTAATCCGTTCCTAGCACTCGGCGCATTTCTTGCTCCGCCGCCGCCCGATTCTCTCCGTAAATCACCTTCATTCGCACACTTCCGGCATCAATTTCTCTACATAGCCCACCTGTGCCCGTCGGGAGGAAATCGAACTTGTCTCCTCCCAATCCTCCGGCGCTGGCTGGCACTTCGGGCAATAATGCGTCCCTCGCCCCGTCACTCGTGTTTTCAAAATCGTCTCACCACAACGATTACAAGCCTTCCCCTCTCTGCGAAACACTTCCGCAAAGTTCTCCAAGTAATTCCCAGTCGTGCCATCTGGCTTAATATAGGTCGCCATCGTCGACCCACCAGAGTCAATCGAACGCTCCATCGTCTCTCGCGCCCCCAAAAGCAACCTTGATACTTGCTTTTCGCTCAAATTCCCTGCTTTCTCCGCTGGATGCACACCCGCATAAAAAAGCGATTCATCTGCATAAATATTTCCCAGCCCCGCAATAATTTTTTGGTCTAAAAGTACCGCCTTAATCGGTGCCTTTGCATGCCTCTGACATTTTTCATATAGCTCATGAGCATCCATCTCCCACGGCTCTGGCGCCAGCGCTGCAATAAAGGAATCCTCTTCTACCGCCTCTGTTCTGAGTATCTTCACAAAACCAAACTTTCGCTGGTCATTAAAGAACAATTTCCCCTCATCGAACACAAAAATTACTCGAGTCTGCCCATTCGGCAAATCCGCTATAAAATTATTACTCGGATGCCCACCTGCAAAAGTCTCCCCATCATCTGGTCGCCAGATTAACTGCCCCGTCATCCTTAGATGTACCATCAAAGTCCACCCGTTATCAAGGTCAATCAAAAGTGCCTTCCCTCGACGCCTCAAACCTTTAACCATGGCATCCTTCGCTACCCCTGGATTACCTTGACAACTTTTCTCAGTCAACACAATCAACTCGCGGATCCGCCGTCCCTCAATACACGGCACCAACCCCCGCTTAATCGTCTCAACCTCTGGTAACTCTGGCATAATACCCCCATTATATCACTTTCCTGCTATAATTATCTCATGAAACGTTCTCACCTCGTCCTCGGCTCCTTCTGCGTTGCGCTTGCCATCGCCGACATCACGCTCGCCCTTACCTTACCGTCCCCTGCCCCAATTTCCGCCCAGTCCACCCCTACATTCGACGGTTTCGACTACTCTTGGATCGACCTCAATCCTTATATTGCTCACGCTGGCGGCGGCATTCTTGGCTGTACCTATACCAATTCCTATGAAGCGCTTCTTTCCAACTACCAACTCGGCCACCGCCTCTTTGAATTTGACTTCTCCCTTTCCAGCGACGGTGAAGTAGTCGCTACGCATGACTTCATTACTACCTCTGCGGACGCCTTCAACTCAACACTAGTCGAGGATCAATTCCACCCCATCTCCCTTAATCAGTTGTTTGATTTTCTCTATCATCACCCCGACGTCTATATTGTCACCGACACAAAATACACTGACGAGCCCTCCACTCGCTCCCTTCTGGGACAACTATGCTCCGCTGCCGAAGACCTTCTTGACCGAACTGTCCTCGACCGTTTCATCATCCAAATTTATCACCCCGATACGCTTCCCTGGGTCATGGATATCTATCCCTGGAAATCCATCATCTACACCCTATATGCTAACCCTGAATGGACCCCCGAAAATGTCGCTGCCTTTGCCAAAGAAAGTGGCGTCAAATATATTACCATTTTCTACGCCGCTGCTAGCGATGAAGCGCTCAAACTTTGGCAATCCGCCGGTCTCTACGTCGGTGTCCACACTGTCAATGACCTTGGGACCGCGAGAGAAGCTTTCTCCCGCGGCGTCAGTAATATTTATACCGATTATCTATTACCCTAACTTATAACTCACCCCAGTTTTGTCCTATTGTCACCTCAGCCTTCAGTTTCACTGCCAACTCTGGCGCTACGTTCTCCATCTTCTCGACTAATATCTTCGACACTTCCTCAGCCAAATTCTCGTCACATTCGATAATCAACGAATCATGTACTTGCATGATCATCTCTGCCCCCTTCGGCAAGGCCACTTTCACCGCCAGCATCGCTCGCTTCATCAAATCCGCCTCTGTTCCCTGAATCGGCATATTTTGCGCTGCCCGCTCTGCCCCCGTCCGAACAATAAAATTACTCGACAATACGTCCGGTGTTGGTCGCCGACGTCCATAATATGTTTCCACATATCCTTGTTCCCGCGCCTGAACAAGTACTTTATCCAAATACTCCTTCACCGGCTTCCGCAGTTCAAAATACCGCTCAATAAAATCTTTTGCTGCGTTTAGGCTCATCCCCGTCGCCTCCGACAGCCCCCGCACGCTCATCCCATAAAGCACACCAAAATTAATCACCTTTGCTGCTCTACGCTGCGTCTTTGTCACATCCTCTGGTGCTACTCCAAACGCCTCTGCCGCCGTCTTGGTATGAATATCTACATCACTATTAAAATCATCAATCAATGCCTGATCCCCTGCCAGCACCGCCGCTAGTCTCAATTCAAACTGCGAGTAATCCGCGCTTACTAGCACTTTACCCGGTCCAGCGATAAACCCCGTTCGAATCTGTCGCCCTACTTCTGTTCGCACCGGAATATTCTGCAAATTCGGGTTCGTTGACGATAGCCGCCCTGTCGCCGTTACATTCTGATTAAAAGTTGTGTGCACCCTATCCGCTTTGTCTGCCAACTCTGGTATCGGCTCAATATAAGTCGAAAGTAGCTTCGCCGCCTCACGATATTCCTTTATTTTCTCAATAATCGGATGATATTTCTGCAATTTATCCAGCTCTTTCGCTCCCGTCGAATACCCCCGTGAACCTTTTTTGATTCCCTTCGTTGGTAACCCCAATCGTGTAAAAAGCACTTCTGATAGTTGCGCTGGCGAGTTGACATTAAATTCCGTTCCTGCCAGCTTCCAAATCTCACGCTCTCGCCCCACTACTTCTTTCAAAAACTCCTCTTTTAGACCCTCAAAGTACGGCCGGTCAATCAGCATCCCCCGCTCTTCCATCTCATATAATACTGGTATCAATGGCAAATCAAACTCCATTAAAATCTTTTTTAGTTCCGGTTTAGTCTCAAACTCTGCTTTCTGTCGTTCATATTCAACCTTTTCATCCTGTCGCTCTAAATTCCGTACCAGCGGATTTAGCAAAAAGACCCCTTGCGCTAAATCCCAAAACCCTGCCCCCGCAAATATCCTCTCCGCCACCTTAGCGTTCTTATGCATCAAATCTTTTACATTCCAGCTCAAAATCAACCCATCCGGCATCTCCACCGGAATCTCCAAAGTCTGTTGGCTCAACCCCGCTGAGGCTTTTTTCTCCGCCCTTGCCGCCCGTTGTTCACTTTTTGACGGTCTCAAGGCATTGCGCGTCTGCGCTTTCATTTCTTTGACAACTTGCCCCGCATTACCACGCGCCCGCAGAAACTTCCCCACCAGCGTCCTAAATTCCAACTTCTTCAGTGCTGCCACCACCCTCTCATCATCTATTTCAAGATCCGGCAAATCATTCAATTTCACGTCCACATCAGTCATGATCTTTGCAAGAAAGTATGACATCTTAGCGCTTTCACGACCCTTCGTCAGCTTCTCCGCTATTTTCCCCTCAATCTTTCCCGCGTCTAAGGCCTCGTAAACACCATCCAACGTCCCGTAACTGCCCAATAACTTCACTGCCGTCTTCTCCCCGATGCCCGGCACCCCTGGGATATTATCCGACGCATCCCCCTTTAATGCCTTCAAATCCAAAAATTGCGCCTTTTTGATGCCATATTTCGCTTCCACTGCCGGCACATCCAACTCCTCCAGTCGCGAAAAGCCCTGCAAAATCCGATACATCCGAGTGTTTTCATCCACTACCTGCAACATGTCAAGATCCGAAGAAACAATAAAAGTTTCGTAGTCGCCGTCTTCATCCGCCTGTAAGGCCAGCGTACCAATAATATCATCTGCTTCGCAGTCATCACATTCCACAAATCCCCACCCTAATGCTTTTACCAACTCCTTCAGGAGCGGTATCTGTGCATAAAAATCATCACCCGGCTTCACTCGCCCCGCCTTATACTCTGGATACACTGCCTTACGCCGGCTAGTTGAAGTCCGCGAATCCCAAGCTACTACGACTTTTGTCGGATCGAGTTTCTGTACGATTTCCATTGCAATCGCTGCGAATCCATACACCCCACCAGTCGGCGCGCCATCAGAAGTCGAAAGCGCACCCATCGCATAATACCCTCTATAAAAGACTGATTTCCCGTCGATAATCACTAAGCGCTTCATCTTTTTATTATATCATGTCATTCCTCTTCTAGCATAAGAGTAAGGCATATGCACGCAGAGCAGAGCATAACCAAGGCCGCGAAAATTGTTATACTGAACATGGATAATACCAGTCCACGTAGTTAGGTAGCGCCCATCGGTAGCTGAGCTAGCCGTATCCGACCACCAAAGGCCACCAGTCGTACGCCCGTTGAGGTAGCCATGGGAGCGATTGTAACCACCAGTACGCAGGAACTGGAGAGACCATTCATTAATACGATTATAGTTGGGGGTGCTGGCGTGGCCGCACGTCCCGGAGCACGAGGTCGAGAAGGACCTTGCAAGGCACCTATTGAGTTTGCCATTTTCTCCCTTGAATGCTACACTTATACCAGTATGAAAGATACTTCAAATCTCAACATTCTCGCCGTTGTCGGTATGACCGGTAGCGGTAAATCCGTAGTCGTCGACTACCTCACCTCCATGGGAATCCCCAAGGTCCACTTTGGTAATATGATCTACGCCGAAATGGCCAAACGTGGCATCGAACGTACCCCTGACGGCCGTAGCGAAAAAGAATTCCGCGAAATGATCCGCGCCACTGAAGGCAAAGATTGGGTTGGTCGCCAAGCTATAGCCGAAGCCAAAGACCTCATCTCTGCAGGCCAAAAAACCGTCGTCCTCGACGGGCTCTATTCCTGGACCGAGTATCGCCTCTTCCAGCACGAATTTCCAGGCAGTCTCACAACCATCGCCGTTGTCGCTCCCCGTTCCCTGCGTTACGCTCGGCTCGCAGCTCGCCCCGAACGCCCTTTTACCCCTGAAGATGCCCGTTTTCGCGACTATGCCGAAATCGAGGGCCTTGAAAAAGGCGGTCCTATCGCTATTGCCGACCACTATTTGCTCAATGATGGCACAGAAGACCATCTGTTGACCCAGCTCAAAGCAGTCTTAACTGATATCAAGCTCACACCAAAAAACGCGTCCTAGAGCCCCTAGGCGCGCTAAAAAGGCATTCTCAACCAAGCCTCAACCTACCATTCTCACCTCACCACGTTTTTTTACCTCAATCTTCTGCCCCCTCACTCTTACAAACTCCCCTTCCCCCTGTATTATCACTTCTGCCGGTTCTTCAAATTCCAAGACATCGCCCTCTGTCTCCGATAATGGTATCCCTTTCGTCATGCTCCTAAACATAAACCTTAGTAGCCCAAACAGCCGCCTCAATCGCTTCGTTCCGCTACCAAACTTCCCTACCTCTAGATACCAATCTCCCCCCTTCATCACACCGCCTACCCGTGGCCCATTCACTGCTAAATAATCCGTCATACCGGTCATTTTTTGCCCATTCAGCTCAAAATCCGGCAATATCTGTTTACACCGATGCTTAAAGTACCAGTTCTTCAGCGCCCAAAGTGAAAAGAACCGCCCCGTTTTTCCAGTTTTTAGTTTTTCACGCACTTTTGGCTCCTCAAACACCATCGTCGAGGCAGCAAGCATCCCCACCGTCACATATCCTAATGCATAACGCCAATGTTTTTCGTCAATTCTCACTTCTAGCGGATAAACTGATTTTATTTCGTCCGCTTCATACTTTCGCACCACCTCTTTTACACCGCCCGGCACTCCCAATATTGACCCCAAGTCATTAAAATTTCCATAGGCCAAACCCGATAATGTTACCATCTTCTTTGACTGAATTACTGCATTTAGCGTCATCGTCACAGTCCCATCTCCACCGGTCGCCAGTACCAAATCTCCATCTATCAAAATCCCCGCCAAATCTCGGGCATTCTGTTCCAGTGAAGCCTTCTTTACCTCATATTTCCCCACCAAATATCCCCTCAATCCCCCAAGCTCGCTCAAAACTTGCTCGCGTATTAGCGCTTGTTTAGACGAACGCGGGTTATAGACTACAACTAGTCTCTTCACCCTTAACAACCTTCATCCCTAAGAGCTGCATTGATTTCACCCGTCGACATCCCCTGATCTTTCAATTTCTGACGCTTCTCACTGCAAGTCAAATCACCCCAATCATCCTCATCCTTATCTTCGTCGCCATACTTAATCGTTCCACCACCGTCAATCGGATTCTCATCCTGGCGGTCATCCGACGGCAAATCACTACCAGGATTCGATGGGTCTGGTACTCCCCCTGGAATCAACCAACTCACCACCGAAAACATCACCACCCAAGCAATCAGACCAATTACTGTGTTAAGTAAGCGTTGTTTCGCTGCTGCCACTTGAGACTCGTTGTCCCGCGCCATCAGATACATAATACCGGCCACTACCACGCCTATCACCGCCGCCGCCCCAAGACCATATGACAGAATCTTCACCACAAGCCCCAATAGCCCCTCAATCCCCAAGTCTTTATCAAGGATACTCGTCGTCTGATCAGCTAAAATCTGAAACATATTCCTCCTACTTCAAATAACCATGTAGCTTCTTGGTTTGTTTATGTTTGCGCAATTTCGATAGCGCCTTCGCCTCAATCTGGCGAATCCGCTCCCGCGTCACTGAAAACTCATTCCCCACCTCCTCTAAAGTATGCGGGCGTCCCCCGCCAATCCCAAACCTTAACCTAATAATCTTCTGTTCACGTTCTGAAAGCGTCGTCAAAATCTCCGCAATCTGCTCTTTCAAAATCTGATTCGCTGTCGCATCTTCTGGTGAATCCCGTTCCGAATCTTCTACAAAGTCCCCCAACACCGATTCTTCATCATCTCCATCGCGCCCCACGCTCGCATCAAGCGACGCAATATCCTGCTTAATCCGCATCACATATTCAATCTTATCGACATCCATCCCCATCGCCTGTGCAATTTCCTCATTAGTAGGCTCACGGTTCAAATCCTGAGTCAAACGTCGCGTAGTACGCAGTACCTTGTTAATCGTTTCCACCATATGTACTGGAATCCGAATCGTACGCGCTTGATCCGCAATCGCCCGCGTAATCGCCTGACGAATCCACCAAGTTGCATAAGTCGAAAACTTAAATCCCTTATCCGGATCAAACTTATCCACTGCACGTAGCAGACCCGTATTCCCCTCCTGGATCAAATCCAGAAAATCCAAGCCCCGACCCCCATAACGCTTTGCAATCGACACCACAAGGCGCATATTCGCCTCGGCTAACTTGTCTTTTGCTTTCTTATCACCAGCCATCGCCTTGCGCGCCAACTCCTGTTCCTCGTCTTGGCTCAGCAACGGGATCTTGCCAATTTCTCTGAGGTACATCCGTACAGAATCATCCGCAAAAGCATCAACATTGTCCGCCGTAATTGCTAATTCTTCATCTGAAAAATCTTCCTCGTTTGAAAGATCATCACCCAGCGGCTCCTCAAAGTCCAACTCTGTCTCTGGCGTCTTTAAGATTTCTTCTTCATCACTCATTGCCTTATATTATACTAAAATCTTGCAGCTTTTCAACCTTAAACTCATACTAACCATTATCACGACTATTTCTTTACCCGTCCCCTGTGAGTAGTTTATAATAGTACTATGCGTAAATACATCCCCAAATATGCCAAGCTGATACCCGAAAACGCCGATTGCAAATTTCGAGGAAAGCTATTCGACGTCTATCAGTGGCCTCAGAAAATGTTTGACGGATCAATATCTACCTTTGAAATGCTAAAACGCCAAGATACCGTCGTGACAATTGCAATCCATAATGACAAAATTATTATTACCCACCAAAGGCAACCACGACAGGATTGGTTCTTCGATTACCCGGGTGGACGACACGATAACCTCGCCGAAACCGAACTTGAAGCCGCCAAGCGCGAGCTACGCGAAGAAACCGGTCTAAGTTTCCAAAACTGGAAACTTGTTAATGTATGCCAGCCCTTCTCAAAGATTGATTGGCTAGTTTATACATTCCTGGCAACGGGTCTTACCAAACAAGAACCACAAAAACTAGATTCAGGTGAAGAAATCGAAGTTATCGAAGTTACTTTTGATGAACTATGCAAATACGCCAAAAAACCAAATGCCAAATATTTGCTACCGGAATTCCTGCAAAATATCACCACCCTTAATGAGCTAAAAAATCTACCTGCGTTATACAAATATTAAGTCTATTAGACCGCAAAGTTGCTCATCGCACCCCTGTTACACACAACCCCAACTAGTAACGCCGTTACAAGTTGCCCCGCAGCGCAAAGCAAAGCCGCTACCACGGAAATGGTTATGCTGGACGAGGACATTACCGGCCCACGTACTCAGGTTGTGCCCACTGGTAGCTGACCCAGCCGTGCTAGACCACCAGAAGCCATTCGTCGTACGTGCGTAGAGGTAGCCGTAGGAACGGTGGTAGTCGCCAGTACGCAGGAACTGGAGAGGCCATTCATTAAGACGGTTGTAGTTGGGGGTGCTGGCGTGGCCGCACGGCCCGGAGCACGAGGTCGAGAAAGACTATTGCTAGCCCACATTACCCCAAACCCTTACCCAGCTTTCTTCAGCGCCATAATCTTGCGCAAAATCTCCGCACTTTTTTCTTCCTCCCCTCGTTCCTCTGCCCGTGCCAACTCTTCCGTCAGCATCGCTACCTCTTGTTTATTCATTTCCTGCTTGTAACGCACCAATAATTGTTGCGCCTCTTGTTCCAACACATCACTTTTCCACCCCTTGTATCTAGTCTCAAACACCAATTCCAGCTCTGCCTTCCGCGCCTCATCTTCTGGCAGTTCTACCCCCTTCACGCTCGTCACTCCACCATAAAGCACAATAGCTTGCAAGTTATCCCGCACTCCTTTCAAAATGTCTGACTTCTGTTCCAATGCTACTTTTTTCAGACGTCTTTTCGGCCCATCATCAATCTTTTTTGCCCTCAGATCTTCCACCGAGCAATCCAGCCTTCGCGCCACCAGCTGCTCATAATGCTTTCGCTCTACTGCATCTCGCACATATTTGAGCAATTTCATTGCTTTATCCGAATACTCTCGCTTCCCCACCCCTGAGCTCAAATCCAAATTCTCCTCAAACTTATCCAGCAAAAAATCCACCGCAGGCTGACACTTCTTCACCGCCTCTTGCCAAGCTTCTCTCCCTTTCTTCTGAATTAACTCATCTGGATCCTTCGCCCCCTGATAATCATTTATCACCGAAAGGTTTATTCCCAAATCCCCCGCCATCATAATCGCCCGTTCAGTCGCTTTCACCCCTGCTTCATCCCCGTCATATGCCAATCGCACGTCCGGAGTTAGTCGCGACAGTGCCTTTAGGTGTAGTTCTGTCATCGCCGTCCCCGATGTCGCAACCGCTTCCCGTACCCCCGCCTGGTGTGAAGAAATCACATCCATGTTCCCCTCTACAATCACCACAAAACCATTCTTGCGAATCGCCTCCTTTGCCTGACTCAATCCAAACACAAACCTACTCTTATTAAATAATAATGTATCCGACGTATTTAAATATTTCGGCTCTCCCTCACCAATCACCCTCGCCGTATAGCCAATCACCCCTTGCGTATCAATAAACGGCACCATCATCCGTCCCCGGAACATATCCCCACCAAACCTGTTCAATAGCCCCGCCGTTTCCATTTCCGCCTTCGTAAATCCCCGTTTCACTAAAAAATCCGTCAATGCTTTTCCAGTATTCGGCGCATAACCAATCCGAAAATCCAACACCGTCCCCTTCGTCATCGCTCGCTTCTGCATTGCATATTTGATAACAGTTGGATTCTTCGTCAAACAAAACTGATAGAATTTCGTCGCCAGCTCCAGCGCTTCTTTCGCGCGCGTTTTTTGCTGTGCCACCTTTTTGTCGCCGCCCTTGTATTTATTTAGCTCCACCCCCGCCTGTGCTGCCAATTTTTCCAACGCTTCCGGAAACGAAATCCCCTCCACTTCCATCACAAATGCAAAAATATCTCCACCCTTATTTGCCGAGAAATCATGCCAAATCCCCTTCTCTGGCGACACCATGAAACTCGGCGTCTTATCTACCCCCCACGGCGATCGCCCTTTCAACGTCCGCCCCGCACGTTTCAACTCCACATATTGCGAAACCACATCCTCCACCAGCAGACGCGCCCGAATTTCCTCCTTCGCATCATCCATACCCCTATTATAGCACGAAAAAGCCCCGATACTATCGGGGCTCTTCAAAATCGCATTTGGGCGCTTATTTTATGACAGTTCCAACAAACTCTTTGCCTTCCAGAATCGCCATTGTGTTCTCAATGTCTGTACCACGAGCACAAATCACCCGAATTCCGGCTTCCTCTGCCAGTTTTGAGGCAATCGGGTCAAACGGCTTATTCATTCCCGGCGTCCAAGTCTCACCGACCATCTTTCGGAAATCCGCCCATGAAATCTCATCGAGCGGCTTCGCATCCGGATTCTCTTTCGGATCATCGTCATAAACTTTCTCAATATTGGAAAGGTTTATCACTGTGTCTGCACCAAGCCCCTGCGCCAATACCACTGCATCCTTGTCGCTGGAATACCCCGGCATATAGCCACTCCCTACCAGAATTCTTCCCGAAAAATTCACCACGCCTTCCGGGTTCGTCACAACTTCATCTCGACACAAATCGCCAAAGATTTCCTTCAGGAGCTGCGCATTGATTCGCGTCGCCATGATTCCCAACCAATCCTGACCATCTTCAAAACGTTCCCTACCCACAGTTTCCCCAGTCTCGGCAAACACACTCCGAAGTACCTTCTGGTAAACCCGCGCCGGTGCACCGCCCCCTGCCACAAAGACCAATCTCTCTTCCGGATTCTCCTTCAGCCAGTTTCTCACCCTCATACTAAACTGTGCAAGAAATCCCACATCCGGCTCACCCGGATTGATGATTGACCCCCCGATACTTAAAACCGTCATTCCCATATTACCCCTATTCTACCATACTTTTCTTGGCACCAAAACCATATTCTGCTATAATAAGCATATGAATAATCTTGAGTATCTCAATCACATCTCTCAGACTTCTCGTCCTGTTGCTCACAGAAAAGCCTCTGGTCCTAAATCCGGCCTCATCTCCAAGATTCTTCTCGGTGGTCTTGCTGCCCTCGCCGTTATTGGTGTTATCGCCTTCATCATCAACCTCACTAAACCCGACACCGATAAATACATCAATCAGCTCTATTATCGCACTACTAGCTTCAATTCAGTTCTTGAAAATTACAACCGTTATCTCAAATCTTCCGATCTACGTGCCATCGCCAATTCCCTCTCTGGCGCCCTTACTGGTGCGACTTCCAGCCTCGACGCTTATTACACTCAAAACAATCAAAAACCCGGTAATTACACCGAAAAATTCCTTGCCGAAGAAGCTCCCACCTATACCGAACTCGAGACCACCCTCCGCAACGCCAAACTTAATGGTCTTCTCGATCGCATCTATGTCGCCCAAACCCAGCTCCAAGTTTCTCTTCTTCTTACTCTCATCGCCCAAACTTACGAGCGTACCAAAGACCCCTATCTAGTTCAAACCCTCAATACCTATTCTACCAATCTCACCCTAATCAAACAAAAACTTGAAGCCTATTCCAACCCTGGCGACTAGGTTTTATGTTATAATCACACCATGACTAATCCTGACCCTATCAAAAAAATCGCCGAAAGCTCCTTCATGAAAGAATTCCGTGAATTCATCAACCGCGGTAATGTTATGGACCTCGCCATCGGTGTCGCTGTTGGTGGCGCTTTTACCGCCATTGTTAAATCTCTTGTAGATGACATGATTATGCCCATCACTAGTCTCCTCGCCGGCGGGCTCGATTTTTCCACCCTTTCTCTTGACATCCCTAATATCTTTGGAGCCAACTCTGTCGCTCATATCGCCTACGGCAACTTCCTCCAAAACGTTGTCAACTTCCTCATTATCGCTTTTACTATTTTCATTATCGTCCGACTCATCAATCGCATGAATCGTAAACACGACAAAGATGTCGCTGACGCTAAAAACGAAGCCAAGGCAGAAGCCACCAAAAAGAATTCTAAAGGCTAACCCGTTCGCGCGCTACTATCATTACAAGTAAAAACGCCAAAATATAACTTGATTCCCAAACCAGAATCGCCGGTGTAAACCATGCCCCGTTCGTTAAATATCCCAATACGCTCACAATCGCAAACATCAGATATACCACTCCCAGCGCCCGCGTACCAGTACTTGCTGTTCGGTTCAATACCATCAGCAACACAATTAACGCCATCATGACAAACATCGTCCGTGACGCCACTTCATGCATTCGACTCACTAAACTCACGTGCCCCATATAGTCCGCATAATAAACCGGACAAACCGACAGCCATACAAACGCCACCGCTAAAATCACTACTAAATGGTAATAAATCCGTGGCATCTGCCACACCTGACCCACTTGCCACAAGTAGTATCCTATTAGCAGCACCGTCACAAAATTCAGTACTGCGAACATCACCGCCGCCCACGTAGACGTTCCCACATAATAGCTAATCGTATTCCCTAACGCCCATGCTTGCGCTCGCCCCATATACGCCTCTGAAAGAATTCCTCGCACCACCGCGACACCACCCCCCACCAGAAACGTCCCCAACGCCGCTAGAATCGGCCACCTCTTTACATCCCTCATCTCAACTCTTTCGTCAAATTGTAGCTAAGTCTTACTAAATCTTCCATCTCATCTTCAGATAACTGCCCGCTCACCACCACCTCAATCCCCCCCTTACCAAAATAGCGACTCTCCATTACGCTTTCATACTTCTCTCTGAGTAAACCCGCCAAATTACGCTCCGACCGCACCTCGATCGTATTACCACGATCCACCAAAAACGCCTTTCCGCCTGGTGTTCTGTAAATCACCTGCATTTTTTGATTTTCTGTACGATTCTCCGTTTCATACTCCCCGATCCCACTAATTTTCCCGAGTTCAATCATTTTAGCATCTCCGTATAGTACTTTAATTCCTCGATTGATCCTCGAATGTCATCTAATGCCCTATGCTCTTCACGTTTTGTAAACTTCTTCCGTCGCGCTCCCTCCATGTAAACTTTCCAAGCACTCACATCAAGCATTCGATAGTGTAGTCGTTTCGCTAGCTCTGGCCATTCTCGGTCAATAAATTTCCGGTCCTGATGTATTGAATTCCCCGCCAGAATCACTTCTTTGCCAAACCATTGGTCAACAAATTTTAATAACTCCGCTTCCACTTCCTTCGCGCTTTTTCCAGTCTTGTTTTGCGCTATCAAAGCATCCCGGCTATCGCTATTCCGTTCCCAAAACTCCCCCACCATCCGTGTCTGCATCAATGCTTCCGGCACTTTTACCACTGCCGTCATTTCTGCACCCGACATCGGTTCAAGATCCCATCCCGTAGCAATCGCCGCCACCTCTAAAATCCGATCTTTCTCCGGTTCAAGTCCTGTCATCTCCAGGTCAACCCATAGCAATTTAGCCTTTTTCATGTCCACATTATACCCTAAACCTATCACCCCGGCAACATCACATCAATGTCAATTTCGTAATATATAGCGCACCCCCAACTACAATCGTATTAATGAATGGCCTCTCCAGTTCCTGCGTACTGGCTACTACCACCGTTCCGAAGGTTACCTCGGCGGACGTATGGCGGGTGGCTACTGGTGGTCTGGCACGGCTGGTTCTGCTACCTCCGGGCGCAACCTGAGTACATGGACCGATCTCGTCAATGCCCAGGATAACCTTTTCCGTGGCTTCGGTTTTGCTCTGCGCTGGGTAAGCCATCATTACACAAATATAGAAGACTCTTAATCTATAAAACAGTGAAAGTACCCTTTGCAAAAACTTCTGCGACGGGAATACCTTGGTCTAAAAGACGCTGGATAATAGCACCAGCAACGGCCGAAAGTAAAAGTTTCGCCGTAAAAGAAAGGTCGGTAAGTAGTTCAA
The DNA here is from genome assembly GCA_948851665.1 of uncultured Candidatus Saccharibacteria bacterium. GTDB lineage: Bacteria > Patescibacteriota > Saccharimonadia > Saccharimonadales > Saccharimonadaceae > Nanosyncoccus. The sequence continues at coordinate 42,059 of CAQOWG010000003.1, forward strand.
TTTGAGTAGCTTCCATTTTGCCAAGAGAGTAGGTTTTACCCGCAAGTTCGCCGAAGCGCTCATCGGCAACCCAAACAATCGTGCCTTTATGTGAGTCGATTTGATACTCAATTGTAGCCATAGAATCATTATAACATTCGAGTAACGATTTATGCCACGAACATTACGCAGCGCAGAGCAAAGCCGTCACCACGCCAATAGTTATTCTGGGCGTAGACGTAGCCTGTACGCGTATTCAGGTCGCGCCCGTCGGTAGCAGAACCAGCCGTAGCGGACCACCAAAAGCCAGTCGTCGTACGAGAGGCGAGGTAGCCGTAGGAACGTTTGTAGTAGCCAGTACGCAGGAACTGGAGAGGCCATTCATTAATACGGTTGTAGTTGGGGGTGCTGGCGCCTTTGACACCACGCTACTACGCAAAATAAACTAGCAAAAAACATACAGGTATCTCCTACATCTCTTCCGGCACCTCAATGCCTAACAGCCCCAAACCATGCTCCATTACATTCGTATACGCCTGCACAACCACAATCAGCTCCGCTTCATTCTCATTCCCTATCACCTTCACGTTCTCGTAAAAACGCGAGAACTCCTGCGCTAGCTCAAATAGATAGGCACAAATCTTATTCGGCGCCTTCTCTGCTACCGCCTCTTTTAACACATCTTGATATTGAACAATTTTCTTACTCAATTTCCGCACAAAGGATGTTTCAGAATTGGCGACAGTGTCATTGCTCTGAGAGGCGCTATTACCAACCCTTTGCAACACTTTCTTCGCCCGCACCGTAGAATATAGCAAATACACTCCTGAATTCCCTGTCATCGCCACGCTTTCCTTCGGATCAAAGATAATATCCCCACCCATCTTATACTTCAAAAATGCGTACCTCAGCGCCGCCAGCACCACTTTCTCGTCCGCTGGCTGCCCTGTCGATTCCATCAGCTCCTGCGCCACCATCTCAATCACATCTACCGCTTTCAGGAAATTCCCCTTCCGCGAGCTCATCTTTTCATTCCCCGGTAGTTTTACCTGTCCATGTGTCAAATGCCGTGTCCGTTCAGATAACTTCGGTGCCATCTCACTCACGCTCGCCAGCACCACCTTCATATATTCAATAATATCATTCCCGGTAATCACCACGCTCTCATCAAAATGATAATCATCCCATTTCGTAAAAATCAGCCCTACATCTTTCGCTTCGTAAGTCGGTAAGCCATTCTGATTGATAAATACTCTTGTATGTAAGCCGAACTTCTCCCCCTTATAAACCACCGCGCCACTACTCTCCTCGTAAACTCCTCGGTCTAGCCCCTGTCGCACCTCTTTAAGCCCCCGCACTGCTACCGTCGATTCCGGATAATACCGATCGAATTTCACACCAATCCGCGCATAAAAATCTTCAAAGTACTTATAGCTCAGTTCTCGCCCCTTCAAGTAAATCGTCTTAATTTCTTCCTTATCAAGCGCCAAAGCTACACTTTCCTGGTCATCCCCCATCTCGTGTCCTGGCCACTCCCGAATATCACCAAATTCCTGAAGCGCAATTTCATAAACCATCCGGTTGATTTCCGTGATTTCCGCTTTTGCCTGTTCATCTTCTTCATACGCCCGCGTTCCCTCAACATACGCCTTAGCAATCTCCTCAATCATTAGATGACTAGGCAACTGCTGCAAAAGCGCCCAAATCGTCTTCCCCACGTGTAGCCCCACATCTCCACCAAAATTCGCTCGCACCACTTTTGCCCCCGCCATCTCCAAAATCCGCGAAATCGAATCCCCTACCATCGAAGTATAAAGATGACCCACGTGCAATACCTTAAACGGGTTCGGATCGGAAAACTCGCACACCACGACCTTACCATCATACTCACTCCAAACCGACTCCTTGGTCAAATACTCTTGACCTTTCGCAAAATCCGCTACCTTCCCATAAAAATATTCATCTGGTGATATAAAGTTCATAAATCCTGGCCCCGCAATCTCCACCCGCCACGCCATTCCACTCGCTTCTGCATCTGCCAAGAATGCATCCTTTAGCTCTTCTGCAATCGCCACCGGTGCCTTATGTACTAATTTCGCTAGTTGCATTGCTACATTCGACGCGAAATCCGCGCCCGTATCTTCCGGCGCCACCGTTACAACCACATCAGTCTTCACCCCATAGACCTGCAGGATTGCTGCTTCTAGTTTCTGTTTCACCTCTTCCATCAGCGTGCCACCGTCCGAATTTCTACCGCCCCCACGCCTGATTTAACTTCCACCACATTTTCTCCATTCCCCTCACGTGTATCATCTGCCAAGTTCCTACCATTATAGCTCACTGAGCCAATGCCCTTGTCAATCGCCAACCGATAATCCGTTTCTGCACCAATCAATTCCAGCTCTAACTTACCTACTCCCGACACCACCTTTGAATCACCTATTAGCTCCAATCGTAGCTCAGCCTTTCCCGCCCCGATTTCAATCTCCGCATTATTTGCCCTACCCCGCATAACCTCAACCACCCCAGCCCCGCTATCAATCCGCAACCGCTCACTAGCACTCAAATAATCAATCTCTGTCTTCCCCGCTCCCAATTTCAAATCAATACGCTTTGCTACTAAGTCCTGCACTGTTAAGGTTCCTGCACCCACCTCAAACTTCGCTTCTTCCAGCTCTACTTTATTACTTACATAAATCGTCAGTTCTCCTGTTCCCCCAAAACCGAACACACCATGACTTCGCTCCACTACATGAATCGTGCCATTTTCTTCCCACACATCAATGTATTCATTATTTGTCTGATACTTCACCCCCGAGTCCACAGACTTTACCCATACCCGCGTCGCCTTCACACTCACATCCAACTGCTTTATGCTAAGCCCTTCGCCCTCCTCGCCCACGACCTCTATTGTTTCCCCCATTACCAAGTCATCTCTCTCGAATCCATCATAAATCAATCCCAGTGTCCCTACCGCCGACAAGACAGCTCCAGCAATCGATACCATGATAAAAACCGCCAGCAAGATCGCGAGCCCTTTAATAAGCCTCTGTGTCGTATTCATTATTTAATCTCCACCCCGCCAAACACCGCCGTCGCATCCACATACAACGTCTTAGCAGCCTTCTTATCCTTAGACTTACCAACTTTTTTATGCTTATTCTCTACTCCCCCAAAAATCGAACTTGAACTCACCTCAACCACTACGTCATCCGGCACAATAATCTTCGCTGAGCCAAAAAGCGCTGATACTTTCGCTACTGATTCCTCTGGCATTTTAGCATCGGTCAAATCCAACACTATCGAACCAAACACCGCCTCAAGCCGGCAATCCGCAAACTCCTTACCATCAAACTCCTCTTGCACACTACTAAAAGTTGCCCAGTATTCCTGATAATCATCCCCCTCCACAACTTCCCCCTCTTTTACCTTCGCCATTCGCGCTTTGTAGTGCGCTTCATGTACCTTTCGTGCTTCATCACTATTGAACGCCGTCCGACAAATCATCGACAAGCCAATCAGAATCACCGCCACCGGCAAGATCAACTTCCAAATCACCGCAAAGTCCAGCACGTCAAGACACGCCAACATCAATGCTACACCTAGCAAAATCCCAAATAAGCTTCCTCCTTTATGATCTTCCGTAATCAGCCCAATCACCGATGGTATGATAATAAACAGCGTCCACCACCCTGGGAAAAAGATAGTCCAATCCACCAATCCAGTCGCCTTCAAGGCCCAAACTACCCCTAGCGCCACCAATACTAGTCCCCATAACACGCGGTTTACTTTTTTCATCAAAGACTCCTAAAATTACTTACCCCTAATTATACCATATACTTCAGCGCAGTGCTTTTACAAACCCGTCAAACAACGGGTGCACAGAAAGTGGCCGCGATCGGAACTCTGGGTGTGCCTGTGTCGCTACAAAAAACTTCAAATCCGGCGCTTCGATAAATTCCACCAACTTCCCGTCCGGGCTCGTTCCTGCAACCCTAACACCACCCTTCTCAATCTCTGGCAAATATTTCTGATTTACCTCATAGCGATGTCGGTGACGTTCCACTACATCGCCCTGACCATAAAGTTTATATGTCTTCGTCCCCTTAACGAGCTTCGCTGGATAGTCACCCAACCGCATCGTACCACCAGTTTCTTCCTTACCCTTCTGACCTTCCATGATATAAATCACATTATTACCATTCTCTTCACTCGCACCAAATTCCTCCGAATTCGCGTTTTTCAGCCCTCCCCGCCGCGCTGCTGCTACGCATGCCATCTGCATGCCAAGACAAAGCCCTAAATATGGCATATCGTGCTCTAAAGCGTACTCAGCAGCTCGAATCTTCCCCTCAGCCCCGCGCGCACCAAATCCACCTGGCACCACCAGCCCATCCACATTCTTGAAGTCATTCCCTGTTGCGTCCTCAGCGTTAATCCAACGAATCTCAATGTTCATCTTGTTCCACGCCGCTGCCGCTTTTAAAGCCTCTGTTACACAAATATATGCATCCTCATTCCCAGCATACTTCGCCACTAAACCCACCTTATAGACCTTATCGTACTTCTTCCCCCTCAAATCAGAAAACTTCTGCCACTTTGTCATGTCCGGATCGCTATCATCTCCAACAAAACAATTCAAAATCTCCAACACCCCAGATTTCAGAACGTTAAATGGCACATCGTATACTGACTCAATATCTGGCAAATTCAACACCGCATCCCCAGAAATCCCCGCAAATCGCGCAATCTTCTCACAAATATCTCGTCCCGCCGGTCGCTCCGTACGACATACTACTACATCCGGAATAATTCCAAATCCCCTCAAATCTTTCAATGCATTCTGCGCCGGCTTTGTTTTTAATTCCTTTGACGTATTAATCCAAGGGACATACACCACATGCACATACAAACAATTTTCTCTTCCCACCCTATTCGCATAAAGGCGAATTGCCTCAATAAAACTCAGACCTTCATAGTCACCTACCGTACCGCCAATCTCTACAATATGGATATCCGAACCCTCACCAGCCTTAGCAATTTTCTCCTGCACCAAGTCTGTAAAATGCGGCACCATCTGTACCGTCTTACCATGAAAACCACCGTTTCGTTCTTTATCAATTAGCTCTTGATAAAGTGCTCCTGACAGTACCGAAGAGTACCGCGAAGTTTCAAAGTCCAAAAATCTTTCATAATGTCCAAGATCAAGGTCCGTTTCTTTCCCATCCGCCGTCACAAAGCATTCCCCGTGTTCCACCGGGTTCAATAACCCTGCATCCACATTTAAATACGGGTCACACTTCTGGATCGAAACATCATAGCCTTTTGCCTTCAAAATCGCCCCAATCGACGCCGCCGTAATTCCTTTTCCCACGCCTGAGAGCACGCCACCCGTTACGAAGATATATTTTGTTTGCTTCGACTTTCCAGCCATGTCTGCTCCCTCTGCCCACTTTATCTTAATAACTTTACTACCTCTATCATAACACAACCACTACCATATTTGGCATGTAAAAATCACAACATGGTGGACTCGTCCGCTTATGCTATAATACTTCTATGAACCAACCCCTTCTTGTTTCTGAGCTCATCGGTGATTTCCTCGAATCCCTCGAAATCGAACATGGCCGCTCTGTCAAAACCACCGAAAACTACCGCCGCTATCTTGAACGTTTTTTTGACCTTGCTAGCGAAATCTCTGGCAAAGACTACGATTTCGCCCCTGCCGATATTACCCCCGAGCTCCTACGCAAATATCGCCTTGCCCTCAATCGTGAAGTCGACTCAAAAGGCGAATCCCTCAAACCTATAACCCAATCTTATTACCTCATCGCCCTACGCGGTTTCCTCAAATATCTCGCCAAACGCGGCATCAATTCCCTTGACCCTAGCCTTGTCGAGCTTCCCCACGTCATCCGTAAGCAAGTCACCTTCCTGCATTTCGACGAAGTCGAACGTCTTCTCGAACAAGTCGACACTTCCACCGAAACCGGCCTCCGCGACCGCGCCATCATCGAACTACTTTTCTCCGGCGGACTTCGCGTTTCCGAACTTGTTAAACTCAATCGCGATTCTATCAATCTCGACCGACGCGAATTTATCGTCCGCGGTAAAGGCAGCAAAGATCGTCCGGTTTTTATCTCCCCTGCTGCCGCCGATTGGGTTTCCGCCTACCTCGATGAACGAAAAGACACTCTTGCCCCACTTTTTCTTAACAACAGCCGTCGCCAAGGCGAAGTCAATACTTCTGGCGACTTCCGTCGCCTCACTGCCCGCTCTATCGAACGAATTGTTGAAAAATACGCCCGTCTCGCCGGCATCACTAAGCACGTTTCCCCCCACACTCTCCGTCATAGTTTCGCCACTGACCTTCTCATGAACGGCGCCGATATTCGCTCAGTCCAAACCATGCTCGGACACGCCGACATCAGCACTACTCAAATTTATACCCATGTCACCGATCCCCACCTCAAAGAAGTCCACGAACGCTTCCATACGGACACCGATGAAGAAGCAAAAACGATCAAAAATTAGTCGCCGTCAACAACAACGGCAACGCATTCCCTAGTATCAGCACTAGCACAAACCCTGCCACCAAAAACGGTCCAAAGGATACCTTATGATTCCCGCTCTTAATCGCCCCCGGTAGCGCAATCATATCCCCAAGCAAATTCGCCAAAAAGATATTCCACAGCGCCAACCACCAATCCGCCAGCGCCAACGCCAATGCCAGCGCCAATATCCAGTCCCCGCTCCCCATCAACCGCTCCCTCGAAGCTTTATAAACCACAAAACACACACCTGCCATTATCGCTACGCCAGCCCCCGTGCTCGCTAGCGCCGCCCACACGTCTTCCCCCGCCAAACTTACTTGGTAAGTCTTCAACACCAAAATAATCGCCCCTATCACCACCGCTAGCACCAGCAGCACCGTCGGTAATTGTCGCCATTTTGCATCATAAACCGCCAAAACCATCAGCACCACTAGCATCAATAGCGTCATAATAAATACCGCCACTTGTACAAACAACACCCCTGGCGTCCGTGAAAGCACGTGCCAGTTATTAATCATCGGCAACAAATATGCCCAGGATAGCATCAAAAACGACACAGCCATGCTAATTTCCGACAGGAAATCCGCCACTCCAATTTTCTTACCACAATTCCGACATTTCCCCCTCAGCACCAACCACGAAATAATCGGAATATTATCATACCAATGAATCCGCTTGTGACAATGCAAGCACACCGACCACTGTCCTAGATCTTTCTTGGTATGAACTTTATAATGCCATCGCCACGCTTGACAGCATGCAAATGATCCAAAAATTGCCCCCAACATAAACATCATTACCAGAATTAGTGCATCCAGCACCACCACTTCGTCAATCATCATAACCCCATTTTACCACAAACATTTTCAAGAGCCAAACGCTTTTCCAGCGCCAACAGCGCACACTACAAGTAGACACAAGAAAAACCCGCCATGTTTGGCGGGTTTCCCTGAAGCATCAATTCCTAGCTATTGTTTGTACAGTAAACGCTCGCACCTTCCAGTTTGTAAAGCAAAGCGTAGTCACGCGAATTATTGGTCTTCTCTAGCAATTCACCATTACAACGTGCACCCTTGTACATATAAATCATATGCTCGTCAAAGTTCAAAGTCGGCTGATCACCTTCGAAATCATCAATCTTCAAACCATAAGCCCAACCAGAAGGGTCATTGAACTCATTGTACTCTGCCATTGCCCCATTCATATAATTCTTAATAAAGCTCGCGGCTGGATTATTGGAAGAGTTATAAACTTCAATCTTTACCCGATCGTCATCGCCGGTTGGTTCCTGAGCCGGAATCGAACCATTCTTTGGCAAACGACCATTGTTATTAGTCTGATACTGCTGAATTGCCGCAGCCACCCTACCAACCGCACTACGTCGTTCCGTATCCCGCTGAGAACGTTGAAGTACCGGAAGCGCAATAAAGACCATCAAGAAGATAAGACCTGCAATTGCCAAAACCAGCACCACTTCAATAATAGTAAACCCACTCCTTGTCCCCCGATCCGCCAAGACCTTTCCCCGTCCCGCACTTTTAGCTGCTGTCATTTTTTATTCCTTTCTTTTAGTTCTTATAAAAAACTACTTATCACTTATCATTATAGCATAACTGCAATCAAAGAAAAGATTTTTTACGCCGAACCAATCTTACTCACTAACGAGTAAATCGGGAAAAGAATTGCCGCCACGATACCACCAGCCACAAGTGCTAGCACCACCATCAAAATCGGTTCAATCAAAGTCGAAATTGCTGCTAAGCGTTCATCAAGCTCATCCTCATAAACCTTCGCCGCCCGACCCAACATTTCGTCAATCTTCCCTGACTGTTCACCGGTCGCCGCCATCTGCGGTACCAAAGGCAAAATATACGCTCGGCCTTTCAAAGCAACGGAGAGTGGCTTACCACTTCGTACCATCGTTGCCGCCTGATTAATTTGATCCTCGACTATCACATTATTCACCGCTTCTCCAGAAATCTGCATCGCTTCTAGCATCGGCACACCCGCCGACAACAGCATCTGCGCCGTTCGCGCAAACCGCGCATTGTATAATCTCAAGAATAACCCCTTAAAAATCGGTACGTGTAATTTAAACTTTGCCCACCACTTTCCGCCTATATCCGTCTTCTTGAACTGCACAAAGAACCAACCACAAATTGCCAATACTACTAAAATCAGCCACCAGTAGTTCACCAAAAAATTCGAAAAATTTACCATCATCTGCGTCAAGACTGGCAACGGTTCATTTAAATCTCGGTACAAATTTTCCACTTGTGGCACCACCTGCAGCATTAGGAATGTCACCACCAACACAATCACCAAAAGCACAATTGCCGGATAGGTCATCGCGCTTCGAATTTTCGAAATCATACTAGCATCTTTTTCTTGTTGCTCTGCTAAGCGCTTTAAGGACACATCAAGCGTACCAGATGTTTCACCTGCCGCAATCAAAGACAGATAGACCTTATTGAATACCTCTGGATGCTTCGCAAATGCATCATGCAACGTTTTACCAGATTCTACCTGTGCAGAAATATCTTCCACTAAATTACGCGTCGCCTTGTTCTCACTCTGCTCCGCAATCATGTGCAAACTCGCCGAAAGTGGCAAACCCGCCGCAATCAACGTCGCAAACTGCCGCGTAAAAGCAATTCGCTCCTTTGATGTCACTTTTCGGTTAGCACGGCCAAACAACCCTTCACCTTCTTCGATTACTCGCTGAGGCAAATATCCTTGATCTACCAAAATCTTGCCCGCCGCCTGTTCCGTTTCCGCTTGCACGGTTCCGTTTACAATGCGACCAGTTTTACGGTCCTTTGCCTTATAATTAAACCTGCGCATTATCCTCTCGCCAATCTATCAAATTCCGTCGTATCAACCGCCACCCCACGTGCTACGTCGAAGTTAATTACGCCCGCATTGACTAATCTCGCTAGCTCGCGGTCCATCGTCTGCATACCCTGACTCATACCCGTCTGAATCGTCATATCAAGCTGGTGGGTCTTCCCTTCCCGAATAATACTCCGTACCGCTGAATTCGTCACCAAAATTTCCGTCACTGCAATCCGTCCGCCATCAACCGCCGGCACCAAGCGCTGCGAACAAATCCCCACCAAGATATTTGCCAACTGTGCCCGAATCTGTGGTTGTTGATGCGCCGGAAAGACATCAATCATGCGATCAATCGACTGCGCCGCTGAATTTGTATGCAACGTTGCAAATACCAAATGGCCTGTCTCTGCCACCGTAATCGCCGCCTGAATTGTCTCCAAATCACGCATCTCACCAATCAGCACTACGTCTGGATCTTCGCGGAGAATTGAGCGAAGCGCCGCCGCAAAACTAAAGGTGTCATAATGTACCTCGCGCTGCGCTACTACACTACGCTTCGAACGATGCGTAAATTCAATCGGGTCTTCAATAGTAATAATGTGCAAAGCCTTTTCGGTATTTATCTTGTCAATCAAAGCCGCCAAAGTCGTCGACTTACCCGAACCAGTTGGCCCAGTCACCAATACTAAACCATTTGGTTTTTCTGCAAACGTCGCCACCACACCCGGCAATCCCAAATCTTCAATTGAACGAATCGTATTTGGAATCAAGCGGAACGCTGCCGCCATATTTCCTCTTTCATAAAATGCGTTCACACGAAAACGACCTAGGTCACCAAAGGCAAATGAATAGTCAAACTCTTTGTCTTTCTTCAAAATTACTTTTTGATTTGCATCAAGCGTCGAAAAAACTAGCTGTTGTACCGTCATGTCATCCAAAATCGGATAAGTTGTCATCGGCCGAAGCACCCCGTCAATCCTCAAGACCGGCGGCAATCCCGCCTGCAAATGCAAATCTGACGCACTGTGTTTTATACACTCTTCCAACAAAGTTTCAATTACTACATCGGTCGAAAGTGGAACTGACGCAGGCGCCATTTCCTTAGCTTTCTCCGCTGCAATCATCTCTTCCGGTAACTTAATTTCCTGTTTCGGCTCAGTTTCCTTTGCCTGCGTAGGTACCGCTACGGGCTGAGTGTTCACCGTTTCTTGCGCAACCTGTGCTGCCGTAACCGCCGCATTCGCCACAACGCCATTATTACTCGGCACCCTCGCCGCTGTGCCATTGTTCGTCAAGTTTTGGTTATCTGAATTCATATTCCCACTATCCATATTACCTATTATAGCATAAGTATTTAAAAAATATAAAACTTCCTACGCCAAATCGCTTGCAACACGATTTACTTCTTCGATTGTCGTGGTACCAGAAAGTGCTTTTAGCATACCATCTTGCCTCATTGTCACGGTTCCCTTTTCTCGTGCCATCCGCATTACTTCCGCTGCTGTCGAGTGTGTAATAATCAATTTCTGAATATCCTCATCTACTTCGATCGCCTCATATAAACCAGCTCGTCCAGAATATCCACCCGGTGAACTCTGGTCATCAATCCCCTTCACAAGTGTATAAGATGCCTGACCTGACTGAGGCAGACCTGAATAACCCAAATCCTCTCCTACCTCTGCCACATCATCTGGTGTCTTCGGCAAAAGTGGCCCAACAATATCGTTAATTGCCTGCGTCTCCATATCACTACTTTGATAAGTCGTTCTCTTCTCCGCTACCCGCCGCACAAGACGTTGTCCGATCACCGTGTTTAGCGTTGACGCCAGCAAAAACGGTTCAATCCCCATATCAAGAAGCCGTGGCAAAATACCCGCTGCCGAGTTTGTGTGCAATGTTGAGAATACTAAATGACCTGTCAAACTCGCCTGCACCGCAAGATTTGCCGTCTCTGAATCACGAATCTCACCCACCATCACTACATCCGGATCCTGGCGCAGAATACTCCTTAACCCCGACGCAAAGGTTAACCCCGCATCAGTGTTTACCTGAATCTGATTCACCCCCTCCATCTTATACTCTACCGGATCTTCCAGCGTAACAATATTGATTTTCTCACTCTTAATCTGCTTAATCAACGCGTAAAGCGTCGTCGATTTACCAGAACCAGTTGGGCCCGAAGTCAAAATCATACCGTTCGGCTGAGAAATCCCCTTGAGCACCGTTCTAAGCGCGCGCCCCGTCATACCCATACCTTCAATATCCATCGACGTGCCCGTCTTGTCCAGCAAACGTATCACCACCTGCTCCCCCCATACTACCGGCGAAATCGCAATACGTAGATCCACTTCTTTATCCCCCACCATCACTGCAAACTGACCATCCTGTGGAATCCGGTGTTCATCAATCTTCAAATTTGACAGAATCTTAATCCGCGACACTAGCGCCGGCTCAATGGCTTTCGGCAATTCCATCACCCTCCTAAGCACGCCATCAATCCGACACCGAATTACTAAACTACTCTCTAACGGCTCAATATGCACATCCGAAGCCTTTGACCGCACCGCGTACTCCAATATCGAAGTTAGTGCCTTAGAAATCGGCGAATCCTGTGTGATCGTCTTAATATTGCTGCTCGCCCGGGCCTTCGCTATCTCCTTGTTCGTGACCTTGACCGCCTGCTCTACTCCAGTAAAATCTGCTCGATACTGCTTCAATACGGCCTGTATCCCCTCATTCGAAGCCATCACTGCCCGTACTGCTTTACCTGTAAAAGTTGATAAGTAATCAATCGACTGGATGTTCCCCGTATCCAACATTGCTACCACCAGCTGGCCATTGTTCTCGCCCAACGGTACCGCCATCGACCGCTCTGCCACCTCCATCGGTAGAAGAGTTAAAGTCGCCTGATCCATTTCTACATTTTTCAAATCAACATATGGCACACCCATCACCACTGCCGTAGCGTGCGCCAACATTCCATCTGACACCACTCTCTGCGCCACCAACATCTGCAAAAGCGGTTGCCGAGTTTGTGCTGCCTCCGCCTGTGTCTTCTCTACATTGGCCTGATCAACCAATCCCTCACTCACCAAGAGTTCAATTACTCGTGCCAAGGACTCCTTCGTCAGTAGCGCCATTACTCCCCTTCAGGGGTAGTTTCACCTTCCCCACCACCTTCACCCCCTTCGTCTTCTTCAGGGGCCTCAATCCTACCACACGCTTGCAGCTCCAATTCGTCCAAAATACCGTTCTTATCCAAATCCTCACAATCACCCACAAACACCTCAATCGTCGGGTTAATAGCAGTTGCATTGAAAACTTCAGGATCCGGATCCTTTAAGTCACTTGCAATCACGTGCTCCAATCCCGTAAAATGAACAATCGCTTCTTCTGGCTTCCCCATAATCGCTTGGCAAATAAAGAAAGCTGCCAAAGTCCCCACACTTGCCACTACTACAATACTAAAAATATCTGACTGCTTCATTTATTCCCGTCCTTTCGTTACTCGACCATTCTTCGCGCGTACCGTCACCGTCACTTCTGGGCTCAATAGATCTTCCAAGTAATACGCATTCGCCTCCACTCGCGCGCTCACACCTGCATTAGTCCACTCAAAGCTTGCTACCGTAATATCAAAATCCCGAATTGATTTTTCAATATTGTTCAATACTCGGATGATCATCGGCCCATCTGCCTCCATCCGGAAAAGCACCGGGATCACCCCAATCCCTTCAATTGATGATTTTACAATATCATCCCGTGGCGAAATACTCTCTGGCTCCAATTCAGAAATAATAAATATATCATTTAAACTCGCCATCAAAGCTTCTGTATTCTTATGTGCTGGTAAAGCATCCGCCAATATCCTTAACGCCGAACAGGATTTTGTTCCAAGCAACGCTTGCTCTCTTTCCGTATCGGTAGTCGCATTGTTATATTCTTCTGCAAAGTTCCTCAACTCCCCTTCCTCATCAAAACACACCCCGTCCGCTTCATGTTGACGAGCTACCGACTCCAACGCTTCATTTTGCGCCATCACCTCATAAATGTTGTATCTAAGTGAATTCTGCACCTGGCTTAAAGAAACCTCGTTTGGGTTACAAGCTGCCATTTCTGCGTCACTTAATCTCCCATTCCTATCTGAATCGACGCAAACCCCTACATTGCGCAAAGTTTGATCATATTCAGTAATTGCATCGCTCTTCGCTGTAATTACAATCGTGTTAAACTTAATGTATTTAATCAAGAAGTTCGCTATCACGATACAAGCCCCAAGTACCAGTGAAGCCGCTAGCACCTCCACCAAAGTCATCCGCTGTGCTTTGGAAATCTTCGCCCGCTTCGTTTCTGTCGGTTTATTACTGTCCATTTTTATTTCCTCCGCTATTCTCGCTATTACCCAAACACTCCGTATCGTCCGCTTCGCAAGCTCGAGCTTCCTGAGTGAACATACTACCAATCTGCATAAAGGAATCTGTCACATTCTGACCCATCGGTCCAATCGCAATCATATGCTTATTCTTAAAAGAGAAATATTCCTCTGCAAACTGTACTGTTGCCGTAAATCTAAGTACCAAGTTGTCGCTCTCATCACGCCCATTGGATGAGCCAGAGATAGTCAAGCCTTTCGGTGCCAAAGCACAATCATTTGTTGAGCTCCAACGTACTCCACCCCCACCGAGCACTGAACCACTATACACATAACATTCGCTATTGAAATGTTCGACTCCGTCAATTTTCCCATCCGTAGACATATACCCTTCCTGATACCAAGCATCAAACTGTGGCGTCCGCCAAATCTTCACTCGTACTGGCTTCTCCACCATCACTACTTCTGGCTCAGTTGTACTTGGCTCCAACGGATTCATCGGATTCACATCTGGCTGTTTTAATTCTTCAACTTCTTCCGTTTCCACCTCAGCAGTGCTGCTAAAATGAAACTCCGCATCATTCTCACTCTGATTTAAGGATCGTTCAGTCGCCTCACAACCTGGGATTTTCAAGTCCCACCATGCATAGTAACTATCGCCATCACGAAATGCATTGCCCGATTCATCTGCCGCTACAATACATTGAGTCGGAATTTCCTTTCCATCAACATCAACATAGCGTCCATAATCGAACTTTGTCAAATCAACACTCTTTTTGAACGCCTCTAGCACTCGGTAGTCAATTAACGGGGCAACCTTAGCATCTGCCTGACCTTCCATGTTAATTGTGTCTGTATCCAATGTCACTTTTAGCTCTGACATTTTCACCTCATCGCTACCCTGCGGCAACATCACCCCAAGCGCGCCAAACACTCGCGAAACCACCGCACGTTTCTGCAAAATCTCACTATAACGACCCAGCTGATCCTGAATTGTAATTAAATCATCAAACTCATCATACCCGTTCAACTTATCAGACATCAACTTCAATTTCGAATCTTGATTATGCATCGCAATATCTTGTCCGGATTTAATTCCAAACAAAATCACTACCGCACCTACTGCCACACTAGAAACCACGATACAAATAAACAACACCAAATTGCGCATCTTTTGCGCCTTAATCATCTGCATCTTCACTTCTGGCACAAGATTAATCTCATAACCACGATCCCTACTCGGGCCTTCCTCGCCCGGTCGCTTCGGCAACGGTCGACGCACCAACTTTGCATAAGCAGTTCGCACCTTAAAGCTAATCTCTTGCAGCTTTTCCTTAAACTTTTCGAAAAACTCTTCCATTAGTCATTGCTCCTCTCCGCTAATCCAATTGCCACAGCAAACTCACTTGCCACAGGCCTCAAAACTTGCTGTTGCTCTGGCGTCACCCGCACCATTTGCCATGGATTCCCTTGCGTTGTCGGTACATTTGTCTTTGCCTCAATATATTCCGCAATAAACGGAATCATCCCGGCAAAACCCGACAGAACGATTCCACCTACTGGCGCATTCATATATTCTGACTTGAAGAAACGCATCGACTTTCCTAATTCCGCCGCAAAACTCTCCAATGTTGCGTCAAGCGCTTTAAACACCTGTCCCTCCACCTTATCTTGCGCCAAACCAAACTTTAAAATAAACTGCCGTGCCTGCTCTTCCTTCACTGATAGTGACGTCGACACCGTCCGAATCAATTGCGAAAAACCACCCGGAACTGACCGCACTAATCTAGGCATCCCCCGGTACATCATCACGATATCCGTCGACCTCTCCCCCAAATCAATAATCATCCGTGCGTCCTGTGCCCCCACTGGCGTTAGTGCTCGCGCCATCGCAAGCGATTCTGGCTCTTGTGCAATCACGTTCAAACCAAAGGACTCGATCATTTCCATCCGATTCTCTGCATAGCTAATCGCCGACGAAGAAATCAAAATCTCCGCTTTTGTTGCATCATGCGGGCAAACCCCAAGCGATACATAATCCACTGTCGCTTCATCAAGCGGCATCGGAATATATTTATCTAATTGGTATTTAATCGAGTTTATTAATTCTACTTCAGGCAAGTTCTCCACTCGCACAATTGACGTAAAAGTCTTTGCTGCTGGCATTCCTACTGCGATATTTTTTGTTGTGATACCAGCTTGCTTCATTGCCCCCAGAATCGTCTCACCTAATCTCCGCTGACCAGCCGCTGAACTATCTTCAAGCACTCTCCGATCGACTGGCACATAAGCAAACTTCTGTAACACCCAACCATGCTGACTATTACCAGCCAACTGCACCAAACGAATTGCCGTTGTCCCAATATCTAATGCGAAGAAATCGCCCACACCGTGAATCAAACTCATATTTATATTATAAGCGTGACCTTTTTCTACGTCAAGGACTATTGTCCAGCTTTTTCTTCAAATTCTTCCATCGTCCGAATCAACACTTCGCGCGGCTTATGCCCATTCGCCGGTCCAATCACGCCAATCTCTTCCAACCAAATCGCCAATCCTGATACGAAACCATGCCCCTTCCCTAACCAAGTCTGTAGGCTCGCCGTCGAGAATTTACCTTGTTTCAAAGTGATCTCAATCGCCTTGCGCACTACTGGGTCATTCGGATCATATCGTCTGCCCAAATCGCCCAAACCACCGATATCACCACCATCAGACATGCCCTTAATCTGCACTGTCTGCGCCACCACTTCATCGTTATACTGAGGCGGTCGCTGTTCACGCAAGAAATCGGTTAAATGTTTTACGTCATCATCATTTGCCCATGCGCCCTGAATTCGTCGCGGCTTCCCCATCATCGAAGTGGTCAAAAGTAGCATATCGCCCATCCCCAGCAACTTATCTGCCCCCACCATATCGAGAATTACCCGTGAGTCTACCTGATTTTGCACCGCAAAAGCAATCCTTCCTGGAATATTCGCCTTAATCAAACCAGTGATCACCTTTACTTCTGGACGCTGAGTAGCCAGCACTAGATGAATCCCCGCTGCACGACCTTTCTGCGCAATCCGCACAATCGGCATTTCTAGTTCTTTCCCTGCCACCATCATCAAATCACTCATCTCATCCACCAAAATCACAATATACGGCATCCGCTCGCCCTCGTGTCCCATCTCCTGGTTCAGATCTTCGTTCGCTTTCTCCTCGGGCGCCTCCGCATCTTTCTTGGCTTTCTTCCCTTTTTCTGCAGTTTCCTCTACCGCCGACTTCGCCATCTTCGTATTGTAATCAACAATATTCTTCACTTTTTCTTCAGCCATCAAAGTATAGCGCTTTTCCATCTCGGCTACTGCCCAGCGCAGTGCCGAAATCGCCTTTTCTGGACTTGTAATGATCGGCGTCAACAAATGTGGAATATCCTCATATTCCGCCATCTCCACCTGCTTCGGGTCAATGATAATCAGCTTCAAATCACTTGGCGCATTACGATATAATAGAGAACTCAGGAGCGTGTTCGTCATTACTGACTTACCTGAACCAGTCGTACCAGCAATCAAGAGATGTGGCATCTTCGCTAAATTCTCCACCACTGCTTTACCAGAAATATCTCGTCCCACTGCAAAACTCAGTGGCGCATCTGTCTTTTTCCATTCTGGACTTTCCAAAATTCCCCTCAAGCGCACATCGGCCGATTTCACATTCGGTACCTCAACGCCCACCAATCGTGTACCTGGAATCGGCGCCTCAATCCTCACCGTCTCCACTGCCAGATTTAACTGTAGTTCCTTATCGCGTGCTAAAATTTTCGACAAACTCACCCCATTTGGCGCCTTCATCGTGTACTGAGTAACCCTCGGCCCAACGTTCGCTGGCCCCATCTCCACGTCAATCCCAAAATCAGCCAACGTCGACTGAATAATACTCGCATTCTGTTGCACGTCACCCGAATCCGCCTTCGACTGCTTCCGCTCAAACAGATCAATCGCCGGCATCTTCCAATCTGGATCATTCACCGCCACCAATGCCTTATTGGTCTCAACCACCTCTTTCGCCTCAGCCTTCGCTGGCACCGCTTCTTCCACCTCTTTCTTCTTACCAAGCCCAAGTTTCCCAAACATCCCCAATTTTGGCTGTGGCTTTAGCGGCTCCTCTTCTACCGCATCACCACGCACCTCAATCTCCACATCACCCGCCTTCGCTGCAACTCTAGTCTTCTCTTTTTCTTTCTTCACCGGTTCGACTTTCTTCGCCTTTGCTCGCGTTTCCTTCTTCTCGGTCGTACGGAACCAATCTGCCACCGTCTCTATCACCGCTGCCGGGCTCATCTGCAAAATAAACGCCGCCGTCACAAATATTAATATAATATATATAATAATCGCCACACTCGGATTCAAAAGTTCTGTTACAAATTCATTTAACCACGCCCCTACTGCGCCACCGCTCTCTGCCCCCGACAACCCAAACGCCCCCGCCAACCAGCAAATCATCAAAATCGAAGCAATCCAAACCACCGGCGCCAAACGATTCCCTTCACTCCGAAAAATCTTGAACGCCATCCAAACCAGCAACAACGGTACCAAAAACTTTGCCTTGCCAATAATATCCGACAAGAACCCATCCACCGAATTCAATGTTTCCCCACCATCCCCCATCCAAGTCAAAACTAAGAACACGGCGAGCAACGCCAAAAGAATCGCCACAATTTGTCGCCAAAATCCACCCGGTAATTCATGTGCCGGTGCTGATTTCTTGCGCCCGCGCGTATTTCTACTACCCGCTGGCCGCCCCCGTTTTCCTGTACCTTTTGACCTCGCTTTTGCCATATTTCTCATTATATCATACCTTGGTGCAAAACCGCGCTATTCAACTTTTTGCCACAAACACAAAAAGTATGTTGCACTAGAATTGTTACAAGCAATACAATTTAACGAAGTCGGATTTTTATCCACAAAAACCGATCTTCAGTCACGCAAAGTAATATTGGCGCCATGGGGTGCGATGCTTTGAGTAATTGAAGACTTCGAGTATTGTTTGTAACATCCTCGTGGTGCCATTTTTGTTATGGTAATATCTACGAACTCCAACACCTTCTTATACACGAACTAGGGGGTTTCCTACTTCATATCTCTATCAATTCACATCGTGACTAAGCCGACCAAAATGTCTACCGTCTTCGCTCGGCGCACCCTCCGCAGCGCAGAGCAAAGCCGCTGCCACGGAAATGGTTATGCTGGACGAGGACATTACCGGCCCACGTACTCAGGTTGTGCCCACTGGTAGCTGACCCAGCCGTGCTAGACCACCAGAAGCCATTCGTCGTACGTGCGTAGAGGTAGCCGTAGGAACGGTGGTAGTCGCCAGTACGCAGGAACTGGAGAGGCCATTCATTAAGACGGTTGTAGTTGGGGGTGCTGGCAAAATACTATCTATTGTTCCACATTCTTCATAGAAAGGCTCAACCTCCCCCGATCATCAATCGCCACCAGCTTCACCTTCACCTGTTGACCTTCGTGCAAAACGTCCGTTACCTTATCAACTCGCTTATCAGAAATCTGCGACACGTGAAGCATGCCGTCCGTCCCTGGCAAAATATTCACAAACGCCCCGAAATCCTTGATTGTTACCACAGTGCCATCATAGATCTTCCCCACTTCCGGCTCTTCCACCAGCGATTTAATCCATTTCACAGCCTTCTCAATCGCCTCGGCGTCACTCCCCGCCACCGTCACTAAGCCCGAATCATCGATGTCCACTAGCGCCCCAGTCTCGCTAGTAATCTTGTTAATTGTCTCCCCACCTTTACCAATAATCATACCAATCTGATCTGGCTTCACCATAATCTTCTCAATTCGTGGTGCATATGGCGAAAGCTCCGCCCGTGGCTCCGAAATCACACTCAGCATGTGGTCGAGAATGAACATCCGCCCCTCGTGCGACTGCGCAATCGCTTTCTCTAAAATCTCCACCGGTAAACCGTGTACCTTCATATCCATCTGCAAAGCTGTCACACCTTCAGTCGTACCAGTCACCTTAAAGTCCATATCACCCGCGAAATCTTCCGCATCCATCAAATCCGTCAGGACATAAGCCTTGTCAATATCATCGGCCGTAATCTCTTCACCTTTCGGCACATCCACCATTAGCCCCATTGCCACACCGCTCACTGGGCGCTTCAATGGCACGCCAGCATCCATCAACGCCATACAACTCGAACAAGTTGCCGCCATCGAAGTTGACCCATTCTGGCTCATAATCTCAGTTACACTGCGAATTGCATACGGGAATTCCTCCTCACTCGGCAACATCGGAAGCAATGCTCTCTCTGCCAAGTAACCATGCCCCACTTCGCGACGTCCTGGACTACCAAGACGACCTGTCTCGCCTACCGTGTAAGGCGCGGCATTATAATGATGCATATAGCGTCGCTTTCCATCCGTCACTTCCATCGTATCGACAATCTGCGAGAACGATAACGGCGCCAGCGTCACAATGTTCATTGCCTGAGTCAGACCACGCGTAAAGAGCGATGACCCATGCACCCGTGGCAAAATACCTACCTGCGAAGACAGTGGCCGCACCTCGGTCAATTTTCGCCCATCCGGTCGCACGCCCTCTTCAATAATCCCCCGTCGCACTTCGTGATTTACTGCGAGATCAAACGCCTGATCATATTCACCCTGCATCCGCTCGGTATAATCGGCAATCTTCTCTTCCTCGGTTTCGCCTTCACCCAGCTCCGCAGCGAGTTCTGCATGCATCTGATCCTTAAGCGCCGCTACCTTGTTCTGTCGATCAATCACATTTCCACGCACTTCGTTCAATTTCCCTGTCGTCCAAGCATCCACCCGCTCCTGAATCGCTGGGTCTGGCAGTTGCAATTCATATTCTTGCTGTTGTGGTTGTACCTTCTCGACCAGCTCACGCTGCAAGTCCAACATCGGCTGCACATTCTTCACCGCCCAGTGCATTGCCTCAATAATCATCGCTTCTGGTACTTCGTCCGCACCAGCCTCGACCATCATCACTTTGCCATCTTTGCAAGCCACTACAAGATCCAGCGTTGACTGTTCACGCTCTTCTGGCGTCAAAAATGCCTTGAATTCACCATTAATCCGGCCAATCCTTAGCCCCGCCACTGGCCCATCAAATGGCGTACCCGAAAGCATCAATGCGCTCGACGCCGCCAGCATGCCAATCACGTCTGGACGAAACGCCGGATCCATGCTGAGTACCGTCGCCACCACCTGTACTTCCTGGCGATAACCCTTCGGGAATAGTGGGCGAATTGGACGATCAATCAACCGCCCCACCAAAATCGCTTCATCTGCCGGCTTCCCCTCCCGTTTAATGAATTTCGATCCGTTAATCTTCCCTGCCGCATAAAACTTCTCTTCGTAATCAATTGTCAGTGGGAAAAAGTCCTGCACCACCGGCTTCTTCCCTACCACGACTGACCCCAACACTACGGTATCCCCATAAGTTACGAGCACCGATGCCGTCGACCGGAACCCTACTCGGTTTACCTCTAGCGTCAATTTCCGCCCCAAAAGCTCCGTCGACACCACGAGTGCCTGTTTTCCACTTGGATTTATAATTTCCATCCTTTTTCCTTTCTCGGGAAAACCTCAGAAATCCGTCCCCTATCAGATTTCCGCTGTCTTCCCAGTATTTATACTACCCCTATTATACCACAGATTTCGCCCACTTTTCACCATTCTCTATTGACAAAATGCTCATGGTGTGATACAATAGAAGTATGGGCCGGTTTTTTCACAAGATCGTCGCTCAAGATTTTTGAAAGGAAGAGTTTACAATGACAGAAACAGCAACAACAGCAACCACGAGGACCATCAGTCAAATATTCGATGACAACCCACCGCGCGTTCATTTGGAGAGTTTTATCGGTACGCCTCATCCGGGCAGCCCGAAAACCCTCTTTAGTATCCGCATCCCAGCAAAACATCAAGCCGAAGGACTGAGTATCGTTCGTATGCAAAATTGCGACCTCACTCAACTTTTGCAGGATGCCAAAATGGACCACCGTGACAAAAGCAAATTCACGGTGCCAACTGCGGCCGGACCTTGCATCGTAAAATTGCATTTCCTCATCTTCCCCAACAAGGCAGATGAAATCCAAATTGACTATATGTACAGTCCTCAGGAATCCACCGTTGTCAGCAGGCACAACTTCGCGCTTTGTAAGCAGGTGGACACAGAAGTTGGAAATCGTATCCACTACGATGTTACTCTCCAACACGACATCAACGTTTTTGCCAGCATCGTCCACGATTTAGTCTGCGAGTTTATCGACCGCATCTATTTCGACAGTATTGCCGCTGGCAAGAAACCTGATTATCTGGTAATGACCCCCCCCCTGTAACGACCTAAGGCTCTTAGTATTTTACACAAATAAAAAACTCCCCCTCAGGGGAGTCTTTTATTTCCTGAGCCCTAACTCTGCGATTGTGTTTTTGTACTTCTCGAAATCGTTTTTCTCGAGGTACTTCAGCAACTTTTTGCGCTGCCCCACCATCTGCATCAAACCACGCTTCGCCATGAAATCGTGCTTGTTTTCCTTCACATGCTCAGTTACTTCCTTGATCCGTTCGGTCAAGATCGCCACTTGCACCTCTGGAGAACCCACATCGTTCTTGCTACGAGCGAGCTTCTTCATCGCCTCGGCTTTTTTCTCTCTAGTAATCATATATCGCCCATTATATCACAGATTACATCCCCAATCAACCCCTATTTTGCACATACCCCTTAACTTCCTGCGTACCGGGTTCTACTATTACTCCGACGGTAAGGTCTACGATCGCACGACGAATGGCCGCTGGTGGTCCGCTACTCGTAGCTCTGCGACGAATGCTAACAACCTGAACACGGATACCACGGCTGTCTTCCCGCAGGGCAGCAGCAATCGCGGGCTCGGCTTTGCGGTGCCGCTACGCAGCGCAGAGCAAAGCCGTGACCACGGAAATAGTTAGACTGGGCGTTGACACCGCCAGTATGCGTACCCAGGTAGCGCCCGTAGGTAGCGGATCCAGCCGTATTAGACCACCAGTAGCCAACCGTCGTACGCTCGCGGAGGTAGCCGTAGGAACGGTGGTAGTAGCCAGTACGCAGGAACTGGAGAGGCCAAGAGTTAAACAGTCCGGAAGGCATGAAACTTTGTTTCATGCCCAGCAAGCAATTTCATTGCTTGCTCTCATCTCCAATGAGATGAGTTCCGAACTGAACATTAATACGGTTGTAGTTGGGGGTGCTGGCGTGGCCGCACGGCCCGGAGCGACTCAAACAAAGAGCGTCTGGGGTCCTAAACAGCAGAGTTCCATTCTACAGCATCTTCCACTTTCCACTCCCCCACCTGCGTTCGCCGAAGCTCCTCCACATACGCTCCCGTCCCTAGCCTCTCCCCCATTTCTTCACCTAACGCCCGGATATACGTTCCACTTGATACTTTCGTCCTAATTCTCACCTCTGGCCAAGCATAATCCAGCACTTCCAAATCATACACCCTCACCTTCCGCACCGGCATCTCCACCTGCTTCCCCGCCCGCGCCAATTTATACGCTCGCTGACCATTAATCTTCACTGCCGAATATTCCGGCACTCGCTGCATCATCTCCCCCACCACCCCCCGCGCGCACTCCTCCACCACCCCTCGCGTTGGCACCATTACATCAACAACTTCCGTAATCTCCCCCTCTGGGTCCCCAGTCGTCGACTTCTTCCCCAGTATAAATGTCGCCTCGTATTCTTTATCAAGTTTCAAAAAATCCTGTGCCTTTTTCGTCGCTTTACCAACTAACACAATCAAAAGCCCCGTCGCAAACGGATCCAAAGTCCCCGCGTGCCCCACCTTCACTTTTTTCGGTCGCGCCGGCACGTACTTCCGCTCTTCTTCCGTCAAATCTCCGTACTTCGCGTCCCACTCTTGCCGCGCCATCTCTGTCAATTTCCGTCGCACTCGCGCCACCACGCCAAAACTGGTCATCCCCGCCGGCTTATCAATCAATAAAATCTCATCCATCCCCCCATTATACCACCAATATTCTACATCTGTACTGGCGGCAAACTCGGTGGGTTCGCTTCCGGCCCCATTCCTTCCGGTATCACCGGTGCTGGTGGCGGTGGCAAAACTGTCTCTGGTCGCGCCACCGGCTCCCCCGCTACCGCAGGATTCGCCATTGGCATCGGTGGCATCTGCTCCGCTCCTGGCACTGGTGCCATTGTCGGTACGCTCATCGTCTCCACATTAGGCACACTTGGCGCTTCCGCCTGCGGCATCCCCATACCCGGCATCGGTGGCATCTCTGGCGCTGGCGCAGTCGCCAAAGCCTCTTGCATCATCGTCGCATAGTCTTTGCCCGGCTCCACCGTCGGCGCTGGCGGCAATTCCGTTACCACCGCCCCAGTTCCCTGCACCGCTGGCTGATCTACTGGTGCTGTTTCCTCGGCTGGCAAGTTGATATTCATCGGCTGCACCACCACCTCTTCCGCCGAAAGCGGTACTTCCGGAATCGAAAGATCCACTGGTGGCTCCGTATCTTCCAATACTGGCGCTGCCTGCGCTGCTGGGTTCGCATTATCCATCACATGCGCTGCAATCAACTGCTGATCCGCCCCCATCGTCATCAATCTCGACGCCAATCCTAACGTCTCCGAATTAGTCTTCCCGTTCGAGAATCGGTCCGTCGCCGCCACAATACCCGTCAATAATGCAGTCGCCACATCTTTATCAAGCGGCTTTTCTGTACCCTGCATCTCAAAAATCAACCGTGCTATCATCTCCGACACCGAACTCGCCGTCGGATCACACCACTCAATCTCGCCAAACTTCCCCGGCGTATCACAAGTAATATTCGCTACCGCCGCATCATGCAAAATCCGACCATAATCCGAAAGTGCCCCATCCAATTCCGACGCTAGTTTCACGTTCAGCGCCAGCACAAAGTCTACATTATAATCCCCCTTTGAATAAGTCAAATCATCCGCCGTAATCTCCGTCCTATACGGCGTGATATAAACCTTAACATAATCCCCTTCCAACTTATACCGCAAATGGTCCGCTTTGTCCTTAGAAAGTGCAATAATAAAATCCTGCAAACTTGCCGTATTCGTCTCAAAAGTCGCCTCCGGCCTCAAAAAGTTCAACGCCCCTGGAATTTCTCCCGAGTAAATCGCCGTGACGTGTCGCTGCATACTATCTAGATAAATCGTCATCGCAATCGCCGCCGCAATCTCGTCAATATTCGGGTTATTCGAAAGCGCTACCAAAATATTTTCCGATTTCCTCAGCTTCTCAATAATCTGCTTTACAAAATCCGCCTGTGCCACCCGCGATACTTTCGGCTCCTCCACTGGCTTCTCTGGCGTCACAACTGGCGCAACCGTCGGCGCCCCATTCCCTGCCGGAGCTACTGGGTTCGCCCCCATCGGATTTGGCACATTAGTTGTTTGATTTTGGTTTTCCATACTTTGCCCTCATCTTAGCATAAACTCGTCAAAAAAACAATAGCGGAATCACCCTAAATATGCGCTATAATATATAAAGAGCATCCATATGAATCCCCTATGCTCAACCTAATTTTTAATAAAAGAGAAAATACTATGTGCACCTCAGTCATTTATCAAACCAAAAACACCTACTTCGGTCGCAACCTCGACCTCGACTATTCTTACCACGAAACTATTACCATTACGCCTCACAACTTCCACTTCCATTTCGCCGCTCTTCCCGATCTTACTAGTCATCATGCCATCATCGGCGTCGCCTATGTTGTACCGGACGCAAATGGCCAAGATTATCCTCTCTACTACGATGCAGTAAACGATATGGGGCTCGGCATCGCTGGTCTTCGTTTTGCCAATAATGCCGCTTACTTCGACAAAATCGCCGACAAAGATAACGTCGCTCCTCATGAATTTATCCCTTACATCCTCGGTAATTGCGCCAGCGTTGCCGAAGCTCGCGAAAAACTCACCAATATGAGTTTCTATAGGCATGATTTCAACGCCGATCTCCCCACGAGCGATCTTCATTGGATTATCACTGATGCTAGAGAATCAATCGTTGTTGAATCCACCGCTGATGGTCTTCACGTCTATGACAACCCAGTCGGAGTCCTTGCCAACAATCCTGTCTTTCCTGATCAGCTCCTCAATCTCTCCAATTATCTATCCGTTTCTCCCGCCAACCATCAGAATTCTTTCGCGCCCGCCGTCCCACTCGCCCAATACAGCCGTGGTCTAGGCACCAAATTCCTACCTGGTGGTATGGATTCTGAATCTCGCTTTGTCAAAGCCGTTTTCACCAAGCAGCACGCCACCTCGCCAGACGACGAACTCTCCTCTATTAGCCAATATTTCCACATTCTCCATTCCGTCGATCAATCACGCGGTTCAGATCAAACCAACCTTGATCCAGTCGAATTCGAAATCACCGTCTATAGCTCCGGTTATAACCTAGAGCAAGGTATCGCCTACTACACCTGCTATGACAATCACCAAATTTCCGCTGTTGACATGCACAAAACCGACCTCGACTCCGCCGAGCTCGTTAGCTTCCCAATGGTCAATACCGAACAAATCAACTATCAAAACTAAGCACAAAAAATGGAGCCGTTGACTGGGATCGAACCAGCGACCTGCTCGTTACGAATGAGCTGCTCTACCAACTGAGCTACAACGGCACAAAACCATTATAGCACACGCTATCTTCCCTGTCGACAACCTAAACCGACGAGAAGATCAACCTATGCCGTTATCGCTACCGCGACCGTACGGGCAACGAACCTCCCTGTTCAAATCACGCTAAACCATAGAAACACCTCGACTATATGTCGAGGTGTTTCTATGGCGGAACCGACGAGACTCGAACCCGCGACCTTCGCCGTGACAGGGCGACGCTCTAACCAACTGAGCTACGATTCCACTAGTCACCATTATACTCTATTTCTAGCGTGTTGACAACCCCAAACTTCACCCAAACCAAAAATACTCCCCTTCGGGGGAGTATTTCAAGGAAATTGTCCTAGGAAATTATTGCTTAACCGCATCAAGATGTCGCATAAAGATTGCGTCATCAACAACTGACAATACGGCTGCTGCAATCATAATCCAACCAATTACTTGGATCACAACCCCAACACTAATAATCATATAAATACCTAGAGCCAGCATTACCATCGCGATTAAAAGTACATAAAACCACGATTTTACACCCGCAGCATG
Source organism: uncultured Candidatus Saccharibacteria bacterium (assembly GCA_948851665.1). Lineage (GTDB taxonomy): Bacteria > Patescibacteriota > Saccharimonadia > Saccharimonadales > Saccharimonadaceae > Nanosyncoccus. The sequence goes on from CAQOWG010000003.1 coordinate 69,035, forward strand.
CAGACGAATCGCAGTATTCATCCGTACCAGTGACCCATAAATCATCCACGCCCCCACCACCAGGCCAATCGCCCCGCTTAGCTTCTCCCAAAGCACCACTGAAAGAATCCCGAAAATCAACGCGATAATCCCGTACAGCAAATCATTATTATAAAAATCATACTTTCCATGCACCGCAAAATAGTTCACAATCTTGTAAACGCCCTTTACAATCAGAAAAATACCTACCACGTAAAAAATCACCCGCAAGATTCCGTCAGGATTTGTCACCAATAGCCCGCCTAGCACCCCCACGACGATCGCTTCCAGAATCGCCACCCAGCTCGCAGTCCGCGCCCTCCGCACAATCGGCGCTACCACCGCATCCTTACTTTACCCCTTGCTACTAGTCCTTTTGCTAGTTTTGGTGTTCTTTTGTTGCGCTTGTTTTTTCGCCACCTTGCCTCCTATTTTTCAAACCTATACAGAACCGCAAGCAGAGTCCGACACACCCACCAGCCATTCTTAGATACTCTAATTATACCGCAAACGCTTAATAATTGCCAGTTCAAAGTCCCTCGCTTTGCTAATTTGTGGTATAATCAAGACACGCGGGTATCGTATAACGGCTATTATGTATCCTTCCCAAGGATGAGATCAGGGTCCGACTCCCTGTACCCGCACCAAAGAAAGATCCTGAATTCTCGGGGTCTTTCTTAGTTTGTTAGGGTCTTAGAAGTTGAATTTTATCTGCTTCTGCCCTTGAGCGGTATCGCGGTAGAAATTATAGCGTGGTTCGGAAAGCTCAAGCGCAAGAGACCAAATTGTGTTTTCGTTATAAACATAGTACGAAGAGCGCAAAACTCGCCAAAGGTCAGTAAATTGATAGTTCGGGAGCTCTTTGCGAACCATCCAGTCGGCCTCTGCATAACGTAAAAAGGTGTTCGCGGAAGGGTTTGTCCGTAAAACGGGATCAACCTTGGTATAACCTTGGTCAAGACAGTGATTTGTATGGACAAGATAATCAGCGCCTAGAATGGATTTCGGGCGAATCACCTTGTAATCCTTAGCGGCATGTTCGACTACAGCAATATCACCAGTTCGATCGGCAATGAGGAAATTTTTGGGCACAGCGACCGGAATCTTCCGGAAAACACCTAAGGCCTCCTTGGTGGTTTTGCAAGTCTCGGCGATGTAGCGGATAATATGATAGGATGAAAATCCGTATCCCCAATATTTATCACGAAGTTTCGAAGCAGTGAGGCCAATATAGAGACCTTGTTCGTTGATAGCATCTTCCATATAAAGTTTCCAAGTGCGACGACCATGATGTCGAGGATAAGTACCCTCATCAGAGAACGCGAAGTATCGGTTCTTGCCAATGAGGTTGATTTGATAAACTTGGAAATAATCTCGAGCACTGGAATCCCAATCATAGTTACGACCGACGAACGTCTTGCCGTTTTCATGGATAGCAAAGATGGTACAAGCTTCAGAAACGGCATCGTGCGCAGCAACAACATGACGACGCTGATTGTCGATGGTGCCAGCGATTTCGTCGTAAAGAATCTCATCTTCTGGTAAATTTACGATTTTTGCGACGGCTTTTGATTCTTCAATAAGCTCAGGCCAAAATTTCTGGTAGATTTTGAGTTGTTTGTTCAGGGTACGCCGATTGACGTGCGTATTAAAACTGTGGTTGCGCTCAATAAGTTTCTGCGCTAGGTAAGTACCGAACTCGCTGTAGCTTCCGGTAAAGGTATTCATGCTAACCTCTATTTTTTTACGTCTTTACTCTCTGTCATTTCCCGAATAATATACTTCGGCCGTTTCTTTGTCTCTAGGTACGCCTTCGCCAAATATTCCCCAATAATCCCCAAGAAGAACAATTGCACTCCACTCACGAACATAATGATACAAACCAAACTCGGCCAACCCGATACTGGATCACCAAACAGCAAAGTCTTAACCACAATCACAATAATCAATACAAACGCCACCAAGCAGAACAAAATCCCAAAAAGCGCCGACAGTGTCAGCGGCAAAGTCGTGAATGCCACAATACCCTCAATTGCATATGCAAACAACTGCCAGAACGACCAATTCGTCTTCCCCGCCACTCGCTCTACATTTTCATAAGAAATCCACTTTGTCCTGAACCCCACAAAACTCCACAACCCCTTCGAATACCGATTATATTCCTGGCACTCCACAATCGCATCCACTACCTGCCGCGTCATCAAACGGTAATCTCGCGCCCCATCCACCATTTCCACCTTGCTCATCTTGTTAATCAACTTATAAAACATTTTCGCAAAGAAACTCCTAAGCGCCGGTTCTCCTTGCCTAGTTGAACGTCGTGTCGCTACTGAGTCGTAATCCCCCGACTCCAGATATTTCAGCATTTTTGGCAACAACTTCGGCGGATCCTGCAAATCCGCATCCATCACCGCCACATAATCCCCTGTTGCGTGCTCTAGACCTGCCAACATCGCTGCTTCTTTACCAAAATTCCGCGAAAAGGTAATATATCGAATACGCTTATCCTCTTCTATCATCTTTTTCAGATCCGCTAGAGTATCATCAGTACTACCATCATCTACAAACAGCAGTTCAAATTCATATTCTTTCAGCTCTGCCGTCACCTCATCCACCTCTCTATAAAAAGCTGGTAAAGCCACCGATTCATTATGACAAGGTACTACAATCGTTACTTTTTTCATGCCTCCTCCTCAGCCCCCACCTCAATATATTTCCGCACCTTCCCCTCTTTATAAAGATTAGCCAGCATCTCATCAAAAGTTGTAAACTTAATCTTCAATGACATATAGTTCACCTCTGAATCCGTCTTATCGCTCAACTTTACATAATAATATCCGTCACCATTGCTCGACAAAAATTTTTCGCTCACCTGACCCACTTCCAGCGTCATCGCTTTCGTCGCACGCCCACCATCCACATTCATATTATCCACTAAGCGCCCAGTCTCCTCATATTCCACTTTCTCGCCCATTTCCTCCGCCACTTTACGAAGATCATTGTCATTCGCAGCCAAAAGTTCCTCCACCTTCTCCGCTTTCTCACGCGCCGCTGCATCCACCTCTTGCTCGACTTTCGCTTTCATTAGCGAAAGATACAACATCCTCCGGTACTCTGACCTATTCATACCAAAATTATCCCTCAAAATCTTCAAGAACCCCGCCTCGCTCCGATCCACACCCCCAACTTTCCGGTGCTCCTCAAAAGCCACATCAATTTCCTCTTCACTCACCGTCAAGTTCAATTCCTTCCCCAACTTCAGCGCATAAGTATATTTAATTGCCTCCGTCAATGCTGCTTGCTTATAACCCTCGCGAACCTGATCGGCATCCTCACTCGTGCCCAACTGTCCACCTTGCTGCTCTGAGGTTTCCAAATTGCTTCGGTAAATCATCAGATAATCACTATAACGCACCTGCGCCCCATCCACTTCCGCCACTGGCACTGGTATAATCTGCGTCACCCTATACAGCATATCGCCCGTATCTTGCAATTTATAAAGCATCGCCCAACCCGCCACCAGCATCAACACAATCGCCACCAGCGCAATCACCACTGTGTCAATTATTACTTTATGCTTAGCATATTGCATTGGATATTTGAATTTCCGCCCACGAGACAAAACTTCATCACGTCGTTCCTCAACCTTCTCTCGCTCAGTTTTCGGTTTTTTCTTCAAAACTCCCATATTCACTACCATTATAACACGAAGCTATTTCTTCACTACCTTCTTCGTTACGTCAAATCTTTCCATATATTTCCCTAGCATCAATCTTGTCTGTGAATAAAACGCCGCCGCGCTCTGATACACAATTGCCACTACCGGCATCAAAATCCACTGTATCACCATTGAAAACTTGTTCTTTTTCTTCACATGATCCGGTCGCTGAGGCAACATTCCTAGCGATACCAGCACTGTAATAATCAGACCTATCGACGCAAAAGTCTGAATCCACCCCACCACATTCGGTAAGTTAAACGCCACTGCTCCCCTCGCACTTGCATTCATCAACTTCGGCACCCACCCACCAAATGCCACAATTGGTGCCATATAAGCCAATGTTATATGGCCATCCAAAAGTCTCATGAACTTCGGGAACAGTTGTAAAAATGGCACTTTGTGCTCTTTGCTAAACAAATACGTCCCCACATACGCCACATCACTCGCCCCATAATCCCATCGTCGAAGCTGCACAAATTGCGCCTTTAGAGTTTCCCATGTCGACCCCGCAATCACCGCATCTTGATAGATAGGCACCCGAATTGGTACTACCTCGTATTTTCCCTCAAAATAGAATAACGATCGCCAATATTGGTGCCCATCCTCTACAATCGTCCGTTTACTCCAAAAATCCATCGCTTCAAGCGCTGCGAGCGGCTGCGAGTGCGAAGCAAAGTTTTTCAAAAGATGTGGTCTCATCGCCGAAATGATATTAAAAAACGAGTTTGACACCGCAATCACTCGCATTGGTGCCGCCGCCTCCCAAATATTATTCGTAAAAATCGAAATCGGCTGGTAGGCATAGTGCTGTCGATCTGGCCGCACACAAAATTCATAAGTTACGTAATCCAAATATTTTTTACTCATCCGGTTATCGCTATCCAATGAAGTCACAATCACATTTTCTTTCCGAAGACGTTTTTTCTCGACATACTGAGCCAAATGTTCCCCTGCATAAGTCAGATTTGGCCCCTTTCCAACAATCTCTCCCTTCAAGTTGTCCGGATGCTTCACCAAAACAAAATCCTTGAACACCCCCTTAAATTTCTCCTTGAGCTCCCGTGCATTCTGCTCCATCTTTTCTCCACCCCGCTCTTCATAACCCAGTACAAAAATAATCCGCTCATTCGGAAAAGTTGTATCACGCACCGCCTCGACCGACGGCACTAACGTCTCCAAACCCTCATCATATGCCACCATGATTACCGCGTTATAAATCTCATGTGGTTTTGGCTCACTATTCCCCTCCACCGCCGAGAGTAACCGCAAATTTTGTAAATGCTCCTGATAATCATAGCTCGTTCGTCGTTCTTCCCGCCGAACCTCATATGCCCGGTGTGGATCCTCCAAATCATTCAAGCGTTCCGCCCAATCCACCTTTCCCGCTTCCGCCATCACCTTACGCCCTTGCAATATTCGAAACGCCGTCCCTACTGCTTTTACTAACGTAATCGCCACCAGCAACAACAGATACACCGACCCCGCAATCGGACTTATCCATGACAAAATAAACAGCAGTGCCACCGCCACGTAGCTCATTAACCCAGGTAAAATCTCAAAAAAACGATAAAGCGGCTTTCGCTTCCCTAAAGGAATCTCTGGAAAATTTAGACGCGTTGCCACAACTACCACTCCCCCAATAACCGCATCATCACTAGTACCGTCACTAAAATCAGCAGCATCGTTGTAATCACTACTATCATCGCCGCATCGCGACCATATTTCCGGTATACCCGCACCGCCAACAAATTGTGTAGAACACCAAAGACCAATGCCAAAATCGGAAATGCCAACATATTTAACCAACTATCACGCCTATATCCCCCAGTAATACCAGCAATCTCCCCGTAAACATCCCCATACCCCACAATTACCACTGTATTATGCGGTCTCAAGGTTGACAAGGAGAACACAAAAAGCAACGCCGCCATCACCACCAGCACTATCATCAAAGTCATCAAGCCCTTCTGACGATGACAAATCTCTCGCCAGGTCGCTTTCAAACCTTCCGAGTTCTTCTCTCTCTTCTGGGCCTTCGTCGGACGCGCCGTCTTCTCCGAACGTTCCGTCGCCGGACGCACCACCCCATTCATGGTCCTCTTTTGATTTCTCGCAGTTGTCATTTGTTATATATTATACCGAAACCGCACACATTATTCAAGTTTGAGCACTTTACTTCACTTTCAGCCTTGTATCACATATCCATTCTTGTACTCTCCGCAGCGCAGAGCAATACCGTAGCCACGGAAACTGTTATACTGAGCGTGGACGTAACCAGTACTCGTGTCCAGGTGGCGCCCGTTAGTAGCAGAGCCAGCAGTGCTAGACCACCAGTCGCCACTCGTCGTACGTGCGTGGAGGTAGCCGTAGGAACGGTAGTAGTAGCCAGTACGCAGGAACTGGAGAGGCCATTCATTAATACGGTTGTAATTGGGGCAATCCCGCTCATGTATATAATAACTCTAGTCAAAAATCAAATTCTGCGCTATAATACTTCTAAACACGGTGGGCTATTTACAATTATGAAAAAACTCATTATCAGCGGTAGCTCCAAACTTTATGAACGTGCCATCTATTGGCGAGGGTATTTCGAAGGCCGCGGTTACGAAGTCATCGACTGGCCCGCTCCAGTTTTCGAAAACAACCCCGACACCAACGAAGATGTCACTGAAGACGGCCCAGTCCCTGGTTTCTATCCTGGCCAACCACTCACTTCTAATGACCGCGCTTATGCCAAAAGTCTCCTTGGTACCTACAAACGCTTCTGGCGAAATCTCGACCGCGCCGACGTTCTCTTTGTCATGAACGAAAACCGTCATAATATCACCGGTTACGTCGGCGCCGGCACCTATGCCGAACTCCAGCACGTCATCACCAATAATCTCAATCATCACCATCAAACCGAGATTTACCTCCTCCAAATGCCCGATAAGTCACAGGGTTGTTTTGAAGAAATCGGTTTTTGGCTTGAGCAAAATCTCATCAAGATTTATCGTCCGCCCAAGACCACTCCCACCGTCTGCGACCACGTTATTGAAGAGGAACCAGCTACCCCCACCGTAGAGAAGCCCGAACTTCCCACGCCTGTTACCTCAGTTAAATCTAGTCTCTTCTCACGCTCTAGTGAAAAATCCATCAATCTCGCCACTTGCAAAGACCGCGCCCTTCGCCCCCTCACCCCTTCCCTACGTGAGTACCTCAAGATTTTCTCTCCTACTTTCCCTGCTTGGCTTCTCAAATATATCGCCGCCCCCGAGTTCCAACGCCTAAAAGACGTCAGCATGACCACCATGGATTACAGCGCCATCGATAACTTCCAGAACTTCGGCTCAGTCTTTACCCACAGCATCGGCGTCGCCCTCATCATCTGGAATTTCACCCACGACAAAGTCCAGACTCTCGCTGGTCTCTTCCACGATATCGCCAGCCCCAGCTTTAAGCACGCTGTCGATTATCTCAACGGTGACTCCGAACACCAAGAGTCAATCGAATCCCGCACTGGCGAAATCATCCGTAATTCACGCGTCATCACCCGCCAACTCAAAAGAGACGGCATCCTCCCTGGCGAGATCTCCGATTACAAGCTCTTCCCCATCGCCGATAACGATGTCCCTGGCCTTGCCGCCGACCGCCTCGAATATACTTTTAGTAATGGTTACTTCCTCTTTGACACCTGGAATCTTTCCGACGTTAAGCGTTTCTATGACAATATCACCATTCTCCGCAACGAAGCCGGTCTCGATGAGCTCGGGTTCAAAGATGCCAAACTTACCGCCGAGTTCACCACCCGCAATCTCCTTCTCTGCGAGAAATATCACCGACCCGCCGCTCGCGCCAGCCTCCAGTTTATCGCCGATATATTAAGTTCTATGATCGCCAAGGATCGCCTCAGCCTAGACGACCTCTACACCATGACTGAACGCGAGGTTATCGACTGGATCCTTAGCTGTGGTGACCACGCCCTCGCCGAAGCCTTCCGCAACTTCCAGCGCACCACCTCTGCCTATGGCAGTGACAAAGCCAAGAAAGACACTTATACCACCGAAGTCGTCGCCAAAGTTCGCTATATTGACCCCCTCGTCAAAACCACCGAGCAAGATGTCGACGGCAATCAAATTGCCCGCCGCATCTCCGAACTTGACGCCGATACTAAATCCGAAATCGAATCCTATCTCGCCACCAAACAACCTCGCTTTGTTGGTTTCGACTTCAATTTCACACCCGAGTCCCCCAAATCTGACAAGACTCCCAAATCCGACAAAAACTAAGGCCTACATCCCACTCGGTACCCAACCAGCCTAGTACTTCGCCGGGCTAAGCCGCAAAAGATAAAACCGCTCCTGGTTCTTCCCCACTTTCCCAACAGTCTCATTATCACGTTTTTTGACAATCATAAACCCATTTCGCACCAACCACTGCTCAAAATCCCTGATAATCTCCCGCCGCATCCGCTCATTTTTCACCGCTCCCCTGTTCAACTGATCCAGCCTCGCCTCAAATTGTGGTTTTAGCATCACTAAAAAATCCGCCTTTTTGCTCACAATCTTTTTCGCGTGCACCAAAATCTTCTTTAGGCTCACAAACGACACATCTGCTAGCACCGTTTGAACTTGTAACGCCGTTACAAGTTCACCCGTATTCTTTCCCTGTTTTGTCACCAATTCACCCTCTTTATTCACCCCAATCACGTCAAAAAAGTCCATCTTTTCATGCAGTTCCACCCGCGAATCAAATCTCAGCGGCGCTTTCATCTGCCGCGTCCCTTTCTCAATCGCAATCACTCTCTCCGCCCCACGAACCAAAGCATATTCCGTGAATCCACCCGTCGACGAGCCAATATCTAGTACCGTCTTCCCCCGCAAATCATAAGAAAACGCCTCCACCGCCCCCTTCAACTTCAGTTCCGCTCGCCCTACAATTTCTTCATTGTCTTTCATTTTCTCTATTATACCCCATAAAATCACCGTTGAAGCATCTTCACCAAAAAACCAGTCCAAGCTCCTATTCTCCGCAGCGCAGAGCAATACCGCCGCCACGGATATAGCTATTCTGGGCGTAGACATGGCTGGTATACGTATCCAGGTCGCGCCCGCCGGTAGCTGATCTAGCCGTAGCAGACCACCAGAGGCCATTCACCGTACGCCCGCGGAGGTAGCCGTAGGAACGGTCGTAGAGGCCAGTACGCAGGAACTGGAGAGGCCATTCATTAAGACGGTTGTAGTTGGGGGAAACAATTATTTCTGGCGTTCCCGATAAGCATAGCTCTCGGTATCCACACTTACTACATCCCCTTCTTTGATGAACGCTGGTACCTTAATCACCACGCCAGTCTCCAGTGTCGCATCTTTCTGCACCGAGCTTGTCGTGTCACCCTTCACAGCAGTTTCCGTATAAGTCACCTTCAACCAAATGTTCTTCGGCAATACCAAGTTAATCGCAGTTCCATTATAGAACTGAATTTCCATCTCATCCCCATCCCGCATAAAATCTTTGCTATCCCCCACCATATCCGCCGTAAGCTCATATTGTTCAAAACTCTCCGGATCCATGAAGTAGAATTTATCATCATCTCTATAGAGGTACTGGACTTTCTTCGTTGTCACCTCTGCTGGCTCAATTTTTTCTTGCCCCTTAAAAGTCTTTGGCAAAAGTGCACCAGTGATCAAATTCTTCACTTTTACGTTCACAATCGAACCACCCCGCCCCATGACCTTCTGGGAATACTCAACCACTTTATAAGGTTGCCCATCCAGCGTAATTAGCACATTTTTTTTCAAATCGGTTGGACCGTACATATTTTTCTCCTAAATCCACTCCAGCTTTATGACCGTTCGTGGCAAGTTAAAGTTATTGTGGTGCCAGAGAATACTTCTGGTATCGTAATGAGATTTAGACCCGATTTATTTGTTGTAGAAATCGCATGGGGTGCTTACATACCATTGTGATTTCTACCAACAAATAAGTCGCCGATGCCAGAAGTATTCTCTGGCACCGGAGTAACTTTATCTTTCTGCAACAAATGGCAAAAGCGCAAGATGCCGTGCACGCTTAATCGCCACCGCTAACTGGCGTTGTTGCTTCGCAGTCAGACCAGTTTTCGCAATTGGCTCAATCCGACCATAAACATCGATATACCGCTGCAAAGTCTTCACATCGCGGTAATCAAAATACATATTTGGGTTTGTCCTCATTTTCCTCATTTTATTTCTCCTCTCCTCTTACTTAGAATGGAATATCATCCAAGTTAATTGCTTCGTCAGCCGGCACATCGTCTGGCACGAAATCAGCACCCGTATCTGATGTACTGCTAGTATCAGTTTTTGCTGCCCGTGGAGCGCCACCACCACGACCACTCTCGCCACCAATGAACGAGAAATCCTCTACGATGATTTCTACCCGCGAACGGCGTTGACCACTGGTTTTATCTTCCCAGCTTCTTTGTTCAATCCGACCCGACACCAAAAGCGCCGAACCTTTTTTCACATACTGAGAAATAGTTTCCCCAGAACGACCCCAAGCCACACAATCAATAAACGAAGTCTGTTCTTGCTGATTACCGTCATTTCCCTTGAACACACGATTTACTGCAATTGTAAAATTACAAGCCTGCGCGCCGCTCGGCGTCGCCCGCATCTCTGGATCACGTGTCAAGTTCCCTGCTACAATCGCTTTCGAGAACCCGCGCATCTATTTCTCCTCCTCTTCGGTTTCCTCGTGTGGTTTGCGAGCTGCTTCCTTCGCTTGGAACTTCAGCTTGCGCTCGTCAACTTTCACCAAGAGATAGCGAATCACTTCATCGGTAATGTTAAGCGTTGCTTCAATCTTTGCTGGGGCATCGCTTGGCAACTGTACCTCGAAATAGTAGTAGTTCGCATATTCCAAATTCCGAATCGGGTAAGCCATGTGCTTTTTACCCTCATTCTCTTCTTTGGTAATTTTACCGCCATTTTTCTCAACCAAATCTTTAACTTTGGCAATGGCTGGTTCCAAATTCATCTCTAGATCAGGATGAAAAAGAACCGAAAGTTCGTAATCTTTCATTTGAACTCCTTTGGTTAAAGCAAGCACGGCTCCCTCACCCGCTTGCTGAGCTAATAATACTCCTATATTACCACACTTTTTCTCTTTACACAAGACCCTTCCCTGTTGTATAATATATACTAAGTTATTTACAAAACTTTCATCAGGAGATAAATATGTCCGGACACAGCAAATGGGCCACCACCAAACGCCAAAAAGCCGTCGTCGACGCTAAGCGCGGTGCCCTTTTCACTAAAATCGCTAATCAGATCGCCATCGCTGCCCGTAGTGGTACCGATCCCAACATGAACCCGTCCCTTGCCATGATGCTGGAAAAGGCTCGCCAAGCCAACATGCCCAAGGTCAACATTGAGCGCGCTATCGCTCGCGTTGCTGATAAATCTGCCGCTGCCCTTATTGAGGAAACTTACGAAGGTTACGGCCCTGGTGGCGCCGGCGTCATCATCGAAGTTGCTACCGACAATAAAAACCGCACCATGCCCGAAGTCCGCAACACTCTCACCAAAAACGGTGGCCGCATGGCCGATCCCGGTTCTGTTATGTTCCAATTCGCCCGCAAAGGCTTCATTCTTGTCTCAGAAAAAGGCGAAGACGCCATGATGACCGTCCTTGATGCTGGCGCCGAAGATGTCGACGAAGCCGAAGACGGTCTCGAGATCATCACCGCTCCTAGCGACCTCATGAAAGTTCGTCAAGCTCTGCTCGATGCCGGTCTCACCGTCACCGAAGCCGAACTCAAATACATCCCCAATACTACCGTTGAGCTCTCGCCCGAAGATTCTGAAAAACTCGAAAAACTCCTCGACGCTATCGACGATCTTGACGACGTCACTGCCGTCCATTGCAACGCCGCCTAATCCATGATATAATCGTCCCATGCCCGCGTGGCGGAATTGGCAGACGCGCTAGCTTCAGGTGCTAGTATGAGCAATCATGTGCTGGTTCAACTCCAGTCGCGGGCACCAGTAAATGTCCCAATCCTCAGATTGGGGCATTTTCTTGTTTTACTCTCCGAAAGCACTACTCCGCGCAGAGCAAAACCGTGGCCATGGGAAGCGTTACCCTGGGCGTAGACGCCGCCGGGATTCGTATCTAGGTAGCGCCCGCGGGTAGCTGAGCCAGCCGTGCCAGGCCACCAGTAACCATGCGTCGTACGAGAGGCGAGGTAGCCGTAGGAACGGTGGTAGCGGCCAGTACGCAGGAACTGGAGAGGCCATTCGTTAATACGGTTGTAGTTGGGGGTGC
>CAQOWG010000004.1 GCA_948851665.1 uncultured Candidatus Saccharibacteria bacterium
GGAAAACTATGTGGAAAAGCCTGTGGATAACTTAAAGGTGTTGTAAAGATTACAAGGAATTTGTGTTGCTAACGCAATTTAATATCTTCATTATCAGCGGCTTAAATGTTAAATACATTGCATATCCAATGATGCCGCCTGCCACGTTAGTTATTAGATCTGTTATATCTGCTGACCTGATTCCATTTATTAAAGGCTGTAGCAATTCTATACTTAAACTTAGCAAAAAAGTATAAAAAACGACTTTTAATATTTTGATATTATTGTTAGTTAACGGCAATAAGAACCCAAATGGGATCGTCATGATGATGTTTAATACTACTTGCCTAACAAAATCTCCCCTACTATTCAATACATCAATAAACGGAACTAAATTCATTGGGGTATAGGAATGGTTGAAGATAAATGGCAAAGAAGTAATTATTGGCATTAAAGTGAAATATAGCACAAAAGATAAATAAACATACATTGCGGTGTTCACAGCGAGCACATCTCTGCCCTCTTTTTTCCATTTCTTATAAAATTTTCTAAAATATATTATTGTCAAAACTGCAAAATCAACTAGCACTTCCATATTGTCTTCTCCTCACGGTTTTTGACTTATACGCCCGTAGTATTTTCATAAACGACCCGCTTCCGATACTTACCAGATGATTTTCGACTTGCCGTGAACTCGGAGATATTCGTTTGTGGCCTTGAAGTGCCCATTACCAAAAAATCCGTTACGGGCCGAGAGCGGCGAGGGATGAGCCGATTCCAAAACTAGATGGCGATCTGTGTCGATGAATGCTTTCTTGCTGCGAGCATCGCGTCCCCAAAGCAGAAAAACTAAATTATCGCACCTATCACTGAGGTGTCGAATGACGGCCTCAGTAAATATTTCCCAGCCTTTATTGCGATGAGATCCCGCCTTATGTGCTTCCACCGTCAGGACATTGTTGAGTAACAGTACGCCCTGTTGTTGCCAAGATTTTAAATTGCCGTCTTGGTTGGCGTGACTACCGTATTCAGAGTCAATCTCACGATAAATATTAATTAAGGAGGGAGGAATGGGCTGGGAACTAGGCACCGAAAAAGCCAACCCATGAGCGGCGCCAGGCGTATGATAAGGATCCTGCCCAAGAATTACTACTTTAATATCGGATAGGTCGGTCGTGAAGGCACGAAAAACTTGTTGTTTAGCGGGAAAAACTTGAGAATTGGCGTAGGCTTCGTGAAGAAAAGTGCTAAGTCTACAGAAGTAGTCTTTTTCAAATTCGCTTTTTAGGAAGGTTTGCCAACTCTCGTGCATAAGAAAGTTACTTCTTTCGTGATGGTTTATGTGCCGAACTAGTAGGCTTAGTACTGCTGGGCTTCCTGTTTTTTGTGGTGGCAGGCTTGATTGCCGACTTTCTGGTGCCAGGTTTTACGGTAGTCTTTTTGCTTTGGTCGCGGAAAGGGTTTTCTAGGGAGTTATTAGATTCGTCAACCGACTTAGTTCCCTTCGTCTTGGAAGGGCGGATACAACTAATCATCAAACCCGTGCCGAAAATAACCGAGAAGAACGACGCCAAGGTATTCAAACCAGGAACCAATGCGATACAACCCATAATCATAATGCCAATGGCCGATTCCATCACGAGAGGTGCATTATTGCTACGGAAAAGTTTTTCGATGAGCAAATGGCCAATCCACATTCCAGTAAAGACACCTGTAAGGCACACTATCAAGAACCAAGTCATCAAAAGTAGTAGGCCGGCTTTCATGCCAAAAATAGAAACCATGAGTAGAATAGATAGAATAGGTACTAATACCAGAAATCCAAGGCCATTCAAAAAATCTGTTCCAAAGCGCTGAACATTTGACTCGGCAGCGATGCGATCTTTAAGTCGCGGAAATACGACAACAATGACTAGCGCAGCGACAAACGTGCCAACCACTTCAATTACCCATGACGTCCAGATTTCTCCTGCCGACAGCTCAGCGTTTTTGTCGACGTAAGTCTGGACATGTGCAACTGAGGCGCTATCTAACCCTGAAACTTGCGCATTTTCATTGTAAACTAGGGTGCCATGAATTGAAACATTTTGGCCAAAAATGATTTGGCTAGCACTCAAGTTGACATCCCCACCAATTGTTGTGTCAGAAAAAGTAACTTTGTTGGCAGTAATTGCTACGTTGCCGCTTAAATCGTTCTCAATTTTTATATCATTGCCAGCCAGGTAGACATCCCTCCCAACTTCAGCATCCTTAGTGAGGTGAACTAGGTTGCCTGCTGCGAATAGATCCTTCTTAGTGACGCCGCCAATCTCGAGAATATTGGCCGCGGCAATGCTGTATTCCCCCGTACCACGCATTTCCATGCGATTACCAAATGAGAAAAGCAGACCATCAGTTAATGCCGAATTAACAACATTATTGCCAGCGTAAAGCAAATTCTGTCCAAACTTAATACTTGCCGCGTCGTCATCGTCTTCGCTAAGATTTAGAAAAGGCTGGTCGCTATTGACCGGTGCGCCTTCACGAGACTCGACCGCTAGGGCTGGTACCGCCAATACAAGAGAAACCAACACGGTCAATGAGGCTATTGTGAGTCCAATTTTATGATGTCGTTTCATCTTATCATTTTCCTATTTAATATTTTTATCGAACTCAATATCAGAGATCTCATATCGGCGACGCTCAGCAACCCATTTCAGCAAACGAGTAGCAGCCCATCCAACAAAGGCCAAAATGAAGAAGTAAGCAAAGCCAAAGGCTGTGAATTCGGGTTCAGATTCGGTGAAGAGGCTCAATATTGCCGCGCCAGCGCTCATGGACGTAACAATAGTCAGGCTGTTGATTGAGCTCGAGGTAACATCTTCTTTGATGCTATCAAAGAGCTTTTGGGCGGAAGTAATATAATGAGTGGTCATCTTCCAGATCTCTCGCATATAGTCCAAAGTATCGCGCAGGGTTTCGTAGCGATAGCCCGAAATGGCAAGAAAATCAATCAGATCTTGATCCTGCTTCGCAATGCGTTCACGAGTAGGCAAATAGGTAGACATTTGACCGAGACGGCCGTCAATCAGGGTGACAGTTTTGCGATAGGATTCAAGCTTGGTAGAAAACTTAAGGATATCTTTGCCTTTAACTCTCGCTCGGTCCTTAACAGCATCGATCTTTTCCCAAATAATTCGGTGGAGATTGAGGTAGCGATGAAGCTGGCCTTTGAATTCCCGAATGAAAACTTGTTCCTCAATATAGCGTTCAATGGTGGAAAGTTTAGCTTTTTTATTGTTGATGAAGTAATACTTATCGCCACGTAGAACACTATAATTCTTATTATCGAACTCAAAATATTTTTGACGCTCCGTGCGCGCAAGCAAGGCAGCAATTTCTTCACGCTTAGCATTCTCGCAAACTACAAAATACGGATAAATATTCTCGATATTCGCAAGTTCTTTCGGAACCGGTGCGCCAAGACCGAACAGATAGTTAATGGCGGGAGAAAGGCGGGTTTCGTAGTATTCTTTGAGGCGCTCAACATCAGCAAACATTGTGTCCTCGCTTACTTGATCGGAACCGACCGTAATAAGGCCATCCTCAAAAATTTTCACTCGCACTTGCTCGCTGGTGAGAAAAGTGACAAATTCTTCGCCGGCTACGCCATATTCGATACTACCGATACCAAGGTTCTCGTGTAATTCTAAAAGTTTGTTCTTGTTGAGCCTTAGCTGCGATGTGCCATCGCGCAGGAAGTCGTAGATCTCCGAAAGATGCAGCATGGTGCGTTGAAACCAGCCACCGATATAAATGCTATTGATCTTCATTTGTTACCTCACCTTAATACTTATTGTTATTGTATCATAGACCTGGAATTTCCACTAATTTTTTGCGACCACGTGCGCCACTTTTAAGCTGAATTGAAGTCTTGGGAACATGGAAGTGCGAGGCAAGAAGTTTAATCAGAGCTACATTTGCCTGCCCATCAACTGGTTTTTCGCGTAGATAGACAGTCAGCTCATCGCCGTCCGGAATAACGAGTGGTCCTTTTTTGGAGCCTGGCTTAACGGTGACGCTATAAATCATGCTACTAGTTCCATAACTTCTTGAAGGTGATTTAGCGTAACGGTCAACTGTTGATTCAAATCGGAAAGACGCAGAAAATGATTGGCGAGATTCTGAGAGGGCGGGGTAGTAGCACTACCACAGATTAAGCTGGGCAGAAAAGTTAGACCATCATGCAAAAGATTTTTGAAGTCATTGCCAGTACGACGAATATAAAATTCAGTAACCTGCTCAAGCAGAAGTTCGCGAGTTGCAATGGTGTTGCCCGTAAAAGTCGTAATACCGAAGAGCGCAATAAATGCTTTTGCCATTTTGAAGAGAATCTTTGGCGGAGCTACATCATATTTGGTGAAAATCCCAATCATATCGACAAAAAATTGCGCGACGGGAATTTCCTGGAAGCGTTCGATTTCGGCGCGCATATCGGCGGTAAGTTGGTCCGTGTTGAGACTATCAAAATGGCTTTCTTCCAGCAAGATTTTTAGCAGATCTTCAGTATGCTTGGTATAGGAATCAAGAAAAAGATGCCGGATAAAATTAGTCTCCACACCATCAAACTCGAAAATCAAACCCATATCAAGAAAGCCGATATTCCCTGCCACGTCAAGGTAGATATTGCCACCATGCGGGTCGCCATGAAAAACTACTGGAAGACCATTTAGTAAAGCATAAAAAGATAAACGCAGATAATCATTAATAGCGCAAGTAATGCGAGCCTTATTGGTTTTAGTAAGTGAGAGTTGATTGATGGTAGGAGTGCTGACGTACTCCATAATGATAACGTTTGGAGTGCAAAGGTCACGATAGATATGTGGTGTAACGATTTTTTTGGCACCAGCAACCCGACCGTTGACGCTCTTGGCAAAAGTTTGGTAGCGTTCTAGGTTATGTTGCTCGTGTTCAAAATCGATTTCCTGGCCAATCCAGTCGGCATAATATTCTAAAGCTCGATCACTGCCAATAAGATTGCGGAACTTGGCAAAGCGACCAAAACGATGGATAAAACGTTTTGCTTGACGAACATCGTGTTGGACGCGCTTGACAACATCAGCACGTTTAACTTTGACTGCTACAATCCGTCCATCCAGCAGAACAGCGCGGTGCACTTGCGAAATCGAAGCAGACCCGAGCGGGGTCTCGTCAATACTCTGAAAAATTTCAGTAAGTGGGCGTCTGTATTCAGCCTCCAATCGTCCCTTGATCTCAGTGAAAGCAACCGGATTGCAATGATCACAAATAGCAGCCAGCTCGGCACGATCAGATTCTGTAAAAAGTTGTCCGATATTTTGCATGGCAAGAATCTGCGCGAACTTGATATAAACCACACCCATACGTTCGGCAAAATGACGAACGGCCTGCCCAGTGCTACGGCGCAAAATAAAACGCTCAATTAGCATAATGAAACCGTAAAAATATAACCGCACCTAGCCTCCTTTGATCTAGGATAGCATAAAACTTGGAAGATTGGTATAATATGGCAAATGGAGGACAGTATCTTGCTAAGAGTACGAACGGAATTACTAGATAGGCAAGACTTGCCCTTCCGAGATTTTACGGTACGTAGCGCACCAGGCGCTGGGGCAGTGATTGGTGTGCGCATACCAGAAATACGTCAAATTGCTAAAGGTCTTTGTCGAGATGATTTTAGTAGTTACTTGGCGACTGAGCCAAAAGAATATTTAGAGGAAATTTTACTGCATGGGATTGTGATGGCGCAGGCTAAAATGGAACTCGGTACAAGACTTGGTCTTGTAGAGGAATTTATTCCGCGGATTAACAGCTGGTTGGTTTGCGATGTCGTAGCAAATAGCTTCAGGATCAAGCCCGAGCAGGAAGCTGAATACTGGAAATTCTTAATTAAGTACCTTGCAAGCAAGGATGAATTCGCAGTACGATTCATGCTCGTAATGATGCTAGACCATTTCTTGAAAGGCGACTACGTAGCAGATGTTTTGGCGGTGGCTGACGACGTGCAACACGCTGGCTACTATGTAGAAATGGCTAAAGCTTGGCTGGTGGCAGAGGCGCTAGTGAAAGACCGTGAAGTAGCAATGTCGTATATTTACGACAATCATTTGTCGAACTTCGCTTTCAATAAGGCAATCCAGAAGGCGCGTGAATCTTACCGGGTAAGTGCGGCGGATAAGGCCTTGTTGTTGCAGTTGAAAAAGACGAAAGAATAGGATATAATTTAAGGTATGTCAAACGAAACTGAACCAGCCATTGACAAAACCATGCCATCGGAAAAACCTCACCGACATAAGTTTTTGGAACATTTCAAGAAAGCTGGTAAGAAATTAGGGTTTTGGGGTGGGGTACTTTTGGTGTTACATATTTTATTTCATATAGTGGAAATACTGATTTTACCAGCACTGCTAGTATGGCTAGGCGTTAAATCCTAAATAGAAAACGACCTGGTGGCACATGTTATAATGGGCATATGAAGACACGTGGTTTTGAGATTGCTAGTGGTTGGGAAAATAAAGATATTCGCCTACCTAGGCGGCAAACAGCGCACGCGGCGGCTTATGATATTGAGGCGGCTGAGGATACTGTGGTGCCGAAGTTCCAGCCGGGTGTAAAGCCAACTCTGGTTGCAACAGGTCTTAAGGCCTATTGTCAGCCAGATGAATGTTATTTTGTTTTTAATCGTAGTTCGGGCGCCAGCAAAGGCTTGGTGCTGGCAAACGGGGTTGGTATTATTGATGCGGATTATTATAATAATCCTGAAAATGACGGGCATTTTCGTGTGGTGGTTTTTAATGTCACCGACCAAGATTTATTAATTAAAAAAGGTGATCGAATTGCACAAGTGGTATTTCAGAAGTTTCTCACAATTGACGGCGACGTAGCAACGGGTAAGCGCAAAGGTGGTTTTGGCTCAACAGGTTCCTAGGTCTAGTATTTCTTCAATTGGAGATCAGCTTCCGAGTCGGCGACATCTTCTTCGATTGTTTTAATGCGAGGGAGTACGATATATTTAGCGATTTTGTCACTAATTAAGCCATCGAAAAGAACCAAGAGATATCCTGTGACTAGAATCAGGATTGCAAATATTAACAAACAAGTACAAAAATTCAAAAATCCAAAATTTTGCCAATCAAGAAAAGCCAGTGGATAGATCAGGCCCGTACTATAAGAGGTAGTAGCCGTGAAGATAATAAAAGACGCATAAATTACTGGCAGTGCTAGCCAATAAAACGGGTAGATAATATGCCAATGGCCCTTGCGAGTAAAAAGTAGCCAATCTGCCAAAACTAGCACTGGTAGAGTACCATAGAGAATGGCAGCTGGTAGACCACTAAACAAGATAATGTCTTGGCGAGTAGCAGCAAAGACAAAGGACGTGACGCTGATGAGTAAAAAATTAACCAAAAATAAGCCAACTAACATTGGGCATAAAGTATAGTCGTAATGATGCTCAGAGAAGACTAAAATAGCGGCCGTGACTAGGTAATATGCACCAGCGAGCAGAAGCACCCAAGTAAAAAATAGCCTCCAAGCAGTAGCACCGAATAAAATTATCGAAACCCAAAAAGCGACGAGGCTAAGGCCACCGATTAGAACCTTCATAACGATGGAAAAAGTTTTACTCTCGATATGCATATATCATATATTATATATCGATTATGGCAAAAAGACAATTACGCTACTAACGTGCACGATAATTGGTGATGGCGGCACGGAGAGCTTCATGCCCAAGTACAGAGCAGTGGAATTTATGCTTTGGTAATCCACCGAGAAATTCCGTGATTTCGTCCGGGCCAATCAGAAGAGCTTCGTCGAGCGTGCGCCCTTTGGCGAGTTCAGAAAGTGCAGAAGTCGAGGCGATAGCACTAGCGCAGCCGTAGGTCTTCCATCTCAGGTCGGTGATTCGATCATCTTTGACCCGAATAAACATTTTCATTTGGTCGCCACAGACAGGATTACCGACAACTCCTTCTGCATCATGCGAATAGGCGGCTTCGTCGCCCATTAAAAAATTGCGCGGATTCAAAAAATGCTCTTTGACAATATCGGAATAAACCCATGGGGCCGGTTCAGTCATGTTCCTCCTTGATTTTTATGGTACTCATCCCTTGCAGTCGACGAATAACTCCCGGTAGAACTTGCATGACATAGTTAATATCATCCTGAGTAGTGTCAAGTCCAAGCGAGAAGCGGATGCTACTATGGGCAACTTCAGCATTCCCACTAGTGGCCATGAGAACATGGCTCGGTTTAATGTCGCCAGCAGCACAAGCTGAGCCAGTTGAGACCATAATTCCCTCGGCATCAAGATAAAGTTGGATTGATTCGCCCTCCGCCGCCTGAAAACTCATATTAAGGATATTTGGTAAACAGTCGTCCTTTGGACTATTGCAGCTGCTATACGGGACTTTTTCCAAGATACGTGTTCGTAGCTGATCACGCAGGGATTGCACTTTATCGCCAAATAGCCTACAGCTCCAGTTGTCCCAGCACCAATTTACAGCAGCGCCAAAGCCAATGATGCCTACGGTGTTACTAGTGCCAGCGCGACGGTTCCACTCCTGATGCCCGCCAATTATAAGCGGACGATACGGGGCACCTTTTCGAATAAAGAGAGCACCAATGCCGATTGGCCCGCCGATTTTATGGGCGCTAATAGTGAGATAATCAACACCGAGAGCTTTTACGTCGATTTTGATTTTACCAAAAGCCTGTGTTGCATCAGTATGCAGAAAAATGTTGTGTTTTTTACAATGCTTTGCTATTTCGGCGATTGGCTCTAGCGTACCTATCTCGTTGTTTGCGAGCATCACCGAAGCCATATCGACATCCATCGGCACCGTAAGTGGGTCTACTCGACCTTCGTGGTCTACCGGTATGGTCCTAAATTCACTAGCGCGCGTGAGCATAGATTCTAGGACTGACGGGTGCTCAATGGCGCTAGTTGCAATTTTACGACCACGAAAAATCTCTGCTACGGTATTATTGGCCTCCGACCCGCCTGAAGTAAAAATAATTTCTTCCGGATCAGCATTAAGAAGTCGGGCGATAGCAACACGCGCTTCTTCGATTCTACATACAGCTTTGTGGCCGGCACTATGCAAAGCTGAGGCATTGCCATACCTGGCTCCTAACGCATCAATCATAGCTGCTTTTGCTACTGGCAAAAGTGGAGCAGTTGCTGCGTAGTCTAAGTACACCTGTCTCATCAGATTTCCTTTTTGGTGTATTTTATTATACGATAATCAACGTCATCGACTTTGCCATTCTGGATAATATCAGCATGATATCCCTCACGATTGAACTCCGGGAAAAAGACATTGGCTGGCTTCGTGGCGTCAACTTCGGTTAGATAAATTTCTTCGGCTTCAGGTAGATACATTGCGTAAAGGCTGGCTCCACCAATGATAAACTTTTTACCCGGTAGTAACGTGAGATATTCATCAAGGCTAGTGCGATCACGAAAGACTTTAATGTCATCACCGGATATTTTTTGACGCGACAAGACGATGTTTTCTCGCCCAGGCAAAGCGCGGCCAATACTCTCGTAAGTCTTACGACCCATAACAATTGTACTACCCATGGTGGTTTCACGGAAAAATTTTTGGTCTTCAGAAAAACGCCATAGCAAATCGTTGTCATAACCAAGACCGCCATCCTTGCTAATACAGGCAATCATTGATAGGTTTTTCATTATTCAACCTCCTTTATCTCGCCAGTGCCATGTTCAAGGCGGAGCAGACGCTGGTTGCGAGAGCCACGGAATTTTAATGTTAAGTCGCGTTCAGCCAAAATAAATGGACCATCAATAAGGGCGTCGAGGCTTTTAACCAATTCCCATTTGGCGCCACCAATCTCGCGTAGTTGTTCGTATGTGTAACCAGAAAAAGACCAGACGTTCCAACCGAGTTCTTGGCGACACCAATCGGCTAATTCTTTGCATTCTTCGGGTTGCTCAAATGGCTCCCCGCCGCAGAAGGTAATGCCGGATTGCCCTTTAAAAGTACGCAACTGACGTTTAACATCATCGAGGGTGACGTCAACGCCGCCAGCGAAATCCCAAGTTTCTGGATTTTGACAACCGGGGCAGTGCCGATAGCAGCCTTGCGTCCAGAGGACGGCACGTAGACCGTCCCCGTTGACGATGTTGTCTCTCTCTAGCGGGCCAGATAATCTCATCTCTTCCCTGTCATTGCTTTGCGACTTTTCTTGGCGGATTCACGTTCAGTTTTTTCTTCTACGGTATAGACGCCATCCTTATTGCAGGCAACATTATGTTTCACACGATCATGCTCTTCTGCTTTTTTACCATCATTCCAACGCTCAAGTGAACCGACTAGATAACCGGTGATACGACGAAGACGCTCAAACGGTACGTCCCCTTCGCTTTCTTTGCGCCCACAGCTCGGACAGCGATCGCCAGCGATAATACCTGAGTATCCGCAGACCGGATCACGGTCGACTGGATGGTTCACCGAACCGTATCCTATGCCACTTTCCTTCATTTTACGAATGACAGCTTCAAATGCTTCAATATTATCACTTGGGTCACCATCCAATTCGATGTAGCTGATATGCCCAGCATTGCATAGGGCATGGTATGGGGCTTCAATCTCAATTTTCTCAAAAGCACCAATTGGATAGTAGACTGGCACATGGAAGCTATTTGTGTAATAATCACGATCACAGACGCCCTTGATGGCACCGTATTCCTTGCGGTCGATCTTAGTGAAACGACCGGCAATACCTTCAGCAGGGGTAGCAAGCAGAGAGAAGTTGAGGTGATACTTCTTCATATACATATCACAGCGCTCGCGCATATGAGTAATGATGTCAAGACCGAGTTCGCGAGAATCCTCATCTTCGCCATGGTGCTTACCGGTCATGGCGACCAAACACTCAGCTAAACCGATGAATCCAATACTCAAGGTTCCATGTTTAATGACATCCCGGAGCGTATCATTCCAGCCTAGTTTGTCACTACCAAGCCAGTTGTGCTCGCCCATCAAGAATGGGAAGTTGCGGACGTGCTGATTGGCCTGAAACTCATAGCGCTCAAGAAGTTGTTCGGCACAGAGATCCATTTTTTCGTCAAGATCTTTATAGAAACCGGACCAGTCAGCTTCTTTGCGCTCGCCTAGAGCAATACCGTGTTTGATACCAAGGCGTACCAAGTTAATAGTAGTAAAGCTACAGTTGCCGCGGCCGGTCGTAATATGATCGCTCTCTGGGAAAATGCTGCCATAGACACGAGTTCGACAACCCATAGTGGCAACTTCCGTACGGTAATCACCGGGCTTATAACCCTCTAAGTTAAATGGGGCATCAATGAAGACAAAGTTCGGGAAAAGGCGCTTGGCGGAAACTTCCATACTGCGCTTGAAAATATCGTAGTTGGGGTCTTTGGGATTATAGTTGACGCCTTCCTTGACTTTAAGGATGGAGATTGGGAAGATTGGCGTTTCGCCGTGGCCAAGACCATTTTCGGTGGCATCAAGCAGACAGAGTGAAACTAGACGCCCAGCCGGCGAGGTATCAGTACCAAAATTAATACTCGTAAAGGGCACTTGTGCACCGGCACGGGAGTGCATGGTGTTGAGGTTATGAATGAAGCCCTCCATGGCCTGCAGAGTTTCACGCTCAACGTCTTCGCTAGAAACTTTGACGACCTTTTCAGGGATTTTAAGTTTTTTGGCAGCTTTATCATCACCGTAATTAAGAGTGTCAGGGATATCAATTTTGACAGTTTTCTCGGCAAATTCATTGTATTTGGCAAGATTGCGCTTCAAGGCTTTGCGGAAAGACTTATTGACGCCCGGAGCCATGGCATAATCAAAGTTTGGAATGGATTGGCCGCCGTGCTGTTCGTTCTGGTTGGCCTGTAAGATAATTGCTGCAAGCGCGCCATAGCTGGCAATTGAGTTAGGGGTTCGCAAATGGCCATGACCAGTATTAAAACCGCCATCAGCGAAAAGCCCCAATGGATCAGTCTGACAGCAAGTGAGCGTACCAGTTGCGTAAAAGTCGAGATCGTGAACGTGGATGTCGCCATTATCATGGGCGGTAGCGTATTCTGGCTTCATCAGTAGAGTTTTAGCAAAAATCTTTGAACCTTCCGCACCAAACTGGAGCATCTTGCCCATGGCGGAATTACCATCGACGTTAGCATTACCGCGTTTAACATCAGAGTCTTCGCTAGCGTCAGCCACGGCGATAGTCTTATAGATGTTCATCAGGTTGGATTTGGCTTCACGAACGCGGTTGCGCTCCTGGCGATAAGTGATGTATTCCTTCGCGGTACGCTTAAAGGCCGATTCCATTAAGACTCGTTCAACTATATCCTGGATTTGTTCGACGGATGGAGTGCGCTGTTTGATGGTTTCCTCGGCGCGTTTCAAAACCTTATCAGCAAGTTGCTGAGCACGCTCGGCTTTGAACTCCTCTGTCGCGAGACCAGCTTTTGCAATTGCTTCAGTGATTTTTTCAGGTTTAAAAGTTACAACTTTTCCATCGCGTTTAACGATTTTTTTGAACATAAAAATACCTCCTAGTTTGTTCAAAACTATATTTTTATTTTGACTGATATTCACCTGACACCATATCTAGTGTCTTGTAACCATTATAGGACGCTATATATAGCGTGTCAATATAAAAGTTGTTGTGTTTTTAACTTAACCATAGAGAGCATGTAAAAAATACAACAGGAAATAAAATGTTTATGACGGCGAGCTGGTGTGGTTTTGACGCAAAAAAGGGCGCATTGAAGCGCCCTTGACCCCCCAAACAATAATTATATCCATGTTCCGTTGAACCTCATTGATCGTTTCTCGTCACTTCCTTTTCATCCCCCACGTCAGTTGGTACTGATGTTTTCGGATTATCACCTGCACGCAAATCTGCACGTGCCTTGGCATATCCATCCATTACGGTCTTCCAGAAACGACGCTTGCGCTCGACTCGACGAGAAAAACGATTATCGGGGTGGTGTGCCATCCAAATGATAATAACCAGTTCAAGAGCAGCGGCAATAGCCAGGCTAACCACGGTTACCGGCGACCGCAAGAATCCGTCCGAGCTCGATTTGAATTTACTGCTATCAGCAACAGCCTTAACCTGATAAGTAATCTCCACGGCGCTCTCTTTACCAGTAGGAATAATGCCGTCAGCACCGCTGAAGCCCACAAGGCAACCCGTTTCATAATTGAAGAAATCCTTATCTGATAAACTATAGGTTCCGACAGCAGAATTCGCCTGAAGAGAACCTTTAACATATTCAAGAGCGAGCACTTCTTCCGTACTATGAGCACGCCGCACAGAAAGAGCCATAGTATTATTCTCAAGACCTTCGGCCATAAGTTTCAGATAGAGGTTCCGAGCGCTCTCGTCAAGGGTAAGTGCGCCAAGGTCAGAACTACTGATTTTGACTCCCTGCGCCTGTTCTGTTCCATTAATCCTGATAGATGCGTGGATTGTATAGATACAGTCGGCGGCAAAAGATTTTACTTCGTTGCCTTTTTCATCAGTGACCCAAACAGAACAATTATCACTGAATGCTGTAATATCTTCTACGACCTCGGCTTCCTCCGCCTTACGCGCGTCTTCAGCCTCCTTGGTAGCTTCCACGGCAGCCCTTTCGGTTTCCTCTTCAGCATCAAGGTCAATAGTCGAAAACTGGTAAGTAATCTCGCAGGCTGACTCAAGCCCAGGATTGATAACTCCATCCAATCCGGCCGTGCCAATTTTTACACCATCAGCACGAAAGCTATCTTGGAAGAATGCTGCCGGATTGAGCGCAATGTCTTCCTGGCCTTCACAATGCAACAGTAAGGACCCTTCAATGTAATATAGCTCAAGATTAGTCTGGACAGGATATTTAACATCATAAATGAAATCTCTAGCCCCGTTAGATCGGACACGAGCAGACAGACCCCAAAAATCGTAAGCAGTCCGATTATCAATAACATTTGACCTGATGGTCGCGCCGGTAACAGCTTCGGGTCCCGAAACACGCACATAGAAATGCACAGTGTAGATATGGTCTGCCGCCAAAGAGCTAACCAAATTACCAGCTTCATCAGTCAGCCAAACAGAATTGGTGGCTTCATCGCCGATAACTGGGTTGTCAGTAATAACATTAAACCTAGCCTGCGGGGGCTGATTTGCCTCAGTAAAAATCGGCGGTTCGTTGAAAAAACTACAAGGGATAACGATTTCACAGATATTTTCCGGCCCCGGTTCGATATGCCCATCAATACCACTGATTGAGATAGAACCTTCGGCATCATCCAGCGTTAATATGGTGCCACTTACAAAATCGGTGCGGTCGCGCGCTAGACGGACTGGCTCCCCTAAAGCGATTCCACAGTTATCGTCATAGTAAAACACAAACTTATTATTTACCGTAACGGGATCATAATTGTCAGCGTCGATAATTGCCTGAACCTCAATAACATTCTCGTAGATGGGGTCGCTGCCGATGGCCTCAAAATGAACCTGAATATTTTCGGCGGGCTCTTCCCCAATGACGCCAATTGCCAAATGCAGATAATAACCCGTATAAAGCTCTTCAGCATATACCAGTTCTTCAGTGTATCTATCGCTGAGATAAAAGTACCCCGTTAATTGGGGCATGGTAGTATCACTAGCGACAAAACTGCAAAGATTGTCGTCTCCATATTCCCAGTAGATGGATTCCTTGGCATGAACTGCAGGCGTGGTAAACGGCAAAATAACGAGCATTAGAAAAACAATAGCAAACAGTAGCTTCTTCATAAAAACTCTCCTTTCAACGTACATAGAATATATTGTTAAAAATGCCATTGGGGCCACGAGACCCCAGATATTTTTTTATTATAGCACTAACTTTCAATATAGTCAATATCCTGCAGTGTTGACGCCAGCACCCCCAACTACAATCGTATTAATGAATGGCCTCTCCAGTTCCTGCGTACTGGCCTCTACGGCCGTTCCTACGGCTACCTCGGCGGGCGTACGACGCATGGCTACTGGTGGTCTAGCACGGCTGGCTCAGCTACCACCGGGCGCGGCCTGGGTACGCTTACCGGCTACGTCGGCGCCCATGATAACAATATCCGTGGCCACGGCTTTGCTCTGCGCTGCGTAGCACAAAACCTTAACACCGTGTCAAAGTTCTTCAAAGCTCCACCCCTGTTTCGAACAGGCAAAACCTTAACACGGTGTTAAGGTTTCACAAAAATTGTAATCCTGGCTTCAGCATAAGTATGAAGAGAAACTATAGCGAGCCCAGCGATTTCTGGAACTGGCTGACCAGCGGGCGAAGAAAGCGCCAACGTGCCGCCAGCGACCAATAGCGACGACAAACTCGTGATTTCTGCAAAATCGATTTTATCATAAGGCGGATCGGCGATAATCACATCAAATAGACCCGTTTGTTCCGCGACGAAATTGGCAACTTTACCAGGAGAAACATCGGCAGTTAAATTCAGGCTGGCGAGATTATGCTCAATAGTCACAACCGCAGGGCGATGGCTCTCGACAAAAACCACCTCGCCAGCACCACGACTAAGCGCCTCAATCCCAAGCGCCCCAGAGCCAGCATAAGCATCCAAGACTCGCTTCCCCACTACGTCAATCATATTAAAAAGAGCGTTTTTCTCGCGGGCACCCATCGGATGAGTAGCGCTAGAGCGTGGCGAAGCCAACTTCCGGCCTTTGTGACTACCGGAAATTACCCGTAGCATAGTGGGCGCAGGACTATTTTTGGCATTTTTTGCTTTCTTACCAGTGCGAGCAGTTTCAGTGCGAGAGTTCTTGGCGCGAGTGTTTTTTCGCTTCAAATCAGGGTAAGCTTCAGCTGCTGCCGAGTACCAACCGAGCGCAATCGCCTCGGCAATCTCTGGCAAAAGAATATTTTGCGTTTCAAGGGCAAGTTCGGTAGTCCAACCGTCCTTGCGAAAACGCTCATACATCCCAAAGCTACGTACTCGGTCGATCGCCTCGCAAAGATAGGCCTCAAAGTCATTATCTTTCATTCCGCTGACATGAGGCAACCTAATCATTCTCTTAAGTGGCATCGTCGCAGTAATCATTAGTACGCCATACTCATAGCCGATATGCTGAGTCATATGGCCTTTCGCGCCCCAATAGAGCCAGTTGTTACGCAAGGTCTCAAAAACATTACGCCCATGTACCATGCCCTTAATCGGCTCACCGAAAACTTTCAACATTTCTTTGTCGGTCATTAGCTCTTCCTTGACCGCCTCAAGCGGAAAATGATGGGCAGGAGTGAGACTGTCAGTCACCATGTGCGCCATCCAGGCCGCCTCAAAGGCTGCCCGTACCTCATTTTTATCCCTCAGAGCCTTGATGAGATTACAACGGTGATCACGGATAAGTTCTAGTACCGAACGCTGATCAAGCCGTTCATGGCCTTTTTGATGGGCGGGACCGGATTTCTCGAGCAAAAAATTACCATTTTCATCTACTAGCATATGTGATGGTTCATCTTCACCAGGACTTTTGCGTTTAAGTCCATCTGGACCGCGCGTGCCTTCGAAGTGAATAATCTCTTTGCCGCTAGGAAAATATTTATTGCCAAGTAGCTTCGTGAGAGATCGGCGCGCAGCTAAATCTAGTCGCTGATGCGTACCAAGTACGCGACCATTCAGACGAGAATTCTTGATAATAGTAGTAGTTGAGTACATTTAATTGAGTGTCGTTAATTGTTGATATTTGCGAATACGGGTTGCTAATTCTTTATATTGTATCATATCTTCTGGGTGTTTGGCAAATGCCTCAGCATGGCGGCTGGCGGCAGTAATAACTGTCGTATCGGTGAGATTAGCTACCTGGAGATTCAACTCGCCGTGTTGCATAGCGCCATAAATCTCACCAGGGCCACGAATCTTGAGATCAACCTCTGCAAGATGAAAACCATCAGTCGATTTTTCCATCTCCCGAAGTCGGCGCGATGGCTTCTCGCTCGTAGTAAGCAGGAAACAACTTGCCGGCTGATCACCACGCCCGACTCGGCCACGCAATTGATGGAGCTGCGCTAAACCATAGTTCTCTGCGTCTTGGATAATAATCATATTGGCATTCGGTACATCGACACCTACTTCCACTACCGTAGTAGAAACCAAGATATCAATCTGTCCACGAGAAAAACGATCCATGACATCATCTTTGTCGTCGGCCGACATCCGACCGTGTAGCATTTCCACGCGCGCCTCTGGGAAAAGCTGAGCGATTTTCGTCAGTTGCTTCTTGACCGACGTCACGGTGTTACGATTATTCTCTTCAATCGCCTGGCAAATCCAATAAATCTGCTGTTTTTTGGCGAGGATTTTACGCATTTCTGGGTAGAGTTGGTCGGTCTGTTGTAGTTCGGGCAAGATTTTGGTACTAATTGGCTGGCGACCGGGCGGTAGCTCGTTGAGAAGTGAGACATCCAAGTCACCAAAAACTGTCAACTGCAAAGATCGCGGAATCGGTGTTGCGGTCATTGAAAGCAAGTGCGGGGCGGTACCTTCGGGAGATTTGAGGAGTAGCTTTTGACGTTGCCCCACACCAAAACGATGCTGCTCATCGATAATGCAAAGGGCTAGATTCTTGAAATGAGTATTATCGGTTAGTAGGGCATGCGTACCGATGACGAGATCAATTTCCCCTTGTTCGATTTGTTGTTTCAGCTCATCTTTGGCACGAGTCGCACCAGTGAGAAGCGCGATGCGTGGCAATTTCAGACCATGATTTTTGCTTTGCAAAGCGGAAAATAATTTGACAAAACTTTCAAAATGCTGAGTTGCAAGGATAGCAGTGGGTGCGAGCAGGGCCGTCTGGTAACCATTCATGGTTGCTTCGGCTGCAGCAATGGCGGAGACAACCGTTTTACCGGAGCCGACATCCCCCTGCAGCAAGCGGTTCATCGGCATGTCCCCACCAATATCCTGTAGAATTTCCCAAGTCGCTTGGCGTTGGGCGTTAGTCAGCCGAAACGGTAGACTCCCCACAATTGTCTGAATAAAATCTCGGTGAAACTCTATTGGCATAGCTTTGAGGCGTTGATTTTCAAGTTTGTTGAGTTTTGCAGCCAAAATCAATTCAAAAATTTCTTCGTAGGCCAAATACTGTCGCCCCAGTTCGGCGTCTTCAGGTGATTCGGGGAAATGCGAACGATAAAGTGCTTCGGCCCGGGCGCCAGGCCCAATATAAGCTGGTATTTTTTCACCAAAAGGCAAAAGATCTGGGATATCAGCAAAGCGGTCGCGCAATCCATTGATAATCTTACGAAAAACTTCTGGCTTGATAGCGGATTTTTGCGAGTAAATTGGCTGAAAACCGGTACTTTCACCAGCATTGGCATCCACCGCAAGCTGTGCAGAAGGTGCCGTGAGAACATAACGGCCGTTTTTATACTCATATTTGCCGGAAAAATAATATTCGCGATTTGGATCAAATTGCTTGGCGCGGTAGGGCTGATTAAACCAAACCGTGCGAATAGAGCCGGTCTCATCACTAATAGTTCCCTCGGTAATAGTGAGGTTGCGCCGTTTGGTGCGAGTAGCTTGCAAATTACTGATTTTGCCCCGCACGACCGCTTTGCCTGGACGCAAATCCGCAATTGGCACGGCGGTTTGATAGTTTTCGTAGACGCGCGGTAGACAATAAAGTAGATCCCCTAGCGTACGGATGTTGACTTGTCGAAAAGCCTCAGCGGTCTTTGGACCAACACCTTTGGCTTCCTCAATTGGCGCAGACATATCCATGAGAGTATTATACCACTGGGTATATACTGAAGCAGGAAAAAAGCAGCCGTGGGCTGCTTTATCCGAAAAAGTTTCGTGGTCCGTGATGCTCGTAACGACGACAAGCAAAGTCTTTGAAGCTGCTCTTGTTCAACCATGCACGTAATTGCGCCTCCGGTGGAGTGGCACTCCAGTTTTCGCACGTACTCAAAAAAGCATAATAGCCAGCCCTCAAGCGCCCGTTGGAATCGTCCATCGCAAAAATCGTTCCGATGATGCCAGTCAGAAAAGCCACTGCAAAAACATTACTCTCCAGCGATAATGCATGCTTAAACTTTAGTCCCAAGACGAACCAACCCCCATCGTCTTTGACTGAGGAAAATGCCGCACCGTCGCTATGTACAACCACGCCATTCTTCAGGGCATTCTCGCCTTGATCATAATAGTCCAGTGCGTTTGAGAGGCCAGAGAGATAGTTTCTTGGCTGTGCCGCCATTTGCAAGATTTGTTGAAGTTCTTCCTTGCAGTAGTCGGGTTGGCCGAAGCTCAGTGCCAGCTCCAGTTGCGGAACAAGATCAGCTTGGCTAAAACGTCGCGTGCCAATTCCAAAACTAAAAGGATTTCGAGCATTTGGTAAAGTATTACAAAGGTGCTCAGCGGCAGACGCCAATGCGTCAACTTCTTCCGGTAGAAATATGCTTGCCGGATTCACGAAATCTTTTTTAAATAAAATGCTTTGTGAATCTTCCAATTTTTCACCCCCTTTTGGCAAGATTTCAACAACTCGCTTTTATATCATAACATATTCTTGCACTTCTTGGCACTTTCTAAGGCTCGCCACTCAGCAATTTTGCCATGATGGCCGGAAAGCAAAACTTCCGGCACTTTCATCCCGCGAAAATCGGCCGGCTTAGTGTACTGGGGATATTCAAGATTACCACCATCAGAGAAACTCTCAATCTCAGCAGAAGTTTCGCCACCAAGCACGCCCGGTAAGAGCCGCGTAATAGAGTCGATCAGAATTAGAGCCGGTAGTTCTCCGCCGGTCAAGATATATTGACCAAGCGAGATCTGATAGTCGCAAATATTCAAAATGCGCTCGTCAAAGCCCTCGTAGTGGGGGCAAAAAATAATGTAATGCTTAGATTGGGACTTTGTTGGCCTTTGGATGTCATCTGATTGCTGTCTTGTTTTCGGGGCGTCGAGGCTAGCAAATTGACGAACCAAAGTCTGATTCCATGTCATCCCAGCGGGAGTCGGAATAATCACCTCGGCGGTCGAATCCTGCGCCTTGACGCTTTCAATCGCCGCAAAAGCTGGCTCGGGACGTAACAACATCCCATCACCCCCACCGTAGGGGGTATCGTCGACCGAGCGATGTGGGCCTAGCCCAAAATCACGCAGGTTTATATATTCGATATCAATAATTCCCCGTTCGCGCGCTTTATAAAGCATAGAACTGCTGAGGTAAGGCTCTAAAGCCTCCGGGAAAAGTGTGATGATAGTGAATTTGATCTGCGTCATAGCAATATTATAGCATAAAAATATTTCTAGTGCAAAGGGCGAGCAATGGAGTACCCTAGATTGTTAAGGCCCGGAAAAACCGGCCTTTCGACCGGTCTTTCTGCTGATGCGCGCCCACCCTAGGGCACATTGGTTTGTTTTAATCTGCTGTTTATTTTTGTTTCGTCTCCACACTCCACATATTTCAGCGGAACCCCGTGAAGCGTATCAGCTTAGTTTTATAATAATGGTTACGGCTAAAGTTGTCAACGATTTCGCATTAAATGTTGTAAATATTACAACGATTATAGGGGTAGTCTGCCGGAAAAAGTGTTGTAAGATTTACAACGGTTATCCAACAAAAAAAGAATGCCTGTGGTGCGGGCGAAGAGACTCTAACTCTCGACCTCTTCCTTGGCAAGGAAGCGCTCTAAACAACTGAGCTACGCCCGCATCATAGACATTCTTAACGTATTGAATTCATTATAGCACTACTCGACAAATTATACAAGAAAAATCCAGCAATCTATCATGCTCCGTCCATGAAACAGTCGTTATGTACTACTAAACGACTCTTTTGCTAATCTTTTATTATTAATCGCAATACAAATAAAAGACACCGTTAGCATAGCTACAATAATAACGAATGTGCCAGCATTGACAGCATACCAAATTTCTCCTGGTGTGGCTACTAAATTGAACCCTAGTGCTGACTGAATACCTAAAATTTCCTGGTTTAAAAAACTAAATGCCAACACAATCACGCTTGCTGAACAAAATGCCAGTATAGCCGCCCCAATCATTAATTCAAGAAAATAAAACAGATAAATTGTCCGAACCTGTCTCGTAGTCGCGCCAAGGCTATAATACAAAGCAACATTTTGCCTATCCTGATCAACCAAGCGAATACTCGTAAATACTACCACGATTGCTGCAATTAGCCCAAGTGCCACAGACACTATATTGATGACGAAATTCATATTCTCTATGATATACATGGTTTCAGGCGACATTCCCGCTACGATATTGACCGAATATGTCCGGCTTGGTAGATCAACATTCATGAACCTGCCTCTGCCATATTGAAAATAATTATACGCACTCTTATTATCATCAAAAATCGCAACCAATGATTCACCCTCTGCCTTTGTGTCTACTGTTTCTTTTAAAGATACGCTCTCGCCTTTTTGCCAACTTTCGCTTTTGCCATTATCTATCACTATTGGCGTTCCGTTCGGCGTCGCAACAAAAGCAAGAACTGGATCCAGAATATTATTGCTACCCCGCTCCAATTGATTGAATGACAGATTGTCGACATGGAAATTTCCGGAGTTTAATCCCACTACATAGTATTTTGCACCATATGCATCAGTGAACGTCTTCCCAATAAGTTTATCCTGATATTCTTTATAATCCTTTTGTTTTCGGACAGCGTTTGTATACTCAGCGGAAAAACTTTTGCCAAGCAATTGTTCTCCGAGAAAAGTCGATACTAATACCGGAGCAGCATCAACAGGCACTTCCTCCATATCGACCATTATCCTATTCTCTACTAACTCCTTTGACAACACTACGCTCCCAAATAAGCCAAATTTTTCCGCATCACCAAGTACCTTGCCGCCATGCGCTTCAATATCTTCTGCCATCTCTTGACGAGTTGTTTTTGGCAAAGCATCATCTATTATCATGCCTTCCATGCTGTTGGTTGCTTCAATAATTACCCTGCCTTCCGTTGATTGATTCGCAAGTTCCGTGTAGGAGTTTTCCATGCCCTGAAGCCACAAGTTAATAGTTAAAATAAGCCCAAAAATAATACCCATTGTTGCCATTATAATTAGGTTGCGCTTGAGGTATATTCTGATATTCTTCAAGCTAATGTGTAAAACATCTTTTATTCGCATTTTAATCTCCTTTAAGTTTTTGTGCTGTCTTTTTACTTGAGAATTGATCTAGGCAAAGCAAAAACGAAACTGGTGCCGCTAGGAACATACACAGTATCACTTCAATGCATCGTAGATTGACGCCAACTAGAATAGGCCAATAATTCGGAGCATTTGGATATATCGCAGTAAGTTGTACCAGCAATGAATTCCAACATACCCCGGTAGCTATTCCCGCCAATATCAACGCTAAAATTACCGCAAAAACCGCCGCCCATGCGCAAAGTTCTAACAAATAAACAAAATAGATTAGCAAAAGTTGCCACCTAGACGCTCCAATTGAGCGATACAGAACAAAAGTTTTCGTACTACTTGCGATTAAGTGTGCCATAGTGAAGGCTAAAATAAATGCCGACACCGCTACTAACACTATGCTAATTGGTAGAACAAAATCCCTATTTTTATCGCGAAAATACCTATATACACCAATTTGATTACTAAACAGTTCAACCACCTGATAGTTGCTAGAATTGTTATAGTATTCATAAGCCTTATCTAGATTAGAAAACTTTGCTATAATAACTGACTCCGGTATTTTTTCGCCAATCTCTGCCTTTTGCTCGCTAGTTAAAGCAACAACCTCTCCGTCAAAACTTTTTATACGCGCTAGAACAACCGAATCGTCATCAACGCCTTCGTAAGTACTCGCCAAATATACATATCCATCCATTGCGTCTCCTGCATACTTCAAGACGACATTTTCTAATCCCTGAATTATCAAAAGCGCCGCCAATAGCATCCCAAATAATATGCCTATCGTCACTATCGTTGTACGACTACGCGTCTTATAAGCGGTAAACTCCCTGTGGGATAACCTAAGCAGTTCCCCGAATGTCATCTGTTGCTTTCTGATTATTCTGCATCACCGTCATATCCACTAGCTCGCTCGTAGCAGCCCCGCCGCGCACCGTTACAACCTGCGTCGCAAATTCCATTACATCGCGGCTATGGCTAGCGATAATAATCGTGACGCCCATCTGCTGACGAATATAATTTAAAATATCTAGGACGGTTTTCGCATTTTCTTCATCAAGATTACTAGTCGGTTCATCTGCCAAAATAATTTTAGGATTCAGCAGTAATGCCCTCGCGATACAGGCTCGCTCAGCTTGCCCACCCGACACCTCTTTGGGTAGATATTTCAGATGATCAAATATGCCCAACATCTGTGCCAGTTGCTCGGCTCTCGTTCTTCTCTCTGCTTCGGGTATACCAGCAAAGACTCCCGGCAAAGTAATATTCTCAAGTAGAGTAAATTGTGGCTGGAGATATGATCCTTGAAAAATAATGCCAATTTCATGGCGATAAAAATTTGTGCGCTCCGCTACAGTCAGGCTACCGATATCATTTCCATCAACTATAATTTGTCCGCTAGTCGGTACTTCTAGCCCACTAATCAAATTAAGTAGGGTGGATTTTCCCGCACCACTCTCACCACGCAAGACTACAAAAGAACCAGCAGAGATATTCAGGCTAACATCCTGGAAAATCACTTTTCCGCCGTATTGTTTTTTGACGTTTTGTAATTTAATTATTTCCATTCTTCTGTCTTTTGTGGATGTCAAGGGTGCGTTCCCGCGCATATTTGATTATACCTGATTTCTCGAACGATTCAATAGCGCTTTTGTTTATAACTAGTAATCTTCAACTAGAGTAAATTCTTTACCGGCAATCGAGATAATCGACTCCGGCTCGGCACCTTGGGAAGTCAACTCGGCACGGATACCAAGCTTTTTCATGATGTCGCGCAGACGGTTTACCGAAGCATAGTTCTCGAGGTCGGTGCGGCGGGCAAATTTTTCGATTTTTTGGCCAGTGACCACGAATTTGTCGCCAACCTTCTCGACTTTCCAGGAATTAGAAAGTTGATCTGGAGATAAGGAAATAACTGGGAGGGGTGACGACGACACTTCAGTGAGGTCGTGTGTAGCAACGGCGGAACTCGAGCGAACAGACCCCGTAACGACGGGCGTCTGGAGCGAGCGACCGAGCTGAAGTGCCTCGTCGCCATTCCCAGTCGTTTCTTTACTAGCATTAATTTCATTCTTCAAAGCCCTCAAAACTTCATCCAAGTTCGTGCCAGCCTGGGAAGAAAGCGCAAAAACGCGAGCGTTAGGATCAACTGCCAAAATTGCTGCCTGTTGCATGGCAATAATCTCGGAATCTAGGCCTTCACATTTAGTGAGCGCAACAATCTCCGGACGGCTGGCAAGGTCAGAGTAGCGTTCCAATTCGCGGCGAATGGTTTGATAAGCGGCGCCAGCGTCTTCATTATAAACGTCAATCAAATGTAGCAGAACCGCCGTGCGGTCGACGTGGCGCAAGAAGTCATGCCCAAGACCTTTGCCATCGGCGGCGCCCTCGATTAGGCCAGGGATATCAGCAATGAGAATATCTTGGCGATCAATTGTTGCAACACCAAGTTGCGGCGTTAAGGTCGTGAACGGATAATCAGCGATTTCTGGAGTAGCGTTAGAAACGCGAGAAAGAAAAGTCGATTTACCGGCGTTTGGTAGCCCGACTAGGCCGACATCAGCAATCAGTTTAAGCTCAAGCGCCGCTTCAAAAGCTTCACCTGGTTCGCCGACTTCAGCGATCACTGGCGCTTGACGGGTGCTTGACTTAAAATGAGCGTTGCCGAAACCACCATCGCCACCTTTAGCGATAACAGCTTCTTGCTGATCGGTTGCCAAATCGGCCAGAAAGACCGTTTCGGCCGTCCCATCCTCAGAGAGTGTAATCTTCTTTACTATAGTGCCGACTGGCACTTCGACAATAAGATTTTTGCCGGAGCGACCAGCACTACGTTGTCCGGATCCATTTTTGCCGTTTTCTGCGGTTAGCTCGGGATTGTAACGAAAATCTAGCAAAGTATTTGTATCTTTATCGGCGCGGAAAATGATTGAGCCGCCTTTGCCACCGTCACCGCCGTCCGGTCCACCTTTTGGAATATAGATTTCATGGCGAAAGGAGACTGCACCATTGCCCCCGTCGCCGGCTTTGAGTTTTACTTTCGCGGTATCAACAAACATTACTTCCCCTAATGAATATAATTGAAGTTACCAACCGCGCTAGCTGGAATAGTTGACTCGTAAATCACATTGAGCTGATAACCATAGTTCATCTCACGGACAGTAATCGAGCCGTCTCCATGGACCGCTGTAACGATACCAACGTGCCCATACCAACCGGCTGCAGTCTGGAAAATGGCACCATATGACGGAGTTTTATCGACTCTCATGCCAAAGTAGCGAGCAGCATTGGCCCAGTTGTTGGCATTACCCCAAGTTGTAGCCGGAGTAGGCAAGGCCATACCGTTAGCCCAGCGCCACCACCAAGCGTAATAAGTACAGTTACCCCAGGCCATAGTATTACCACCATCGGCCGTAACCGGCTCATAGATTCTATGCATACTCTGGCGGTCGGAAGCGGAACCATAGTAGGAGTAGCTGTAAACCGGGACATATTCCGGGCGCTCGGTTAGTGGCAATACGCCACCCGGCAAGACAATCTTGCTCCCAACCACAAGACCCGTACTCTCAAGGTCGTTACGAGCAATCATTTCCGCGACGTTAGTGCTATAGCGTGAAGCAATTGACTGATACGTGTCACCGGTTTTAACACTATAAACAATACCGGCGGTGGCAGGCAAACTCAGCACCTGACCAACAGTGACAGCAGTGTCTTTAAGGCTGTTCGACCAGCGAATCTGATCAGTAGTAATACCATAGCGCGCAGCAATACTTTCCATCGTATCATTAGCGTCAACAATATAAGTAACCACACCGCGCGGATTAGCAATAGGAGTATACCCCGGTTTTTCGATCTTGTCAGCACTAGTTTGAGCAATGTCACGCAAAACCGCTGCCGAGACATAGTTACCAGACACGGCGTCGGTTGAGGCTAGGTTCATGGCGCTAGAAAGAGAGGCCACTACATAAAGCTCAGACAGCTGATCGGCAGTGGCGCCATCGCTAGCAGCAATATTGGTCATATTGAGACCGGAAGTGCCGGAGGCAGTCTTGTCTTTGGATCCGAAAATCGCAACGGACAAAACCAACACCGTAGCCGCAAGATATGGCATCACGCGACTGATTGCATGCCAAAACTTATGTTCTTTATTCTGTTTCTTACGCATATTTTATCCTCCCCCTACCTCTATTATAGCACATTATTGCGATTATGTCTATACCTAAAGTGCAATATTGCACATTTTCTGGCAATAGTTCTGGATATTGGCCTGGTGACCAGCGTCATCGGCAGCATAATACATTTTGCCATCATCTCCAGTGAGGAAAAAGAACATATCAGACAACGATCCATCAGGGTTGGCAACCGCCTCGAGAGCGGAAACGCTTGGATTAGCGATTGGTCCATAAGGTAGACCGGGGTTTTTGCGGGTGTTGTAGGGAGAATCAATATCGAGAATACTGATATTATCGGTGTAGATAGTACGATCTGGGTCGATTAAATCAGCAGCATAAGAGGCAGTGACATCACTCCCGAGGTTCATACCGGCATCAAGGCGGTTGTAGAAAATCTGCGCGACTTTAGCCATGTCATTGGTATTACCAGCCTCACGCTGAACTACTGACGCAAGGGTAATTCCTTGGTACAGATTAAGGCCATGAACGGCAAATTTGGCTTGTAGGTCCTCTTCGCGGACAATTTTGGCAAACTCCTCGATAAAACGGCCGACTATCGTTTCGACATCGTCATCAGTGAAGAACTCATAGGTTTCTCCGTAGAGGTATCCCTCAAGAGAAGTGGCATCCTCTGGGTATCCCTCAAAGACCCAACCATAGCTTTCTTTACTATAATCATGCTGGAAGGCCTCATCCACTTCTTCCTTGGTATATCCAGCGTTGATGAGATTATTGCGAATATTCAACATAGTATCACCAGGAAGGACAGTAAAACTAAAGACACTATCGGCGCCGTGCAAAAGTAGCTCAGTAATGCGTTGAACGGAGAGGGACTGATTAAAACTGTATTCGCCAGCCTTTAGATGTTCACCATGGGAATTAAGACGGAAGTAAATTTGGAAGCTGAGTGGGTCACGAATAAGACCGGCTTCCTTAAGTTGATTGGCGACTTGAGAAATGCCACTACCGGATTCGACCAGAAAAGTAGTGGGGCGGCAAGCGTCAGCGGTATTATTCTCGCAATCAATTTCGGCAACGGGGCGAAGATTGTGAGTATAGTAGACAAAAGCAGCGCCGCCAGCAAGCACCAAAAGCACCAAGAGAACCAGCAGGACACGCACAAAGCCATGGCGACGTGGGCCTTTACCCTTGATGGTTTTGTGACCAGCTGCTGCAGCGCGCGAGGTAGTTTTGCCGGTTTTTTCCTCTAGAAAATCTTGCAAAATAATCGCAGCAGCTTCGGAGTCGATGTCGCCTTTCTTAGTAGTCTTTTTGCGACCCTTGAGGCGTTTTTCCGCCTCAACAGAAGTGAGAGATTCGTCCTGAAAACAGATTTTGGCTTCTGGGATCTGGCGTTTTAATTCTTTGGCAAATTTGCGGACGTAAGTGCTTTGCTTGGTTTCGTTGCCTTCGTTACTACGAGGCATACCAAGGACAAAGTTGTCAATATCCCAGGCACGCGCCAATGAGGAAATTTTTTGAAATTCTTCCCCATTAACCTCAATTGCGTTGTATGGAATAGCGATACGAACTTTAGAATCGGCTTTGGCGACGCCGATGCGTTTTGTGCCTACATCAAGAGCAATCAATTTCATTTCTACTCCTCACCCTCAAGAATAATGGTAACTTTACTACGATCATTTGGGATCTTGTTGACCCAGAAGAACGGCGTGCGTACCTCGGCTGAACTAACACCGGTGATAAGCCGGAGTTCGGACTGGACTTCGCCAGTTTTGCGACCCTTGGTTTTTTCAAAAATCAAATCCTCAGTGACAATTGGACCAATCGAGACGACAGCTTTGAGGCGAGCTGGCTCGTCGATGCTAGAAAAGCGTTCGAAATAGATCTCGTCATAGGCATAAACCTTACGATCGTCACCTAGGCTGAGCTTATGCTTGATATATTCTTCAACTTTGGAACGCTCAACCATGTAGACCGAATAAGTCACCTTAATGTCTGCCTTAGGTTTTGTACTTTCGCCGACTGGTTCGCCGACGGCTGGAGTGGAGCTTTTGTCGGTCACCTCGGCTTTAAAGCTACTCTCGATGGCGACCATGTCTTTTGGAACATCGGCGAAGACCATTTCACGACCGTCGGTGGTGTGGTCGGCGAGTTGAGCATCGGCGAATTTATCAACTTCTTCTTGGCTGACGACCTTTTCCATTTTGGTGGTGCCGCCAGAAAAAGCCATGGAATTACTGACAGTATACATACCCTGGAAAGTATGCCAAGTTTCAGAGGCGGAAACATTATAATCCTCCCCGCCTTTTTCGGCCTCGACGGTGATAGTAGCGGCCAAGCGACATGCTTTGGTAAGTGAAGAACAGCCAGATGGCAAATTATCACCATCCCAGGTCAGGGTATTACTAGTAGTAGCGACGAAGCGCAGGCCGCCATCGGTGGTAAAAACGTCTCCTTCATTCACGACAATTGAGAAAGGAGCGGTAATTTCACTGCCATTCTTAGGAGTAAAAGTAGTGCTGACAGTTACTGCGCCAGAGGCTTTGTCGCCCTTATTCTCTTTAGTGTTGCTCTCGAATTCGCCGGAATATTTCTGTTCCAAGGTTTGCTGTTCGGCATAGAACTTGCCTTCTTCGATATTTTCTTCCTCTGGATTGGTGGTAAAAGTGACGCTTTCGGAAAAGTTTTCCGGGGTGCTGCTGACAGCGACCGTAATGGTGGCGGAAGGGGCAAAAACAAAAGCCCAGACTAGAAGCAGGATTGTAACAAATCCAATCGGGGCGCCGATCATAATCCATTTGCGATATTTTTCAAAGAAATTGTTGGGGGCGGAAGGATTTTTAGTAGATTTATTACCCATCAAGCGGGATTTGAGGCCGGATTTTTCGCCTTTTTTGGACTTCCCAGCGGCCTTCTCGAGGTCCTCATCGCTGAGGTTGATGGTGTTAGCGTTTTTGTTGGAGGCCGAATCTGCTCCATCTAGAGGTGCTTTTGAGGTGGCTTTAGCACCATCGGCTTTGAGCTCGCCTCCAAGCTCGACTTCTTGGCCACCAGCAGGTATAGACTCGGATTTGTTACGAGACTTCTTGCCCTTGAGGTCGGTTTCATCAATCTCATCCACGATATCGGCGGCAGCTTCGGCAGCGCGTACATTTGCCTCGGTCGGGATGACTGGGCGCGACTGGAGAGTTTTGGCGACGGGAATACGAGTACTCATCGCCATCTTGACGACGGCAGGGTCCTGAGTAACAATTACTACGATTTTGTCACACTCTTTGGCGACACGTGCTACCAACTTCATATTCACTGAGCTACGGAGTATGGAGCTTTTTTTCGGGGGCACAAGGGCCACAAGTTTTTGTTCGGCCTGTTGAAGCTTGGTGAGGATATCAGTGATATCATCCTCCGCCTCCAAATAAATCACTTCCTTGTTCATATATGACCAGTTTATCACAAAAACTATGAGCTTAAAACGCTTGAAATTCTGGGGTTTTAGCATAAGCCTATTGACTTTTACTAACTTGCGTGCTATAATGGGAAGATAACCCAAGTTTTGGGGCGATTTTGGTGTGAAAACTCCGGCGCCCTTGAGGTAGAACTTTAAGAGGCGCTAATTCTTTGTTCAAATCAGGGAGGTGATCAAATGAACATTGAAACAATCTTGATTCTGCTTGCAATTTGGGTATGCATCATGCCGCTCCTATTGGCTGATGCTATCACCTACAAATTAGCAAGAATTGTTACTCATCGAGCCGGCGACAACGACACGGTGGATTATTTCGTAGCGGGAATGTGCTGCCAGCCGCTCCAGGCTTTTGCGTTTATGTTTGGCCTGCCGGCCCTCAAAGGCGACACGCTCAAGCTATTACCCTATAGCCAACGAAGAGCACATTTTCAAAAGATGACCAAAGCGATTCTTGACGATGTCGCCAAAAATCATTACCAAAAGGTGCGGATTTTTGCGATTTCAGTCGGGGCAACTGTACCCTATATGGTTGGTCAGAGGGTGGCGACGGGAGAGGTAGAGAACGATTTCGAACTGGAATGCCATTTAATTAGCCCGTGCTACACGAAGCAGTTTATGAAGATAGCAACAAGGCTGAAAATACGAGCACTTTATCCGTTGGTAACGGCACTAAGGTTAGTGCTCGGACCGTTCAGTTTCATACCGATCGTTCCGGGCTGCGTCAAGCTGTTTTCGGTGTCGCTCGTAGTGAGTCAGGTAGAGCAAATACTTTTTGCCTCGCCGATAGACTGTACGCATCGAAGATACGTTAAAAGCGTGATGCTCAGCAGCGACGATGAGTATTTACATAGCTCCTAGTAGCGGGGATTTTTCCTTGCTCAGCCCTAGACGTGCTATAATAGCCATAATGGGCTTATTCAGCAAGAAACAAAAACCAATCAATTCTTACGCCGGCATGGTAGATTCGGCAGCTCTAGCACAGCGGGCGCTTGATTTTATCGCGGAAGGAGTTTTGCTTATTGATGCGGGTGGAATGATTCAATTTGCCAATCCGGCAGCCGCGACAATGACTGGATACGATTCATCTACGATGTTGACGGGGCTAGATTATTCTCTAATTTTAAGGTTAGAAAGTGCGGATGGGGCGCCGATTGAAATTAGTAAGACTGATATATATACGGCCATTAAAACCAACCAACCGCTAACCTCACGGGAATATTTACTAGTGTCGGCACAGGCCGAGCACCGAATGGCAATTGCGTTGTCGGTGATCCCGACTGGTGGTACGCATGACTTCAAAATTATTACTTTCCGCGATATTACAAAGGAGCTCCAAGAGGAAAACGAGCAGGCAGAATTTATTTCGACCGCTTCACACGAAATGCGTACGCCGGTAGCCTCGATTGAAGGGTACCTTGGTTTAGCGCTCAACCCACAGACAGCGACAATTGACGCACGGGCGAAACAGT
Organism: uncultured Candidatus Saccharibacteria bacterium; assembly: GCA_948851665.1. GTDB lineage: Bacteria > Patescibacteriota > Saccharimonadia > Saccharimonadales > Saccharimonadaceae > Nanosyncoccus. The sequence continues at coordinate 31,213 of CAQOWG010000004.1, forward strand.
ACCTCGAGGCGGCCCATTCGGCCAGTCAGCATCTTGGGCGGTTATTCAAAGATTTATTAGACGTAACGAAACTTGACGACAAACGGCTCAAAGCGCACCCGGTACCAGTGGACGCAGTGGAAGTTGTGCAAAAACTGGCCGCCACCCACGAAAAGGAATTTATGGCAAAAAATCTACATTATACTTTTGGCGCCAACGAGCCGACGGGTGGTTTCGATAAAAAACATATCGAGCCAAAAGTCTATATGGCAGTCGATTTGGATTTCCTTAGAGAGATTTTGGATAATTTGATTGGCAACGCGATTAAATATACGCCAGCGGGTGGGCAAATTTGGGTAAACGTGCGAGGTGACGGCGACAAGGTATTAATCAACGTGACCGATACTGGGATTGGAATTTCGGCCGAGGATGCAGCACATGTTTTCCAGAAGTTTTACCGAGTTGATAATTCCCAAACGCGTCAGATCGGCGGTACTGGGTTGGGTCTTTATCTGGTAAAACAGCGCGTGGAAGCTTTGCACGGACGAGTCTGGCTAGAGAGCGCTTTTGGCCAAGGGTCAACGTTCTTTGTCTCCCTGCCACGACTCTCGGCATCAGAGTACGAGAGAATGTCAATCGCCGAGGCAAATCAGCGGATGATACAACAGTTCTCAGCTGCGCCAGCCCAACCAGCACAGTCGGCGCCAGTAGCTAAGCCCGCCGCAATGCCAACACCAGCGGCCCAGCCAGTTGCGATGCCGATACCAAACTCGCAGACTATCGCACAGGCAGTTGCAGCGGTTGGCCCAGCTGCACCAAAACCAGGAATATTAACATCGGGATCGATTACCCAACAAGGAGGTACACAATGAATAAAGTAATGATTGCCGAAGACGACGACAGTCTGCGAGAGATCTATAGCATTCGCTTGACGGCTGAAGGGTACATGGTAGTGTCGGCGAGAGATGGCGAAGAAGCATTAGCGATAGCGGTACGCGAGCGACCAGATTTAATTGTTTCGGATGTAATGATGCCGAAAATTAGTGGTTTTGATATGCTGGATATTCTACGCTCGACGCCTGGCATGGACAACACGAAAGTCATCATGATGACGGCATTGTCGAGTGACGACGAGCGTCAACGAGGTGAAGCGTTGGGAGCGAATCGTTATCTCGTTAAATCACAGGTTGGCATTGAAGACGTTGTAAACGCGGTACATGAAGTACTAGGAGATCGAGACCAAGACAATACAGCTAGTCAAACCACGCCAATGGCGGAGCCGGTAATTCCAGAAGTACCAGTCGCACCAATTGCGCCAGAAACGCCAGTTGCACCAGTATTCCCCACCATGCCGCCACAGATGTAAAGGGTTCTGACTTGCCAGAACTCTAGAGAAAGTTTATAATAAAAGTATGGATTCAAAAACAGTACGCCTAAATAAGTTTTTGGCGGAACGACTGGGGATTTCGCGACGACAAGCCGATGACGCGATTGCAGCCGACAAAGTCACGGTAAATGGTGAAACCGCTACTCTTGGCGCGCGTATAAACATAAATAGTATTGACAAAATTGATGAAGTGTGCTACAATGGTGATAAGGTAGGGGGCGCCGTGTCTTACATCTATCTGGCAGTCAACAAACCAGTCGGTTACCTTTGTTCGAAGCGATCTCAGGGAGATTTTCCAACAATTTACGAACTACTACCGAAGGAATATCAGAAGTTAAAGACCGTAGGGAGATTAGATCGAGATTCATCTGGGTTGATTTTATTAACAAATGATGGCGATTTTGCATTCCAAGCAACGCATCCCCAGTTTCGGAAGACGAAGGTCTACGAAGTGGAGCTAGACCGGGCGCTAGAGCCACTGCATCAACAAGAGATTAGTGATTTTGGTATCGAAATTGGCGATGGGGTATCGAAGCTTGGGTTAACGCGAATGGATGATAGCCGCAAGAAATGGCAGGTAACTATGAGCGAGGGACGCAACCGACAGATCCGCCGGACTTTTGCAGCACTAGGATACGAAGTAGTAAAATTGCACCGCATTCAATTCGGTAAATATCAACTTGCCGGATTAAAACCCGGCAAATTTGAGGTGGTTGATAAAATCAACTAGTTTTGTAGTAATTTGGAGAGCTTGCTACGCAGCCCACCATCATCAGGAACGCCAACCAGTGTGTCAAGTGCAACCCTGAGTAGACCAAGCGCAGTAATAAAACTCGAATCAAGGGTAGAGCTGGATTCGTTTTTTATTCCGGGCATGTCGCTAGCACTAACAAGATGAACGACTGGGCGACGCGCAAAAGGTAATTCTTTGAACCAATCGGTTGTTGCAAGAACATCACGCAACTCGGCTAAACCGGCACCACCACCGCAAAGCAAGATTTTATTAGGTAGAAACTCAGGAAGCTGAAATTCTTCAAGGGTGATTTGAACACCGGAAAGCCAAACGGCGAGATTGCGCTGAACAGCAAGAGTCATCGTTTCCCTAAGGTCGGCGGGGATGCGGTCCGGAATCGAAAAGGATATTTTATAATCTTCGGCCGTGTCAAAATCAACATCGAGGGCTTGGGCGATTTGATGAGTGAAACTACGACCACCAATACCAAACATTTTCGTTCCCTCAACCCCGCCATCGTCAACGACAGCGATGTCGGTTGTGCCTCCTCCGATATCCATGACAATTCCAGAGAAGTTGCTCTCGAGGTCGTCGCCGAGGCAAGCACGGCAAACCGCAAAAGGCTCGACCGCAACTGCGAGGAGATCAAGGTTGAGCTCGGCACAAACTTTTTCAATAGCGGAGATATGGACAAGCGGTGCAAAAGCTGTATAAAATTGAATTTCGACGTCAGCACCCTTGAAACCAATGGGGTTGGATACCTTGTAGCCATCAATCATGATGGAAACAATGGCGGAGTTAATGAGGCGCACTTCAACATCAGGATTATTAGTTTCGTCGGCAATTTCCTTGCGGGCGCGTGCGCCGGCTCGCTCTTGGACCTGCTGAATAATAAGCGACATTTCTTGTTCAGTCAGAGGTCTATTGCCATTTTTACGACGATAACGAATCGTACTAGTGTTTCCCTTAATTAGTTCCCCGGCTACGCCAACCACGGTTAATTTGGCGGAAATCTCAGCGCGGCGTTCAGCCTCGTTCAAGGCCTTTTCACAGACGCTCACTACGCCAGGGATATCGGCAATTGCCCCCGCATACATGTTGTCGGGAGCTTGATGCGCCTTACCGACACCAATGATTTCTAGTTCGTGATTTGGCAATTGCCTAGCAATGACAGCCTTAACAAATTCAGTACCAATATCAAGAGCAAGAATCGTGTCGCTAACCGGGCGCTCAAAACTTGGTGCATCCGGAATCGGCTCAGCCACGGCTGGCGCTTTGCTGGCGGCAGCGGGAGACTTCGCGATAGGTTTTTTGACTTTACTAAGTAGGCCCATATAAGCTCCTAGATAAATATTACTCCAGTACCCTGATTAAATCCAGCATCGTCAAAACCGTAAAAATATTCACCAATCAGCTCAAAAACTTCTTCGAACAAATCGGTAACGGGAAGATAGTCGGACGGTGCGGTTACTTCAATGGCAGAATAGTCAAACTTCAAGTCGACATCAAATTTTACATCTTTGGCCGTACCATGAGCCTCAATACGATTTAGCTGGTGGTTAAAGTCAGAGATTTCGAGATACAGTTGGTAGTCGCTGGGGAAAGTTTTTTCAAAGTCTTTGGCTTTAACGGTCGGAAAATCCTTCACAGCAACATGGCTAAAATCAAATTCATCAGCGAGATTATTGTAGCAGGCAATGGCCTTTTCGCTGCCGGTAGTCTCGGGCAGAGTATTGACAAAATTAGCCATCTGCTCGTAATCAAGCGCAACTTGGTAGCGAGTAGCATCAGAAGTAGAGGATGCTTGGTCGGTCTTGGTAATTTGGACAAAGCGATGAGAATCATAGAGCTTAGCAAGGTCGGCATTCTCTCCCGTAGCGGACAGGATACAATCATAGAAATCGGTCACTGGTTCAGAAATAGAACTATCAAGGTCAAGAGCATCAAGGACGTCATCAAGAGAAATCTGCCATGTCTGATTATCGAGTAGTTCGATGACATCGTAAGTGAGCCAGCTCATATCATCGATATCGTCAAGATCAGTCTCCTTGGCGGAAAGCACCTCATCGATAGTCTCGGATAGGTTATCGGTTCGGAAATAAATCACACCGTCTGAGAGGATTGTAAAGCTAAGACCGAGTGAGATTTCGTGGTCATCCACTATCTCATTGTTGCGATCACGCTCGGAGAGGTTGAGATTAATGACAGAACTATTTGGTAGGCGCATGGAAGATGATGTCAGGGTAATATCGGCAACAGTAATATTACCATCCTCGTCAGGTTCGGAGCTAGCAATACGGACAGTGCCACTAGTTGAGATATGCTCTGCGGACATAAATTGGCGCATGGCATCATAAGCAATAACATCTGGGCTGTTATGAACACAGAAGTACCAAGCAGCGAGGGCGACACCACCAATTAAGACCAGTAGAAATACCACAATACCAACAATGATACCGAACTTATGTTTCTTGGGTGGGTTCATTACTACGGTGACAGGCTGATCGCCAGATTGACCAGTAACAACAGTGGCATCTTTATCTACCGTTTCGACTGAGGTGCTTGGCTCTGTCATGGTAGTTTTGGTAGTGGTTTTAGTGGTGTTTTTACTGTCTTTTGTGGGTTCCATGTCCCTCCTTCGTTTCATTATAACATAAAAGGCGCAGAGAAAAGCAAAAACGTGTTATAATTCGGTTATGGATAAGTTTGTAATTCGAGATATTAAAGCTCGGCAAGTACTCGACAGCCGAGGTAATCCGACTGTGGAAGCCGATGTTTACTTGACTTCCGGTCAAGCAGCGCGGGCCATTGTGCCTTCTGGTGCATCAACTGGCGTTGGCGAGGCGCTAGAGCTAAGAGATGGCGACCCAAAATATTATGGCGGGAAAAGCGTCTCGAAGGCTATCTGGAATGTTAATAATAAAATTCGCGAAGTATTAGTTGGTAATATCGCCGATCAAGGTCAAGTAGATCGTTTAATGTTGGAGCTTGACGGAACAGATAATAAAAGTAAGCTGGGAGCTAATGCAATCTTGGCGGTGTCGCTCGCGACGGCAAAAGTTCTAGCAAAAGCAAATGGCATGCCATTCTATCAATACGTGGCAGCTATTGCAGGTACGACAAACGAGATGAGTCTACCAATGCCGATGATGAACGTGATGAATGGCGGCATGCACGCAGATTGGTGCACGGATTTGCAAGAATACATGATTATGCCGGTCGGAGCTGGTTCGATTGACGAAGCGGTGCGGATGGGTGCCGAAGTTTTTCATACCTTGAAGGACATTTTGAAAGAGCGTGGCTATCCGGTAATGGTCGGCGACGAGGGTGGATATGGTCCACAAGTACGTGATGGTAACAATGAGCCGCTCGACTGTATTATGGAAGCGATTGAGGCAGCTGGTTATGAACCCGGTAAACAAATTGCAATTGCCATGGATTCGGCAGCGTCAGAATTTTGGGCAGACGACCACTACGAACTGAAGACCGATGGATCTTGGAAAACAGCAGACGATATGATTAGTTGGTATGACTGGATGGTCAATAATTATCCAATCGTTTCGATTGAGGATGGGTTAGGTGAAAACGACTGGGATGGCTGGAAGGCGTTAACCGAACGTTTGGGAAGCAAGATCCAGATTGTCGGTGATGATTTGTTTGTGACCAATGTGAAGTTGCTCAAAAAAGGCATCAAGGAAAAAGCGGCGAACGCAATTTTGATTAAACCCAATCAGATTGGTACACTTTCCGAAACGATTGCCGCAGTAAAAATGGCAAAGGAAGCCGGCTTCAGGACGGTAATGTCCCATCGCTCAGGCGAGACCGAGGACACTTCAATTGCACACCTTGCAGTTGGGCTCGGGACTGGACAAATAAAAACCGGCAGTCTTAGCCGATCGGAGCGGATCTGTAAATACAATGAGCTGATGCGGATTGCAGAAGACCGACCAGATCTGAAATTGGCACGGCCGTTCGAAGCGTAAGATTATCACCAAAAAACCTTAGTGCTGGCGCTAAGGTTTTTGGTTTGCTACTTCGCGCAGAGCAAAGCCGAGGCCACGGAAATCGTTAGCCTGGGCGATGACAGAGCCGATCCACGTAGCCAGGTGGCGCCCGTTGGTAGCTGCGCCAGCCGTACTAGACCGCCAGCGGCCCTCCGCCGTACGTTCGTGGAGGTAGCCGTAGGAACGGTGGTAGTAGCCAGTACGCAGGAACTGGAGAGGCCAAAGGTTAGCCTAGCTCTTAGCGTGCAACACAGCGAATAGAAAGACCGTGCACCTTGAGAACGCTTGCTACGCCAGGCCAGATTTTGCCGCTGTCGTAGTTGAGGAGATTGGCGTAACCTACGTTCGTACTGCTACTATTGGTCCAATAGGTTTGTCTGATGCCAACTTGACTGATTTCACCAGACTGATGGTCATAAAAGCCTGTTGGTGAAAAATTCATAGGGAAAGCGTACAGGGTATCTATGGTAACGTCCGGGATAAAGCCAGTCACTCCAGTATAAAACTGGGTTAGATTATAAAATGATTTGACTGAGCCGTCGGTAATGCCGACACTACTATTCCCCCCAGCTGGCAACGTCCATCCCTTAGGACAGATAGAATCTTGTACGGCACCATCAATAACACGATCGCCATCAGTCGTCGAGTCGGTGTCTGTTAACTTGCCGCTGCCAGCCGTTGCGGCGAACCAGTTGTAGTAATTGCCACGCTGAGCGTAGCCAGCTTCGCCAGAGAGAGTAGGAATAATATCGCCATCTTTGCTTCTGAGTTCGCCACCGTTTTGACTATAGACTTTAATATTATAATCATTGGCTTTGACGACTGTGAGAGAGACTGGTAGATAGAAGTAGGCTCTGTCGATGCCGACTTTGCTCTGCGTGGCATAGCGCGAAGTAATGAACATTTTTACGTTTTTGTTCATTCTATTCCCCAATATAACAGGGGTGAAGTGAAATTTCTAGTGTACAATTTTTGAAAAATGTACATTAGACCCGTAGTCTTGGAGTTTCCTTCTTTGGATTATTCTGTACCACCTATTGCACTTTAACAGCTGCTGCACCGAGCAAATTAGCAAGAGATTCAGTGAGCTCGGGAGAAGTCTCAACTTTGAATGGCAGTTTCATAGGACGCTTGACTTCACCGTCCTTCAAGACCATGATGACTTCCTGGATGCCAGGATTGCGCTCGCAAATGTGACGAATTTCAGAAAGTTTTTCAGCGTCAGTAGGATCTTCGATAAGGACATAGAGCCGTTCGTGGCGACGATCTTTGGGTGGGGTGGTGACGCGACGAACCGGTTCATCGGACGCAGCGGAACCATTGTTCTGACGACCGCCACTATAGCTAACGCCAGTGGCGCGGGAACGACGCGGTCCAGCTGGAGCAGCTTTGGGTAGTGGGAGTTTGGCGCCAGTAGAGCGATACGACGTGAGAATTTCATCAGGAATCACTTCGATACTATCGGCGATAACTTTGACTTCATTCGTGATATTACCGTTTTTATCCTTGGCATTGATGCGCCCAGTGATTTTAATAATAGCATCTTGTTCAAGTTTGGCGCCATATTCTTCGTAGAGTTTCGGAAAAATGATGACTTCTTGTTCGGCAACTTTATTCTCTAGCTTGATGAAGGCCATGCGAGTATTACTCTTGGTCATGATAGCGCGAGAGGCGCTGATGATGCCACCAATAGTAACAGTTTTGCCGTCATTTTCGGCAGTAATTAAGTCGTAGGGGTGTGTCTGCTCATCGAAATACACATCGTAGCGATCAAGCGGGTGCGAAGAAATATAGAGGCCCATCAAATCGCGCTCCCAGAGAAGCCGTTCCTTTTCGGAGACTTTGGTTGGGGAAGGTCGAATCTCCGGTTCAGGGATCTCGCCGGCGTTACCCATCGCGCCGAAAAGATCAGTCTGGCCAGAATCAGTATCTTTTTGGCGCTTAGCCCCGTAGGCTTGGATGTTTTCGAGATTGAAGAGCAGATCCGAGCGGTCACCAAAACGGTCAAAGGCGCCAGTTCTAATAGCGGATTCCCAAGATTTCTTGTTGAACTTAGTAGCATTGACCCGGGCTGAAAAATCACAGACCGATTTGAAAGGTCCATTTTTATCGCGCTCAGGAATAACAAATTCTTCGACGAGCGATTTACCCATATTCTTGATACCAGAAAGACCGAAGCGAATAGTTCTCTCGCCGCCAACAATACCAAAGTCGCCGTATGACTCGTTGATGTCGGGACCGAGCACTTTGAGTCCCATACGACGACATTCAGAAATCTCGATAGCGAGACGATCGGTCCAGCGCATATCAGCAGTCATCAAAGCCGCCATGAAGGCGTCTGGATAATGGGCCTTAAGGTAGGCAGTCCAGTAGGCGATCAAAGCATAGCACGCGGCGTGGGACTTATTGAAACAGTAGTTGGCGAAATCGAGCAGCTGGTCCCAGAACTTTTCGGCAATTTCTTTAGTGGCGCCGCCAACTTTCACCGCACCGTCGATGAACTCAGGCTTTACCTTGTTCATAAGGTCAATTTTCTTCTTCCCTACTGCTTTACGCAAAGTATCGGCCTGACCACCCGTAAATCCACACCATTCCTTGGAAATCTGCATGAACTGTTCCTGATAAATCAAGATGCCATAAGTATTTTTGAGGGAGTTTTCGAGGCCAGGGTGGAGATAGGTAATTGGCTCATCGCCATGCTTGCGACGAATAAAGCTATCAATAAACTGCATTGGACCAGGACGATAGAGCGCCACCATAGCGATAATATCCTCAAAGGTACTGGCTTTGAGGTCGCGCAAATAGCGTTTCATGCCAGCAGATTCCAGCTGGAAAACGCCGGTGGTCTCAGCGCGTTGGAGAAGCGCATACGTTTCAGCATCGTCAAGCGGTAACTGAGAGAGGTCAAGGTCATTATTATACACCTTGCGAATCATACGAAGGGCGTTATTGATAACTGATAAGTTGGAAAGGCCAAGGAAGTCCATTTTGAGTAGGCCAAGCTCTTCGACTTGAGTCATCGGGAACTGCGTGGCAATTGGGCCTTTAGCAGAAACTTCAAGAGGAAGGAACTTTTCAAGTTCATCTGGAGCAATCACAACACCACAAGCGTGAACACCGTGGTTACGAATGGTGCCTTCAAGATTTTCGGCAAAGTCCAAGACTTCTTTGGATATTGGGTTGGTTTCATATTCCTGCTTAAGCTCTGGGACTTCCTTAACAGCGTTTTTGAGTTTGACATGATGTCCCTGAATTGGATCGGGAACCATTTTAGCAAGTCGGTCGGCATCAGCATAAGGTACTTCTAGTACGCGTGAAACGTCGCGCACGGCGTTTTTGGCCATCATTTTACCAAACGTCACGATATTGGAAACCCGGCCAAAGCCGTACTTGCGACTACAATACTCAATCACTTCGTCTCGACGCGTATCTTGGATGTCGGTATCAATATCAGGCATAGAAATACGATCGGGGTTCAAAAACCGCTCAAAGAGCAGGTCATAGCGCAACGGGTCGAGCTCAGTAATACGAAGTGCGTAGGCGAGAATGCTACCAGCAGCTGATCCACGACCAGGCCCAAAGACGATACGTTGAGCCTTACCCCAGTTAATAAAATCTTGCACGATCAGGAAATAGCCGTTATAGCCCATTTTGTTGACCACGCCCAGCTCATAGTCAATGCGTGGCAGGACTTTCAGCTTCTCCTCGGCACGTTCAGGCGTGGCGTCAACCTCTTCAAGAATCTTACGACATTCAGCGACGGTTAGGTTCGTAGTTTCTTCTAATTTTTTACCGCCATAACGATACACTAGCCCCTGAAAAACTAGCTTATCAAGGAAGTCTTTTTCGCTGGTTTCACCGTCTGGCAATGGGAATTTTGGAATTAAAATACGACCGAGTTGCAAATCGACATTGCAACGGTCAGCAATACGGCGCGTGTTACGGATGGCCTCTGGAAATTCCTTGCCCCAACGAGCAATAATATCTTTGGGCGGGATAACATGCAGTTCGAGATCTTTCATCGACATCCGATTTGGGTCGGAAAGGTTAGAAGCAGTTCCAACACAAAGTAGCACTTCGTGAGCATCCTGATCTTCACTATGCAGATAGTGGGCATCGCACGTTACAACTAGTGGCAAACCAGTTTCTTCAGCGATTTTAGCGAGGTGCTGGTTGATGCCATTTTGTACATCCCAGTGCGAAGGCGAATCAGGATGGCCGTGATCTTGCATCTCCAAATAGAAACGGTCTTTATAAATATTGCTATACCAGTCGACTAGCTCGAGGGCACGCTTGGTGTCGTTGGCGCGCAAAGCCTCGGAAATTTCCGAACCAGCACAACCAGAAAGGCAGATAATCCCCTCGCTGAACTTTTCCATTAGGTCATGATCAATGCGCGGTTTGTAGTAGCGGCCGTTAATTTCTGCTTCCGACATCAAGTGGCAAAGGTTCTCAAAACCTTGGTTATTCATAGCGAGCAAGGTAATATGAAAACGTTGCTTATCGTGAGCCGGATCGCGGTCGGTCATTTTGCGCGCAGCGACGTAAGCCTCTAGACCAAGGACTGGCTTGACGCCAGCGTCATTGCAAGATTTATAAAGCTCAACAAGTCCCGACATAGTACCGTGATCGGTCACGGCCACGGCTTCCATGCCTTCTGACTTGACAAAGTCAACTAAATCTGGGATTTTAGTAAGGCCATCAAGCAAAGAATAGTGGGTATGGTTGTGTAGGTGAACAAAATCGCTTGATTTTAGTGGCTCAGAATCTTTCGTTACCTCCGTCATACTGTATATAATTATAGCACGATTCAATGAGAGATGAACCAAGATTTATTTATACTCAGAAAGGGGTGAGGAGATTTAATAGCTCCTCACTGATTTAGGGCGTTAAATTATTTGCGTTTGGCAGATTTTTTGGCTTCGACGGCGGCTTCCTTGGCTTCAGCTTTAGCCTGTTCGGCTGCAGCTTCCATTTCGGCAGCCTCAGCAGCGTCTTCGGCGGCGTAGCGCTTGGATTGATTTTCCATTGCACGGACAGCAAAATTCTTGACGATTCCACCGACTGAGGTCATGCCTTTGACGTTGTCGACGATATCGTCGGCCTTAGTGGCAATTTGCTGACCAGTAGCGATGACTTTTTTGGCTTCCTCGGTAGCTTGAATAAGTTTGATAGCAAGCACGATGCCAGCAATCAAAAAGATAAATAGCGTAATCGAGAGAATTACGACTAGAATCCAAGTTGCTATTTCCATTTTTACCTCCTTTTGGTGATAATATTAATGTTGTCGGACAAAATCCCTTACTTCGTCAGCATAGCTCTCGTGTTCGAGAATATACTGAGCAAGAGCAATACTATAATTCTTAGGATCACCAGTAGTGAGCCAACGGCCAGAAGTCTTTTCGACATAGACTGGACTAGACTCAGCAATAGCTGTAATGGCGTCGACAGTCCACAGTTCCCCGTCAAGGCCAGTCTGGTCTGGTTTCAAGTAGTCAAAAATACGCGGAGTGAGCAGATAGCGGCCATAACTTGCAAGATTAGACGGAGCGTCAGCTGGAGCGGGTTTTTCAACAATGTGATCGAGTAGCATATCAGTACCGTCCTTAAGCTTGGCAATGCCGTATCGATCTAGAACATCCTGAGGCATTTCCTGCGCCACGATAATTGCTTCGGCATCGGGGTGGGTCGCATAAGAATCGATTAAAGTTTTAATATCGGAATTACCAAACACCACATCATCTGAATACGCAACCACAAAGGCTTCATCGTCTTCAATAAAGTCGCGTGCCGATGCGATTGGCGAGCCGTTGCCATAGGGCAGACTGGGGTCTTGCTCAATAACAGTGATTTTGGGGAAGTTCAAAACTTCAGCCACAGGCGCGAAGCGGTCCTCCTTGCCCTGGCGAATCATTAGATCTGAAATAGCCGTAGCTGGGTCATGGAAATAGTCATCATAGAGCGGTCGCCCTTTGGTGGTGGCAACAATGATAATTTCCTCAATACCAGCAGTAATGCACTCCTCAACTACGAGTTGCATGATTGGCTTATTGCCTAGTGGCAACATAGCTTTCGGGATGGTTTTGGTGAGCGGAAGGAAGCGACTAGCGCAACCTGCATCGGTGATAATAGCCTTGGTCGGCAAACGATACTTCATATAGGTCTCCTTGAAGTAGATTATAGCACAATCAGGACTTTTTGACGCTGGACTTTTTGGCTGCATGGGCACGCTTGGCGGCCTCACGACGAGCAGCGCGGTCTTCGAGCTGCTGGGTACGGTTATGTATACCATAAATTAGATTGGAGACGCCAAAGATAAGCATATAAGCGCCAAAGAAGCGGATAAAATCAACGTTAGTGAGATGACCGGAGTTAATAATCACGATACCAAAGACGATACCGCAGAGACCGCAAAGAATCCAAATGAAGCGGTCGGTCGGGTCAACCGTGGTACGAAAACCAACTAGGACTTCGAAGGCGCCACGAATCAGAGTGTAGGCGGCCACAAGCGAGATGTGCCAAACCATACCTTCGTTCATAAAAAGCAGCAAGGCAATACCAAAAGTGGCGTCAAAGATTGCCACGAGAATAGAAACTAGCCAACCTTCGTGAACGCGGCTGCGATAGAGCGAATTGGCAAATTCGACAATGGCGAGCGCAAGCAAGGCGATGCCAATGACCGGAATAAGGCTAGTAGAGGTTTCGCGTGAGGTGAAAAGTGTGAGACAACCGAATAGTAGCGTGATGCCGCCTTGAAACATGAATACTAACCAATGGCTATCAATATATTTACGTTTAATTTGAGCCATAAATCCTCCTAAATAATGTTTCTATTATACCATAACGGGGCGTAAAAATGTGGGATTTCGTAGGGATTCGAAGGGATTTTATGCTGGTTCATGACATTTTTTTGGTATTTTTGGCAAAATTAGTATAATTAGTATTGATTTTTTGGATGATTTGTGCTATAATGAGGACATAAGGATTGTAACATCGCTACAAAGCCCAGATTTTCTAATGTCTAGGGTTCAAGCCTTAGGTATTTTGAAAATTTGTGGCAAATTATACAGAAAATTGCAGATTTTTCAGAAAAAGGAGGAGTTTTTGATGATTACAGAAAGAAAGACTGAAGTTTTTGACTATAACCCAGAAGTGGATATAGAGGATGCGGACCTCGTGTTTGAAGACTTCGACGGAGCAAATGATAGGTTTAACTCTTTCCGAGCTAAAACAATCGTCAAGCGTCTGTCCATGGAATTAAAACCAGAGGCAGAAGCAATAGTAACGGACGGTTTTCGTAGCATCCTGTTAGGAGAAGAAACCGAGTGGTACGTTTTTGCTGTTCAACCACTACCGGGGACGCTGAGAATTCGCTTACGTCACCATGGCGCTCAAATTGTGGGCGACTACGGCAAGGATGAGGTGGACGACAAGGTGACTGTGGAAAGAAAGGCGGAATATAAAAGAATTAAAGAAATTCTTGACGGCTACGAAGTAGACTTGACCTTATCTTGGAAACCAAGGACACCCGAGGATGGCCGTATTTGGTTTGGTCTTACCATAGAAAGCGGTGAAGAAGTTGGCTTTGAGGTCGACGAAGGCAAGACCACAATCGAAGTTAACCGAGGCCTATTTGAGGGTTCGATGAAATATGTTCTCACCTGGGAAAATTCAGAGCACACCAAGATTAGGGTAAAAAAGACCCATACATTCTGTTTATAGTTTGTTAAAAATTAGGAACCCCGGCCTGTCCGGGGTTTTCTGGTGCTACAACGTACTTTTGTATTTTAGCATAATTGGTGCTGACTTTTTAACCTATGTGTGCTAGGGGTGAGAAATTTAAGATCTTGCCTTAAAAATGTTTTCCATAAGGAGGAGGGTAATTATGAGAATTAAATTAGACTTGCCGAATCGCCAGATTTTAAGGTAAGTAGCAAAAGAGCAGCCCCGAGGGACTGCTCTTTTTACACCCTGAACCCCCGGTATTTGCCGGGGGTTCTGTTCAGCTTGAGTAGTTCTAACTACTTGACGATGCTGGTCACAACACCAGAACCAACGGTCTTACCACCTTCGCGGATAGCGAAGCGGTCGTTGTTGTTCATAGCGATTGGAGCAAGCAACTTCACCTTGAAGGTAACGGTGTCACCAGGCATGACGATTTCTTTGTCAGCTGGGAGTTCGACTTCGCCGGTCACGTCAGTGGTACGGAAGTAGAACTGAGGTTTGTAACCCTTGGAGAATGGAGTATGGCGGCCGCCTTCCTCTTTCTTCAAGATGTAAACCTGAGCTTCAAACTCGGTGTGTGGAGTAATGCTACCAGGAGCAGCAATCACCTGACCGCGCTCGATCTGCTCGCGTTCAATACCGCGGAGCAAGAGACCAGCGTTATCACCAGCTTGACCCTGATCCAAGGTCTTGTGGAAGGCCTCGATACCGGTCACAACCGATTTCTGAGTTTCTTTCAAACCAACGATTTCAACTTCGTCGTTCAATTTCACGATACCCTGCTCGATACGACCAGTAGCAACGGTACCACGACCCTTGATTGAGAAGACATCCTCGATAGGCATGAGGAATGGCTTGTCAAGATCGTGTTCAGGAACCTCGAACCATTCATCCATGGCTTTGACGAGTTCCATAACGGCGTCTTCGTTAGCGGCGTCGCCTTCGAGAGCCTTGGTGGCAGAACCCTTGATGATTGGGGTATTGTCGCCATCATAGCCGTATTTGTTCAAGAGTTCGCGAACGTCCATCTCGACGAGTTCGACGAGATCAGGATCAGCGAGGTCCATCTTGTTCAAGAAGACGATGATCTTTGGCACGTTCACCTGGTGAGCCAAAAGCACGTGCTCACGAGTCTGTGGCAAAGGGCCGTCATTCGCTGCTACCACGAGAATAGCACCATCGACCTGCGCAGCACCGGTAATCATGTTCTTGATGTAGTCGGCGTGACCTGGCATGTCAACGTGAGCGTAGTGACGCTTCTCAGATTCGTACTCCTGGTGAGAGGTAGCGATGGTGATACCACGAGCCTTCTCTTCTGGAGCGTTATCGATTTGGTCGTAAGCAACAGCTTTGTTTACGTCTGTTGGAAGTTTCTTTGCGAGAACGTTAGTAATCGCAGCGGTAAGAGTAGTCTTACCGTGGTCAACGTGGCCCATAGTACCAACGTTGATATGTGGTTTGGAACGGTCAAATTCTGCCATTCTTTCTCCTTTTAATTATTAATTTGTGTCAGAGCGCTAATATCAACCAGCTCCAACTCTACCTTTATATGATACCTAATCTATTCGGAAATGTAAAGGGGTTTAGTAAAGAAAAAAGCCCCGTCGATAAAACACGACAGAGGCCCAAAGGCTATGCTTTGATGGGATTGCAGAGATAGTCAACAATCGTTTCTATGTGGCAATCGGTGGCATCAATAATAGGAATGGCAGTTGCATCCCATATTTTGCGCAGGACAATAATATTACTGCCGCAGTACTTAACCCAATGTTGGTCCGTCATCGTCAAACCAAGTTCTGTGCAACCCAAAATGACACCTTTGATTTTGTAGCGTTCAATCATCTTTGCTACCTGCAGGAAAAGGAAATCGCGCGACTCATCCTTAAACTCGTTTTGGCAGAGTTCATCGAAGATAATCCGGTCGATTTCATCCATTGATGCCGTGGGCGGAGTAAAAACTTTGATTCCCTGTCCACGGAAGTGCTTCAAGACAAAATCTTCCTGCATGGTAAATTTAGTACCGATGAAGCCAACTCGCTCGATGCTTTGGTCAATAACCGTCTGGGCAGTACAGCTGCCAATATGAATCAGCGGGACATCAGCTATCTCTGCGACTTTGGGTGCAACTTTGTGGAGAGTGTTAGACAAGACTGCCAGTGAATCAATATTGCTGCCTCTCTTCATCTGTAAAGCCATTTCCGCCAGACAGCCTGTAATAGCCTCCCAATTTCCCTTGTGCATCCATCCGTCAATTTGGGCGAAGTTCCTTGATTGGAAAACGATGTTTGGCGAATTAAGTCCGCCCAAACGTTCTTGCACCCGGCGCGGTATCTTCTTGAAGTAGACCTCGGTTGACGGCCAACCAGTACCGCCAATGATCCCCAGTAGGGGGTAGTGGACATTATTCATATAATTGTCCCTCCTTGAAAAAGATTTACCAAAAAACATAGCTAAGATTAGTAAATTGCAATGCTTTTGGCATAATGTGATTATATTAACACATTTTGCTAGGAATGGCTACTATTCTAAAACCATGCTTTCGCCAGGCTTGAGCGGAGTAAACTTGGTACCCACTTCATCGGCAGCCTTAGCAAGCCAATTGTTATTAAAACCATTACCGAGTTCGGAGAGCACAGCATCATGAACCGGGATGGCAATTTCTGGCTTGGCTTGCTTGATATATTCTGCACCCTCGGAGGCTTTGCACCAAGGCGCAGCGCTGGGGACAAAAAGGACTTTGGGGCGTTCAGGAGAAGCTGGTAGATCAAATGAATCACCGGGGTTAACTATAGCCTCATTAATGACTACTCCGAGATTCAGACAAGGCACGACTCCCGGGATGATTTCGGCGTGATTTTGGCCGAAAAAGCGCAGCTTGAAATTTGATATTTCTTGGATAGCACCGTTCTCGACTCTTTTGATAGGATGGCCTGCAATTTCGTCCGTTTCTAAATCTTTTGGCGCAAAAATCTGTGCTTCGGGATTCTGCTCGAGGATTTTAGCAAGGACTTCGGGCTAAAAATGGTCGCCGTGTTGATGAGTAATTATAATCGCAACAACATTTGTAAGGCTTGGGAGTTTTTCGGTAAATTCAACTGGATCAAAAACTATTTTCTTGCCGTCTTTATCAACAGCTAATCCAGAATGTTCAAATTTGGTAATCTGCATGCTTTATTTCCTTCCTTTATTATTTTGGCTGGCTTTGATTTCCTCGATTTGGTCGCGCAAGGTGGCAGCCAACTCAAAATCGAGGTTAGCAGCGGCCAGTTGCATCTGCGACTGGAGCTCTTTGATGAAGCTGGGTAATTCTTCCTTTGGTATACGCTTGAGATCAAGGCCAGTAGTTTCCTCCTTTTCGGGGATGATAGCGCGCAAACCTTGGCTAATTTCCTTGGAAACGGAACGGGGAGTAATATTATGCTCTTTATTATAGGTCTCTTGGATTTCACGGCGGCGGTTGGTTTCACTGATGGCCTTTTCCATACTTTCGGTGATTTGATCGGCATACATAATGACTTTGCCTTCGACGTGACGAGCGGCGCGACCAATAGTTTGGATAAGCGAGCTCTCCGAGCGCAAAAAACCCTCCTTGTCAGCATCAAGAATCGCCACCAGAGAAACTTCTGGCAGATCGAGACCTTCACGAAGCAAGTTGATACCAACTAGCACATCATAAACACCAGCGCGCAAATCGCGAAGAATGTCGCCACGTTCAAGTGTGTCGACATCAGAGTGAATATAGGCAACTTTGACATTACGTTCTTTGAGGTAATCAGTGAGATCTTCGGCCATTTTCTTGGTTAAAGTAGTAACAAGCGTGCGCTGTTTTTTAGCAACACGTTCCTCAATTTCATTCATGAGATCGTCAATTTGTCCGGCAGATGGGCGTACTTCCACCTCTGGATCGAGTAAGCCAGTTGGACGAATAACTTGCTGAGCTGGTTCGGGCGAGTGTTCGAGTTCGTATTCACCCGGGGTCGCCGAAACATAAATCGCGTTTTTGATATGATTTTGGAACTCAGTGAAAATCAAGGGACGGTTATCAAGGGCGCTGGGCAGACGGAAGCCATATTCGACTAAGGTTTCCTTGCGAGCGCGGTCGCCATTATACATACCACGGAGCTGTGGCAGAGTCATATGCGATTCGTCGATCATAATCAAAAGGTCTTTTGGGAAGAAGTCGAGTAAGGTAGCGGGCGGCTGACCGGGCTTGCGACCATCAAGGTGACGAGAATAATTTTCGATACCCTTAACAAAACCCGTCTCGCGTAACATTTCGAGGTCATATTTAGTACGTTGACTGAGGCGCTGAGCTTCGAGAAACTTATTGTTTTTTTCAAAAAATTTCAAGCGCTCTTCGAATTCTGCTTCAATGCCAGAAAGCGCGCGGTCCAACTGTTCTTTCGGTGTGGCATAGTGGGTATTCGGGAAGATATGAATTCGTTCGGGGCGCTCCAAGGTTTCGCCAGTCAGTGGGTCGATGATACGGACGATCTCAAGACTGTCAAAACCGAATTCAAAACGATACCCCACTTCCCCGTTCGCCGGATAGAGATCGACTGTATCACCCATGACACGAAAATTGCCCCGCTCAAAAGCAAGGTCATTACGGTGATATTGCATAGCAATAAGATATTTGATGAAATTCTGCTGACTCAAAGAATCAGCGGATTGAGTTCGAACATTTACTAGCGATGAGGTACCAGCATCGCCACTTCGCCCCTCAGCGATTTTCCAAACCGCATTCTCCTTGACTAATGTCAGAGACATTTCGGTGTAATGGTCGGGCGAACCGATGCCATAGATGCAGGACACTGAGGCCACGACGATCGTGTCGGGGCGAGTAAGCAGAGCAACCGTGGCAGCATGGCGCAAGCGATCAATCTCTTCGTTGATGGCGGAATCTTTTTCGATATAGGTGTCGGTCGAGGCGATGTAGGCTTCCGGCTGGTAATAATCGAAATAACTGACGAAATAATGCACTTCGTTCTTAGGGAAAAATTCGCGAAATTCTGAATAGAGCTGAGCGGCAAGAGTTTTATTGTGAGCGAGAATCAGAGTGGGGCGCTGGGCCTGCTCAATAATATTGGCCATGGTAAAAGTCTTGCCAGAGCCAGTCACACCGAGCAAAGTTTGCTCGCGGACGTCGGCTTTCAAGCCCGCCACCAGCTGCTCAATAGCCTGAGGCTGGTCGCCGGTTGGCCGATATTTAGAAACAAGTTCAAACTTAGGCATATATATTATTATAGCACTATATTTACGAGCCAGGATACCCGCGGGGCATGATATAATGGAATCAATGAGTGCGAGGAAAATGCCGATTTATCGGATACGGAGGATGATTGCCGCAGTGATTGCGGTGCTGGGTCTAGTAGGGCTAGTAATTACCCATCCTAACAGTTATGAAAAGCTCATCAGCTCAGGCGGGCCAGACACCGAATCAGCTGAGGCGAGTTCGCTGATTGACGACGGTGAGATAATCTTGGCTACCTCGATATTGGAAAGACTAGACGTCAAGGGTAGAGCGCCCAAGACTGGTTATACACGTGACGAATTTTACAGCGGTTGGCCAGAGATCGAGGGTTGCAGCCTAAGGCAACGGATTATTCGTCGTGAGGTGGGGGAAACAGCGGTATTAGCAGACAATCAATGCACGGTCATTAGCGGGGAATATATTGAACCTTACACCGGACAGACGTTAAGTTTTGGAAGCCGTGAGGAGTTTTCCAAAGGCGTTCAGATTGACCACGTAGTGGCGCTTTCGGACGCCTGGCAAAAAGGCGCCCAACAGCTAACGAAAGATGAGCGTTATAGCCTTGCGACCGATCCATTAAATCTTCTAGCGGTGGAAAGTTCGGCTAATCAGCAAAAATCGGATGGTGATGCGGCAACTTGGCTGCCGAAGAATAAGAGTTTTCGTTGTCAGTACGTGGCGCGGCAAATTTCCGTGAAATACAAATATCACCTTTGGGTAACTGAGGCAGAGAAGGCGGCAATGGGTCGAATATTGGAAACTTGTCCGAATGAACCAGCAGTAGGCGTCGAGCAATAGTGAACTTCCCTCATGGAGGGTTATATTTTCATTGTAGCACAGGTTATGATTTTTGTCAAGAGGTTTTGTTCGGTTTTTATAAAATAACAGGGGTAGGTTTGTGGAAAAAAGCAAAGTGACTTTGTCAGAATTTTCCAAAAAATCAATATTGACGACAAGAACAAGCGTGATAGAATAGTAATAGAAGCTTGGGTGAAGCCAAACGTTGAGGGTCGCCGAAGGTTCAGACAATAACATTTAGCACCGGGGTGAAAGAATGTGCTTATATCTACAAAAATAAGACTCATGCGAGAACTGCGAGGGTCTTATTTTTATTACGGATAGAATGAGTTAGGAGCCAGGATTGATTGCGTGATAAAGATTTTCCCAGTCGCCAAGGTCGAGATCACCAGGACGACAATCTGGGTCAATTGTGTATTGATCGAGAAGTGCACGCCAATCAGCTTTGGAGCGGTTGGTGCAAGCGGCGAGATTTTGAACGAGTTTTTTACGGGGGCTAGAAAAACCGATCTTGGCAAGTTCAAGACAGGCAGGGTTGACGAGTGGACGTACCAGCGGCGTAAGAATAAGAACTTGGCTGTCAACCTTGGGCGGCGGGGTGAATTCGGCCGCTGACACAACTGGTCCAAGTTCTACGGTAGCGAGATTTTGTACAAACAAAGAAAGCATAGTCTGGTGGCCATCACTGGCGGCGATACGCTCGGCAACTTCTTTTTGGATTAGGAGAGCGACCTTTTCTGGTGGAGCGGGAGAAGTGAGAACCTGTTTGATGATTGGGCTTGTGATGTAATACGGAATATTTCCTGCTATGGCATATTTTCTGCTATTAGCAATTGTGGTGAGATTGGTTTGGAGAATATCGGCGTGAATAACCGTGAGGGGTTTACCTGGGAATGAGGCGGGGAGATTCCCTGCCAGCCGAGCATCATATTCGATTGCGATTACTTCGGGGAAAAGTTTCAGTAAGCTAGAGGTGAGAGTGCCGAGACCAGGGCCGATTTCGAGACAGAACTCAGCATCTGGCGTGTAGGATAGTTTGGCAATTTGATTAAGCAAATCGCGATTTTTGAGCCAGTGCTGGCCGAGAGATTTGTTGTTTTTCATAAATTAGTACCAGTGGTGTTGCCACCAATAATCCATAGCTTGTTGCCAGCCACCATAGCGCTTTGTGACATAATTGCTCATCCAACGGATTTGCGTGACGGGGTTGGTTTGCCAATCGTCGCCAAAACTAGCCATTTTGTTGCCTGGAAGAGACTGTGGAATGCCGTAAGCTCCAGAAGAAGGATTGGTGGCGTCAACACGGCAACCAGATTCATGATAGATCAACTCGAGAGCAGCCTCCAAATCTAGCTCCGATACTCCGGCTTCACGAGCCCAACCAGCGCACTGCTCACGTTCTGGCGGAATTGAAACCTTGGATCCGACGACAACAATCTCAGTGACCGGCTCGAGAATAATCTCTTCGGAAATGAGCGTACGGGAAGTTTCTCGATTATCGACAAATTCAACGAGGTATTTGCTAATGCGACGACCGTCTTCACCAGCCCGTTCGAGATAAGTTTCGCCCTTAGCGAGGTTGGCGTCGTAACGCGTTTCGACCTTATAGGGTAAAGTTTCATTAACCGTAATAGTGCGGCCACCCTTGCGCTCAATGCGATAGGTCGAAACGGCGCCCGCTTCAAGGAAATTAGTATTGAACTCAACCGAAAATTCGTCACCGTCATAAACAGTCAGGCCAGCTTCGATTGCAATCTGCTTAGGATCGTAACTAGCAGTCATAATATAGTGACGCTCGAGCCCGTCAATCATAATAGCCGGGCGAGCACGGTGAATATTAACATTGTAATCACCGGTAATCATAGCATCGAGACTTGGCTCGACTAAGTCGGTTTCGGAAACCGTTATGCCAGCCTCTGAGAGGAGCTCGGCAACAGTCACGGATTTAGTCTTCACGACAAGGACCGTGCCTTGATCGTGAATTGTGACAAAGTAGTCTTCGTTGGTGGTCTTAATAGGAGTACCATCTTCGGCAAAAGCCTGACGGGGGGCAGCAAAAAAATGGCATGCCAAAAACGTGCCAAAGAGCGCAATTAGCGCGGCAGAAACCAGATATTGAAAACGGAATCGTTCAATTTTTAGCATAATTCCACCTTAATTATAGCATAAGTCTTCGACTTATACTGAAACATCGTCGCGCTCGAAACAATGCCCGAGTGTATTGCTTACTCGCTGCTCCTTGTTGTGGCAAACTTCAGATAGAAAGTATCGGCGCTAGCCGCGTTTAGTGCTGCTACGATGACGCAATTTAATAAGATAGAAAGCAGTGGCGATCTGAATAATCAAAAACAGTGCGGATAAGCCAAAAATGTAAGGTAGACCGATTTCAAACATCTGACCACAAAGGAACATACCGATGGCGTTGCCGGTAGTATTGACAACGTGTTTTGTGGTGTTGTATTTGAGCTGATGGCGGTTGTCGACGGCATTGATGTAATAGCCATCGGTGATATTCTCATAGGATGTGGCGCTCAGAATTGTCCAGGTGAGTGCGATAAAGCACAAGAAAAGGTCACCTGAGAGAAAGGCGGAGGCGAAAATCAAAAAGCGAGTGCCGAATTTAATGATAATTGTTAGGTAATCATTTTTTGGAGTAAAATAGCGCAGAGCAAGAATACCCAGAGCATCGGCAGCAAGCCCCACCAACAGGAGGTACGTAGTCGCCATACCAGCCGAAAAGCCAAAAAAATCGGTCGCAATCAGCATCTGCAATCCGACAACGGCCGTGTAAGCAATCCCGCCGACAAAGGTGTATAGCATATAGGTACGCTGAAGCTTGTGATTGAGGAGAAATTTAATAATTGAAAAACGACTAACTGGAGCAGTTTCGGTCATGGTGACGTTGGTGCGATACAGAATGCCAGCAGCAGCGACCGAGAAAATTGCAGCAATCATAAGACAAGTGTTGTAATCAACGATAAAATTACCAACGGCGCGCCCAATCAAAACGCCGCCAATCAAAGTCCCGACATCACGAAAAAGGTATTCCACCAGCTTGCGGCGACTGTAGGTGCGATTGCTCTTCATGACGGTAGTAAGGAGTGGGTAAACACTTGAAACAACTAGCGAAGAAGTGATTACGTCTAGTGCAATACTGGCATCAATGAGAACGGTTTGATCGGTATGATTGAGGAAAAAGAGTGACAGCAGATTGATAGCGCTGATAACGAGTGAAAGGGTCATAAAATTCTTGATACGCGCCATTTTGATGTAGCGACCAGCAATGATGACGCCGATAATCCCGAGCACCATACCAAAACTGACGAGATTACTAATGTCAGTAGCAGTGAACCCATTAGATTGTAACCAAAGTTGGCGGAAATTTTCCCAAATACCAGTGGAGATGCTAAAACAAGCTAACATAGCAAGAATTTGGCGCTCAAGACGAACTCGGCGCGGTGGCTTAGTGCGTAGACGTTTGCGCCGACGACTAATAGCGTCCATATATTCAATAATAGGATTCTGCCAGGTAGGTTGTTTAATCGCAGAATGTTGGTAGGGACGTTTAGCGATTTTTTGAGCAGAACGAGCGGTACGGCGAGTAGCTTTGGCTGCGAGACGAGTCGCTTTCTCAACCCGGCGCACTGATCTTTCCGCCTGCTTCACCCTTTTATCCATTTTCTCATTATAGCACAAGTGGTTTAACCTGGCAAAATGTTACCTAGTCTGATATAATGTAATGGTGATAGAGAAGAAGCGAGGAATATCCCTGTTGAACCCGCAACAGGCAGAAGCGGTGGGGACTTTGTCGGGGCCAATTTTAATTTTGGCTGGAGCTGGCTCTGGCAAGACACGGGTCCTGACGCATCGGATTGCCAATTTAATTGAGCATGGTGTACGGCCGGATCGAATTCTCGCGGTTACTTTTACAAATAAAGCCGCCAAGGAAATGCGCCTGAGGCTTTGGAAATTACTCCAGGGTGCAGATACGGAAGCCCCTAGGAGCTTTATGCCCTACATGGGAACTTTTCATGGTATTTGCGTGCGGTTGTTGCATATCGAGCATGAGGCGGCAGACTTGCCACAGAATTTCACAATTTATGATGCGGACGACCAGTTGTCTTTGGTACGGCGAATCATGCGCAAATTGAACTTGACCAGCGACAAAACACTGACACCTAAAATGGCGCTTGGTATTATTTCCGGCTATCAAAATGCAGGCGTCGCGCCGGCGGACGCGAAACGCGACGCGATTTACCCAAATCAAAAGAAGGTAGCAGAAGTATTCCAAGTCTACGAGCAGGAAAAACATGCTGCTGGGGCGCTGGATTTTGATGATTTATTGACACGGACAGCAAGCTTATTAGAAAAGAATAAAATGGTGCGCAAAAAATGGCAGGAAAAGTTCCAGCATATTTTGATTGATGAGTACCAGGACACAAACGCAGTGCAGTACAAGTTAATAAAGTTGTTGGTAGGGCCGGAACGCAATATCTGCGTGGTGGGAGATGACTGGCAGTCAATTTATTCTTGGCGTGGTGCAGATTTTACGAATATTTTGAATTTTGAACGCGACTTTCCGGGCGCCAAGGTGATAAAACTTGAGCAAAATTATCGTAGCACTGGTAATATCTTGGCGGCATCACAGAAAATTATCAACCAAAACAAAACTCGAACCGATAAAACTTTATTCACTGAGGCGGGGGATGGTAGTCCGATAACGATTGAGGGGGTGCAGGACGAAACGAGCGAGGCGAATTACGTAGCACGAACAATCTTGCGTTTGCAAAAGGAACGCGCAATGAGCTTTAGTGATTTTGCCGTACTTTACAGGACCAACGCTCAGTCATCGGCTTTTGAAAAAGCTTTTATCGCACTGAAAATTCCTTATAAAATCATTGGCGGCATGCGTTTTTATGATCGCAAAGAAGTGAAAGATGTGTTGGCAATTCTAAAACTAGTGATGAATCCGCACGACGTAGTGAGCTTTGAGCGAATCGTCAAAAACGTATTGTCTGGCGTAGGTCAAACTTCAGCAGAGAAGGTATTGGCTTACCTTTCACAGCATCCGGAAGTAGATTTAGAGGAGATTGGTGCAGTAATTGCAGAAATTGGGCTAACGGCAAAAGCACGCATGGCAGTATTGAATGTAGTAAATTTTCTAAAAGAAATCCATCAGCAAGAACTGCCGCCCGTAGAAG
This sequence comes from uncultured Candidatus Saccharibacteria bacterium, assembly GCA_948851665.1. Lineage (GTDB taxonomy): Bacteria > Patescibacteriota > Saccharimonadia > Saccharimonadales > Saccharimonadaceae > Nanosyncoccus. The sequence continues at coordinate 56,294 of CAQOWG010000004.1, forward strand.
TGGTGGAAAAAGCAGTGCGCCACTTTGGCTTTGCGGAACTTTTAAACGCTGGAACACCGGAAGGCGATGAACGAATGCAAAACTTGGAAGTACTCGCCTCAAACGCTAGCGTTTATGATACCATGGAGGAGTTTCTAGAGGATGCGGCATTGCTTAGCTCAGCAGATGAAGCGTCTGAGCATGACACAGCGACTTTAATGACCCTACACGCCGCAAAGGGTCTGGAATTTCCGGTCGTTTTCGTTGTGGGGCTGGAGGAAGGATTGTTCCCAAGCAGCCGTTCCGAGGGCGACGACGAGAGGCTGGAAGAGGAACGACGCTTGGCTTATGTAGGAATGACGCGAGCGATGCAAGATCTCTTTTTAACTTTCGCAGGTTCGCGCTACAGTTTTTCTGGGCGTAATTATAATATGCCGTCGCGGTTTTTATTGGAGCTTGGCTACAATCCTTACGGCACAGGTACATTTGGTGAATCTGGTGAGTATAGTACAAAAAGTGAATTCGGCATCCTGGGGGGAGATCCGGATGGCGAATTTTCCGATGGTGACTTCACGGATGATCCATTTCCAGAAGACGTGCCGGTGTGGGATCAATACTAGAAACTAAAATCCCCCGGACGACGCGGGGGATTTTGATGGCGTATTAGGGACTATTCTAGGATAGCCTTGATGCGTCGAACACCAGCACTGGAAGATTCTTCTTTGGTGATTTTGAAATGACCAAGTTCGCTAGTACGTTCGACATGAGGGCCACCACAGATCTCGATAGAGGTCCAGCGTGGCTCCTGCGTCGCGACGGGTGAGCCAGTCTCATCTGAAGATTCGCCTTGGCCCAGCCCCGGCTTATTTAGTCGCTCCTCAGTAGCCACACCTGAGTCACCGATCATATATACAGTTACCCTGTCGGGATAACGGTCGCGGAAGCTACCATGAGCGTGAAGTTCGTCAAAAGCGTAGTCCTTATCATACTCAGCATGGACAACTGGCAAATCGGCCTCAATCCACTGATTGACGAGATTTTCAACGGCAGTGATTTCTTCGGGAGTCATCTTGTGGTCGATATTGAAGTCGAAACGCAAACGCTCAGGCGTGAGATTGGAACCTTTTTGATTGATGCCTGGATCAATCACTTGTTGAAGCGCAGCCAACAAGAGATGGCAGGCAGTATGATATTTGACGGTCTGGTCGCTAGTGTCGGAGAGGCCACCCTTGAACATGCCTTTACTGGCAGTTTTGCTACGCTCGCGCTGCTCGGTGAGGGCCTGTTCAAATTCATCTTGGTAATCGTCGGTCAACTTAAGACCTTTTTTGTAAACTTCGTCGACGCTGATTTCGAGCGGGAAGCCATAAGTATCCTGTAGCATAAAGAGGTCGCGACCAGAAATAGCATTACAAGATTTTGCGATTTTGTCAAGTTCTTTGACGCCTTTCATGATGGTCTTTCTGAAAGCGTTTTCTTCTTTGGTCAAAACTTCGAGAACATTGGCGCGATAAGGCAAGATATCATCGGAAAGTTCGGTATAATTCTCGGCAATAACTGGGATGATTTCGGCGAGGAAGTCCTGGCCAATGCCAAGGTCGAGCGCGCGAAGAACCGCACGGCGCACTAGGCGGCGCAGTGCATAACCCTGAGCTTTGTTGCTAGGTACGAGACCTTGCGCAGCGAGCAGATAAGCGCCACGCAGATGGTCGGCGATAATGCGCATTTCGTCGGTATTGGTTTCGTATTTTTTGTGAGAAAGTTCTTCTAGTTTTTCGATAATCGGCGCCATTAGAGAAATCCGGAAGACGTCAAAGCTATCCATAGCTGCCGCGGCAAGACGCTCAAGACCGCCACCAAAATCGACGTTCTTATGTTCCAGCTCGGAGAAAGTGCCATCTTCGTTGCGTTTGTACTGCATGAAAACTTGATTGCCGATTTCCATAAAGCGGGCGCCGTCACTGGCGGGATGCGCCTGACCATATTTCTCGACATCCTGCTTGTCCTCGCCGAAGTCATAAAAGACTTCTGAGTCGGGACCGCAGGGGTCGCCAAGTGGCGTGGTCTCGATACCACCGCCACGGCTCCACCAGTTTTCTTTGTCGTCATAGAAGAAAATTCTTTCACCAGGCTTGATTCCCCGTTCATCGCCGTTTGTGGCGGAACCGATTTCGGCAATTTTGGCTTCAATACCAGCTTTTTTGAAGACTTCCTGCCAGATTTCGGCAGCCTCAGTGTCTTTTGGAATGCCATATTTTTCGTTGCCGATAAAGCAAGTAACGTAAATACGCGAAGGATCGAGACCGATTTCTTCAGTCAGGAACGCAAAATAGTTCTCGATTTGCTCTTTTTTGAAATAGTCACCGAGCGACCAGTTGCCAAGCATTTCGAAAACGGTAGTGTGCCGAGGATCGCCAACATCCTCGATGTCTTGCAGGCGCATGGACGGCTGAGAGTCGCAAAGACGAGTGCCTTCGGGATGAGGTTGGCCTAGCAGATAGGGCAAAAGTGGCTGCATACCGGAACCAGTAAAAAGCGTAGTCGGGTCGTTCTCGAGTACCAAGGGAGCTGGCGGGATCACCTTGTGGCCGTGCTTAACTTGAAAATCGAGGAATTTTTGACGTATTTCATTTGCATTCATATCTATATTATATCACGAATCCGGGGCATGAAAAAGCCCGCAACAACTGGTGGTGCGGGCTTGGGTAGACTAGAACACCCAGCGTATTTTGCACTTTTCGATAACTGCATCGCATAAAAGCCGCAGGCTAACAATGATTGCACCCAGCCAAGCCAAGATGCCACCAGAATAGATTGCGATATCTATACCAGTCTGGCCAAGCACGATGCCAACGATAGACATGATGATGGCGAGCCCCACCAATACCCCCATAGATACAAAAGCAGTGCCGTTTACTACGTCAATCCTCATCTGCTTGAGGCCTCTCAGCCCATCCGTAAAAATACTACGCGAGTGCGCATAGACCGGCTTCAGAGACGCGAGACGTTCGTAACATTTTTCCATGAAAGCTATTACTATTAGTCCCGGTAGCCACATGACGCCCAGCATAAAAGCCGATGTGATCAGGCAGAGCATCAACGAGCCTGCGTTGGCCGTGACGAAATCGGTAACACCCATCACTACTATCAGATAGAAGTATAGGACTGTTACGATTGTGCTCCATGTTTCCATCATGTCAGCATAATGCGGCTCTCTTGCCATTATTTCTGTTCTTTTCATCTTGGTTCCCCCTTGAGATTAATTTTTCAGTCAAAACCGCACAAAATCGGTCATTCTAGTGTTCTAGAATAGATTGCTAATGTGCGAAGTTTTGCCTTATACTACCATTGTATCACAGATTGCGTATTTTGTCAACCATAAACGTCTATTTTGGGTAATTTTTCTGCCTTTTTGGCAAAGTTCGCCAAGATTCTATCCCTCTAAACAAAAGATGAGGAGTTCCTATGGAACTCCTCGCACTGCTATCTGCAGATAGCGCTTACAGCCAGATGTACTTACAGATGAAGACGATTGTCACGCAGGCCATAACAACGCTGACTGGTCCAGTCTTGATCGGCTTCAGTTTGAAGTCATCTTCCCTGTCGAGCAACGTATAGTTCAACGCCTCAAACAGAGTGTTGGCTGCTTTACCAATGAGGTTCAGAATTACATATGATACAATACCAAAAGCGATGCCTTCGGAAATACTGTAAAACACCACCATGCTGATCACGCATAAGAACACGGGGATCCGCTCCAGATAGTCGTCGATGCCGTCAAACTCGAACTTACTGATATTGGAGAACATCATCACTCCCACAATCAGCAAAGCCGGAGCCGTCGCAAAAGACGGAATTGAGGTAAAAACTGACGATGCCAACACAGAGACAAGGAACCAAATGCCTGTAACTACCGCTGTTAAGCCGGTACGACCACCCGCTACGATGCCCAACACTGATTCGACGAAGGTCGTAATAGTGGAAGTCCCGAGTATTGCGCCAACGGTAGTACCAATGGCGTCAGCCGTCAGGGCTTCGCGTGCGTTCGGCAGCCTGCCTTCCTCGTCCAACATATTACCTGCAATAGCGCCACCCGTCAATGTCCCCATCGTATCGAAGAAGTCAACAAACAAGAACGAGATTACTACACCGATAAACTGCAAAATATCCTGCCATCCGTGAAAATCGGTTGCGGCCTGAAAGCATTTGCCAAAGGTCAAGCCCAATGCGCCGAAGTCCGGCAGCGACAACTGCGGATAAAGCGAGTAATATCCAGCCTCGAAGTCCGGGATATAGGCTCCGCCCATCTGACAAAAGATTCCCACCAACCATGTAGCAAAGATACCAATCAGCATTGCACCGGGCACTTTGAAAGCCAACAATGTACCAGTGATGACAATCCCAATCAAGAATAACAGAATGGTAATGCCTGCAGAATGGAAGTTGGCGGTAAAATCTGCGATGGTGACCAAGGTTGCTCCGTCAGCTACGGCAATATGGACATTCTGGAAACCGATAAAGGCGATAAACAGCCCAATTCCCAATGAAACGGCAACTTTGAGGTTGTGCGGAATAGCATTGAAGATTGCTTCGCGAAGACCACAGCGCGACAGGATGACGAAAATGATGCCCTCGACGAAAACCGCCAGTAAAGCCTTCTCCCACGGGTAGCCCATGCCGATGACTACGGTGTAGGCGAAAAAGGCATTCAATCCCATACCGGCAGACATTGCAAACGGCAGATTGGCCATCATTCCCATACAGAAGGTACCTACGGCCGAAGCCAAACAGGTCGCCAACATAACTGCGGTTGAGTCCATACCGGCGGCGCTCAAGATGTTAGGGTTGACCGCCAGAATATAAGCCATACCGAAATAGATCAGCGTACCAGCCGTGAACTCCTTCTTGATAGTTGTATCGTGTTGCGTGAGCTTGAACTTTCGATCAAGCATGAGGGAAAAAGTATTCATACTTATCCTCTCCTTTCTAAAGATGCAACAGTGTCCTTGGGGTCTTCCTTCGCGACCCCTGAGAATGTTATCTTTATTTTACTAAAATCTACCCGAAACGTCAATTTCTTGGCAAAATGCTTGACTTTTTTAATAAAGTATGCTACAATGATAGTAGAGAGTTGTTTAGTATATCTTTGGTGCTAGGCGATATAGCCACCGCCGAGGCAGACTTCGCCAGCATAGAGGACGGCGGATTGCCCAGAGGCAGGGCGCTTGACGGGGTTGGCGAAAGCAATCGCAAGGAGACCAATATTCTTGCTCGAGCTCGCTCCGGGGCGCTGGCCCGAGTCTTTATGCTCTTCACAAGAGCATTGGTCTCCCCTGGTATTAGTTTCGACAACCCGTGCCGTGGCCGGCAACAGTTCCCCTCTGTGGCGGAGGCGGACGGCCAGATCTGGCATCTTGGCGAGGTCAGCGAGAGTGCGACCATTACGAAGATGCAAATCCGTAAGCGCGAGCTGGTCAACCCAGAGTTCAGGATGATTGAGGTCGCGCGAGACGTAGACGAGGTTTTTTGAAAGGTCCTTTTTGACGACGTAATAAGGTAGACCGCCGCCGAGATAAAGACCGTGACGCTGTCCAATAGTATAGAAAATCGCGCCGTCGTGATAACCGAGAATTTGGTCGGTTTCGACTTCGCGAATTTCGCCAGGGATAGTCTTGAGATAATTAGAGAGAAAATCTTTGATGCCAACTTCGCCAACAAAGCAAATACCCATGGACTCTTTCTTGGTGGCAACGTCTAGGCCACGCTCGGCGGCGATTTTTTTGACTTCTGGCTTAGTAAGATGACCGATTGGAAAAAGCGTGCGCGCAGTAGCCTCATCACTCATACGGTAGAGGAAATAGGTTTGATCTTTGTTCTCATCTATGGCGCGAAGGAGGTTGGCGTCCTCTGCTCGAGCATAGTGGCCAGTAGCTATATAGTCCGCGCCGCGTTCTATGGCACGGTCATAAAAGAGTTTGAATTTGACTAGTTCGTTACAGACTACGTCGGGGTTGGGAGTGTGGCCTTTTTGGAATTCGGAAAGCATATAATCAACCACTCGAGTTTTGTAGTCCGCTTCAAAATCCCACACCTCAAAATCGAGGTCGAGACTAGTAGCGACGCGTTTGGCGTCGGCTAGATCTTCGGCCCAAGGACAGTGCATGCCAGGCAAATCTTCGGACCAGTTCTTCATGTAGATACCAGTGACATCGTAGCCTTGGTCGCGCAAAAGCAGAGCCGAAACCGAAGAATCGACACCGCCAGACATACCAAGAAAGACTTTCTTTGACATGCCATAATTATACTTAAAAACCCGAAATTGTCAAGAAAGACCAGCTCGGGGGAGCTGGCCTAGTCTTTGGCTATTTAGCGGCTCTAACGACGACGAATCTTGCGGATGACACCAGAGATAGCCCAGAGGCTGACACCGCCAGCACTGACTTCGGCATCAAGAATCAGAAAATCACGGATTAGCTCGTCAGATACACCAGCGGTCGGCAAAGAAGAAGGGGCTTGGTTGCCAGGTTTCTGGTCGTTTGGCTTTTGGTCATCTGGCTTCTGATCAGAATCGGTAGGATCCTTAGAATCATCAGGTGCGGTTGGTTTTTCGGAATCGTCTGGTCCAGGCTCGTCACCGGGTTCTTCAGGGTTGGAAACAGGGTCTTTTTCATAGGTAAAAGTGATACTTGTATCACTTGATACATTGATAGTCTGGCTAGCGGGCTTTATATAGCCAGCAACTTCCTTAGCTTCAAAAGTATGCTCACCGGCTGTACGCACTGCGGTGGTAGCAGGTGCAAGTTCTTTACCTGCGGCATCCTCGTAATAAATCGTAATGGTATATTCTACAGGTTTATCGGGAGAGTTTTTGGTATAAGTGACGGTAGTATCTACTCCATCTTCAGTCATCGTACCCTTAACAGAAGGCCGATCGGGGGTGTAGTTAGCAATGCGAGGAGATTCGATTTCGTATGCTTTTCCAACTTCAATATCTTCGATCCAATCATCGGCTGCTTTAGTTTTGTCGTCGTATTCATAATGAATGGTTAAAGTAGCCTTGACGGCAGTCTTTTCATAAGCAAAGGTAATGGTCGTATCTTCGGTAAATTCCTCAGTGTGACTACCTGGGGTGATGTAGCCATCAATATCTTTTGGTACGATAGTGCATGGTTTGCCGGCCTCGCATTTTTCGGTAGTATCCTCAGCGATTGTCTCACCGGCGGTGTCCTGATATTTAATCGTAATCGTATATTCAATGATGGGTTGGTCGGGAGGAGTATCTTGAGTGTAGGTTACGGTAACTTCGACCCCACCCTCTACCATTGCACCGCTCACTACGGCTTCGTTTGGCGTATAGCCGTCGATAATAGGAGACTCCACTTCATAAGGTTTACCGATTTCGATTTCTTCGGTGTAGTCAGCGGCTGCTTCGGTCTTATTGGCGTATTCATAATGAATAGTCAAAGTGGCCTTAGTGATAATTTTTTCGTAGCGAATAGTAAACAGGGTGTCTTTATTGATTTCGGCGGTTATTTGTTCCCCGTCAATCGCTTCATATCCAGGAATATCCACTGGAACAAGATGATAGGGTTGGTTGGCGGGATGGTCTCCAATAACTTTATCTGATGCGATTTTTTTACCATCAGCATTACAATATTGGATAGTAATAGTATAAGTGGCGGGTTTATCGTCGCCGGTATTGTCAGTATCATCCCCGGGAGTACTCTCGGAACCAACATCGGGATCTTTTTCGGTACCCTCGTCGGTCGTGTTCCCATCTTCGGCGTAAGCAACGACGGTTGGCTGGCAATCGCCAAAGTCGACAGAGTTAATAGCTTCAGTGCTATCTGCGCCCTGCGCAGCATGAACCATTGGCAGACAAGCCAACGAAATAAAGCCGCAAATCACCAAAAGCGATACGAGCTTCGTAGCGAAACGGCCAAAACTAGTAAAGAATTTTCTCATGGGGCCTCCAGATTTAATCTCTCTTTTGACCCATTGTATCACATTTTGCAATATTGTTAATATTTTGTCAAACCGCTAATGGTTTTGTCGCGCAATCTCGGCCGACACTACATCAATTAGAGCGCGAGCGACTATTGGCATCTGATCGATGGTATTTGTGCTACCAAGCGAAATGCGAAGCGAACCGGCAATCTCGGCGTCGCTGAGGCCAATAGCAGCGAGAACATGGGATTTGGTGGCTTTATTAGCAGCACAAGCAGCACCAGTAGAAACCAAAATTCCCTGTTCTTCAAGTTTGTAGACTAGGCGTTCGGCGTCAAGGCCCGGAAAACTAAGTGGCAAAAAATTTGCGAGATGGTGCTTAGGATTGCCAAGAAAGATGACTTGGGGGGCATTTTCTACTTTTGTGAGGTCATGTGGAGCAACGGCGGAACTTGAGCGTGGTCGCCCCGTAACGACGGGCGCGACGAGCGAAGACCGAGCGGAAGCAGAAAATGCCCCGCCAAGTTCTTTTTTGAGCAATTCAACCATTTCGGTGTATTTCTTGCGATTTCCGTTTAAGTGCTTTTTAGCGTCGGCGAGAGCGGTAGCGAAGCCAATCACGCCAGGGACATTCTCGGTGCCACTACGCAGACCACGCTCTTGGCCACCGCCAAGCGACAGTGGATGTACCGGCACACCGTGCGCAATATAGAGCGCGCCGACGCCTTTGGGTCCACCACATTTGGCGGCGTTCAGAGTGAGCAGGTCGATACCAAGACGCGAAACATTAATATCCAAAAGATTGAGAGCCTGCGATGCATCGGAATGGAGATAGAGTGGAGTAGTGATGCCATGGGCAAGACGATCTTGGCGAGCGAGACGGATGATTTCGGAAATTTCGGCAAGCGGTTGGATGGTACCGAGCTCGTTGTTGGCAAGCGAAACCGAAACAAGAACGATGTCGTCGGTTAGTTTGGCACGAAAATCGGCCAGATCAATCAATCCAGTATGGTCGGCTTTGATAAGTTCGCAGCCATAAGGCTTGGCCGCAGAAAGCACAGCAGTATGTTCTGTCGCAAGAGTGAGGAGATGTGGAGTCGCAGGGTCAAGGCCGGCAACAACAGTAAAAGCAAGATTAATTGACTCGGTAGCGCCAGCGGTAATGACAAGGTCTGTACCCTTAGCGCCGATGGCGTGAGCAATGGCGGCTTTGGCAGATTGATAGTCTTCGCGAACATGCTTGGCTGGCAGATAAGGGGCAGACGGATTAAAAAACTGCTTATCAAAATAGGGCAGCATAGCTGCAAGAGCAGATCTGTTGACTGGCGTAGCAGCCGCGTGATCAAGATAAATCATAGTCTTATTATAATATAAATACTAGAAATTGAAAACCCCGCCGATGTTGCTGGCGGGGTCTTGCGAGGGATATAAAAATCCGGGAGATGTGGCGTATTAGCCCCCAGATCTGCGATAACGCCCCCTGCCCGAAGGTCGAATCGGCTCTTCCGAATGATTCTCCTTGGTGGGGGCAGGTGCCTGTCGTCTCATTGCTTCTCTGCGCTCTTTTTCTTGGGCTTTCCTTCTGGCTTCCTGCTGGGCAAGCTGAGCTTTTTTGGCTTTGTCTGCGTCTTTCTTTTTGTCTATAACCGCGTCATGAGTTGTTCTCATAACACTAATTACCGACCTCAAGATAGACTTAAAGGAAACCCAGCCAGCAATAAGAGCAGCGATAACCATGAACAGTCTAAATAAGCCAAAACTGCGCATGAGCTGCGACATACCACTCTTAAACCCAAAAACAGCCATGAGAAAAATTAAAATCTCAAAAATTGCGGGCCATAAGAAGCTCTGTTTTGTCACAGTGTGCCAGAAGATGACTTTTTTGGCCTGATACAACTGATCACACTCTGCCTCATCGGGCAAATTGCCTTCCTCATCTTCCCGATACTGACCGAGGCGGACGTAATCAAGAAACGTCTTAAGCTCGGCGACAAATCGGGATGGAGAGAACGTCAGCGCAGCGAGTAGGTCAAATTTAAAATCGCCTACACTTTTGCCGGTCTTGCGGCGTTTGATGCGGTCTTTGTATCTGCGCTCTTTTAAGAGACTCATAGCGTCCGAATCATCACCGTCGAGCAAAGCATCAATCTCTGCTTGGCTAATGAACGGATTACTTATGGGACGAGTGAACTCGTCCTCATCGGCGCCTTCGGTAATGTCATTGGTTTCAGCCTCGTTATAAAAAACGAGTTCATCATCATTATCATCAAATCTCATAATAATCCCTCCTCTATATTGTAAATGTTCGCCACCCGAGGTATCGCTGTCCCTCAACAGCTATCCTCATTACCATTGTAGCACAGATTTACTAAATTGTCAATGCTTTTATACTGTTCTTGCCTATTTTGACAAGAAATGGCTTAAAAATTAGCGGTTTGGGTGGATTTATAGAGGTAGGTTTTGATGACTTTAAGATAAGCATGGGCGGCACGACGAAAATTTTCTAATTCCCCACCCTCGAGTTTGAAATAGTTGCCAGCAGAGATCTTTTTATAGACACCGGATTTGCGAACTTCATAGCGGACGGTCAACTCACGCTCACTGGAGGCAGCATCTTGCCAATCTTCGTGCCAGATCCAAACGCCTTGCCGGTCATGGAAGAATTCGCGGCGATGGCCGGCTGGAATAGGGCCAAAAATCGTGCTACCGAGGCGAGATTCAGCATTGATGAGATCAGCGTGAGTGAGCTCGCGCCAGCCAGTACGTGGCCCGATGGCCTTGGCTCCAGGGGTGACGATGTTGACGATATGCGGAGCCGTTTGAATGTTGGGCTGGGCAACGGACGTGGCCTGAGGAATTGGTGAAGGTTTGGCTTGAGGCGCAAGCGATTGCTGGGAAAGCTTTTTGGATTTATAGATGAATGGTTTTTTGAAAGTCTGGCGAGATTGTAGCATAATAGTAGGATATTCCGCCAGAATTAGTTCAGCAGCGAGGCGGCGAGCTGAAAACTGCAAGCCAGCATTAAAACGGCGTCCCATACGACGTTGAATGCGCCAAGCTTTGTTACTTGCACGACTGCGCCAGATATGCTCTAGAGAGAGGCACGGCATCGCTCAATCTCCCATGAAATTTCCGTTAATTCATTGTATAGCGAGAGCGAGTCAATTGTCACGGCTTCATCGGGTTGGATCTGAGGTCGTGAAAAACCCGCCCCCTGTAAGTTTGATACCGAAGAGTTGTGTTGCATTATGGGTTGTTTGCTCCGCTATAATTGTTTCTGCCACACCCAATTTCCCAGAGAGAAACGCTGCAATTTCCTGCACGTTTCCGGGTACGTTCATTGTATCACGATTGTGATATGGTGTCAAGAAAGGAGCATCTGTTTCCAATAACATCTTTTCGAGTGGAGGTAAAGGCGTAGTGGTATAGGTAGCGAGGCCATTAACGCCGATATAAAACTCACGACGCAGAGCTTCGGCGAGATTACGTTTGCTACCAGTAAAGCTGTGAACGACACCGCGAATCTTAGGAAAATTATCTAGAATCGGCCAGAGATCAGCAAAAGCCTCACGAATATGGAGAGAAACTGGAAGGTCGAGGTCTTTTGCGAGTTGTAGCATCTGTTCAAACAGGTGAATTTGTGATGAGCGAGAAGGTGAATCGTAGTGGTAGTCAAGGCCAACTTCGCCAATAGCCACAAGAAGCGGTTGGGGGCTAGAGGCGGGTTTTGCGGTCGCTCGCTCCAAGCGCCTGTCGTTACAGGGCTTGTTCGCTTGAGCTTCGCCGTTGCTACACATGGCCTCAAGACCCGCCTCTAATCCCCAACTGTCATCTTCATATTTGTTTGCGAATTCGGGATGAATACCAAAGGTCCAGCAGACATTCTGGTGAGCAGAAGCAAAGTCGCGAGCAACGCGCGAATCGTCCAGGTCGGTGCCAATGCAGATAACCTGTTTCACTTCGCGGTTTGTAGCGTCAAACAGAGCCTCCTTGGCTTGCTCAGGGGTAAACCATTCTTGGTCGTGAAGATGGCAATGGGTATCGACTAGCATATCAATATTATAACATAGTAAACCCCCAGCGGAACTCTGGGGGTGTCGGAAGGTTAATAACTTATTTTGTTTCTGTAGTTTAAGGCTGGGTTCCGCGTTTTAGGTTCCTCGTCTGGCTTTAATGCCCATTAAGACAACGTTCCAAGCCTTCTCTGTTTTACAGACGTGTGTCATACTTTGGTCTATCCAGTTGGGATTCATGGAAGCACACAATCAGTCTGGCAATAGAAAACGTGGTACATGTAACAAACGGGAATATCGCCTACTTCCTCCCCGGCGTGAGCCCAAAAGCTGTTGACGAAAGTCATGTTTTTCTTGGCCTCAAATTCGCTACCGGTCTCAACCATAATAACATCAAACTTCCGCGAATTTTTCTGATTCGCGTCGCTTTCAACGTAGATTGTAGCCTTAGCACTCTTGAAGCGAGTTGAATATCTTTGGAATTCTGCGAATAAAATCTTTGACCCTTCGGGAAGCGCTATACTCGCCCATTCCCCTACGCAGGCCACTTCATATCCATTGACGATTTTAGTAGTGGCATTTGTTTCTGACATTTTCATTTCCTCCTTATTCGGCATTTTGCCAGTAAAGTGCAAACTAAAAACTACAGATTGTAAATTACTAGCAATTTTAATCACTTATTAATAGTATAGTATATGACCTCCAATTTGTCAATGTCAAGATAATAGAAGTACGCCAAAGCCCCGCGCGGGCGGGGCTTACCAGTACATACAGGAGATTAGCTATACGGGCCAGTTGTTAACTTTATGCACAAGGTCAGGGTTGATATTAGCATCCAGTCCTTCATATACAAAATAGATAGGGTGGCGAAGGACGAGGCCGGGGTAGTTGACGCGAAACTCGCTAAACCGAACTATCTTCGGGGCGTCACCATCCTCGGTGAGTACCCAGACCGTCTCACCCTGGTAGTGAAACTCGATCCATACCCGGAATCGTGGCGAATCTCCACCCTCAAAAACGCCATAATAGATTGAAGGGCAATAGCACGCCTGATAAGGACCGCCGAGCGGACCAAAAACACGCAAAAAGCGACCGAACTCGATCACCTGTTCATAATACGCCTTGCGATCTACGGCGTTGCGACCACGACCGAGATGCCACCAGAGGTCAGAATCACCATCCATAATGTTGCGTACTACAGCGGTGTGCTCAAGTGTAAGAGGCTGCGGCGGATAAACTGTCGACCGCTCAGAAAACCAGTCATTGACGCCTGTTTTTTCATCTCTGTGTTTGGCTCTCAGGTGATACCCGGTCACGGCCATTGCCGCAATTATAAGGGCTGTTCCTAACAAAAAATACATGCAAAACCTCCTTTTCTGCGCAAGCTAGCAGGCATAATCTCCTGTTAAGGTGCGCGACCACCAAAAAATACCTCTTTGGGGCATTTTTTGGCAAAATCAGTTACTACCTAGACCAAATGGAGTAGGCTTATATTAACATTGTAGCACAGGTTGTGCTTTTTGTCAATAGTCTGCTCCTAGCGCTTTTCACGTTTGCGCTTAATTGGGTCAAGCTGGCGCTTCCTGAGGCGCAGGGATTTTGGTGTGACTTCGAGGAGCTCGTCGTCGAGCAAGAAATCAATACATTGCTCAAGCGAATATTGCGTATATGGAGTGAGTTGGATAGCGCCATCAGAAGCGTGGGTGCGCATGTTGGTAAGCTGTTTTTCGCGGCAAATATTAAGGTCGACGTCTTCTTTTTTGTTGGAAAGACCGACAATCATGCCTTGATATACCGGAACACCGGGCGGGATAAAGAGAGTGCCTCGGGCCTGGGCAGCGTCAAGAGCATAGGCAGTGGAGGTGCCAGCTTCAAAAGAGATAAGGGCGCCGTTACGTTCGGGTTGGTATTTCCCTTCTACTGGGGCGTAGCCGAGCGGGAGCGAAGACATAATTGCGGTGCCTTTGGTGGCAGTGAGAAGATTATTGCGCAAACCAATAAGGGCGGCAGTAGTGATTTTGTAGACGAAGCGGGTGGAGCCGGTGGAAAGAATTTCCTGGGAAAGTAATTCGGCGCGGCGGATGCCAAGTTCCTGAGAGACGGCGCCGACAAATTCCGGCTCGACCTCGATGGTTAGCTCCTCGACTGGCTCGTGCTTTTTGCCATCAATGATTTTATAAACGACTTCAGGGCGGCCAGTTTCGAGTTCGTAGCCCTCGCGGCGCATGGTTTCGATAAGGACAGAAAGATGCAGCTCACCGCGACCGGAAACTTTATAGCCAAGACCATCGGGCACAATTTTAAGAGCAATATTGGTTTCCAGTTCGCGTTCAAGACGCTCGGCAATTTGGCGCGAAGTGGTGAATTCACCCTCCTGGCCCTTGAGGGGAGAGGTGTTGGGGCCGATATAGATGCTAAGGGTGGGTGGCTCAAGTTCGATAGTGGGGAGGGCTTCAGGATGATCGCCGGCAGCAATGGTGTCGCCGATGTTGGCGCTTGATAGACCGGTAAGGGCGATAATATCGCCAGCAGTGGCGGAATCGGTTTCTTCTTTACCAAGACCGCGATAGGTGAAGATTTTGTCGATTTTGCCTTTTGTGACGGTAATCGAGCCTTCTTCGGACCGCTCCGGGGCGCTGGCCCGAGTCTTATGTCCTTCAGAAGGCTCACTTGCCGTCTCAGATCGCAAGATTGACACATTTTCACCTTTTTTGAGGGTACCACGGACGAGTTTGCCGATGCAATATTTGCCAAGATAACTATCAGAGGCGAGGGCAGCGACCAGGAGCTGGGCGCCTTTCTCGGCAGCGGGATCAATTTTCGGGGCGGGGATGTCATTGATAATGGACTCAAAGATCACAGCGAGGTCGCCGTCGAGGTTGGTAGTTTTGCCAGCCTTGCCGTCGCGAGCGATAGCATAATAAATCGGGTAGTTCAGCTGGGATTCATCAGAGGCAAGTTCGAGAAAGAGGTCGGCAATTTCGCTCTCGACTTCTTCAATACGAGCGGCGGGCTTGTCGATTTTATTGATAACAACGACAGGTTTCAGATGCAAAGCAAGGGCTTTTTGTAGCACGAATTTGGTCTGAGGCATCGGACCTTCCTGAGCGTCAACCACCAAAATAACGCCATCGGCCATATTGAGCGTGCGCTCGACTTCGCCGGAGAAGTCAGCATGGCCTGGGGTGTCGATGATATTGATCTTGTAATCTTTGTAGAAAATAGAGGTTTGTTTAGCGGTAATAGTAATGCCGCGTTCATGCTCTTGGTCCATAGAGTCCATAATGAGCGACTGCGACATCTCGGCTTGATTGTCACGAAAAACGTGAGATTGCTTCAAAAGACCGTCGACGAGGGTAGTTTTACCATGATCGACGTGAGCAATAATAGCGACATTGCGAATATTAAGCGTCATAACCCCTATATTGTAGCAGAACTCACCAAAAAATGCAAATGTTGCAAGTTTTGGGCTTTTTGATTGACTTTTTTGCTAATGTGTGATATAATGGTATTAGGTACTTGCTTCAAACTGAGGTTTTGGAGCTAATTTTTCCCGATATGGGGGGGGGGGGTGAAATAAATGGGAGAAGTACGCACGATGTACGACTGGAGCGAGGCGGAAAAGGTGATCTACCAAGATGAACGCCCGATTGGTGTTGTCGTGATGTGTGCCGACTTTAACACAAAGAACCGGTTCGTGTATAACACTTTGGAAAAGGTGTTTAGCACAATGATTTGCGTCTCGTCGGGTATCTGTTCGGTAGATAAACTGCAGCAAATCTTGGAATTTTCCAAGGTAGTTTGCGTTAGTTTGACGCCGACAGATTCTGGCGACCATGCCAAACGACATACTATCGTGACTATGTTGCGCGACGCTGGAGTACGAAAGGTGCACGGCGTGTATTTGCGGGTAGAGAACGCAGAATTCCCGGATACGAAATTGGCAGTGACAGCCTTAGAGGCTGACCCGCCAACTGCGGATGGGCTGGACGGACTCACAATCTTGTAAAGGCTAGGTTTCCTAGCAATAGCGACCCGGTTTGGCAACTTAAACAAAATCCCTGCCACTTGTGGCGGGGAGTTTTGTTATTTCTTCAAACAAAAATGGTGGTTCCGGGCGGACTTGTAGCGCGCGGTGGCGAAGGCCACCTCCGGCGACACTGCTCTATTTCTTCAAACAAAAATGGTGGTCCAGAAGGGACACTTCTTGAACCTGCCCCCATTGTAGCAAAACTCCTT
>CAQOWG010000005.1 GCA_948851665.1 uncultured Candidatus Saccharibacteria bacterium
TAATGTAGATAGCTACTTAAAACTTAGAGGTTGTTCTGGATTAGTTGATTAAGCCTATAGGGATTTCGCGTATTAAGACAGTGTGAGTGTTGCTCCATTAAAAACGGCTCAGAGCATAGCCTGTGCCGTTTTTTTGATAAATCTTATTCTTCCCAAAGATTGTTCATGAACAGAACGAAATTTAAACCATTTTCTCCGGCACGGTAGTTATAAACTGTACCAGCTTTGATTACGAAACAGTCATCTGCCTTGACTTCCGTAGCCCTTTGGGCGATGAAACTACCCTGCTCGCCAAAGTAAAATTCTCCAGAGCCACCCGTAATCAAGTAATAGTAGTCACTCTTGGCGGTTGTCCAGCCATGGTCTTCTCCCGGCTTGATAGTTCCGCTTACGAAAGAGCGATCGCTGTTCTGAAATTGATGATTTATGCATTTGACCGCATCGCTACTGATGTAATCACCATTTCGCCATGCCCAAGATTCTTCTTTTGGAACAGATTTTACCATAGTATTCATAATGTACCACCTCCTTTGGTCACATTATAGCATATAAATACTATCTAGTACTACTTATGGCTCACGCAGCGCAGAGCAAAGCCGTAGCCACGCCAATCGTTATACTGGGCGTTGACGTAGCCGATCCACGTATACAGGTTGCGCCCGTAGGTAGCTGAGCCAGCCGTACTGGCCCACCAGTAGCCACCCGTCGTACGTACGTTGAGTGAGCCGTAGGAACGGTAGTAGAAGCCAGTACGCAGGAACTGGAGAGGCCATTCATTAATACGGTTGTAGCCCAGGGTGCTGGCGTGGAAGCGTAGATAGATTCATATTGACTTTTTGCATGATGTGTGCTATAATGAAAAGATAGGCTTGATTTTGCTTTTTGGGGGTCAAGTGATTACAAAAATCAAGAGAACGTTAGGAGGATAAGAGATGATTCACAATTTTACTATGACTGGGGCACTTGTGTTATCGGCTTATTTGGGCTGGAGGCATGCGGATGAGCCCTTTTATGATGCTCGACGAACTAAGACGTCGCGTAGCTTGATGAAACGGGCGTTTATGTTGGTGCTGATTGGTATGATAGTTGTGTTGTTGGCGTTGGTTGATCCGAATGGTTCAGCAGCGGTTGAAACATATCATTCCATGAGTACGACAGGCTTCAAGATTTTTTGGTTGGGTCTGATGGGCGGGTTGATAATAGGTTACGGTGCAGCGCAACTGGTATTCCATGATGCTATGGCAAGTTTCCATAGGCTTGTGAGGGTTTGCGAATCCAAAAATGAGTGAAATTGCTTAATGGATTTCACGTTAGCTGGTGCTTGGCACCAGCTTTTTCATACTCCAGGCGAGAAAGCTTTGAGTTTCTTGCGGTGTTCTTTGTAGCGGGGATCATGTTCAGCGACTTCTGTCCAGAAATCGGGCGAGTGGTCCATATGATTAAGATGAGAAAGCTCGTGAAGGATAACGTAGTCGCGCAAAGGTTCTGGTACTTGCATGAGACCGATATTGAGCGAAATAGTGCCAGTCGATGAACAACTTCCCCACCTAGTGGCGGCGTGACTGAGGCGACAGCGTTCATATTTATAGCCATAGAGATTGGCATAATACTCAAGGCGGTATGGTAAATATTCCTTAGCCTTTTTCATGAGGATTTTCTTTTTTGCATCGCGGGCACGTTGGGTTTCAGGATTACCGAGAGGTACTTTTTCACGAATCAAGTCGCGATTGGCGTTCAAAATTCTCTTTGCTAGAAAATCGCTGGTGTGGCTAGGAACAGACATCTGCAAACGCCCAGAGGGCGCCACAGAAAAGCGGACGCCCTTTGCAAGGGGGCTGTGGCGAACGACGACTTCGCCAAACTCGTGATCGCGAATCACAACTGGGTTAGCACCTGTTTGAGCTGGGCTGGGTAAGTATGTTTGCCAGAAAGTACAATTGGCGCCTCGGCATCAGAAGGAGCTTCAAGAGCTTTGACGCGTTTATCATAGACTTCTTTGGCCTTCTCGACGGATTTAAGCTTATTCTTAAGCCGCATGCGAATGGTACTGACATCAGTTTGAATCCAAATTAGAGTTGGGGAGTAGCCAGCCGCACCGAGAATTTCCTCGAGCTCACGGCGATCTTTCTCGGTGTCGTTGGCACCTTCAATGACGAGCGTAGCACCAGTTTTGGCGATTTCGGCGACCAATAAAAGAATAAACTGACGCGAAAGGTTGTGCTGCTCTTTCAAGGTGTCGAGATCGTAGAATGTTGCGTTGAATTGTTCAGCGAATTGTTTGCTGAAAGTGGTTTTACCGCTGCACGGGGCGCCAAAAACTAAGATGGCGCGCTGATTATTACCACCCTTGCGTAATTTTTTGCCTTCCATATACCTCCAATTTAGACAATTACCTTCCTTTGTCTTCTATTATAGCACACTTTGAGCTGTTGGAAACTAATATTTGTGATGGGTAATAGAAAAACCAGGCGAAAAAGTTGGCGAGACCATAGCAAAAAACTGGAAGGACCTCGATGAGGGCGAGGTAGGAAATACCAACGCAGAGGTCGCAGCAGAGAAAAAGCGTGAATCCGAGTAGAGCTGAGGCGGCATGTAGGTTTTTTGGAGAGGCATGAAACCAAGACCAAGCGGAATAGAGGTTAAGAATGAGAGTGGTGGCGTAGAAAGCGCAGACAGCATAGAGCATTGGGAAAATGCCAAGGAAGTAATTGAGAAAAAGTAGGGCGATTGCAGCGATAAGATAGATAATGATGGCGCGGGCATTGGCCCAGCCGAGGCGGAGCAGGTGAAAGATTTGAACGGCAAAGAAGGTAATGATGCCAGCAGTGGAAGTGTTGTTGAGAGCAAGAATTATATCGGAAACACTAGTAGCGAGCATAGCAAGAATTAGTAGGTAGTCGTGTGGGAAAGTCAGGATGACATAGAGTAAACATAGGCAGATGCCACCAAGTTTAATAGTGGTAATGAGGTCACCGGTGGGCGCTATGATACCTAGGATAAGAATGGCAAGATAGATTACTGCCCAAATAATTGGCCAGATCGGCGCAATTCCAAGACGATTTTCTCTGCTCATGGTTAAATTATAGCATGGCTAGCTTAGAATCCACTCGATAACTTGAGCTTTGATGGCAAAATATTCAGCTTCCTCGAATTGCATGTTGGCGATGCAGAATTTTTGGTGGACGATATGAGCGCAAAAGAGGCATTCGT
Organism: uncultured Candidatus Saccharibacteria bacterium; assembly: GCA_948851665.1. Taxonomy (GTDB): domain Bacteria; phylum Patescibacteriota; class Saccharimonadia; order Saccharimonadales; family Saccharimonadaceae; genus Nanosyncoccus. The sequence continues at coordinate 3,211 of CAQOWG010000005.1, forward strand.
AGAGGTCGAAACAATCTTGGATAAAGAGCGATAGATGGTGTCGTCGAGATGTTGCTCGATTTCGGCAGTGATTTGATTGAGGGCGTGGTAGATGTTCATAGGTATGGTTTTGGATCTTTGGGGTATTATAATATAGAGTGTATGGGTAAAGTGTGTTTTGTGGCGTACTGTAAGCATACAGATACGCTATGTGAAACTTTCCTGACGCACATTTCTTGTGGGTTGATGATTTGTGTTACGGTTTTGGCGTGGCATACAGTTTACTATGATTTCGGCATCGGTTGCTGTAGGTCAATTGTGACGATCATGATTTTTTACTTGATTTTCATTGCTATTGGTGACAAAACTCGTCTGATTCGTGCACGTCCTGGAGCGGATAGGCTCAATAACCGTTAAGACTAAGCTTGCCCGGATTTTCTGGGCATTTTTTAGTGACGAAAAACTAGGCGTTTTAGGGTATTTATGTTAGAATGAGGTGGATAGGGGCGTAGTACAACGGTTAGTATAGCGGTCTCCAAAACCGTAGACGTGAGTTCGACTCTTACCGCCCCTGCCAAGCCGAATATAAATCACCAAATTGTTCGTTTGACCCCTGTTGAACGGACAATTTTTCTGTTAAAGCCCTGAGGGAAAAAATTTCTCCGTCTTGGTCGACAGTTTCATCTAATTCTTTCAGCCATTTATACGGTTCTACCTCTATCTTTTTGACTGTTAATGCCGTTATAATTCAATTAGTGATTGCAGAAACTCTACGCTCTTATCTACATCAATTGAGTTGTCGGCAGCTTGTAGGAGACTATTGATTGTGTTTCCATTAAATTGAGCTACGCCCCTAGAGTTGCGGCCAGCCCAATGTTTTAAGAGATGTGTAGTATCGCGTAAATCATTTTGAAAAATAGAAACTAAGCTCTGCCCTAAAATTTTATCTGGCATAATGCCAACGAAATAGAACATAAATACGGTGTCTGGCTTGGATAAAAATTCTAGCAATTTATCAATGTTATACGCTTTTGGAGCAGAATTGAGCACCATAACTTTAGTTTTTATGTCCGTTGCCGTATAGTAGTTATCGAAAACTTTAACAAAATCTCCAAGTGCATCATCGGTTCTAAAGCTAGGAATTTTCCTCATACCTTTTTGTAAGACATGAATTATATCTTGTCGCAAAGCCTCATCCTCTCCAGCAATAATATATTCTATTAGCCGCCCGCGAACATTAACATTATCAATAAGGCTAGCCAATATAATTTCTGTTTCATACTTTTTGGTACGAGCATCCAAGTCATCTTTTAGCAAGGAAAATTCCTCTGCTCTCACAAAATCAAGTGCCCTGTTAGGCGCTTCTAAGATTACCTTACGATCATCATCGCCTACATTATATTTGTGCCCGCTAGGAGATATATTATTTGTTGCTTCTACTAGACGAGGTAAATTACCATTAAAACCAAGCTCTTGATGTATTGCGAAAAGTTTTTCGAAATTTTCTGGGGAGTTGGTCATACTGTCAAAATTTTTTACGATATCTGAACCATTAATGCTGCCGCGTATGTTATCTTCTCTTAATTCTTGTGAGGAGTGGCTAACCTTACTTAAAAATGTAGTATTAGCTAGATAGACAAAATTTTTACTAGGCGTAACCAAACAAACTAAAAATGGCAAATCATCATACTTTTGTAAGCTAGACAATGAAATTATAGTATTCGAAAAACCGCCGCTCTGCGATGAGCTAAACCGTATCGCGAATTTGTCATTATAAAATACCGACCGATCTTGAACAAGGTTAAATTTTTCTCGAACATATATTATAAGTTCGGCTTTGCTAACTTTACCAGACAATCTCTGGATGAAGTCAACGAGCGAATAAATCTGTTTGTCCATGTTGTTCTCCAATTAAACTACTGTAACTCCACCCGTCTTGACTTTCTTTTGTTCACCTAGAGTGTTACGTTCCCAGAATACGCCATCGGTATAACCCTGAATATCTGGGTTGATGCCCGCGTTCTCTAATCGCTTTTCTGCCCAAGCACAATATGTGGGATCAAGCTCAATACCAACATATTTCCGTCCTAATTTTTTTGCCGTAACCGATGTAGTGCCACTCCCCAAAAAAGGATCTAGAATAAAGTCCCCTTTATTGGAGCTAGCTAAAATAAGTTTAGCAATAAGTTTTTCTGGTTTTTGAGTGGGATGAGCTGTATTTTCTGGCATCGACCAGTATGGTATAGATATATCATCCCAGAAGTTTGATGGGCAAGTATCGCGAAATTTACCGCTTTCAGTATCTTGCCAATCTTTTGGAGTACCATCTGACTTGTATGGAGCAATTACTTTTCGACGAATTTTTACATCGTCTAGATTAAAGGTCCAGCGGCCATTATTTGTAGCAAACCAGATATCCTCCAGCCCATTTTTCCAATTCTCTTTTGCTCCTCGCCCCTTCTCTCGCTGCCAAGTAATGCGATTTCTCACATTAAAAAACTCTGGCAAAACTTGCCCAATCAAGAGGCTAGTCTTCCAGTCGCAACATACATAAATACTAGCGTCCTCTTTCAGTAGCGGCGCAGTTAGGGTTAGCCATTTTCTAGTATATTCAATATAGCTAATGGCATCTGTTTCCTTAAATTTCTTTCCATTGTAGTCTTTGGACAGATTATACGGCGGATCAACAATCAGTAAATCTACAAATGCTTTTGGTAGTTTCTCTAATATCTCAAAAGTATCGCCGTTAATAGTTTTATTTGTAATGCTACCTAGACTAAAATCGGCATTTTTATTGAGACATTTTTCAAAATACTCTTTGCCATCTTCCAATAAGAAATCTATAGTCTTATTTCTATAGGACTTTTCCTTTTTCATTAAAATTTACCTCTCACTTTTATCTATCCTAATTATATCATATTGGGTATTTTGTAGTATAATACATACCATACGGTTATACAAAGAATCTACTTTTTTGGAGTAAAAAAGGCTATGCCAATAAGTAAAACGAAAAATTTCCATTTCTATCGTCCTATTTTGAATAGCGACAATTATACTTTCTCTGACCTCTTGAATGTTGTAATTGAACAAGGTGCAAATGGCAAAATCGTTACTATTAGCGAAGAACGAATGATCGTGAACGCTTATTGCAATGATGAGCTTACCGTCATTTATGTGCAATACCTAAAAAGCGATGAGCTACCAAAAGTTGCCAATGAGTGCGATGGAAAAGATGAACAGAACTTGGAAGTTCCGCAAGGTAAATCACTGTCATATAAAAATGTTTTCGCTTATAATGATCAGCAAAATCTACTTATTACCGCGCACCTTCATGCTTGCCCTCAAATCGGTAGGCTAAAAATGTGCCTAAGGGAGATCGGAAAAGACGCAGGCATACTATCAAAAAACTCTGATCTAACTTTCTCACACATTATGGACCGTGGGCTAGTGGATAAAATAAAGAAAGCCAAAACTATTACCACTGCAGAGTTCACCTCGAGAGATTATTACAGTGGAGAAATGATAAAAGAGAAAAATTTGCTAAAATATGAAGACTTTTTGGCTGGAAAGAATTTCGATAAAACAACAAAGCTAAAAAGCAAGAATGGAGAGAATATTAAAAGTGTAGTTCAATTCATATTGGACGACATTGTAGGCAATAATGATATGCCCGACTCGTTTGATATAAAAATGAACATTGATGGTGAAGATGTTGATTTTCAAAGATACTACAAACGACACAATATTGAAGTGTTAATGGATCAAGAAAATCAAAAGTATGTCGATTATATAGACCTAGAAGATAAGCTAATCAACGCATTGCAGTCGTACGACAAACATGAAAACTAATATAAAAATATTGACTAGCGAAGGCGCCGTAGTTCTACTGCTGCTAGTTTGCGTCATGCTGAAAGAATGTCTATTGTCTACTTTAGACGTCCCAATCATCACATGGCAAAGCATTGTGGAAACCAGTCAAAACTGTTTTGATTTGAATAATGCGCTAGTAATTGCTTTTATAATATCCCTTATATTGGACGGATCTTTTCAATATAAGGGACGCAAGCTTCCGCTAATCGCGAAGCATGCCGTATACTTAGTAGCTTTTAATTCTATCATTCTCCTCTTGAGCCCCATACTGAACAACTACTCAATAGTTATAGCCTTCCCGGCATTATGTGGTAATGCACAAAAAGTATGGGACCTAGCCAAACACATATTAAAAACAGTTTAATTACTTTTCAAAAAAGAGTAATTAGGCGTTTTTATAATATTTCATTTGAAGCATGAGTCTAAATTTTAACTATTTCCCTCTAGAAACTTTGTTAAAGCCTGCCGGACTGTGCCCTGCCAAGGTCTTGGTATGACACTTTCAAGTGTGATGCTAAGACCTTGTTTTTATGCGTAACAAATGGGAAGTTCTCTATCGCCTCCTCCAAAGCCTCCGCAAAAAATGTTATAATTAGATAAAGATTCTAATAGGAGAAATGTTTAATGTTAGCTGAAAAAGAAACCCAGAAGCATAGGGAGATAAAAAACGGGCTACTCAATATTTTGGATTTGGGATATTTAATCGGAATTATCACCTGCTTTATTTGTAATTTAGCCATAGACCACAAACTGTCTTGGTCTTTAATAGTTTTAGTGGGAGTTTTTATGGCTTTTACTATCACGAGCTTGCCGTTTTACCTGAAAGATAATAAATACAAACTTTGTAAAATCTCTGCGGCTATGACACCTTTGGTCTATTTGTTACTATTCACTATAAATTATATTTATGGCGGGGGCTGGCTATTGGGAAGTTTTCTAATTGCATCATTTGCCTTAATCTTTTGGTGGATCTGTGTTCTCGTATGTACTTTTACTAAAATTGCCCTGAATTATAAAATTGCCTTTTGCCTATTGATGCTAGCAGTTGTCACAATACCGATGAACCCATTTTGTGCAAAAGTACTAAATATCTCTGACAATGAAAGTAATATACCTAATATAGCTTGTGCCACCGTTATATTAGTAGTTGCTTCTTATTTAACGCTAAAACAACTTTTTAATAAAAAATTATCCTAATGTGAAAGCAATGCTAAAACCTAGAAAACGAATAGGGCTAAAAGAGTTTTACTTTTAACATAGTGTAATACAAATTATGATTTGGGAGGAAGTAAAGTCATGGCGAGAGTAGTAAACAATAAGGAGTTAGTGAGTACAAGGTTGGCGACCAATTATGGCGGTTGGATGTATTGTGATAAATGTAATGAGAATATAGGTTATTTGTGCTATGCGACTTATGATAGGTTGAAATTAAGTTACAGATGCAACTGCGGGAGCCAAGGGAAAGTAATATTGGATTTTGTGGATAGCAAGATGGGGCAAGAGTGTAATGACGAATTGACCATTGTCAAAAATAGATTTTGTTGTCTTGGAGATAATAGACCTTTGATTACGATATTGGACAAAAAAGTGACTAGCTATGAGATGGAAATCACTTGTAAAGCTTGTAACAAAATATATAAAAAGAGGCGAAACGAAAGCATCTCGTGATTATCTATTGGGTGCCAGCACCCTCAACTACAACCGTATTAATGAATGGCCTCTCCAGTTCCTGCGTACTGGCGAGTACAACCGTTCCTACGGCTACCTCGGCGGGCGTACGACGAATGGCAACTGGTGGTCCGCTACGGCTGGCTCAGCTACCGGCGGGCGCCTCCTGAGTACATGGACCGGTAATGTCTACGCCCAGAATATCACTTTCCGTGGCCGCGGTTTTGCTCTGCGCTGCGTAGCGTAGGGCTCTAGCTTGCGCTAGAGTTTGGTTGGATTGACATTGACCCTCGAACTCTAATTTGATATACTTAAGGTAACTAGAGAGGTATTTAATGCGAGCAATACAGCTATTTTTCCGATTACACCGTGCTTATGATTTAAAGCCGATTGATGAGATTGATACGGAAATTTTTGGGATTGAAGCGGAGTTTCGGGAGACGAATCGGATTGAATATCAGCCGTTGTTTGCGATTTTGGAGCGCAACACGCAAAAATATCCAAAATTGCATCTCTCGATAGGTGTTTCGGGTTTATGGCTGGAACAGGCGGAAAAATGGGATCCGGAATTGATTCGAAGACTTCGCAAATTGGTGAATCTAGGCAATGTTGAACTAGTGGCTTGCCCGTATGATTATTCGTTGAGTTCTTTCTATGACGAGGCGGAATTTGAGTCGCAGATGGAGGCCGAGCGGAAGATTTTTTCGCGAATCTTTGGGGTGGAACCAGAAGTATTGGCAATGCCAGAATTGATTTATCATGATAAAATTGCGGCTTATGCCGAAAAAGCAAAGTTTAAGGGGGTGCTTGCGGGTTCGATGGAGAAGATATTGGATTATCGAAGCACCAACCAGGTTTTTGAAGTAAAAGATTGTCCAAATTTGCGAGTAATTGCGGAAAATACCAAGTTTTCGCAGGCGATTTTGCAGGCTGAGCGTCTGATTATGGTTGAGGAGGTGAGATCTGAAACAGAGTTTGTGGAGCCAAAGCCAGGCGAGATAGTAACGGAAACTATGCGTGCTGGTCGCCGTAAGGCAACAGCGGCGGAATTTGTGCGCGGAATGGCCAAAACAACTACGGCGTCTGTGTCTACATCTCCAAGCATAAAAATCACTGAGAAACCAAGTGGACGTTACATCTTCTCGGCGCGTAAGTGTCAAAAGGAGTTGGAGCTTGAGGCTCTCAGGGGTAATTTATTAAACATCTGTCTAGATACTTCAATTTTTCGTAAATATCGAGATGTAGGAGTGGTGCGTTTCTTTGACGAGCTAATTCAGAGTTGGCAAAAAGATCCGAATAATAAGTTTTTGAATGCGTCGGAGATGATTATAGCTATGCAGCCACGCGTACAAGTTAGCGTAAAGACTTCTGTAAGCATTCGATCAGAGCGGGCAAAAGTGGGAGTAGATGGCTTGGTGCTCGGTAAGGATATTCACTATCGACCGCCAGAGTGGTTGAGTTCGGCGCAACAGATTGAACTGCAAAAGTCGCTTTATGCTCTTAGGGATGAAGTTTTACGCACGAAGGACAAGAAACTTTATGAAGACTTTGCGCGGTTGACAGCATTGGATTATTTGCTGGATCTGAGTGAAGAAAAGGTGCAGCATTTTGAAGCAGTACAGAAGATTTTGCGTGACCGGGTCCTGCAAAAATTACCAAAACCACCAAAGCTTACAGCACAAGCAGATGGTAAAGTTACGACGCCAGAGACGGAGGATTTTTCGATTAAAGTAAAGCGCGTGCCAAAGTCCGAGCGCAAGCAAACTGTGACGGTGGCGGATGCGATTGCGGCTAATGCGGCGACCGAACAGGCTATCTTGAATGACGAGGCCGAAGATGCGGTACCAGAGTGGGATGATTTGGTCTGGAATACGACGGACTGGGCATCGGTTTTTCCAGATGGGGAGGAAGAGGGTGAGTCGGGGTTTGAGGAAGAGGCCGGAAAAGATGCTGAGACGAGAGCGGCAGAGCAGATTCTAGCTGAGCGGATGTCGCGTCAGCTGTCGGAAATGGAAGACAATGTCGATGATATGACAGAGGCTGAGCTGGTGGGTGACGCAAATGAGGAAGCTGAGAATATTCAGAAACCCCAAAAGCGCAAGAAGAGCCGTAAATTGGTTATTGAGTAATTTGCCAACATTTCGGCACACGAGAAAAGGTGTTGTAGTTTTTACAACACCTTTTCGTTCCCTCGTGGCGATTTTAGCGCTTCTTCTCTTTGACTTCGTTGCGACCGAGATTCTTTTTGGTCTCGGTGAAGACGACGTGCTTCCGAAGAACTGGATCATACTTCCGAAGGCTCAACTTATCGGGAGTATTCATGGTGTTCTTCTTGGTGTAGTAAGCACGAATGCCGGACTCCTCAGAAACCAAGCCGACGAGCTTGCGTTTAGTGTTATTCTTCTTTGCCATAATAGTTAGTATTTTATCACAAAAGTTTAGAGATGTAAATGATTTTTAGAGATTTCGGAGGATTTCTTGTGCTAAACGTGCAAGAACTGCGGAGCGATTTTGGCTCGTATCGATGTAGCGAATTCCAGTGGTGGCGCATTCGGCGCGATAAATTTGGTTTTGTTTGGCGAAAAGAGCGGTTTTGATGCGGAGATCGGAATCGCTAAGCTCGGAGCTCCAATCAGTTGCAGTATCATTTTTACGGATGAGCTGAAAAATTCCTTCGGAGTCTAAGTCACCATGGCCAAGAAAAACGATTACTGGTTCATGCGTGAGTACTGCTGCTTGATTTGTGAGAAATTGGGGCGAGATAGTTCCGCCGTCTAGGATGAGGTCTTGCGCGTTCTGGTCTTGTTGTAATTGCTCGTTGAAGAGACCAAGTAATAAATTGGCATAGTGGGAGTTCTTTTCATAATGCAATAGTTCTTGCGGGTATCTAGGGGGGAGCTGTTTCATGATGGCAGCGCGTAAAGCGTCGGCGTGAAGCAGGTTGTAGGTGGGTAATTCCGCACGTAATAAGCGTGCCAAGGTAGTTTTTCCAGTGCGACCGGGGCCGAGGATGAGAATTGGTTTAGACATGTGGATTTCCCTTTTTATTCTTCTTGCTACGGGGCGATTCCCAGACGTAGCTGACAAAGATGAAGCTGGCAGAAATAAGGAAAGTGGTGGCTTTAATGAAGCCAACTAAAAATCGGGTACTGTGACGGCGGCGGCAGATCTGTGACATTAGTGATGGTGATGGGGTCTTACAGTTGCAGTGGCGGATTTACAATTAGTGTCGTGACAATGTTCGGCCGGTGCTTCAAGTTCAATTGTGACATGCTGGATACCATGTTCAGCCATTTCGGTGCGAATAGCGGTTTTGAGCTCTTCTGTTTTCTTGCTGGATGTTACGATGTGCAAAGTGGCGTAATTATTTATGCCGTCCATACTCCAAAGGTGGAGGTGGTGTAAACTTTCGACGTCAGGAAGAGCGCGCAAATGGGATTTGAGATCCTTGACAGAGACGCCACGAGGGGTTTTTTCAAGGAAAAGGTCAAGAATTTCGCCAAAGTTGCGTAGCGAGCTAAAAAGAATAAATCCAGCGACGGCTATAGACATGGCGGGATCAATGATAGATAAATCGGTAATCTTGATGGCAATCGATCCTATTAAGACGACCACCCAGCCGAGAACATCTTCGAGCATATGAAGGCTGACAGAACGCTGGTTGAGATTCTTGCCGCCATGCGTAATATACACAGCAGCAGAATTGATGATGACGCCGATAATGGCGAGGATAATCATTCCGTCGTGATTGACTTCAGTCGGCTCGAAGAGGCGAGTAACTGCGCCGATAATAATGAAGACTGAACCGAGAATCAGAATAATCGTAGTAATGAGGGCGCCAAGTATAGAATAGCGTGCATAACCATAGGTATAGGTGGAATTGGGGCGTTTTTTAGATTTTTTTTCAAGCAGGTAGGCTATACCGATGCTGATAGCATCCCCAAAATCATGAATTGCGTCAGAGAGAATCGCGAAGCTGCCAGTAAAAATTCCACCAAAAAATTCAAATACAGTAAAAAAGAGATTCAAGATAAAAGCAAATAAAATATTTCGAGCAGATTTCATATAATTAACACAAATTGGAGCCGTGTGTCGGCTCTGCCCCGACGACCTGCCGCTTACAAGGCGGCTGCTCTACTAACTGAGCTAACACGGCATCTGCTATTTATTATAGCACAAAACCTTGTCAAAATGTAAATCTTTGTTATAATGGAAGTATTGCTGGAATCGTCTAGTGGCAATGACAAGAGACTGTAAATCTCTCGGCTTCGGCCTTCGTAGGTTCGAGTCCTACTTCCAGCACCAGTATGAAGGAACAGCCCCTAAAGGGCTGTTTTTTCTAAAAAATGAATTTCTGACCGCATTCATTATTGAAACTGATGCGGTGAATAACTAAATACGTCGAGTGGTGGTAGCTGGGCGCTTAGTGCGACGATTAGTGTTGCGAGTCGCTTCGGCGATTTGTTGCTCGATGCGAGCGGTAGTGTCAGCGAGGGCGGCAGCATCGCCAGTCGATTCATGAATGGCGAGAATGAGGCGCAGGGTATTGGCGCTATGGTCAAGGTCATAGGCGCGTTCCAGCGCTTCGACTGCGGCTTTGGATTGTCCAAGCCGTTCGTAGGCTTTGGCGAGGGCAATATAACGGGCGGCGACATCGTTCTCTAATTCAATTGCTTGCTCGAAAGCCATGGCAGCTTTTTCGTAGGAGCCAGTTTCGAGATAGATCAAGCCAACGTTATGTAGTGAAGAAGGATTATTATCGAGCGACTGGGCAATTTCAAAACACTCAATTGCCTCGTCGAATTTTTGCTCTTTAGCATAAAGAATGCCAAGACGGTTGTAGGCGGCAGCGTTTTTTTCGTCGAATTTAAGAATAGTAAGGAGGGCTTTTTCAGCGCGGAGTGGTTTGTGGTCGCGCATAGAAGTCTGAGCGGCGCTCCAAAGGCGCTTCATCTGTACGTCATAGCGGGCGGTGTGCTCGACTTCGGCTGGTTTGCGTTTGAGAACTGGATACAAAAAGACAATCGAAAATGCAAGAATAACGATCAAGGCAATACCGGTCATACTATATATTTTAGCATAAATTGGCTATAATTTGGAGCTTTATATGACCATTGTGCTCAAGATTATCATAGAGAGCAATGAAATTGGGTAGTTTAGCAAGAAACTTGGTTTGGTGAGTTTTGAAGTAGGTTTTATAAAGAATTTCAATGGCAGCAGCAGTGATATTCAGGGCTAATTCACGAGCGCTAGTTTTGGATTTAGAAATGTCATCAGCAAGTCTCGGTAAGGTCGCCGGTGTGGCGGCAATCATCTGTTTAGCGAGATTCATGATCTTGGTAGAGTATTCGGGTGGGTGATCGAGAGTAGATTTCTTGCGATGAATATAGACTTGGGAGCGAGAGAGGACGGTGGGGAGCAAGAGATTGGGCGCGGTGGTAAGTAAAATAAAATGGCAAAAATCAGATGGTTCTTCGAGAGTCTTAAGAAAAGCGTTTTCGGCGCTTTCGTTCATGGCATCGGCAGGCGAAATCACGAAATAGCGGTCAGTCGTTTCGCGGTGACTAGTGAGGGCGATAAATTCGCGCATTTGTTCGACGCTAATGATATTGGTCTTTTTGCTGGTGTCAGGAGTGAGATAAAGGGCATTTTTGAGTTCGAGTTTAGTATCTGGTGGCACAACAAAAATTGAGCAATGAGTACGCTTTGCGATGGCTGGGATGTCGGAAAGTCGGTCAAAAAACATCACATTTCCATTAGTTTCGAGAATTCTGGCGGTAGTGAAGCGGAAAAGGTGCGGCGTTCGTTCCCTGTTCCGGCGGTTTGACCTGGGATAGTAATTTCAAGACTACCAGCATGGAGCATTAAACGCGGTGCAGAGTTAGCGTCGCCATAGACAGGGTCGCCGGCAATTGGTGTGCCGAGATATTTGAGGTGAACACGGAGTTGGTGAGTGCGGCCAGTGGTTGGTTTAAGTTCGAGGAGCGAATATTTATCGTTGCTGCTGAGAACTTTATAAAGAGTTTGGGAGGGTTTGCCATTTTCTGCGACCTGGAAAGTGGTGGGGTGTTTAAGATTGCGTGTGATGGGCAGGTCAATGAGCGCACTGTCGAGCTTTGGGCGCCCCTCGACAATGGCGTAGTAAGTTTTATGGGTTTTGCGGTCTTGGAATTGTTTGCGGAGCATGGTCTGGGTTTCGGGGTCTTTGGCCAAAATCACTACGCCGGAAGTGTTGCGGTCAAGTCGATGCACGAGTAAGCCGTAATTCTCCAAGGTGGCTTCGGGGCAATATTCGCCTTTGGCCATGCTGAGCAAGCCGGCAGGCTTGTCGATCACTAGTACATGGTCGTCTTCATAAATTACTGGCGGACGTGGTGGCAAGGCCGGTGCGTCGGGTACGTTCAAAGCAATCTTTGTGTCGGGTAATATTTTGGTGTTGGGCTTTGTGACAATTTCTCCGTCAACTGTCACAAAACCTTGTTTGATAAAAGTTTGCAAGCTGGCGCGATTATATTCAGGATGTTGTTCTACGAGTAGATGATCAAGGCGAACTTTCTCGGGCGCCAATGCGGCTTCTGGCAAGACATCATCACCGTTAATGACGCGCGAGAGTTTAGGTTTACTAAATTTTTTACCAGTACGAATCATCTCAGGCCAACTCGTTCTTGTACGGTTAATAACTTTGTGCTGGCAATTTCGTTGGCGTAGGCTTCACCTGCTTCGAGTAAATCGGTGATGGTTTGATCTTGAATGTTAGCAATCTTGGATTGGAAGGCTTCGAGCATGGTAGCGACCGATTCAGCAACTTTTTGCTTGAGATCGCCATAATGGGTTTCGCCAGCCCAGGTGGAGATGACTTCTTGCAGCGGAGCGTCATTTACGAGCGCTTCGATTTGTAATAGATTAGAAATGCCTGGTTGGTTAAACATATCATATTGGATTTTGCCGACCGAGTCGGTAATAGCAGACATGATTTTCTTGCGAGCCGCCGTTGGGGCGTCGCTAAGCATAATTTTACTATTTTCAGCAGGAGTGGATTTACTCATTTTTTTCTCGGGATTCTGTAGGTCACGAATGCGAATTCCGTTATCGGTTTTCATGAATTTGATTTGGTCTTCAGGTTTGGCTGGCATGGTAAAAGTTTCGCCATATTTATGATTGAATCGTTCGGCTAGACGACGAGTGAGTTCGAGGTGCTGGAACTGGTCTTCGCCGACCGGAACGTAGGTTGCATCATAGAGCAGAATGTCGGCGGCCATGAGCACAGGGTAATCAAAAATACCAACATTGACGCTATCTTTGCCTTCGCTTTTATCTTTGTACTGGGTCATGCGATTTAGCTCGCCCATGGTGGCGGTGCAATTCAAAATCCAGCAGAGTTCGGAATGAGCCGGGATGCGTGATTGACGATAGAAGTGGATATGGTCGTTTAGCTCAAGGCCGGCGGCTAGATAGATTTTGATAGTACGATAAAGATTATCGTGTAGACTGCCGTCAACTTCGGAAATAATTGAATGGAGATCGGGTGAGAAAATGTTGACGTGGCAATCCTTTTTACTATATTCGTTGGCGAGGCGAACCATTGGCAGCAATGCTCCCAGAAAATTACCGAGAGTAAGTTCGCTATTGGCGCGGATGCCAGTCAGAATAGTAGGATTTTTTGTCATAATAGATTCTTTCAAAATTAAAGTTGGTTTTGGATAATTATGACAGTCGCCAGAGTAGTTTATAACGCATATATTATATTATATCACAGTTTGATGTTACAATAAAATCATGGGCCAGTATCTAGTGGACTACATAGAAAAAGACGTTTTGCCTTTGTATGCGAGAAATGATTGGGCACATCAACTTTGGCATATTCGAGATGTAATCAAAAAGAGCTTAAAACTGGCCAAGAAATATGCGGTTGATGTGAACATGGTTTATACGATTGCGGCCTTTCATGATTTGGGATGTTTTATTAGTCGAGAGAAGCATGAAGAAGTTTCAGCAAGATTGTTAGGTGAAGATGAGTTTATCTGCGGATATTTTTCGGACGATGAAATTCGAGTGATGAAGGAAGCGATTATGGACCATCGTGGATCTTTGGAATATGAGCCGAGGAGTATTTATGGAAAAATTATTGCTTCGGCGGATCGATTCACGACGATCGAAGGAGTTTTGCGAAGTACACATAGTTTTACGTTGGAATTTTCGCCGGAACTTTCGTGGGAAGAGATGGTGGAGCGGAGTTTTCAGTATATTAAGAAGAAATATGGGAAAGGTGGATATGCAAAAAGCCCTATCCCGAATTCAGAATTTGAAAAGTTTCTGGCCGAGATAGAGACTTATTTGCAAAGCTACGAATTGTTTGAGCAAGAGCTAAAAGAAGTGGATGAGTTTTTGAGAAAAGAGCATGGATTAGACTAGCGATAGCTAGCAACTGTACATTTGCCGGTTTCTTTGTTGAAGGTTGCACCGAGCTTTTGGTCGTGCTTATCGACCCAGGTGTAAATTACGGAACCGTCAGAAATACTGGTCAAAGTTCCCTCTCCGCCGATTTTTTCGACTAGCTCCTTATAAGTAAATGAACCGTTGTTGAGCATGCTTTGTAGCTCAGTTGCTGTTGGGAGTGTAATATTTTCGTCTTTCAAATTTTCTTTGTCAATGGCAGCTTGGATAGTGACGCTGTCATTATAGGCTTTGTAGGAAATCCAGTTTTTGGAATCGAATTTCCAAATTGGGTCGCTACCAATCATAGCGTCGGTAGTTGGTTCGAAGCCAACAAGTTCAGTGATTTCTTCCTGAGTGCTGCTGGGTTTGATTTTTTGCATGGCTTCGATAATAGTGACTTTTGCATTGGGATTTTGCTCGCTGGTAGTGTCGGAATTGTCCGTCTTTGGATCATCGTTACTACTGAATGCAAAAATTCCTGCCGCCGCAATCGCTACGATTGCTACTGCTACACAGATTCCGATGATAAGTTTTTGGTTTTTCATGGTAGAATTCTCCCGATTATGATTTTTAGTTGATTGTATTTATTATAGCACGCATCGGCTCTGATTTTTTATGCCGGGCGTTTGGTTAGTGGCGAATTTTCCTGAATAGGGATTAACCTCGTCTTTATAGTATTAATGAAGGCGCATTTATGCACAATTCCAAATTTCTCTTTATCGGTCGTTAGGTCGTATTTGATAAATAGGTCTGGTATGAAATAGTATTTATCGCTCGAGAAATTTCCGTACGCATTGTTCGTTTCCGTATACAAGCCTTGAAGCATATTGTATAAAAGATTCCATCTGTCGCAAGAGCCAACGTCGATTTCTTCGGGGGGGGGGCAATATTATTGGCTGGTGTTTCTGCCATATTTATTACTGATGACTTAATACTCAATTTTTTGTATACATCTTCCAGCACGCTATCCTCAAAATATTGGTTTAGTGCGACATTAATGCATTTATCAACATCCGTGTTTTTATTTACCACCATTAGCCTTACAGGAACTTCGTTTTTATAAAATACGATGGCATTGTGCTTATTGTTGATTGGGATGTCTTTTGGTTCAACCGTTATGATGCAGTTGCAATTTTTGACTATTTTATACTTATCAAATGCGATTTTGTTGTTCTCGAAGCCATCAACAAACGCACCATTAAAACATTCGCAATGGTTGTCATGTTGTTCGGTCCATAAGTCGATGGTTTTGATGAGGGTCATATACTTATATTATATAATGTAAATTTGTGAGTTCATGCAAATCCATCAAATTACCCACGCTTCTAGTATGGGCAATTCCGGTCGTACTCTTTCTTGAGAGCAGCTCGTTTCATTTGTTGCTCTTTAATCAACTTTACAGCGCCGGAAAAGTCTAAACTATTGAAATACTCAACTAAATGAATATTTCCCCTGAAGAAACTATACAAACTACGTTCGATTAACTCATAGCTTATTCCGCCAGATATTTTAAATAATTTAAATCTCTTTCCTATTTTTCCTCCAGGATCTTTATTTCGGTTTACTACTTTATAAAACTTATCGTACTCATTTCGATCAAATATTCGTACTGCGCAATCAATATGTTCAAAATTCTTCGCATTTTGATCGTAAACAAAATGCGCGAAACGCTGTATGACATATTTTTCGCCGACTCCTGCCATGGTGGATTGCGCCCAATCCAAATATGGAGAATATTCTTCTACGAAAAACTGCC
Organism: uncultured Candidatus Saccharibacteria bacterium; assembly: GCA_948851665.1. Classification (GTDB taxonomy): domain Bacteria; phylum Patescibacteriota; class Saccharimonadia; order Saccharimonadales; family Saccharimonadaceae; genus Nanosyncoccus. The sequence continues at coordinate 18,920 of CAQOWG010000005.1, forward strand.
TGAGCCCCTTATTGGCATCAAGCATTGATGTGCGGAAAATTGTAATATATTGATTGTACACTTTTTCTTCAGGATTATCACCGCTGAAGCGTTGCACCGTAAATTTTTCCGACTTGTCTTTGGAATCAAGAAGCCGTTGATTGAACTTCGGCCCAAACCAGGCATCGCATTCCATAATGTTGCAATAGCGTGACATGTCACCGATACGGAATGGATCTACTCTTGCCTCTACTTTTAGACCCTGTTGCATAGCAAAGTCCAATATCCTTGGTATATCGACGAAATTTGAATCGAAGTGGCGTCTTAAAAATTGGTGTAGGTAAATCCTGCGACCGTCCAGGAGATCTATGGCATGGTCTAATAATTTAGATCGATCTTGAATCTCCGAGAGATTAATTAGGCCCTCTTTGGATATTGCGAGGTTGACTCCGTTAGGTAAAGGGGATGAGTTTTCTAGCAGTTGGCAAACATAGCTTTCATTATTTTTTTGTTTTTCAGTCGCCAAGCAAGTAATAAGCCATTTTGTTATATTACATATGAAGGACTCTTCATCTTCGCTTTTGGACAAAAAGCAGATGTGATGGTAGTTAAGTCTAGAGGAAGAACTGCACGCATCTTCATCCAAAAATACATCTTTGTGCGACTCTATTACGGGTTTTATCAATTCCGTAAGCTCCAAGAAATACTCATTTTCTCTGTGACGCATCGTGATTAGGGATTCGTTGTTATTAAATGCGTCGTCGGCAAGTAATTGTAAATTTCTTTGCACCATGTCGTTATTGTCTATGATGGCAAGATATGGGTCAGCATTAACATTCTTCTTCATGCACCTATTATACCAAACGACAAGATCCAATCCGCGCCGTCGTCGCTACGCGACCGGGCGGATAACGAACTCGGCGTTGAGATTCGATTCTATGCTAACTCCCAAGACAAAACAACCTTGACTTGCGTCAAGTTTATCCTGTCTTGGTGGAGTGCAGGAGATTCGAACTCCTCACCTCTTCCATGCCATGGAAGCGCTCTACCAAATGAGCTAGCACCCCGATAGGAGTATTATAGCAGTTTAGGGTGGCTTATGCAAGAGTAACTTTATCACAATTTGTTGCGACTATCCCAAATTGTATGTTATTCTTAAGGAGAAGAATGGTGGGAGCACATTGAGAATAGAGAAGGAGAGTGATGTATTTATGGCACTGAATCATATCCGCCACGAAAAAGCTGGCGGGAGGCAATATGGCATGGGAAATCGTACAGAATTCTTTATGCGGATCTTTTATTCAGGCACAGACGTCGAAAAAGCGGAACGCAAAACTCCGGAAGAGATTTTTCAGTTCCTTTCAGGATACCATTTATATTTGGAGCGTGAGTACGGTCTGGCGACTGGCAGTATGTACTCACTAAAAATAAGCGACCATCCATTAGAGCTGCGCGGGTGCTTCAAATGCGAGTATGTACATGATTTTGGCTCAATTATGGAATTCCTGAATGACTACTACGGTTTTACTCGTGAACGTAAAACTGACTTCGGTATCTGGAAGAAATACCGCAAGTTTAAAAAGGTCGAGTATTACACCCCCGCAGATTTAGGTGAGAAGCTCATCCAGCTTAGCAGAGAGCTGTATTTCCGGTACCAAACGCAGGAGTATATTGATGACCAACATTGCGATATTATTGCGTACGATATTGATTTTGAATTTAATCATGTCGATGCTTGGTTGCGTTTCACAAATCTGTCCGGTGGCCACCCTGACTACATGACCACGGCTATGGTTATATCTACCTGACAACACCGCTCCTACTATTTCTTCGGCCCCGTTATTTTCGGGGCTTTTTACTGGAAATAGCCAAGATTTTTGCTATAATAATTATAGTTATCAAGTAAAACTTATGAAAAACCAAAATCCCCAAAAGAATAGCCCCGAATCCAGTCCAAAATTTGCCGAAGGCCTCTGCTTTAAGAAGCTATTTTTCATTTTCTTGATTGGTTCGGTGATCGGTACGATTTATGAAGATATACTAATCTTTGTGCGGACATGGATGGAGACTGGCGTAGGAGTTTGGATGACACACCGCGGAGTAATCTATGGACCATTCAATGTGATTTATGGGTTTGGTGCGGCGCTGATGTGTTGGTTGCTGCTTCGGAAGCCGTACAAAAATTGGCAGATTTTCCTCTATTCGGCTTTGATGGGTGGGGCGGTGGAGTATTTATTGAGTCTTGGTCAGGAACTGGTGATTGGCACACGATCGTGGGATTATAGCAACCAAATTCTCGATATCAATGGCCGTACCACCTTGCCAATCATGTTGATTTGGGGAGCGATGGGGTTGGTTTTTATGAAAATCGTTTATCCGTGGGTATCGAGTTTGATCGAAAAGATTCCACCTGCGGTTGGCGAGAATTTGTTCATTGCATTGTTGATTTTTATGATTTTCAACATGGTGGTTTCCTGGTCGGCGTTAATTCGGCAAAATTTGCGACATCACGAAATCAGACCTTTGACGCCGATTGGGGAGTTCTATGATAGATACTATCCCGATGAGTTTTTGCGCAAATATTATACCAATATGGAAAGGCGGCAGTAGAGATGGCTATAATAACAATTGCGGGGGCAGGATTACTCATAGGTGGAGTGGGTGGTTTTTTGCTGGGTGGATGGTTGCTCAAATTTAGCCATTTGACTTTACATCATCGAGAAAAAGAGCCACGTATTGCGGTTTTGATCCCGGCTCGAGACGAAAGTAAGGTAATTGAGGGGTTGCTTAGAAGTATTCAACGCCAAAGTTATCCCGTGCGGGCGGAAGACGTCTATGTGATTTTGGAGAAGAATGAAGATCCGTCGCGAGCGATTGCCGAACAATACGGTAATACAGTAATTTTGCGTAAAGATCTTAGCAAACAACGCAAAGGCTATGCGCTCAACGATGCGGTGCAGGAAATTTTAGAACGTAGTGAACAATATGATTTGTATTTTGTATTTGACGCGGATAATATTCTCGCGAAGGATTATTTTGAGCAAATGTTAGAAAGTTATCGGCAGGGCTACGAAATGGCGATTGGTTATCGAGCGGCCAAGAACGCGAACGATAATGTAATTTCGGCGGTTTCGAGTTTAACTTTTTCGATGATTAACGTGCTCGGGAATCATAAGCGCAAGAAACTGGGCGCGAATATTATTTTTTCCGGAACGGGCTGTTATGTGAGTGGAAATTTGGTAGAGAAATGGGGTGGATGGCCATTTCATAGCTTGACTGAGGATTACGAAATGTCACTTTACGCGATGGTGAAGAATATTCCGACTGATTATAACGAGCAGGCGACTTTTTATGACGAGCAACCAGTGCAATATGCCGAAACGGTAGCGCAACGTACGCGCTGGATCAAAGGTTATTTTGCGGCGCGTAGACTTTATTTGCCGCGAATGCGTGAGCTTCTGAGACATGATCGGCCGGAGAATTTTGGCAGCCTTATGAAAGAGCTAATCGGGGTAAAACCAATCATTCTGATGTTGATTGGAGCAATCTTGCTTATGGTTGACGGGCTTTTTGTGCGCTCAATTGGATTAAACGTAGATTGGTTGTGGCTGGGGGTTGGTGTGGTGGTGTTGGTATATGCGGTACTTCTAGTAATTACGGTGGTAATGCTTAGCCGCGAATGCTATAAACTGCGCCAAGGTCTAGAAATGAGGACGATTTTATTTAACCCAATTTATCTATTGACCTATGTATGGTGTGCACTAAAAGCTCTTTTTACTAAAGATGTGAAGTGGCAGAAAACTAAACACGGTAAGTAATGATTATTCAGCGGGAGTTTCCTGAGCTTCTGCCCCTTCGGGCTGATCGACTTCTGGGTCGACAAAGCTGTCCCAAAGTAGTTCACGAAGCTCATCGCTAGTATACTCATGATTATGCTGGATAAGTGCAGTGATGTGGCGATTACGTTTGATGGCGTCGAAAGTCTGGCTAGAGTAGAGCAATGGACTTGATGCTAGCTCTTGTAGGGCAGCGAGGTTGGTATCAGGAGTGTAAATATATGTGCCACGTTTACCATTCAAATAGCCCGTGAGACGATTGCCATTTGGCAGGTGGTCAATTAGTGAGAGCGTATCGGCTGCGGCTACAAGGATATAGTCTTTAGTAGAGACAACTGTATTGAATTCTGGGGCATAGAAGAGGCTAAGCAGGAGATCGTGGTCCTGATTGCGAGCGTTGATGTACCCGACAAGATTTTCGACGTAAGCCTCAATAAGATAAGCTTCGTCAGGTGACGGGAGCAGCAGAATAAGTTCGCTGGGGTATTCGGTGGCGCTGAGGTCGCGATATAGATATTTGGCGCCGGTCTCAATTGGGAAATAATTAGAAACGAGTTGGTTGTAGGTAGTGCCAAAATAGAAAGCAGATCCGAGCAAAACGCTGTCAGTCCGGGAGTCGGTAGCTGGTTCATTAGGACCAGAGACAGCGAAGACGTTGTGTGATGTATTGCATTCGAAGATACCACTGTCAGCTAGATTGCTTGGTAAATAGACGCCACTGTACACTCCACTACAAAGCGTAAAAACGAGATCGGAGAGGCCACTTGATACGCCATCAATACGAGCGGCCATTTGGGCGGCGCCAAGTTCCTGTAATTCAACCTGAGATTGCTCTGCGGAACTTACTTGGGTGATAACATAGATAAAAGTAGCAACTGCTTCGCCAACGCTAAGCGTGATGACAAAAGCGAGCAAAAGTTTGAGCCCATTAGGAGTGCGTCGCTCAATGTTGACTGGCATGGTTTTTCGAATAATATAAGCACCGACACCAGCTAAAATTGTGAGGCCGAGCGTAAGGATAGTCATGATATGGGCCTGAAGTGGCAAAACAAAGGCCGTAATCCAAACCGCGAGTATAATAAGACTACTGCCAAGACCAAGTAATCCAGAGCTAAGATTATCATCATTTTCCTCGCGCCAAGTTTGTATCATGGCGACGACATTGGAGATAGCGAGTAGTCCAGTTAGCATCAAAGAAATGCGCAGGGCAATTGGCAAGAAATCCTCCGTCACCATGACGTAGTCGCCGGAAATAACTAGAATGATTAGCTGCATGGGTCCCAGAATGAAGCCGACTAAACTTGCGACGATAAAGTTTGCGACTGAAAGTGCAGTACCCCAAGGGTGAAAGTTGCGCTTTTTTGAGAGTTCGGCAATTAAATCAGTTGGCCAAAGCAGCTCAAGAGTTTCTTGATCCGACAAAACTTGCTGATCCAAATTAGTTGGATTTGCGGTTCCCACCTGTTGACCTTCCATATATGTATTTATTTTAGCATAAATATTTTGTTTGTGAAGAAAATATGGCATGTTTTTTTGACGGAACGTTCATTAGTTTGAAATTTGGTGAAAATATGCTAAAATTAGTTTATGAATTTGAAAGTAGGAATTGTAGGATTGCCAAATGTGGGCAAATCGACCTTGTTTAATGCTTTGACAAATGCTGGCGCTTTGGCAGCGAACTATCCGTTCGCGACGATTGAGCCGAATGTTGGAATTGTGCCGGTGCCAGATCCGCGCCTTGAGGTGCTTGCCAAGATGTACGATACCGAAAAGGTCGTGCCGGCGACGGTGGAGTTTGTGGATATTGCTGGATTGGTTGCGGGGGCTAGCAAGGGCGAAGGCCTGGGGAATAAGTTCTTGGCGCATATTCGAGAATGCCAAATCATTTGCCATGTAGTGCGGGTGTTTGAGGATGGCGACGTGACACATGTAGCCAATTCAGTTGATCCGAAGCGTGATATCGAAGTGATTCAGACCGAGTTAGAGTTGGCCGATCTTGAAACGCGTGAAAAGGCGGAGGCAAAACGCAAGAAAAACGCTGGCAAGGATGAGCCGGGCAGCATGATTCCCTATTTGATGGAAAAACCGGTGATTTATATGTTTAACGTAGATGAAAAACAACTTAGCAATCAGGAGTTACGCGCTAAGTTATCCGAGATGGTGGCGCCAAATCAGGCAGTGTTCGTAAATGCAAAGTTGGAAAGCGAAATGGCGGGGATGTCGGCCGAGGAACGTCGCGAATTTTTGCAAGAATACGGTGTAGAGGAAGATGCGCTAGGTGAATTAATAAAGGCCGCCTATAAAACACTGGGGTTACAGAGTTTCTTGACGGCTGGCAAAAAAGAAGTACGGGCTTGGACTATAAAGCAAGGTGCGACGGCGCCAGAGGCAGCCGGGACGATTCATACGGATTTTGAACGCGGATTTATCGCGGCCGAAGTGATGAAATATGATGACTTGGCCGAGTTAGGCTCAGAACAGGCCGTTAAAGCGGCTGGAAAGCTTCGAACCGAAGGCAAAACTTACATCATGAACGAGGGTGACGTGGTGGAGTTTCGATTCAACGTCTCAAAGTAGAAAAATACCTATATCTTTCTATTGTAGCACACTTTTTCTAAAATGTCAATACTTTAGTTTGAGTGATTGGTATTGTCTTGACGAAAATCCTAAATTGTGATAGGCTAGAACGATAGGACGGCTCTTGGAGCCAGAATCGCATTATTAAAGGAGGGCGTGCGTATGGATAAACGTGCAGCTGTAGTCAATATAGTTAAGGGTCAGTACCGCAATTGCCAAGTTATAGATATGGGGCGAGCGTTATTACTAATACCACCGGCGGATGGGCGCTACGGGATGCTTCCTCTGGAGGCGATGATTTCACTGTCGGAATCATGTTATCGTAGCGAACGAACATTGCAGCAAGAAGTGACAATACAAATGAGTGGCTCGACCAGGGCTTTGCCGGACACAAGTCAGCAGGTACTAAACGTGCTGGGTTTTGACGGAACAGCCCAAAGAACGGCGCAAGAAGCCGAACCACCGGAAGTTTTTCTGCGATTCGGAGTTATGACCGAGGCAACTGAAGTGGCCAAATTATATTATTCAAAACAGACGATACTAAAAATCGTACCGCCCCGGTATGCGACCGATATGCAGATAATTCTCAAGGTGCGTTCAAATGAGGAATCGGAGGTACTGACTAAGTTGATGCGTAAAGCGGTAGGTCGTAGGCATCGCAAATGTGTTTGTTCTAACGCACGTGTGCGGGGGTATAGTTACATTTTTGGAGTGGTGAGGATTGCGCAAGAATTCATGGCAGTCAGAGACCGGGTCGAGTATTACTGGGAGCTGGTCAATAATCCCTCTCCTTCCTGGCAGGACCAGAGAAAATTTATCAATTGCTGGATGGCAGGTGTAGATTTTAAGTAAAGCGGGTATTTGCCCGCTTTTTACTGGGGGTTTGCCAAATTATTAACTTTGGCTAGTCCAACACTGAACTAGGTGATAACAAACCAATCTTCGACCGTATAATCTGGTTTAATGACACTCGCGGCAGCTAGCAGAGGCCGATAATCGCGGAAGTGGGGATTTTTATGCATAAAAACTTCGCTGGCATAGCGCATCTGATTGAGTTTTGTGGGGGTAATTTGGGCGAGGGCGGAGCCATGATCGGACTTGCTACGGAATTTAACCTCAGTAAAGAAAATTTGCTGGTCTTTGGTCGAAACGAGGTCGATTTCGGCAGATTTGGTGCGAAAATTTTTAGCTATAATGTGATGTCCATTTGACTCAAGGAAAGTAGCAACCGCGCATTCAGCGGTGCGACCAACAATGGTGGGATTGGGGGATTTTGTGGGCGTTCGAGTTTCCGAAGCGAGTTCAGCTACTGGTCGGAAACTACGACGATGCTCCGGACAAGGGCCATATTCTCGCAGTGCGGCGAGGTGAGCAGCGGTACCGTAGCCCATATGAGTATCAAAACCGTATTTTGGGTAACGTTTGGCGAGCTCGGTCATGTAATAATCTCGGGCAACCTTAGCAATAATAGAGGCTGCGCTAACTTCTTTGACAAGGTCGTCGGCTTTTTTGAGGGTGGTAGCGATAGCTTCGTGGGGCGTACCAGTTAGAAGATTAGTGGCGCCATCAATAATGATTTCGGCAGGGTGGATGGTCGGGTTGGCGGCGAGAGCTTGGCTAACGGCACGTCGAGCAGCAAGACGGAGGGCTGGGCCGAGGCCAAGGCGATCGAGGTCGGTACTTTTAACCCAGCCGAGACCGTGGGCGACAGCATGATCGCGGATGACTTCGGCAAGATGATTCCGTTTTGGGGCGGTAAGTTTTTTGGAGTCATGTAACTCGGTATACTCGGGCAGAGTTTGAAAGTCGGTGCCGAGGATAACAGCACCGACTGTTAGCGGACCAGCAAGCGGACCACGACCAACTTCGTCTAGACCCATAAGGATGTTTGCCATCCGTAGATCCTGGACCAAGTTTTAGTTTTCAGTTTTTGCTTCTGCAGCAACGGGCGCCTCAGAGGCTTCAACTGGAGTCTCAGCAGCTGGGGCTTCAGCAGTCTCAACGGCTGGTTCGGCAACACCGGTGTTGACGGTGGCATTCAAGGTAGCCTTATCAATGTTCTTATTGACGAGACGGGCAGATTTACCAGAGCGTTCACGCAAGAATGAAAGATTGTTACGACGAACTTTGCCGCGGTGAACAATCTCGATTTTCTCTACCAATGGGTTGTGGATCAAGAAAGATTTCTCAACCCCGACGCCAGAAGTCACCTTGCGGACGGTAATGCGAGCGGTATGAGAATCTTTGCGGTCAGCGCGGATTACTACACCTTCGAAAACCTGTGAACGGAACTTTTCGCCTTCTTTGATTTTTTGAGTCACGCGTACGGTATCACCCGAACGAACGTCGACGATAGATGCCTTCTTCTGTGCATCACCAATTTTCTTTAGACTAATAAAACTCATAATTTAACCTTTTGTATTAGAAACTTCTCTTATTTTAGCATAGTTTTCGGGATTTGGGAAGAGTTTTTAGCGTTGCTTTAGGGCTAATTTGATACGCTCTTCGACGGAAAGACTAGGGTCGACGGTCGAAAGCGCAGCAGTTGCCTCCTTAAGTGGGAAACCGAGGGCAATAAGAGCGTCAAGAGCTTCATCCTCGGAGGCGATAGGAGCGGAAAGTTCGATAGTACTAGAACCAATTTTGGAAGGTAGACCGACTTTGTCGCGTAGATCAATGATGACGCGCTCAGCGGATTTCTTGCCAACGCCAGCAGCTTTGGCGATGAAGGCAGAATCGGTATTCGCAATAGCATTGCGGACTTCTTCGGGCGCACCAAGACTAAGAATACTAATAGCAGCTTTGGGACCAACACCGTTTACAGAAATTAGTAGCTCAAAAAGACGCTTGGCGGCGAGCGTAGAAAAACCGTAAAGCTCCTCGGTATTTTCGCGGACGGCGTGGTAGGCGTAAATTTTGACTTGGTCGTCAAGGTGAAACTGTTCGGCATCTGGAGTAGGTAGAGTTACTTCGTAGCCAACACCGTGCACGTCAATAATGATGGAATTGTCAGTTTTTTCGGTAACGGTACCAATAAGATGCGCAATCACTTTTTGTTGTACCTTCGTCCAGAGAGGTTAATAATGATGACTAGCAGCAAGGTGACGCCAATGGCACCAAAGGATAGATAGACTGGCCACATAGCCGGTTCTTCTTCGGCTTCCTCTTTGATATCAGTTTCTTCGTCCACAGCATCGTCAGACGTTTCGACGGTGGTATTTTCAGTGTCATCAATGGAAGTGGGTGACTCTACCCAGACGGAGCCATCAACTTCTGTGGCTCGTGCATTCAGACTAGAACCCGCAAAACCAATCGTAAGAACTGCCGCCACTAAACCGAGAATTACTTTTTTATGCATATTATTGCCTCCTAATCTTTTCTTTATTATATCATAAAACTTTTGGCTTAAGCGGAATCAGGTGCGCGTGGAGCAATGAACGAATGCACGATGGCGACGGCTAGAGCATCGGCGGCGTCGTCTGGCTTAGGGACGGTAGCAAGTCCAAGGTGCGCTCGGACCATTTCTTGGATTTGCGGTTTGTGTGCTTGACCATAACCACAGATGGCTTTTTTGATTTGGTTTGGCGCGTATTCAAAGATGGCAAGGTTGCGTTGTTTGGCGACCAAAAGGCAAACTCCTCGGGCTTCGGCGACCGAGATACCAGTGGTAATATTCTGTTTGAAGAAAAGCTTTTCGATTGCCATAACATTGGGGCGATTTTGATCAATGAGTTCGTGGAGCGAATTATAAATGTCCTCAAGGCGTTCAGTTAGTGGAGTATGCGGCGGGGTAGCAATGACGCCAAAATCAATCGCTTTTTGCCCTTCAATGACGCCGAAGCCACAAATACCGGTACCAGGATCAATCCCGAGGATGCGCTCACTCATTAACGTATTCAATTAGAGTTTGACGCAGGTCTTTGACCTGGATGACAAAGGGATCCTTAACGGTAGCAGGAGCAATTGCATGGGCAAAGCCGAGTTTTTTGGCTTCGGCAATTCGCTGGTCGGGACGATAGGCTGAACGTACTTCCCCGCCGAGCCCAACTTCACCAAAAACGACAAAATCTTCGGATAGTTTGCGTCCTGCAACCGCCGAAGCGATGGCCAGACAAACGGCAAGATCGGCAGCGGAATCGCGAATTTTGAGACCACCAACTACATTGACAAAGATGTCTTTATCCCCGAGTTTTAACTTAGTACGTTTTTCGACAACGGCTATAAGAAGATTGAGACGATTAATATCGAAACCAGAAGCGGTACGTTTGGGATAGCCGAAATTAGTAGGAGTGACGAGAGCTTGAATTTCAACCAGGATAGGGCGTGTTCCTTCGAGCGTGGCGAGAATGATCGAGCCATCGGTATTTTGGCGTTCGGCCAATAAGACGGCAGAAGGGTTTTCAACTTCGCTGAGGCCATGTTGATCCATCGAAAAAATCGCCGCTTCCGAAGTGGATCCAAAACGGTTTTTTGCAGCACGAATGATTTTGAATCCACCATAACGATCGCCCTCAAACTGCAAGACTACGTCAACAAGGTGTTCAAGGACTTTTGGCCCGGCAAGCGTACCTTCTTTCGTGACGTGTCCCACAATAATAACTGACGTACCTGAAAGCTTGGCGGCGCGGATAAACAGATTGCCAGAGTTGGTAACTTGAGAGATGCTGCCTGGTGCCGAAGCGATTTCGGCGAGAGTCATGGTCTGAATAGAATCAACGATCACCAGATCAAATTCACCGCTTTCGATTGTTTTAGCAATATCATTGGCGCTAGTGGAGCTAGCGAATTTGAGGTTTTCATCCTCGGCGTTAAGGCGCGTGGCGCGCATTTTGACCTGGCCAGCTGATTCCTCGCCGGAGATATAAAGAACTTTGTGATTGTGCGCGATTGTGGCGCAAACTTGCATTAGGAGGGTGGATTTACCGATGCCAGGCTGACCAGCAAGGAGTAAGACCGAACCAAGCAAAATCCCGCCGCCGAGTACATGATCAAAATCTTTAAAACCGGTTTGTAGGCGTTCGCGATCATCGGTAACATCAAGATCTTTGATGGAGACGTAGTCGAGGGTTTTGCCGGAGGCGCGCCCACGTGAAACGGCCGATTTTTCATCACGACTGGCCTCATCAAAGCGCTCTAGTAGTGAACTCCAGGCTCCGCAGGAAGTGCAGCGTCCAGTCCAATTCCGGTAAACGGCGCCGCATTCCTGACAGACAAATTCAATATGTGATTTTGGCATTAGTTATTTTCGAGATTAGCCAGCTTCTCGTCAATTTTTTGACTGAGTTTCTCGATAAACTTTTCTGAACTTATGCCACGCTGAGAAATCAGTTCCCCGTCAATCATGAAATATGGAGTCCATTCAACATTTTGTTTTTTGGAAATAGAAGCATCGAAGTCTAATTTCTTACCGAAGTCTTCGCGTGTTTGGTCGGTGCGGAATTTTTCAAGGTCACCTTTGCCGTTGCTGACTTTGGTGAAATATTCTTCTAGTTGTTTTGTAAGCTCGGCTGGTTCGGAATAGTACCAGTCGTCTTGTTTTTCAAAAAGGATATCTTTAAACTCTTTCCAGTAGCCCTGCTCATTGGCAGCAAGAGCAGCACGGGCAGCCTGCTCGCCATTTTGGTGATAGTCGAGAATCATAGTGCGGAAGACCACTGCGACTTTACCGTCGTATTTCTTGATGAGCTCATTAATGTAGGGATTCATTGGAGCACAAGCGGTACATTGATAGTCGCCGTACTCGATGATTTTAACTGGAGCGTCAATGTCGCCATTAACCAACTCGGCAATATTGCCACTAGCTTCACTTGCGGGGATGATGTCGTTATAGCTAGAATTTTTATTGCCATTGCCCTGCTGAGCGATACTAATGCCGATTATGACCGCAAAGGCGGCCACGATTGCGGCGATAATCCAGCCAGTTTTTTTGTCCATATAACCTCCAGAAATGTTTATGCTAAGTATTCTATGCTATAATTATACCATATGACCAAGTCGGCGGAAACAGTTTTGGGACGAATTATAGAGTGGATTTTGCAAGTTTTGAGGTGGTTACTAACCGGTGTGGGATACATTTTTTATGGATTCGGGTCGGGTCTAAGTTGGATTGGTAGGCAGATCGGAAAGTTTGGTGGTATAGCACAGATAGGTAAGGAAAAGAAGTCTGCGCAAAAGGTTGAACGTCCTGAAAGATGCGAGAAGGTTACGGAGACGCCAGTTGTTTCACAAGCCAATCAGGAACATACAATAGAGAAAGCGCCAGAAATTGATGTGCCAACGTCTAAAGCGGAAATCTTAGCAGTAATCGAAAGCGCACCATACAAGGTATTTCCGAAAGATGAGCGACGACTGGTTGATGCGGTATTAACGCTAAAAGAGCGGCCAGTACGAGAAATTATGGTTCCAAAAGACAAGATTGTCTACGTGAATAGCAATGAGCTGCTTGGCCCGTTAGTGCTCGACCAGCTCTACCGCTCGAAATTGCTGCATTTTCCGGTTAAAAATGCCAAAAACGAAGTGGTGGGCGCTATTCATACTGCGAGCCTAAATAGCCTTGAGGTAAAAGAGTCGTTCCGGGCGGGGGAGATTTTGGATCCAAATATTTATTACATTCGCGATGATTATACGATGGCGGACGCGTTGGACACCTTTTTGAGAAACGGCTGCCATTTCTGTTTAGTAGTGAATAATTATGGCAAAGTGGTGGGAATGGTTAATTTTAGCGATCTCACGATGGAGATTTTTGGCGATTTGAAAATTGATGATTTCCAGCGAGACGACGATTCGCTTGCAGTAGCAAAACGACGATTCCCGATAGAAGTTAAGTAACAGAAAAGCCCCGAGAACTTGTAGTCCGCGGGGCTTCGCGCTATCCACCTGGAATTTCGAAATTTTAGAACTTAGGCTCGATTTCGATAAATTCCTGCCATGGCGCTGGTGGGAAAGATTTTTCCCGACCAGAGTGATGGTGTTTGATTTTACGCATCAATTCTCCTGTTTAAATACTGTTGCCTCAGAGATAGCAGCAAAAGGCTATATCGACCTAAATCCTCCGGTAACTTGTATTATTTTATCAAAGTTTGACAAGAATAGCAACCCTTATCTGTCTATTGTACCACAGTTTCTTTACAAAGTCAAGTATTTTGGGCGAATTCGTTGGCTTTTAGACGATAATTAGCATGATACCGAGAACCAAAAGGCCAAGAATAATACGATACTTGCCGAAAGTTTGGAGCGATTTTGGTTTTTTAAGGTATTTAAGAAGGAATTTGAGGGCAAGAAGACCAACGAGAAATGCCACTAGATTTCCCAGCAAGAGCGGTCCTAAGTTGGCAAAGAAGTAATCACGGCCCTGACTCGTGAGGAAGATTTTAAGGCAGACGCCGCACATAATCGGGATGGAGGCAAGGAAGGAATACTCAGCGGCTGATTCGGAATCAAGGCCGACTAGGCGACCAGCGATGATGGTGCTGGCGGAGCGCGAGGTACCGGGGATGAGGGCGAAAGTTTGCGAGAGACCGATAATGAGAGCTCGGCCAGGTGTGAGATTATTTTCGTTTTTAAGGTCAGAAAGATGCGGCAGATGGTCAACAATCAGCATAATCAAACCGACGACCGCCATGGCGATCGAAACGGTGAAGATGGAGCTGAAAAATCCATTATTTTCGATAATGTCGCCAAGGATGAGACCAATGACACCGGCTGGGATACTGGTAATAAGGATATTAAGAGCGAGCTTATAGTTACGTTCAGTGCCGACATTTTTAACGATACGAACAATACGCTTACGGAAGTAAATTAGGAGCGCGAGCAAAGTACCAAGATTGATGAATTCGAGAAAAAGATGAAAGTTTTCGCTAGAGAATTGAAATATTTGTTGGGCGATCTCGAGATGGCCAGAACTGGAAACTGGAATAAATTCGGTAAGTCCTTGCACGAACCCGAGTAAAATTGATTGCCAAATATTCATAACCACTATTATAGCGGATTAGGAGAGATTTTTGAAGAGGGTCTTTTTGATGCGCTCGATAATCGGCCGGACTTGGTCGATGCCGAGAAAATAGCTTGCAATGATATAAGCGATTAGTGAGACGCCAGTAATGAGGATGAACTTTGGCAAAGTGGCAAAGATAGAATCATCAGTTGCGAGTAATGGGATGAATTTGGTCATAGAATAGGCAACGCAACCGGTAATGGTGGCAGCAAGGGCAGTTTTACCAACGCCGCGCCAAAAATCATGGTCGAGAAGTTTGCGCTCGGAACGTTTATGGAGAAGGCTAAGCAAGATCGAAACTTCAAGCATACTACCAATGCTTTGGGCGTAGCCAAGACCTTCGGGGCCGAGACCGAGCAGGGAGAAAATTATTGCTAGCAGAATCGTAAGACCAATAGCAAAAATCGAGACACGAAAAGGCGTCTTAGTGTCTTGCTTGGCGTAGAAGCCACGTGTGGCAATTTGAAAGATTGACTGAGCGAAAATCGATATAATTAGAGTAGTGAGAATTGAAGCAATGAGCGGATCGCCGCCGTTTTTAATGAAGCTAACAACGTAACCACGGGCAAAAAATGCAATCACAGCCACCGGTAGGGCAATCCAGATAATCGTACTAAGGGCAGTACGGAAAGTTTGGCGGAAGCGGCTTTCTTGACCGTCACCGACCTCTTCAGTGAGTTGAGGAAAGAAGGCGGTAGAAATAGCGACACCGATGAGATTGACAGGCATAGTGGAGAGATTATAAGCTTGCTGATAGGAGCGGAGTGCGCCGGCACCCATGCGCGAGGAGAGATTGGTAGTAACAAGAGTATTGACGTAGTCGATGCCTTGGTCAAGCGAGCGAGCGGGGAGAAGCTTCAAAACCGAGCGAAAACCTTGGTTCTTGCGACTGATCTTAAATTCGTAGTCAAAACCAAGACCAATAAGACCGATTAGGCTGACAAATAGTTGCAAAATGGCGCCAAAAACTACGCCAAGAGCAACACCCATGATACCACCATCAAACACCTGCCATCCAAAAAGATTGATGCCGCCCGTGAACCAGACGATGCCGATAAGGATGCCAACATTATAAATGGCCGGGGCAAGCGCGTAGAAAACGAAACGACCGAGTGCCTGCTGGATGCTGGAAAGGATAGTAGAAATACTAAAAAGAAAAGGGTTGATAGCGATCACGCGCATCATATTCACGGCCAGAATAGTGCCAGACTCGTCAAGACCAGGACCAACCACATAGCGGACGAGTGGCTCGGCGAAAATCATAATTAGAACCGAAGCAACCAGGGTAATAATAGCCATGAGATTAAGAAGACTGGAAGAAAGCTCCCAAGCGGATTTCTTATTACCCCCGGCAAGACGTTGATTGAAAACCGGAATAAAACTGACGGCGAGGGCACCAGAAGTAAGGATTAAGAACATAAAATCCGGGATAGTAAAGGCGGCGGTATAGGCGTCAATACCGGTAGGGTATGTATCAAGATAGTAGGAATTAAGCAAGCGATCGCGAAAGATACCAAGTAGGGCAGAGAGAAAAGTGGAACTTGCAAGAACGATTGCGGCGGTCTTGATGGACAAGCGACGATTGGCGAGCGCAACAACTGAGCTAAACTTGAAATGTTTTTTCTTCGTTGCGGCCATTAAATCTCAGTAGCTCCACCAAAGTAAGGTCTCAGAACTTCCGGCAGGGTGAGTTTGCCTCCTTCTGTGGCATAATTTTCGAGAACAGCGACAAGAGTACGAGCAAGTGAGATGGCGGTACCGTTTAGGGTATGCAGAACTTCAATATTACCATCAGCGCGACGTACGCGAATATTAAGACTACGTGCCTGAAAATCAGTACAGTTGGAACAACTGGTGAGCTCTTGATACTTTTGATTAACCGGACTCCAATATTCGAGGTCATATTTCTTAGCGGCAGGTGCGCCTAAGTCGCCCGCTGCGATATTGATAACGTGATACGGAATGCCGATTTCTTGCCAAATTTCTTCCTCGATGGCAAGGATTTTTTCATGAATTTGCTTGGATTCCTCGGGCAAGCAGAAGACGTACATCTCAAGCTTATTGAACTGATGAACACGAAAAAGCCCACGCGTGTATTTGCCATAGGTACCAGCTTCTTTACGGAAGCAGGCCGAATAGCCGGCGTAGCAAAGTGGCAAATCTTTTTCGTCGATAATTTCATCCATATGGTAACCAGTGAGAGGCATTTCAGCAGTAGCAATCATGGCAAGGTCTTCACCTTCAATGTAGTACTCGTCACTCTGCTCGCTACTACGGGGGTTAAAACCGCAGCCCTCAAGCACTTTTCCAGAAACCATATCAGGTACAGTCATGAAGGTAAAACCGTGTTCCTGGATTTTCTTCAAGCCAAATTGGAGCAGTGCGTTCTCAAGCAAGGCTAGACCACCTTTGAGGTAATAAAACTTTGCGCCAGCAACTTTGGCGCCACGCTCAAAATCAAGCCAACCGCGGCTCGTAGCATAGTCGAGATGATCAACGCCAGTTGCTTTATTTTCGCCCCATTTAGTGACTTCAACACTACATTCTTCCCCGCCAAGTGGCACATCGTCAAAGATAATATTTGGTACTTGCTTGAGTTGGGTGTTTAAATCTTTTTCAATGGCGTCAAGCTTGGGCTCCTCGCTCGCGAGCTGTTGCTTGATGGCTTTGGATTTTTCAATCAGCTCTGGATCGGGTTTGCCGCCTTTCATCTGGCTTGACAGGGCATTTTTATCTTGGCGCAAAGCTTCGACTGACTGCAATAAGGATTTGCGTTCACTATCAAGGGCCAACAGGGCAGGGATATTAACTGAGTAACCCTTTTCACGGACGGATTTTTCGACTAATACTTGATTTTCGCGGATAAAATTAATGCTCAACATGCGTCTATTATAGCACGAGGGCAGACAGTTTACCAGCCACCACCGCCGCCTCCTCCTCCGCCCCCACCAGAGAAGCCGCCAGAAAAGCCAGATCCACTAGAGCTTGAATTAACAGTGGTAGAGTGGGTAATGGTGGTACCAGCGGTCGAAGTGAGCGCGTGCATAGCATTGCTAAAATCGCGAGCACTAAAGACGCCTATGCCGACATACCAAGTTGGCGTGGGGACGTCGCTAAACTCATAGTAGCGAGAAAGTTCGTCTAACCAAGACTTCTCCAGTCCGAGTAGCGCTGCGTATGGCAAAAGTTTTTCGTAGAGTTTGACCACGCCAGTATGAGAAGTGTCGGCACCCTTAACGCTTTGTAGGAATTTGAGGCGATCAGCCTCGGCCATACCGACATAGAGTTTGAGGCCATCAAGGTAACATGAATAGTCGAGGCCTTTTTCCGTACGTTCTTCAAAATTATTGATTTTGACAGCACCGATAATGATAATAAAGAGAATTACGAAGCTAACAAAGAAAATGAGAAATGGGATCCAGTCGGCGCCTGCGTAGGTGAAATATGATTCTTCGGGGATAACAAGCGAAGCAATGAAAGCAGCTATGGCCATGAAGAACCAGGCGACACCCAGCACCGTGACGACAGTAGCAGTGCAAAGACCCTTGGGCTTGGCAGTTTTGGCAACATAGAGGCCTTTTTTGCGCAAAGAATCTTGGGTTTTAGTACTGAATTCTTGGGCAAGTCGCTGGAGGGTACTAGTGGCGGTGCGCGATTTGATGTCAATTTCTTGCCCGTTAGCGACTGGGCTATCGGAGCCATTGAGAATTTTCAGGACGGTAATTTGCTCCGGTGAGAGGTCACGTGTGTTCTTGACGCGAATTTGCCAGCCGGTTTTCTTCTTGCCAAAAACGCCCGTGGTCTCGGTTTTTACTAATTCGATTTTGTGGCTGACGGCGAGCTCAAGAAGAGTTGCAACCTTTGGATTACCTTTTAGGCCTTTGCCGATATGATTCTCTGCCATTTCGGCAACTGTAAATCCGCGCGGGGCGGTATATTCAGGCTTAACAAAAAGCCCGCGATAATAGTCACGCTTAGTCTTGACGCGACGCGAAGTCAGGATAAGCAGAATGATTAGAGCGATACCCAGGATTAGCAATATAGCCAAAATGATAACAAGTAGGTAGCTAGTCTCAGGGGCGCGAATCGTAAAAGTGCCAGCATCAAATGCCATAGCGATAGTAAGAGATTCATTAGCGTAAACTTTGGCGGTAGTAAAAGTGATTACGTTGTTATCTCTGGCTGCCTTGCAACGATTTGTTCCAGACTCGCCGTAACGTCCAACATAGCAGGCTACTTCGCTAGTGAAATTATTTGCAATGTCATCCGCGAGGTGGATACGAGCGGTGACCTGGTTGAAGCGCTGGCTCCAATCGTTACCATTGATATCCCAATAGAGTTCTTGCCACGATTTACCATCTTCATCGGTTTGATCGAGAATGAGATTCTCAAATTCATAGTTCAAAGTGTAGGCTTGGCGACCATGGACATACTCGTTGGCGTCGCCAATTCGCACTTCAAAATAACCATTTTCGGAGATGATGTCCTTGACTGGCTCTTTTTTACCGTTACGCAGCACTTCGATATTGAGATGCGACGTGCTAGCCATAGTAATATTCTTACCGTCGTTATTGGTAAATGGGATAATTCGAGTGATACCATGATTCTGATCAGAATCTGGGAAAATAGCTGTTAGCTGCTCTTCTACGCGCATACGGCTAGTACCGTCAGCGTCGCGGGAAAGGTAATAATCGGCAGTAAAATCCTCGAAGTAGAAACTTTGGGTGCTGGTGGCAGAGGCCGAAGAGGGCGCAAAAATGACAGAGACAACTGTTAGTATGCTTACGAAAAAGCGTAGGCAGTATTGACTTTTACGACGATGTGTGCTATAATTAAAAAATAGGGTCACTTCGTGGCTTCCTCGATGGTCTTTTTGATGGCGTTATTTGACTTTTGGAACATAATTCCCTCTTGTTCGGTCATAGACGTGTCGAGGCGACGGATGATGCCGGCGCGACCAACCACGGCTGGAAAACCATTATAGAGATGAGCATTATCATCGTAATTGGAGACTGGGAGTACGCGACGTTCATCGTTCAGGATTGAGTTTATAATCTGTACAACGCAGGTGCCAATACCGTAGTGGGTGGCGCCTTTTTTCTTGATGATTTGGTAGGCTTTGTCGCGCACGGATGCTTCTATGGCAATGCGGTCACGCTCGGGGATGAGCTGGGTGATTTTTTCGCCACCCATCGTGGCAGCAGACCACAGAGCGAACTCACTGTCGCCATGTTCACCGATTTGGTAGGCGTGAACTGATTTGGGATGAACACCGAGCTGCTCGGCGAGACGAAAACGAAGACGAGCAGAATCAAGCACTGTACCAGAGCCAATAACACGCTCGTGAGGTAGACCGGAAATCTGCTGAGTGAGATAGGCGAGAGTGTCAACGGGATTAGAAACAATCAAGAAAATGCCGCTGAAGCCACTTTTCATAACTGGCTCGACGATGCTACGAAGTACGACAGCATTCTTCTTGACGAGATCAGTACGAGTTTCGCCGGGTTTTTGGTTGGCGCCCGCAGTGATCACGCAAAGGTCGCAGTCCTTGGCTTCATCATAGTCACCAGTGCGAAGCTTGAGAAAGCTAGGCGAAACGGCGAGGGCATCGGAAAGATCCATTACCTCGCCATCGGCGTCTGCGCGATTTAGATCAGTTAAAACAATCTCTTTAACTGGTGTGCGTTGGTTGAGTAAGGCGTAGGCAATGCTTGCACCGACATTGCCCGTACCGACAATCATAATTTTCCCGTTCATTAAATCAATTATACCATAAGTGTAGTGAAATTCACGAGAACTTCGCTACCGCTTATCTATTCTTTCGGCTTAATGATTGGGAATGGCACAGCTTCGCGGCCGGAAACACCTTCAAGTAGCCAGAAATTACGCTCGGAATTACCCCAACCGCAGGCGGGTGGCATGCCGTATTCGAGCATTTCGACGAAGTCCATGTCGAGCATTTGTGCCTCATCATCGCCGGCGTCACGCATAGCTTGCTGCTCTTTAAAACGAGCTAGTTGATCGAGCGGGTCATTGAGCTCGGAATAACCATTCCCCATTTCGGTACCAGCAATGACTGGGTGGAAACGTTGGGTAACGAGTGGATTTTCGGGGCTAATTTTAGCAAGGGGGCTAAGAGTAAGCGGTTCCTCAATGAGCCAATATGGCCCAGCAGAGGTTTTGCGGATTAGTTTCCAGAGATTATCAATTAAACGGCCATCAGCAACACTAGGATCGATTTGAACACCATTTTCTTTTAAAATAGAGAGCGCTTTCTCGCGATTAAGGCTAAATACGTCGATGCCGAATTTTTCCATGAGAAGATCAGCGTATTTAATGCGGGGCCATTCGCAGTCAAGATCAATGTCAAAATCACCGACATGAAATTGGAGAGTACCCCAAGTTTCCTTAGCGACATATTTAATCATCTCCTCATAGAGCACCATGCCGTCTTCGTAATTCTCGTAAGCAGCATAGCTTTCAAAGGCGATATGCTCTGGCAGATGCTCATCATCAACGCCCTCATTACGGAAGCGTGGACCGATGTCGTAGACTTTTTCAAAGCCACCGCCGAGCAAGCGCTTTAGAGGTAGCTCCTGAGAAATGCGCAGATAGTAATCGATGTCGAGCGCGTCCATGTAGGTCGTGAAAGGTGTAGCATCGGCACCACCAGTAGTGAGTTCGAGAACCGGAGTATTAACTTCGATAAAACCTTTGCTATTCATAAAATTGCGAGTGGCCTGCC
The DNA here is from genome assembly GCA_948851665.1 of uncultured Candidatus Saccharibacteria bacterium. Classification (GTDB taxonomy): domain Bacteria; phylum Patescibacteriota; class Saccharimonadia; order Saccharimonadales; family Saccharimonadaceae; genus Nanosyncoccus. Next base: position 40,050 of record CAQOWG010000005.1, read on the forward strand.
AGAATTTACTGCGACGCACCAAGCGTTCGCGCACCTCGGGGTTAACGTTCATGTCGACATAGCGGCGGCGATAACGCTCTTCCTTATTCTTGAAACCGTCATGACCTGGCAGTGGGCGCAGAGATTTGGTGAGGAGACGTACTTGATTGGAAAAAACAGAGATTTCGCCAGTACTGGATTTACCGACTCGACCGGCAGCTTCGATAAAATCGCCCGTATCGAGAAGCTTTAGCTCTTTGACGCTGAAATGCCCGTCTTCGACTTGGTCGGTTTTCTCCATGAAGATTTGTACTTCACCAGTGTAGTCGCGAATTTTGACAAAAGCAAGTTTGCCAAAACTGCGGATCGCCATAATCCGGCCAGCCACGACAACTTCTTGACCATCTTTTTCGTCAAAATGGTTGAGGATCGTACTAATTTTCGTGTTGCGATGACTTTTGGCGGGATATGGATCGATGCCGCGCGCACGAATCTCTTCCAATTTACGAAGGCGTTCGTCGCGATAATCAGCAAGGGTAGTCATTTAAGCAATACTTTCGATGACAACTTTTTTGCCATTAAATTTAAAATCTTCGCCAACTTTGCGACCAAGCAATTCCTTACCAATGGGAGATTCATGAGAAATTTTACCCTCAAGTGGATTGGCCTCGACTGGACCAACCACGGTATAGGTAAATTTTTTACCAGACATAGTAATATTTACCGTGGAGCCGATATTGACCTTATCAGATTTTCGAGTTTTGATAATAGCGGCATTTTTGAGGGTGTCCTCGATTTCGGCAATGCGATTTTCGACGGTTTTTTGTTCGGCGCGAGCGTCAGAGTATTCTTGATTTTCAGAAAGATCACCAAAGGCTCGGGCAGTAGCAAGACGTTCCGCAATTACCGGACGTTGAGCAATTAAGTCTTTGAGTTCTTGTTCCAGCTCGGCTTTCCCCTCCGCCGTGAGATTCACAGTCTTTTTCATAGCATTATAATATTATTACAGGAGAAAAGAAAAGTCAACCTTAGATCTGGTCAATACTGATTAAGGTAGTCTCATGAGTAGCACGGTTCGTAAGCTCGGCTTGACCATTTGCCAAGGTTTTGTCGCTAACCACAATACGGTATGGGATTCCCATGAGTTCAGAATCGGCAAACTTCTCACCAGGACGCAAATCACGATCGTCAAATAAGATTTCTTCTTCGCGGCCTTGATAAAGTTCCTCAGCCTTACTCAAGCCAGCTTCACCGATGCCGATAAGATAATATTTGAAAGGCGCAACATTTTCTGGCCAAACAAGCCCCTTCTCATCGGCGAATTTCTCAGCGATCACACCCATAACACGTGAAACACCGATACCATAACAGCCCATCAGAACCGGCTTTTGCTGACCGTCTTGGTCCATAAATTCAAGATTAAGCGGTGCAGAATATTTGTCTTTCAAGGTAAAGATATTACCAACCTCGGCAGCGCGAGCACTCTCTAGTTCTTCGCGCTTTACGCCAAGCTCCTCTAGGACTTCCGGAATAAGAACTTCTTCGTTGAGAACGACAGATTTGTCGGCATTATAGTAAATTGTATCTTCGCCAACTTCAATAATCGTCTGAAATTCATGCGAATACTTGGAGAAGACGCCACCGCTAGCAAAAGTTTGATAAGTACAATCGCCAAGACCTAGACGCTCGTAGATGCGCTTATAGGCATCCTCGACCTGGTGATAGAACTCATCATGGTCGGCTTGATTGCTGGAGAAACTATACATATCTTTCATTAAGAACTCGCGACCGCGCATAATGCCGGATTTGGCACGCAACTCATTGCGGAATTTGGTCTGGAATTGGTAGGCAGAAAATGGCAAGTCCTTATAGCTTTTGATATAAGTTTTCATCATTTCGGTGATTGGTTCTTCGTGGGTGGGGGCGAGGCCCAGCTCGCCACCGGCAGCTAGCTCGGTCCTAAACCAGATGTCCATCTTTTCAATATCCCAACGATCGGTCTTTTTCCAGAGTTCAGGATTTTGCAGGGTTGTCATCAAAATTTCTTGACCACCAATACGGTTCAATTCTTCACGAATGATTTTTTTAATGTTTTCGAGGACGCGTAAGCCAAGCGGAAGATAGTCATAAACTCCAGCCAATTCTTTATGAACGTAACCAGCGCGGCTCAAAAACTTTGCACCACGAGCGGTTTCTTCCTTGGGCGCATCGCGCAAGGTTTTAATAAATGATTGTTTTAATCGCATAGCTATATCTTATCACGCCTAGACGATTTGTGCTATATAGCGCAAATAAAAGGCAACGCCGTTAACGAGAATATGCAAAATGATTCCGCTCCAAATTGTGCCGGTAATTTCACGTAGGCCACAAAGTACAGCACTCAATGCAAACGTAACGACGGCAACATTCCATTGCCCGTGTAGGACGGCAAAGACCAATGAAGTAATGATGAGTGCTACAATGATGCCGGTGCGGTTGCGTAGTTTCCCATAGAGCCAGCCTCGCATAATGATTTCTTCGGCAATTGGAGCGACAAAGACTACAGCGATCATAGCGAACATGCGATCGGCTGTAGTAATGAAATAAGCAAAACCAATGTCTTGTGTTTCATTAGTATTAAACCAGCTGAAGGCTGAGAAAATCGCAGTCAGAATGTTAGCAAAAATAACATAGACGATATAGCCGACTGGTGCAAGGCCAATATCAGTGAGAGTAGGAGTGTCAGTGAGGCCTAGTTCGGCGCGAGTAGCGGATAATTGCATAGGGGCCTTGTTTGATGTTTTTTTGCTGGCGCGCGACTTTTGATAAATCCGACGTAGGCGAGGTGGAACAAGCAAAATCAAAGCTAGCGCACTAGCATAACTAACGACATAGTAGATCAAAACCCAAAATGGCTGACTGAGCTTGTTCCCAACCAAGAGATGCAGCAAAAAAGCAATGACAAACTGACTAGCTATCAAGGAAAGCCCAGCCCACAAAACAACAAAGATGATAAAAAAGATAGATTCCTTGGTAATTTTATGAGTTTTATGTTGTCTACGCTGAGCCACCCGAGATTCCTTAGAACAATTTAGTAATATCCAGAATAGTGATAATTATAATGAGACCAATCAATACCATAAATGCACGGGAGACAATTTTCTCCTCGGTCTCTTTGGAAAGTTTTTTGCCACGTAAACGATAGAGCGCGATTAAGATCCAACGACCACCATCGAGAGCAGGAATTGGCAACACGTTCATACAGGCTAATGAAATTGAAATAATGGCAGCAAGGAAAGCGAGGTTAGCGGCACCGGTGCTGGCGAAGGCCGGAAAAAGTACACCGATAATGCCTACTGGACCGGAAACAGCATCACCAACGCTACCAATAGCAGCTTGCCCAGCTTCACGTATATCACTATCAAAGCTGAATTGTCGTCCGACGCCAGTAATAAGGTTCCAAACTAGTTCACCGAGGCCACGGAAAGTTTCGCCAGTGAGCTGCAAAGTGGTACCAAGCCCCACAATAGGAGCAGACCAAGTAGAACGGACAAAAGTTTCACTGTAGGACATTTGGACGCCAAGAGCATATTCGGCATCAGCAGGATTGAGGGTGGCAGTGATACTCTGCTCATTGCCGTCGCGTAGAATAGTATAAGTAACTTCTTCACCGCGGTGTTCCGTTCCGTAAGTTGTGATGGTTTCCGGATAGAGTACTTCAGTGTCGGCAACTTTGACGATTTTATCGCCGGCCCGAAAACCAGCTTTAGCGGCAGGAGAACCGTCAATAACCTCCGCGACTGCGACCCCGCCAAGATCATTATAATGAGCATCGCTTTTGATGACGAATTGGTTATTGATGAATTGGGGCATGCCAGTAAACGCAAGGATGGTCAGAATGACGAAGGCCGCTAGCCAGTTCATCAAAACCCCACCAAATAGAATCTTAGTTTTGCCCCAGAAAGTGGCAGCTCCGAAAGTGCCTTTTTTGGTATCGGCGTCTGATTCCCCATCCATAGAACAGAATCCGCCTATCGGTAGATAGTTAATGCTAAAAATTAAACCATCTTGGGGTTTATCCCATTCAGATTTGGGGAGTTTGACCCATTTTTCTACTGTAACTTTTTTGCCATTTTTTTCGACTTCAACTGGCTTCTTGACCCAAGCGATAGCTCGAGGCGGAAAACCAATGCCAAATTCATTCACCTTGACGCCATTTTTGCGAGCCATGATGAAGTGGCCGAATTCATGCAGGACAACAAGCGTCATCAAAATTACAATTCCGATAATAATCCCAAAAACTATGTTCATGTATTTATTGTATCATGAAAAATGCTTGTATTTTGATTTTGGGTTGTTATCATGGGGATTATACACAAAAAATGAATGGCCATATGGCGCCAGCACCCCCAACTACAACCGTATTAATGAATGGCCTCTCCAGTTCCTGCGTACTGGCCTCTACCGCCATTCCTACGGCTACCTCCACGCACGTACGGCGGATGGCTACTGGTGGGCTGGTACAGCTGGTTCCGCTACCTACGGGCGCTACCTGAGTACGTGGCCCGGTAATGTCTACGCCCAGATTAACACTTCCCGTGGCGCCGGCTTTGCGCTGCGCTGCGTAATATTAACGTGCGCTTTTTGCTTTTCCGCACGTTAGTTTTTGGAGAATAATAGGGGTAGAGTAAAATTTCTAACGTGCGATTTTGAAAAAACGCACGTTACCAATGAGGGTGCCCTATTTGCCAAAGCGACGGTATCGAGAGTGGTATTCTTCCAAAACTCCTTGAATATCCTCGGCTTCGAGTGCGGGGAAATGCTGGTCAAGAAAAAGCAGTTCGGCATAAGCAGCGCGCCAAAGCTGAAAACCAGAAATACGCTCTTCACCAGAAGTACGCACGATCATATCACAATCGGGGACCTCAGGATGATAGAGGTATTTAGCAAAAGTTTCGGGAGAAAACTCTGTTTCGCCAGCCTGCAACATTTTGGCAGCGGCATCGGCAATTTCCCATTTGCCACCATAATTGAAGCAAATACAGACGGTAAGGCCAGTGTTCTTGGCGGTTCGAGTTTCACTATCAAGCATTTTTTGCCAAAGTGACGGCTTGACTGGTTCGGGGCGACCCATAATAACCATACGAAGATTCTCTTTTTCGGCCTTCTTGGTCAAAGATTCGATTTTGTCTTCGGCTAGCTTCATAAGATAGTTAATCTCTTCGGCCGTACGATCCCAATTTTCGGTACTAAAAAGGAAGAATGAGACAAATTCCACTTCGGTATCTTTGAGCTCGTCGATAATCATTTCGGCTTTACTAAAACCACGACGGTGTCCTTCGAGGGTAGGCAGGCCACGTTCACGTGCCCAGCGGCGGTTTCCATCTGCAATGAACCCGACATGCTTGAGACGTGGTGTTTCGGTTGAGCTCACCATTAGATCGCCATGATTTCAGCTGATTTTGCCTTAAAGAGCTCGTCAATGCGCTCACCGAACTTCTTAGTCAGTTCGTCGATAGACTTCTCAGCTTTTTTAGTAATATCTTCGGGCAGCTCAGCGGTTTTAAGCTCTTTGCGGGCATCTTCGCGGATGTTACGAATGGCAACTTTGGCATCTTCAACTTTAGAGGAAGTAGTTTTGACGATTTCTTTGCGGCGCTCTTCAGTAAGGGCGGGCACCGGTACACGGACGATATGACCGTCATCACTTGGGTTAAGCCCGAGCGAAGCATCATTGCGAATGGCGGCAGTAATATTATTGATTGTACTTGGGTCGAAAGGTGTAACCTGAAGCAAAGTGCCGCCTTGAGCGGTGACATTGGCAACTTGATTTAGGGGCATGAATTGACCATAAGCTTCAACTTTAACATTAGCGAGCATATCAGGGTGAGCGCGGCCAGTGCGAACCTTTTTGAGTTCATCCTGGAAGCGAACCACGGCAGCTTCCATAGCGTTTTTATATTCGGTATCGTCAAACATATGTTCTCCAAAGTTATGTTATTGATATTGTAGCATATTTAGGGAGCAACAAAAAGTCTCCCAGCAAGACGGGGAGACTTTCTGCAGTTTTTACTCGGTGACGCCGAGCTCTAGACGCTTGAACTGGCGGACAATAATGTTCTCGCCGGTTTTTGCAATTGCTTCTTTGATGAACTGAGCAACGGTCTTAGTATCGTCTAGGATGTATGGTTGCTCCATCAAGACCTTGTCGGAGAAGGCTTTTTTGATTTTGCCTTCAATAATTTGGTCTTTCATGTTCTCGGGACCCTTGAAATCAGCTTCGAATTCTTTTTTCTTGGCAGACATAACGTCCTCTGGAACATCTTCGATTGAGACATAGAGAGGGTTCATAGAGGCAATTTGCATAGCAATCTTGTGAGCTAGATCCTTGAATTCGTCAGTTTTGGCGACAAAACTAGTTTCACAGTTGACCTCGACGATAGCACCGAGGCGACCATCGTGGATGTAGGATTCAATAATTCCCTCACGTGTTTCGCGATCACCACGCTTTTCGGCTTTGGTCATGCCTTTTTTGCGCATAGCTTCGAGGGCCTGGTCAAAATTGCCCTTTGCTTCCACTAGAGCGGCTTTAGCATCGGTCAATCCGACACCAGACAGCTCTTTAAGTTTTTTGATTAGCTCGATGGTGATTTCTTTAGCTTCACCAGCAGCCTTATCAAATGCTTCGCTCATATTCCTCCTTATAAAGTTAAGCTTCTGATTTTTTAGCTTCGCCCTCTTTGATAGCGGCAACCATGTAGTCCAAGATTAGTTGAACGGATTTGATAGCGTCATCATTGGCGGGGATTACGTAGTTGATGTTGGTTGGATCAACGTTAGTGTCACAGATTGCAAAAACTGGAATGCCTAGAGTATTGACTTCTTTGATAGCGTTCTTGTCTTCGCAGGCATCAGCGACAATAACAGCGGCTGGCTGCTCGTTCATTTCCTTGACGCCGCCATAGCGTTCGTTCAAAGTATCAATTTCTTCCTGGAAACGCTGTACTTCGAGCTTGGAATAGCGAGCTTCAAGTTCACCAGAGGCCATGCGACGCTCTAGATCCTTCAGTTTCTTGATTTGGCGGTTCATAGTTTCGACGTTAGTCAAGATACCACCAACCCAACGGACAGTTACGTAAGGCATATTGACCGATTCGGCAGCAGCCTTAGTAATATCTTTGAGCTGCTTCTTAGTACCAACAAAGAGAATTTTCTTACCACTTGCAGCAATTTTAGTAAGCTCTGGGAGAGCTTTTTCTAGCTGCTCGACAGTTTTCTCTAGGTTGATGATGTGGCCACCTTGGCGCTTACTGTGGATATAAGGCGCCATTTTGGGGTGCCAACGGCTAGTTTTGTGCCCGAAATGAGCACCGGACTCTAGCAAAGCCTTCATGTCGACTTCGACAGTCATTGGTATTCCTTTCACTTTACTACGGGAAATAATCAGGAAACCTCCCATAGCTGTTTCGTTAAGTTTATTATAGCTTCATTGTAGCATAAGTGTGCTAATTTGTAAATACATTAGTAACGTGGTGCCAGCTCACGGGTATAGGCTTCGGTATAACTTGAGGAATAGCGTCCCGCTTGGGCATAAGCCCAGAGATAATCGTCACCTCTAAGGTTAAACACTTCAGCGGGAGTATAGCGCGAGCCACTTACGCCATTCGGACTTTTGTCAGATCCATAATGACGATTAAGGATAACACCATCCTTGGCATAGACTGGGCCACTAAATACTAACTGCTTACTACAGTCCGGGCTATTATAGATCGCGCCATTGTTTTGAACTGATACCGCTTCAGTGCCAGGTTTATTGAAATCTACACAAGTATTAACCTTTCCATTCGTAAAAATCCAGGCATCAATCTTGGTGACATTGCCGGTTATTTCTACTCCTTCATCCGCGAAAATAATGACACGTGGCAATTGATAGATACTTTCATATGGGGGAGTATCCTCTAGAACGATATTCTTATCAATTCTAAGCTTGTCTGATGTGTGGATGATTTTATTGCTGCGAACGGCGATCGTATCACTACTAGTCGTGGTCCCGAGCGCGCTAAGCGAAGTGTAAGGTTCGGATTGCTTCTTGAGATAGGCGTCGATGCGTGTAAAGTAGGCACTACTGGTTGTAACTCCAGAATATCCTAAATTTGCACAGTCATTATTGGAGATTGTCATATGGGAATGGTTGTTACAAAAGTTATGCTCATTTGCATTATAAATCCCGCCAACCGATAGCGATGAGCCGGAGCCAAAACCGTTAACACTCTTGCCGATAACACCTAGATATTCTGACCAGGAGCCATAAAGTGTACGAGTGACCGTTAGGCTAGGATCGTCATAAAGTTTACCCATGATATTATCGCTAACAAACCTAGGTGACAAAGACGTGACGATGTTCCCAGGCGTCATTAAGCCACTATTCCAAACCGCGACGGATGGCTTTTTGGCAATGGCCCGGCAAACAGCCCCATAAACGAACCAGTAATCTTTAGTAGCTTCGTGCGTCCATGATATAACTCCGTCTTCAACATACGCGTACCAATATTCAAAGCGGTAAGCATAGGACGTGCAGTATTTCCAGCCGACGTTATCAGGTACTGCAATCGAACGTCTTGCATCGCTGAGCTGAGCGGAAGAGGCATAAGTTGGCGACGGCGGGGTGATCGTATTCGTCAGGGCAGTATCACTAAGCGTTGAGCATCTCAACCCGTCTTTGCTCGCATAATGATTACATGCTCCGCTAGTTCCTCCACGATAGCGCGAATCGCCCGTTGTGGCGCTGTCTTGGCTTTTTTCCACGGAGTAGTTAAAGACTACCGCCTGTTTGCTGGTGAGACGGCGTACGTTGACTCCACTAGCATTAACGTCCCAACCGATTTCCGCAGTTTCTCCAGCAAAGAAAATTGTCTCATCGGCGCTGCCACCGGCTTTTGGTCCGGCACCGCCTGGATCTTTTGCTCTAGTGATCGTGACACAAACAACAGAATCTTCATTCCCTCTACTACTATCAATCCCCCAGTGGAATTTGACATGGCCCGTAGCATGAGTTGTGCCCGGGGCATCTTCGTCTTGGACAGTCTTAAACCAATAATATTTATCTTTATAGGCAATCTTCCGGCAAACCTGCTTTGGAACTCCTGGCTCTAGACCACTAACCGTCACAGTTTCTGTTTGGATGCTGGTCAATTCTTGGCTGCTTTTGGGGCTAGTCGGTTTCGAGATAGTCCAGGTTGCTTCCCCATGCACGACCCCATCATCTTTGTCTAGAATTTCATATTTAACTTTTATGTCTTCATCAAACACATCAGCTGTAACATAGTTGCCCTTGTCTACTATATAATGCAATTCGTGTTGGAATTGCACCGCAACGGATTCTTGGTCTGTGCTGATTAGGACCGAGGTCGAGCCATCAGGAGTAGTTTTCTTGTCGTGACTACTAATATCGCCTTGTGCGTCAATTTTGATGGTGGACTGCGAATATACATGAGCGTCGCTTTCTTCATCATCTTCATCAACGCCATCAAGCCGGAGCGTGATAACGGAGTCATCGCCGTAGCAGCCGGTACCTGGGTTCTGATTTCCGGTCGTATTGACATAAGTGCGGTTTGTCGCGCAACGGTTGACCGAAACAGTATGGGTACACTCTTGTGCTCCGCCGCCTAAGTCAGTACAGGTAGTATTGGGGTTTGCTTTGAATTTGGCAAGGTCAATTGTCCCAGTGATATAACCACCGCCCGACCAAGTAAATATGCCAGAAGTTGAGCCACGATACATAGTTCTACTACTAACAGTAATGAAATCGACTCTCGGATCAGAATCTTTCATTTTGCCAGCCTCTGCAAACCAAATTGAATAAGCGTTCATGGCGGAAGTATTTGAGCTACCGCAGGCATAGACTTGCCCCCATAGATTAAAGCTTACCGTGCTGGCGCTAGAGTTAGCGTTGACGATAGCGGAATCTTTAGAACTGGAATTGTTGATCCATAATGCGCCCCGGCGAGTAGTATCCGCTACGCCACCGCAAAGACCACAGGCGCTATGAATTGACGGAACGCTGGCTGCACCACTACTGCCGACGCAATCCGACAGGCCAGCAGCTCGCGCCGTCTTGGGGCCATGCATTAACATTGGTAATGAGAGTATTATTATCGCCGCTAGACAAACCATAAAAGTTAGTAGCCTTTTTGAACTGCTGATTTTGTCCATCATTTTAACCCTCCCCTCCACCAATCGCATCTTTCTCCTCCATTAAATTTAAGTAATATCCCGCCATGGCGTCGTCACCAATGTTAATATATGCATTCATTAATAGCCCGCCATAAATACCGACTTGAGAAGTGGTTAGAAGATTTACATTTAACTTACTCGAGGCGGCGATTACGGCCTCGGGCTGGAAATTATTGGCATAAAATTGCATTTCGACTAGGACTAAATTTGTTCTTTCAGTATCGGCGGGAGCCTCGCTAACTTGCTGTTCAAAATATTCGCTGACGTTTTGATCGGCATCATAGACTTCCTGAGCGGCATTCTGAATTTTTTGAGCTTCGCCGTTCCAAATTTGCATTTCGGACGGAATTTGGTTTTCAATAGCAGTCTTTATTGGCTTCTGAAAGAAGGCAATAAGCAGAGTGGTAACTGCAACGGTTACTAAAAGTACTGCCGAAAGGCTAATGATAGCAATGTGGCGGATTTTGCGCATGCGTTCTTGCTGGGCGGCATATTCTCGCCGATGTTTTCTGAAGAAATCGGTCTGATTAACTTTAGCAATACCGATGTCTTGTGTACGAAATTGAATAGTTGGCTTCTCGTCCACATTACTTGGCGGATTGTCCTGCGGGTCCTCCATGATACCTCCTGGGGTTACTCGCATTTCTACACGCAATAAAAATGCGACTATTTACTTAGTCGCTAAACCTTACAATTCTGTCCATTAGGAACCAAATTGCGTAAATAGCCGCATCCAGCATTCCTAGCGAACAAAAATGACGAATTGTAAGATTTAGCATTTTAATTATAGCACGGATTTTATTTTTGAGGAACATATCAAAGAGTGCTTTACTTTTGTGGGTAACTTTGTTATAATAAGCGGTAGTTATGAGTAAAAAAGTTGAACAACCCCAAGATTATCGCTACGTGGTGTTTATGGATGAGGCAGCGAAGTTTTCGTTCTTAACTCGTTCGACCGCTAAAAGCGAAGAGACTATCAAATGGGAAGATGGTCAGGAATATCCATTAATCAAGGTGCAAATTTCTTCAGCATCCCATCCATTCTTCACTGGTGAAGAGAAGATCGTCGATACCGAGGGTCGCGTGGATCGCTTCAAAGCTCGCGCAGAGCGTGCTGCTAAGCTTCGCGCTACGCTTGGCAATAAGACCAAGAAGGCCGAAAAAGAGGCTGCCAAGAAAGCCGCTAAGACTAGTGAGTAATATCTCTAGAAAATTAAAAATCCTCGGTTTAATAACCGGGGATTTTTAAATTTGTGACTTGGTGCTTGCGTATCTTGTTGGTTCCTAACTGATTAGAATACCCCGTGGTTGAGGGGAACTTTGCCGGTATTGCCGCATGTCGAACAGTTGCAGCGCCTGATTGGATTATTCAGACAATCCGGGCAATTCTTGGTCAGACCATTCTGCGCTTCATACTGACGTACAGCCGCTTTATCCACGAAATCCCTACCGTGCGCCCTAACCTGCGTATGGGCAGGCTTAATATCGCGATAATCTCCCTTATTCGGATCCGGCGTTGCGCCCGGCCTTTTATTGGGATCTTCAATCCCAAAAATCTCCCATAAAGACACATAATCACCACCTTTCTGCTATAGAATGTGCTCCCCCTGGAGCTAACTTGAATTTTACACAATTTAGTCGGATTTGGCAAGCATGAGCACAATCAAGCGGCAGAATTTTTGTATTTTTCCAACAAAGAGTCAACAAAACTACGGATTTTGGCCATAGAGCAGCTTGGGTCTGCTGGCACGAAAACTTCTGGATCGCGAATGAAGCCAAGGCTAGTGATTTGATGATAGACGGCTTTGACGAGGTTCTTTAGCTCCTGATCACTGGCGTCACTATATTCGTGAACTTTATCATAGACACACTGGTCAGGGTCTGGCGTCACAAAAAGAATGTGTCCACGAGTGACGCGATACTTTTGATAGGTAGGGGAAAGATTGAGTAGGAGTCTATAAAAATCAAGTTGCAGACGATATTTATAAAGTTGTGGCAGGCTTTCCCACTTTTTGTCGTGATATTTGCCGGTTTTATAATCGTAGATTTCAATTGTCTTGTCGTCTTCATTGATTTCGATATGGTCAATTTTACCCGTGAGCGGCACACCACCGTAGTGCAAATGTTCCGAGGAAAGATTAACCTCGGCGCGTGCGCCTGGTCGGCGCAGAATTTCACCAAAGCTAGATAGAGAAATACTGAGATTATGCTCGCCGGATTCGAGAAGTTGTCTCTGTTCGTCTTCATCAAGGTCAGTCTTGGGTACTTCGGCGCGGAATTTATTGACGGCAGCCTCGTCATCAATCTGATCTTTCGTGACGGATTCAAAAACTTGGTGGATTAAAGTGCCGTAAAGTTGCTCGCGGGTAGCTGGAGCAGGCGGAGCGTGCATGATAAGGCGCTCATAGATAGCTTGTGGACCGGCATAGGCTAGATCAATAAAACCAGTAAGGTCGGAGGCGGTGATACGATAGTTTTCGACGCGCGACTGCATAAGTGGTTCAAGGTCTGGAGTGTAAGTTTGGTACTTGGCGAGCCAACTAAGTTGCATTGTTTGGATTTTGTCGGCAAGAGATAACTCATCGCTATGATAGAGAATTTTCTGCGAAGCTTCTGGTAAGAATGGAGAGATAGGGTTCTGGTCCTCGGGGCCACTTTCATTCATGTAGCCAAGGCGCTGCAGGCTTTTACCATCACTAGCCGCGCGACTGCTAGTGAGAATGAGGGTGTCTTTAGCACGAGTGATAGCGACAAAGAGTAAGCGCAACTGTTCATCCTTCGTACCTCCGCTATGACGAATCACTAGCAAGTTCTTTGGAAGTACCATCATGTCTTTGTTGCCCTTGGCTTTACCCCAAGCGTAGTCATCAAAGGCAATTAGAAAAACTTGCTTGAATTCCAGGCCCTTGCTTTTATGCGCGGTCATGACTTGAACTGCATCAACGGCATCACGGTAGTTACTAACGCGCATGATAGCAGTGCCCGCAGCAATAAAGTCATCAATAGCCTCAACAAGATCAGACGACTTCGGCGCAGTGGCAACCTCACCGCGAATACTATGAATGTGATTCAGGGCAGCCTGACGGAAGGTTGCTAAGTTTTCATAGAATTCTAGGAGTTCGCTTTCCGATAGGTGCGTCTTGTAGTAGTCGAGGAATGGCGAAGTATAGCCATTCAGCTCCAGTGTGCCAATTAGATAGTCGAGCCATAACTCTAGTGGTGCAGTGGTGGATTTACTCGTTAGGTCAGCGAAGAAGTTGGCAATTGGTTGGAAGGTTTCTGTAGTGAGATATTCAAGTGGTTTTTTACGAGCATAGCGTTCACTGAACAAATTAATAACTTCTGCACGTGGAATTTGCCAAAAGTCGTAAGATAAAATCTCTGGCAAGTATGAGCTAACATCGTGGCCGCTGGCTAGACCATGAATAAACTTGGCGAGATGAATGATCTGTATGATTTGTTCGTTTTCTAGCAAATTATCACGTTTTTCGTAAGAGATGTCTATATTCTGGTGCTTTAGGTAAGCAAGAATTGGCGCTAGATACTTATGTTTCGGTGCGAGAATTGCAATGTCACTAGGATTCATGCCGGACTCTATGAGGTGTAGGATTTCTCCTGCAAGCCAGGAATATTCGGCTTCCGGACAAGGAAATTCATGACGGCAAATTTCCGCAGCAGTATTGGCAGCACCTTTAGCTGCAGTTAGTTCTTTTGTGACGCTATCAGTATAAGTATGTTCGAAACTGTCATCGATTTGCGTAGCAATCTGGCGGGAAAGATTCAAGATTTCACTATAGCTACGATAGTTCTTGATGAGACTAATAACCTTAGCATGATAGTGGTTCTGAAATTCTAGCAAGTTACTAGCGTTGGCGCCCTGAAAGGCGTAGATGGCTTGGTCATCATCACCAACCGCCATAATTATAGGATTTTCGTAATCGGTTAACAGCTTGATAATGTCAAACTGGGAAGTGTTAGTGTCTTGAAATTCATCGAGCAGAATATATTGAAAAATCTCGGACTGACTCAAGCGGAAACCGTCATCTTCCTTGAGGTATTTGATGGACTGTTCAATCATATCATTAAAATCGAAAAGGCCCTTGGATTCAAGTATGGCTTCATATTCGGCCATGATATTGGCAAGCGACTGAAGTTTTTTGTTGGCGATATGGTCCTTGAGTCGATATTTGCCATCACTAGTACGTTCGATGTGTGCATTTTTCCAGTCACTTAGTTTTTTAACACTAGGCTTTTCCATTGCTTCACATTCTTCAAGGGCCTTATTGAGACTACGAAGCATGACGTTGGCGCTACGCTCAATAGTTCCGGTGATAGGCTGTTCAGAGGTATATTTAGCAAGAATTTCAGCGATGGGAAGGTAAACCTGTTCACGAGCAGCAGCGTAACGCATCCGTGGGATCAGCGCAGAAAGTGGCTCGATAATTTCAACAGCGATAGCGTTGGAGTCTTCGACGTTTTGCTTGGCAATTTTAATGAGATCGTTGGGCGTAAGACGTGCGGCCTTGGCATGGGAAATGGTCGCAATGATGTCCTTGGGGTCGGTTTTTTTGAGGATGTCCATGGCAGGGAGTTTTTTCAAAATATCCAACACGATTCGATATTGCATCGTTTCATCGATTGGGGTATTTAGCTCGCGTTCTGGACGTTCGGCATAATTTTGATAGCGTTCCAAGATATTGCGGCCGAAGGCATGGTAAGTAGAAATTGTGACATCATCAGCGGCATTGCCGATCATAGTCTTGAGGCGGTCGCGCATATTTTCGGCGCCAGCTTCAGTAAAGGTAAGGCAAAGGATGTTGCTAGGGCTGGCGTCGGTTTTTTCTAGGATATAAGCGACCTTGGCCGAGAGCAACTGTGTCTTACCAGTGCCAGGGCCAGCCAGAACAAGCAGTGGCCCTTCAAGATATTCAACAGCGGCAAGTTGTTCATCATTCAGCTTCATGCATTCAGCTCCAGAACCATGAGATTTTCCAAATGTGGCGTGTGTGGAAAGAAATTATACGGCTGAACTTTTGTAATGTGATATTTCCCTTCTAGCATATGCACGTCGCGAGCTTGAGTAATCGGGTTACAAGAGAGGTAAATAATACTAGGCGGCATTATCTCTAGTAACTTCTCGATCAATTTTGCGTCGCAGCCAGCACGCGGCGGATCGACAATTACAGTCTGATCGGGCTCGATGTATTCAAGTGCATCTTCAGAACGAGCATGAATTGGTTGAGCTAGGGTACCAGAGCAATTTTTGCGTAGTTCTTGAAAAGCAGAACCATCGCACTCAACTAGAACAAGTTCTTTATCGCGAGCAACTGACAAGCCAATCGTGCCAACGCCGGCATACAGATCGAGAACTCGATGAGTTTTAATATGCTGACGGATTTCAGAAAGAGCCATTTCGTAGACCGGCAGATTAATTTGGAAAAAGCCATTGGGAGAATATGAATAATCGTGTCCAAGAATTGTATCATGCAGTGTTGGGAAGTCAGGATGTGGGCGATGATTCTCATAGAGCCCACCCGACACTTCGCCATTTTGATTTGACCGTAACAGAAGAGATTGATAATTGCGGGCTTCGGCGTGTTTTGCGTTTAGTTGGTCGACGATTTCACGGGCATACGACCAAATTTCAGGGTGTTCTAGACTAGAATGGTCACAAATAATTTTTTGGTGCGAGCCGCGAGCACGAAAAGCCAAATGGATTTTTTGATCTTCGTGCGCATAGTAGAGCGAATACTCCATCTTGTTACGATAATAAAAATCCTTTTTATCGGTTGCAACCGCAAGATCTTGATCTGGCAACGTAGTAAGCTTCTGCTGACTAAAGATTTCTACGAGCAATATCTTTTTTTGCTCCAGCTCGTATTCGTAATCCATAATTTGCCATGGAGAAGTGGCTAAGTAGCAAACGTCCCGTGGTGCAACGCGAAATGGCGACGGATTTTGGCATTCAAGAGCAATCCCCTCAGTATAACTGGACTTATTCTTGGTAATTTGGCATTTAGTAACAACTTCACCTGGCAATGCATCCCAAAGCATGATTTTTTTACCCGACGCAAGCGTACCAAGGCTCAGACCACCCGGAATCAGTTTTTCAACATTGATAGCTTCAGTTAGATATTGTTCCGGACGATGAGGCATGGGTAATTCTACTCGTAGCGCAAGGCTTCAATTGGATTTTTGCGGGCTGCCTTAATGGCAGGAGCAGTACCAGCGAGCAAGGCAATAAACATAACGATTAGGACGAGCGGGATAACGGTTCCGGGCGTAAAACGGAAAAGGTCGAAAGTTGGGAAGATTTCGAGGAAACCACCAGGAGCATGTACAGCAGCGTTAACAACTGTACCAATAGCCATAGCGACGCAAACGCCGAGGGCGGAACCCCAAAATCCGATCAGGATTGCCTCAATGGCAAAGCTAAGGAAAATCTTCCAGCTAGACATACCAAGGGCCTTATCGAGGCCAATCTCGCGCGTACGCTCCTCAACTGACATAAGCAGAGTGTTAACAATGCCAATTGCTGCAGCAAGCAGAGCGATTCCGCCGAATACATTGAAGACCACCATGATCACGTCAAAGAAAGATCGAATGGTTCCCATCATGTCGGTGACGGTCCAAGCAAAGTATCCAGCATCAGCTACGCTTTGCTTGATCTCGTCTTCCGTGAAACGCTCATTATCAAAAGTAGCCATGACGTAATAAGTCGGAAGGCTATCCTTGTAACTGGATGGCAAGTGTTGATAGGTTACATCAAATATCTTATTATAAAGCGCACGAGACATAATAGCCCCAAGGCTAGAAGAAACAATACCATTCGCTTCGACACCGACTACTTCTACTGGTATATCAGTCCAAGTATCAAGGACGTCGTTTTTGATACCGACAGTTATAGTCTGACCAATTATATCTTCATCACTATCATAACCAAGGGCTTTGGCATATTCGGGTTCAAGTGTAATCTGATAGGTATTTTTACTATCATCTGGTAGACGGCCGGCTGCCAGCGGAATTTTGAAATTTCCTGGCGGCAAGATCATAAGGCCCTGAATGGCATATTTTTTATCAGTTTTGCTACTGGCAAAATAGCCCTCACCCCCCATTGGAGTGGGTGAATAAAAGGAATCACCATTAATCCCGTCAATTTTCTTGAGCTTCTCTAGATCTTCTTCGCTAAGGCTAGTCTCGGCAGCTACGGTTTTTGAATCAATGTATTCGGTCGGTCCACCGTTGGTCCCCATACCAGTACCGCCCATCGCACTTGTGGCCTCGTCAGACATGAGCATGATAAAATTATCACCTCCGAGAGCATCAGTCTGCTCATCTATGAAGCTATTAACGCCACTATTGATAGCGACATTTAAGATAATAGTGAAGCTACCGACGAAAATCGCGATAATAGTCAGAAGAGTGCGAACTTTATTACGGAAAAGATTATGATTTGCGGATTTAAGCAACTCGAAGAAATTCATTTTTTGGCTCCTTTCTTGCTGGTAGACTTGCTAGGCTTAGCAGTTCTAGCTCCCTTTGTGGATTTAGTGGACTTGGTGACCTTGGTTTTCTTGGCTTGCTTAGTGGCGGGTTTAGTCTTTTTGGCAACCACATCCTCCACAATTAATCCGTCCTTAATGCGAATTTGACGATCACAGAGAGCAGCCAAATCTTCATCATGAGTAACGATGATTAAGGTTGCGCCCTTGTCGCGGTTAAAACCAAAGAGCAAATCAATAATGGTTTCACCGGTAGCACTGTCAAGGTTGCCGGTTGGCTCATCAGCAAAAATGATTTTAGGATCACCGACAATTGCCCGAGCAATGCAGACACGTTGTTTTTGGCCACCGGAAAGATTGTTAGCTTTGAATTTAGCGCGCTCGGCTAGACCAACAGTCTCAATGGCCTTCATTGCGGCTTGCCTGCGAGCTTTACGGCGAACGCCGGCAATTTTGAGCGGCAAGACAACGTTATCATAGACGGAATCATGCGGATTCATGAAAAACTGCTGGAATACAAAACCAAAAGTGCGATTGCGTAGACGATTGAGCTTACGGGCGCGCAACTTGGTGGAGTCGACACCATCGACTTTGATGGTACCAGAAGTTGGCTTGTCAAGCAGAGCAAGAAGGTGCATTAGGGTTGATTTTCCGGAACCAGACTTGCCGACAATAGCAACTGATTCACCCTTGTAGATGTCTAGATTGATCCCGCGCAAGGCCTTAAACGCGCTGCTGCGACGTCCATAAGTTTTGGTGAGATTCTTTACCTCAATTACTTTTTCCATTTTTCTATTATAGCACAGACTACGTTAGCGTACATAGCCCCAAACTTGACCGTCTGGCGTATCGGAAATACTGATATTATCATCAGCAAGTTGTTGGCGTAGCTCGTCGGAACGAGCAAAATCCTTTTTATTACGTGCTGAGGCGCGCTGATTAATAAGTTTTTCTTGTTCGTCGGTTAGGACGGGAGCATCATGGAGTAAACTGAGACCAAAGAGCTTGTCGATATATTGCCAGAATTTTATATCGCCATTCCCTGCTTCGTCAATAGCAGCAAAAGCTTGAGGTGAGTTTAGATTATCATCCAAGGCAGCAAGTATCTTTTCGTATTGGTTTGGCGTGACTGTTTTTTGTTGACCTTGGTGACAAAGAGCGATGCGGTTACGCCAATTGAGGCGACGGACTCGGGCAGACTCTAGTTGCTCGAGGCTAAAATCACGTTCCGTTTGATAATGCCCCTGCAAAACCCACATTTTAAAATCTAGCGGCGAATAGCCTTGTTTAACCAGGTCATCGATGGTGTAAATATTGCCGAGTGACTTAGAAATCTTTTCGCCATCAACCGTGAGAAAGTTGCAGTGTAGCCAATATTTGGCGAGTTTTTTATCAAAGGCAGCTTCAGACTGGGCAATTTCATTGGTATGATGTACAGGAATATGATCAATGCCACCGGTGTGAATATCGATTGTTTCACCGAGTAAATTGTGGATGATTGTAGAACATTCTAGATGCCATCCAGGATACCCGGGACGACCGAGATAGTCCCAACGCATGGCGTGTTGCTCGCCGGGCTGGATAAATTTCCAAACAGCAAAATCGGACGGATTCTTTTTTTCGTTGGAGAACTCAACTCGGGCACCAGCGCGTAGCTGGTCAAGCTGCAGCTTGGCGAAATCAGCATAAGCTTCAAACTTACTAGTATCAAAGTAAACGCCGTCTGTTGTTTCGTAGGTATAGCCCTTCTTAGTTAAGAGATCAACAATGGCAATATCTTCATCAATATAATCCGTAGCACGTGCCCAAGAAGTTGGTTCGCGTAATTGAAGCCGGCGAAAATCTTTTTGGAATGCACTGATATAATATTCGGCAACCTCCCAAACGGTTTTACCACTCTTGCGAGCACCTTTTTCAAGCTTATCTTCCCCATCATCGCCATCGGAAACCAGGTGTCCAACATCCGTGAGGTTGATAACGCGTTCGACCTTATAGTCATTCGCTTCTAATGTGCGAACCATTAAGTCCCAGTAGACATAGGCGGCGAAGTTGCCAACATGTGGCTGACTATAAACAGTGGGACCACAAGTATAAACTTTCACCAAATTGCTATTAAAGGGATCAAAAGTTTCGAGTTTACGAGTAAGAGTGTTATAGAGTCGCAGCTTTGGCATCTTTTAGACCTTTCTTGATTTCTGCTATTATTTTAACACGTTTGCCAACCGAAATATCGTGATGGCCGATCACGCTTTGGTATGTGACATAGTGCGGGTTATTCTTGGCGACAAGACGTAGATT
This sequence comes from uncultured Candidatus Saccharibacteria bacterium, assembly GCA_948851665.1. Lineage (GTDB taxonomy): Bacteria > Patescibacteriota > Saccharimonadia > Saccharimonadales > Saccharimonadaceae > Nanosyncoccus. The sequence continues at coordinate 60,041 of CAQOWG010000005.1, forward strand.
AGCACCAAGCACGAGCGGATCGAAGTGTCCATGCAATAGCAAGGTGGGAACCTTGAGATTGGTGAATGTTTTATAGTTGTCATGATTTAGGATAATGTTGTCCATCGACTTTTGGAAAGAAGGCTCTTTGAGGTAGTTACTACGAAAACTACTGAATCGCTGGATAAAATGAGCAAGCGTTTCGGCAGCTGGAACTTCCTTGGCAAATTGATGCAAGGACCCATAAGTTTTGGTATAGATTTTATCGGGCAGATGAGCCAATTCGTCAGCAAGTAAAACGGGCGGCGAAACAAGAATAAGACTGAGTGGTTTTACACTTGCGCGTGAGCTGGTGGCATAATTTGCGGCAATTAGGGCGCCCATAGAGTGACCAACTAGAACAACCGGGCTAGAGATTTTGAGATGCTTAATGGTGTGATTGATGGCCGTGATGTAATCGTAGTAATCATAGTCTAGCCAGCCAGCATGAAGACTCTTGCCGAACCCTAGTAGGTCTAAAGCCACGAGGCGAACATTTTGCAAGGAATGGTCCTGGCTAATCTCGTGAAAAACCGCGCGCCAAGTAGCAGATTCAGCGGCGATGCCGTGAAGAAAAATCACAGTTAGGTCGGGGTTCGTGACATGATTATCGAAAACGTTTTGCATGTAAATGGGGTGGCGCAAGATTTTATGCCAAAACCAAGTTATCAAATTGTAGACTTTAGAGGTCAAAGGCTATCCTCTGTGACGTTAGCGAGCAAATCTGGCACGATTTTTACTAAATCGGATAGGACTTCAGCATAGTCTGTATCGTAAGTCCGAAAACCAGCAGCATAAGGATGGCCACCACCACCAAAATAACCCGCAACTTGCTCAGCAATCGGTGCGCTGGCACGAATTTTGCCAGTTACTTTGCCATCAGGATAGGTTTTAATGACAACCGCAATCTCGACGCCCTCAACCATACGCATTTCTTCAAGGATCAAAACACCGGGATTGTACTCCTGAGAATAGGTTTGAATGTCTTCGAAAGGAATATGGACGGTTGCGAGTTGACCATCAAGAGAATATTCGATACGCTTAATGAGGTCGGCTTTATAATCTAGGATTCGAGGAGATTTTTTCATAAAATCACGACGATGTTCTTCGAGCTTGGCGGGATTAGCGCCACAATCAATCAATTCGGCCATAGTGCGCATAGTTTCGGCGGTGACCGAAGCGCTAACTAGCCCTAGAGTATCAGACGAGATAGCGGAATAGATTACGCTTGCAGCTTCGGCCGAGATGGTTAAGTTATTTGCTTTGGCAACATGATAAATTAAATCGGCACAGGCAGGACGAGATTCAATGATAGCTTCGTGCGAAAAGTCGAGATCATCTTCGGATTCATGATGGTCGAAGACAAAGACTGGCTTAGAATAGAGGCAATTCCTGATAGCACTGTCCTCAAGCAGCTTAGATAATAGAATGCTGGCAGCCGTATCGACAATGATGTAGCCGTCAGCTTTATAGTCAAAATCAATACTCACCCGAGACCAATCATCGAAATAGTGAAGATACTGCGGAATATCGATCGGGCAATAGAGGGTATTTTCGGTATTGGTTAAAATATAGTCAAGCGCAATTGCAGAGCCTAATGAATCACCGTCAGGATTTTCCGCCTGGATAATACAGATATGTTTTTTGCCGTTCAAGAAATGAGAAAACTTTTCATACATACATTATATTATACTCTTAAAACCGTGCCTTTTCAAGGGCAGGGAGACTAGTGAAGTTTTTTGCGATGTCGTTTTTGGCTAACTTCAAGATTTGGAAATGCTTTGGCAAGACGACGATCGAGTTTGCTGCGTTCCATCATAACGTTACGAATGTTCTTAGAAATCTCGGCCGTTGCGTCAGCCTCAACAGTGCCAGCTGCAACGCGAAAGTGCAGAATAAGAATAAGCGACCAAGAGAGGTCGATAAGGTTAATTGTAAAAAGCGTAGCGGCGACCGCCAAAATGACGACATTACTAAATCCACCCAAGAAGCTAAGCATGGTCGGAGTAAAAAATTCTATAACTAAAACTCCGAGCAGGCCAATGCCAAGCATAGCGCCTAAACAGGTGCGACCATTAATATTGAAAGGTTGTGTTTTATAATCCCACCAGCGTACATGAAAACAAGCTTCCATCCAGAAGCTAGTGACATATTCGAGGATTCCGCCACCAATCATACAGAGCAAAAAGACAAGCCAAACTTGGTCAATGCCACTAAAAATCCAGGAACCTAGCACCGCCCCAACACCATAAATCGGGCAAATTGGACCAATCAGAAAACCACGATTATAAATGCGGTGATGCTGAATGAGTGTCGCTACCATTTCAATGAACCAACCAAGGCAGGAGTAGGCAAGAAAAACCAGAAACCAGGTTGCAACTCCACGCAAAATATCCATTAGACCTCGACGTTCCCGATTAGTTTAACGCTCTCAGTTTCGGGAAGAGTCTCGACGTCCCGAAGTTTTCGTTCAATTTGACGAGAAGTTGTTTCGGCATTACCAATTTTGTTAGCGGTTTCTTCCAGCTTCTTCTTAGTGGCGGCAAGCAAATCACCAAATTTACCAAATTGGGTCTTGACGGCGCCAAGAGTCTGCCAAACCTCAGCAGAGCGCTTTTCAATTGCAACAGTTCGAAAGCCCATAGTAAGGCCAGAAAGTATGACTGGCAGAGTGCTAGGTGAACAGATGGTGACATTTTGTTTTTGGCGGACCTCGTCGAAGAGCCCCGGGATGCGTAAAATCTCGGCATACAAGCTCTCAGTCGGCACGAACATTACGCCAAAATCAGTTGTTTCTGGCGGGTTGAGGTACTTACTGGAAATCTTTTTGGCTTGGGTTTTAACATCGGTAGCAAGCTCTTTGCGCCATTTCTCAATTTCCTCTTTGTTGCCAGTATCATAGGCAGCGACAAGCCGTGAGTAATTCTCGACTGGAAACTTAGAATCGATTGGTAAGTAGACAGTGACATCATTCTGGCCAGGCATCTTGATGGCAAATTCAACACGATCCGCGCTGCCTGCCTTGGTAGCAAAGTTTTCCTCGTACTGCTCTTTAGTCATGCAGTCAGAAATAATGTTCCCAAGCTGGACTTCACCATAGATGCCACGAGTCTTGACCCCTTCCATAACTTTCTTAAGATCGCCAACGCCATTTGCAAGAGTCCTCATTTCGCCGAGACCTTGATAAACTTGTTTAAGCTGGCCAGAGATTTGATTAAAACTTTCATTGAAACGTTTTTCAACGGATTTTTGCAGCTTTTCGTCTACGGTTTCACGCATCTGGTCAAGCTTTTTAGAATTATCATCCTGAAGTGATTTGATACGATCGTTCATGACTTTTTGGACACCCTGCAAATTCTCGGAAATTTCTTTGCGGCTACCTTGTAGGCTTTCGTTGATCTCTTTGCGGTTCTCACGAAACTCCGCTTCAATCTTGGGGGTAATCTTATCAAGTCCGCCCTCGACGCGAATGAGTCGCTCTTCCATTTTTGAAGTGTCAACTTGGGGGGCAGGGGCTTTACGAAAGAGCAGGATAACTAGTCCGCCAAGGTTAATAAGCAGTAAGCCAATAATCGCATATTCCATACTGCTTATTATAGCACAACTCCTAGTTACTGGCGACGCTCACGGATGATTCGGCGACTTGAGCAATAGGTGATGACGAAGTATGCACCATAGATGGAAATGAGGATGAGTGAGACGGTCGGAAGAGCATTGGTAATATCGACACCGCCAAAAGTCGAGACGAGGAAGTTACAGAAGATTAGGCCGAAGACTGAGTGTAGAATGGCAATCGCGAGCGGGAAGACAAAGAAGATGAAGATTTGCCAGAAGAGCGCGCGATTCAGCATACTATTGCTGGCGCCGATTCTACGCAAAGTCTCGTACTTCCTGGCGTTGTCGTTGCTCTCGGAGAGTTCTTTGAGCGCGAGGACAGCTGCGCTAGAAATCAGGAAAATAATTCCAAGGTACAGGCCGATAAAGGTCACGAGTGCAGACGTGCCAACGTTATTATCGATAATGTCCTGTTTGGTCTCGACGTTATAGTAATAGATCTCGCCCATATCGGAGCCATCTTCGCGATAGAAACGGTCAGCGCCAGTTGTGATTTTAGTGGTGGCAAGATCTGGGTCGACGCCATCTTTAAATTGGCCAATCAAAAGTTGCTTTTGGTGAACGTCGCCGCTAAATTTGAAATCGTCCGAAACGATGATGATACCCATGTTGACGCCGGCCATTTCTAGCCGCACTGTGCCATCAATACATTCGGGATACTTGGGCGACAGGGTCTGATCCAGTACAGTAATCTGCTGACCATCCTTGAGAGCAGTATTGCGTAGCTCGGCGATTTGACGATAGCTAGCTAGGATTGCATATTCATTGGCCCCAAGTTCCACAGTCGGTAGTTCAAAGAGCTTGGCGAGACGATTATAATCAGACTGGCGGATAAACTCTTCGGTGGTGTTGTAAATCTTACCGGAATCAGGATCATACTCCGAAGTGGTGCCAGCACGCAGGAAATCGGAATTAGCATAACTTTCGGCGAGGTAAGTGCGATACGTAATAATATCATCAAGCCAATCTTCAAGTTTAAGATTTACTTCGTCTTTATAAAACTTGGTAATGTCTGGTGCGTCACGACCGAGTGCTGTGATTTCGACATCAGCAGGCAAAGCTTTGTCGATAGATTCATGTAGACTATAATTGATTGACATAGCCGAACCAAGGACACAGATTGTCACGAATAACATCAAACAAATCAGGCTCATTGAAGCGACCGTGGTATTAATCTTGCTACTGAATTGGCGAAGGACAAAGGAGTTGAGTTTGTGATAGTAAACTTGTTTGAAGCTCATGAAAATGCGTAGCAGAATCCCAGACAGCGACCAGAACAGTGCGAACGTCGCCACAACACCCATGGCAATAGGGATCAGTAAGACTTCGGGGCCTTCGGAATCGACGATGAGATTATTGAGACCGGCCGTCACTAAATAGTAAGCATAGCCAAGTAGGATGGCGGCAGTAATAAAGACAGCTGTACAGAGCCAGAGGTTTTTATTTTTGATTTTTTCATTGCGCCTACCGTTTGACAGAAGGTTGATGAGTTTTTGACGACTAATGTTAATCGTACTAAGAATCATGACAACAATGTAGATGATAGCAAAGTAAAGAATAGTTTTGAGGAAGGCGGACGCAGAAAAGACAAACTGGAAACTCGTGAGATTAGCGTCGAACATGTTAGCGACAAGAACACTGGTAAATTGCGATGCAACTATACCAAGTACTAGGCCAATTCCGAGCGAGAGCAGGCCGATGAGGAAAGTTTCGAGTACCAATACTAAGGAAATTTGGCGCTTACTCATGCCAAGCGTGAGATAAAGTCCAAATTCTTTGCTGCGACGCTTGATTAAAAATCGCGAGGCGTAAATAATTAGCGCGCCAAGAATGAACGACACAAAAACGCTCACTATCCCCATGATAGTGTTGAGTAGGTCGATAATAGCGCGGACGCGGTCGGTGACGTCGAGCATGACCGACTGGCTTTCAAGTGAGTTAAAAACATAGAAAATGGCGACACCAATCACGAGCGTGAAGAAGTAAACTGCGTAATCTTTAATACTACGCTGAATGTTTTTGAAAGCAAGTTTTGCAAACATGTTAAACTCCTACAAAACATCGTTGTTATTACCACCGAGTACGGTGATGACATTGATAATTTCGTTGAAAAACTCCTTGCGCGAATCTTTGCCGCGACGAATTTCGCTGTAAATCTTACCGTCTTTTAAGAAAATGACGCGCGATGCGTAACTAGCAGCGAAAGCGTCGTGAGTTACCATCAGAATTGTGGCAGAAAGACGCGAGTTTAGCATTTCAAATTGCTCAAGCAAAGATGTGGCGGACTTGGAATCGAGTGCACCAGTCGGCTCATCGGCCAGAACCAGCTTTGGACTTGTGATGATGGCGCGAGCAGACGCGACGCGTTGGCGCTGACCACCAGACATTTGATATGGAAACTTATTTAGGACGCTTTTAATGTCAAGTTCATCAGCAATATGTTCGACGCGGTCTTCGATTTCGTAGCTTTTGACACCGAGAATCGAGAGGGCAAGGGCGATGTTTTCAAAACCAGTTAGTGAATCGAGCAGATTGAAATCCTGAAAGATAAAGCCAAGATTCTCACGGCGAAAACGGTTGAGCCCCTCGCCTTTTAACGCAGTAATGTCAATACCATCGACGATGATTTTGCCAGCTGTGACACGATCGATTGTGGCGATGCAATTAAGCAGAGTGGTCTTACCAGAGCCGCTAGCGCCCATAATGGCAACGAACTCTGCTGGTTCCACCGCGAAGCTGACTTTGTCGACCGCTTTCGTAAGCGACGAACGACTGCCATAGTATTTTTCGACTTTCTCGAGTTGTAAAATTTGTTTCATAGTTCTCCTTTGTCTTGATTATAAACAATCCGGGGAAAGTTGTCGCTGGCGCAAGGTTACGCGGAGATTACATTTTTGTAATAATCGTGATCATGAAAATCAATCGTGACGATGGTGCCAGATTGATTCGGCGAGGTAATCGTGATAGTATGGCCGAGCTTGTCACAAAGATTTTTGACAATGTAGAGCCCCATACCAGTAGAATGGACGCCAGAATACTTGCGACCATTCTGCCCAGTAAACGATTTTTCAAAAACGCGCGGTAAATCTTTAGCGCTAATACCGATGCCGTTGTCGATAATACTAAGCTCAGTGTCGTGAGCGTGCTTAGCGGCGCAAATCGTGATGTTTTTCGCACCATATTTGACAGAGTTTTGGAGTAGCTGGTTGACGATAAACTCCAACCATTTTGAGTCCGTATCGACAGCAACATCTAATCCAGAAGTTTTGAGAGTGATGTCGTGCTTTTGGAAAATAACGCGGTTTCTTTCGGCAAGGCGCTCAACGATTTGGCTGAGTTTGACGCTCTTGAAAAGATAGTCCTGGTCGGCATTTTTACTGCGCGCAAAATAGAGAATCTGCTCCAAATAATTGTCGAGTGCGGCTAACTCAGTGGCAATGTCAGGGTTATGATTAAGAAGCGCCACGGTCGAGATGGGCGTCTTGGCTTCGTGAATCCATAGCTCAAGATATTCGCAGAAGTCATCAAGCGCAGCGGAATTGCGCGTAATCTCCTCGCGCATAGATTTGTCGGTTTCGTAAAGTAAATCATGCAAAATTTGCCCATCAAGGAAATTAGGACGCTCCAAAATTTCGGTGATAAGATATTTTTGTTGCAATTGTTGGAAGTTTTGCTGAAGTTCATGGTAGAACTTTGCGCGACGGACGTAGTCAGTGATGGTCAACACGACAAACACTACAGCGAAGAAAAGGTTAATAAAAATTATGAGCGCGAGTGGAATTTTGAAGGCAATCAGAAATAAGTCCAACACCAAGAATGAGATGGGTACAATTACAATCGCGGAAAGGTGATCACGTAAAAAACGCGTAGCGTAAGATTTCATTGTAGAATGTATCCCAGACCTTTGCGCGAGGCGATGGCGTCTTCGAGGCCGAGCTTGGTAAACTTAGAGCGCAGACGACTAATATTGACGGTCAGAGCATTATCATTGATGTATTCTTGATTATGCCAAAGTTCGGTCATGAGCGTCTCGCGCGAAATGATCTTGCCGGGAGTTTTTAGAAGCGTACGCAAAATCACCATTTCATTTTTGGTAAGCTCTAGTGTTTTTGTATTGTTTTTAATTGAGCCTTCAAGAAGATTGATAGTGAGGTGATGAAATGGCACGATACTTGGCTGATTATTGCCGCGTCGAAGTACAGCCTCAATGTGGAGCAAAAGTAGCTGAGGATTAAAAGGCTTTGTGACATAGTCGTCTGCGCCAAAATCAAGAGCAATCATTTCGTCGGCTTCGGAATTGCTACTAGTGATCATAATGACTGGAGTTTGAGACGTCTTTCTGAGAAGTCGTAACAGAATCGCGCCGTTATGATCGGGCAAGTGGAGGTCAAGCAAAATTAAATCCGGGGAAGATTTGAGTAGTTCTTCGACAAAATGTGGAGCGTCGAGCGCAAAATTATTATAACAAACTGGCTCAAAATCAGCCTCGCTAAGAATCTGCGAGAGCGCGCCACGCATTGCGGGGTCATCTTCAATAATAGTAATTCTAGACATATTATATATTATATAACAAAAACTGCCCCGAAGAAAAATACATCTTCGAGGCAATTATGGTCTTACTAATACTCCACAGGCTGGATACGTCAGCTTTCTTTCTGCTGAGGATCAGAATCTTCTTCGCCGTGGTCGGGTTTTTCCTCATCAGGCTTTTCATCGGAAAAATCTAGCGATATTCTAATGTTTATAGAGATAGCACACGCAAAAAGCCCCGCCTGAGCGGAGCTTTTTTGGCTAGAGATTGTAACTACTTCGTATTGCGGGCTTCAATAATTCCCTGAGCGACGTTGGGTGGAACTTCCTCGTAGGAGAAGAGTTCCATTGAAGAAGCAGCACGACCTTGGCTCATGGAGCGCAGGTCACTGGTGTAACCGAAGAGATTACCAAGTGGGCAGAACGCCTTGATGAGCTTAGCACCGCCGTTCAAGTCCTCCATGCTGTCGACGCGACCACGGCGAGCGTTGATGTCGCCGATCACATCACCCATAAACTCCTCTGGGGTGGTGATTTCGAGCTTCATGACTGGCTCGAGCAGAACGGGCTTGGCCTTCTTGATACCCTCACGAGTAGCCAAGCTACCGGCGAGTTTGAAAGCGAGCTCATTAGAGTCGACATCGTGGTAGCTACCATCGTAGAGCGTAGCCTTGACATCGACCACTGGATAGCCAGCAATCACACCGCCAGCGAGAGTTTCTTCGATACCTTTCTGGACGGGCTTGCGGAATTCCTGAGGCACCACGCCACCTTTAATCTGATCGATGAATTCGAAACCTTTACCGGGTTCGTTTGGTTCAAACTTGACCCAAACGTCACCATACTGACCACTACCACCGGACTGCTTGACGTGCTTACCCTGAGCTTCGGCAGTACCACGGATAGTTTCACGGTAGGCGACCTGTGGGGCACCAGTGTTAGTCTCTACGCCGTGCTCTTTTTGGAGACGGTCGATAGCGATTTCGATGTGAAGCTCACCCATACCGGAGATAATAGTCTGGCCGGTTTCCTCATCGGTGTGGACGCGCAAGGTTGGATCTTCCTCAACCAATTTCGAGAGACCGAGACCCATTTTTTCCTGATCGGACTTGGTCTTAGGCTCGATTGCAACGGAGACTGGTGGATCTGGGAAGGTGATGTCTTCGAGATGAATCGGATGGGCCGGATCACAGATGGTAGTACCAGTGGTGACGTCTTTCATGCCAACCACAGCAGCAATATCGCCGGCGCAGATTTCGGAGATTTCCTCGCGCTTATCAGCGAACATCCGCACGATGCGGCCAATGCGCTCTTTATCGCCCTTGGTGGCGTTGAGCACGGTGTCACCGGATTTGAGTTTACCGGCGTAGACGCGGATGAAAATGAGCTTGCCGACGAAGGGGTCGGTGGCAATTTTGAAAGCGAGGGCAGTAAGTGGCTCACTGTCGCTGGCTTTTCGGACGACTTCGTTGCCAGTCTTGGGGTCGACACCAACAGTCTGACCTTGATCGCGATCAAGTGGGCTTGGTAGATATTCGGTTACGAGATCAAGAACTTTCTCAACGATTACACCGCGACCATCACCGCCGGTAACGAGGAAGAAATCGCCATCGAGCACGCGCTTACGAAGAGCAGCCTTAAGCTCAACTTCAGAAATAGCTTCTTCACCTTGGTTGAAGAATTTTTCCATCAAGGCTTCGTCGGCTTGAACGGCTTCCTCAACGAGGAGACTGCGGGCGTTCTTGGCTTTTTCGAGCATATCGGCTGGGATTTCGCCAACGGTCAATTCGTGATCGGCGTAATCTTTGTAGGTGTAGGCTTTCATGTCAACGAGGTCAACCACACCACAAATGTCTTTCTCAAAGCCGATTGGCAGGTGAATTGCCACAGCATTCTTAGAAAGACGCTTATGAATTGAATCGAGAGACTTATAGAAGTCACCACCAATTTGATTGATTTTGTTGACAAAACAGATGCGAGGCACGCCGTATTTGGTCGCCTGGCGCCAAACGGTTTCGGATTGAGCTTCGACACCCATCTTGCCATCAAAGACTACTACGGCGCCGTCAAGCACACGCAAAGAGCGTTCCACCTCAGCGGTAAAGTCGATGTGACCTGGGGTATCGATAACGTTAATCTTGTGACCTTTCCAATAAACTGTCACGGCAGCAGAGGTAATGGTGATACCACGCTCTTTTTCCTGTTCCATCCAGTCGGTTGTAGCACCACCGGTGTCACCTTTCACGAGGTCGATTTTATGTTTGAGACCGGTGCGATAAAGAATCGCTTCGGATGTGGTAGTTTTGCCCGCGTCAATATGAGCGATAATGCCGATATTGCGGAGCTTATCTAGACTATATGTCTCTTGAGCCATAGTGTTCCTTAATTTATTATATTTTCCGACTCGACTGAATTTAGACCAGATTTGGGCTAAACAGAGCTTGAGAAATATGAGAAATCAAATTCCCTGCGCTCATAAATTCCTCCGAGGCACGGCTTTTAATCATTTTAACACAAAAACCGAAAAAGTGGTAGAGGGATTTAGAGGATTATGCTTGGAGTTTCCAGCAGAGTAAAACAGTTAAAGCGCAAATCCGCCGCTCTGCGCGGAGTAGATAATACCGACAATGTCGCCCCTAAGGCTAATCAGCTTGCTAACTTCCCCCTTAACTTCCTGCGTACCGGGTACTACTATTACTCCGACGGTAAGGTCTACGCTCGCACGACGGGTGGCGTCTGGTAGTCCGCTACTCGTAGCTCTGCGGCGTATGCTAACGCCCTGAACGCGGGTGCCACGGATGTCCGCCCGCAGTACAGCTACGGTCGCGGGGACGGCTTTGCGGTGCGCTGTGTCGGGCGACGCAACTAGAATAAATATTTTGTTAATTAGGGATTATTTTTGGAGAAAAGGTGTTATAATGGAGGTAAGCCCGGGTGGTGAAATTGGTATACACGTATGCCTTAGGAGCATATGCCGCAAGGCGTGCTGGTTCAAGTCCAGTCCCGGGCACCACAGTTAAGTTTTTGAACCCTTAGGGCGCGCTGGTACCCTACGGGCGTTACACTACAAGTCCAGTTCCGGGCACCATGTTAGTACGTCAATTAAGCTGAGTAAAAGAGTGGCGGAACACCCCTATGAATCAGGGATTTTCCCCACCCTTTTGCTATCACAGAGCATGAATCGCGACATAAGGAAGGTCGTTTTTTGTTCCATGAACGGGATGTTGTATCCTGCCAGCACCCCCAACTACAACCGTCTTAATGAATGGCCTCTCCAGTTCCTGCGTACTGGCCTCTACCGCCGTTCCTACGGCTACCTCAACGTACTTACGACGCATGGCCACTGGTGGTCTGGCACGGCTGGTTCCGCTGCCCACGGACGCAGCCTGAATACGTGGACCGGTGCTACCCACGCCCAGTTTAACGATTTTCGTGGCTACGGCTTTGCTCTGCGCGGAGTAGGGCCAACCCGATAGTTTATCGCCGATGTAAG
>CAQOWG010000006.1 GCA_948851665.1 uncultured Candidatus Saccharibacteria bacterium
ATCAAGATATCGTTGGCGTAGCTCTGGAATGAGGTTGTTTGGCGTTTGGCTCGTAACTAAAAACCGGAAAGGGGTGGCTTCGGAACCAGCTTGAAGAGGGATAATATGATCTCGTCGCATTTGTTCCACCGGCAGGACATCCTGTACGAGCGGGATCGTGCGTTCAAACTCTCGCGTGTCTAAATAAGGCAAGCCAAGAATACGAGCACGGTTGTGCGCGGCTTGTTCTTCGTTCTCGCGACGTTTGCGCTGAATTTCTGATTCATCCATAGATTAGTTGCCTACCCTATTTGCTTATGGTTATAATTATAGCACAAAAAAGTCGCGAAAAAAGTATTGACAAAAAGATTATGGTTGCGTAAGATAGGTGTAATAGGTCACAAAAAACAACAAAAAGTAAAAAGGACAAAAATAAAAAATGCGTCTAAAGAATTGTTCAAAACGTAGGTTTGTAGGGCCAGTGGCTTGCGTTATGGCACTTGGTTTCCTCGGGTTTAGCGTAGTATACCCACAAATTGGTTCAGCTTATGCCGCTGAATCGAAGAACCCTGTTGAAGGATCCGGCGACGGAACTGTTCAGGTGGAAGTTAAAGAGGCATACGGTCAAGATGCCCCAAATGCGGAGGGGAGCGGAAATGGACAGATTACGGTAGACGTAAATACTCTCACACAGGGCGAGGTGACTGATACGGAAAACGAAACAATCACCGTAAAGGTGGAGGAGTTCCTACAGATCACTATTCCGAATGCCGAGGATGGCGCAACGGCTGACGTAGTCATGGAAGCCGATCCAGTATCAGGTGGCGTCACGACTCGAAATAGTTCTAATTTTACCGTGGCAGGAAATAATCGTAACGGTTTTGGTGTTTTTGTCTACGCAGCCACCGACCCAGCTTTGAATGGTACAGATACTTCGGCGAAAGTAGCACCAATTACTGGCAATGGAGTTGCACTAGACGACTTCGGCGTCAATAACTGGGGGTATAATGTCACCAAGGTAGACGCTACTGAGTCTACAATCAATTCGTACAATCCTTTGGCAGTCCGTACTAACACGACAGCTGCAGCTTACGTCGTAAACAAACCTTCTGCTGGCGAGGAACTTAAGTTGAACTGTGGCGCGAAGGTTGACACAAGCATTCCTGCTGGGACTTACAGCACTGGCGTGGTTATCTCGGCGGTTGCGCCAGCGACCAATTGGAAACCATAAGTATTCCGCATACAAAAGCCCCCTCCTAGGGGGCTTTTATTGAGCGCTAATCGCAGTAAACTGAATCGAGCAACTCTACGCAGTCACCTTTGCCGTCATAGTTTTCTTCATAGGCGTTAGAAATCATGTTGTATAACTTCTTGAAAGTTGAATAAACATCCGAAACATCACCAGGTTCAAATTCGGCGATATCTTCAATGTCAGGTTCGTTCTGATTGACATAATTACGGAAATTAGTACGAGCTTCCGTCATGGCAGTACGCGTAGCGCTAGTGCCTTTATTACTCCCCTCCATATATTCGCGATAGGCTTTACTATAAGCTAGACCTCTCTCGAGCCATCCCTCGGCATATTCGACTAATGTATTATTGCCAGATTCCTCGAGTGCGTCGGCGGCTTTACGGTAAGCATCATCATCTTTGATAGCACTACTGGCGGTATTAGATTTGATAACGAAGGTATGCCAAGCCTTATAAACTTTAAGTGTTGCTTCTACGTTAGATCGGTCAGGGAAAGCTTGGTCGTAGGCCTTTTTGAACTTATCGTACTGAGCTTTGATATCTTTATCGCGTTTGACTCCAGAAGTCTTGCCAAGTTCGACAATTTCCGAGTCGTCGTGATCAAGCGAGTCAAAGCACTTTGAAACATAGTCGTTATAAGTTTTTTCGCTTGTCCAGGTGGAATTAGCGTAGCTAGCTACACGTTCACAAGCACTGGTATTGTCAACAAGATCGCTGAGTTCTTCCCCGACCTCATTGGCTTTACGATAGCTCTCTCCATAGTCAATTCTAAAAACGAGTGAGAAGATAATCGCAATAACACAAAGAACGACAAAGGCACCTCCGCCAATACAGGACCACATAATAATCTTCTTTTTGGCTTTCGGGTCTAACGGCTTAGGCGCAGGTTTAGCAACTGCCTTAGACGAGGCAGCTTGGGCGGTAGTTTTGGCCGGAACTTTATTAGTGGTGGATTTTTGGGTACTAGTACCGAGCGCGGTAGTGTAACCTTGGGCTTGGAGACCGGCGTCGCCTTTGGTAAGTAAAATAATGCCTTCAACTAGTCCCCAGATGCCGTTACCAAATAGAACCAAGTAGGCAACTATATACATAGCAACGGCATAGGCGGGTGGACCATATACACTTAAGCGAAATTCATCCATGTTGGCAACAATGATGGTAGCAACCATCACTAAAATAACACCTGCAGCAGCAAGTGCTACATGGATGGCTCCTTTTACTTTTTTACCAAGATACCAATCGTGCGCGCCATACTGGCCGAGAAAAATTCCCAGCAAGCCGGCAGTGGTTGCAGATTTCACCGTCTGCATAACTCCTCCTCTAATTATATATGTAGATATTATAACACACGGCGTAGTTTTGCTTCGTAGAAAACCGTAGGGACGGCTGGTGGTGGAGTAAAATCGGTAGGATGTAGTGGTAAACGAATACGCGCGTCGTAATCGCGTAGGATATGATGGCCAAGCTGAGACGTATAGTGGCGTTCAGTTGGGATTAGTTTAAGAGCAAGTTGCTTTTGCAAAATTAGATAAATGGCAAGCGGATTGACGTGATTCGCTGTCATTTTGGACACAATTTGACCATCGCGATTTTCTAAATCGAGTATTTTATAAAGGATTTCCGCAGACAGATGGAAAGGCGGGTTAGCAAAAATTTTATAAGCAGTAGTGGGTAGATCTAGTGTTAGAAAATCCTGTTCAAGAACTCGGACGTTTTCGATATGATATTTGACAAGGTTAGCACGAAGTTTTTCAGCGGCAGCATGGTCGGGCTCGATCGCCCAAACTTCACGAACACGCTTGGCAAGAGCAATCGTAATAACGCCAGAACCAGCACCGACGTCCAGTACGAGGTCACGTTTTTTGAGATTGCTATGGCCGATGAGTTTTAATGCAAGACGCGGTGACCGTAAAAAATGTTGAGAAAGTCGGTGGTTACGAGTGGGCATGGCTTTCGATTTCTTGCAGTTCAAAACGATTCTTTTGCTTCACATCAGGATGTTTTGCGCGATCCACTTTATCCATAAATAAGGTAAGTGGACGTGCCCAAAGTTCCCCATCACCATAGAGCGCTTGGTATAGCACCATTTGCTCGCCAGTTTCGGAATGCCTAGCGATTGCGCGAACAATATAATAATCACCTTTATAATGGCGGTAGATACGACCAATGATTGGTAAATTTCGCTCCGTCATTTTTCACCAAACTCCGGTTCAAGCAATTCAATGAGGGCCTGATAGTCAACTGAATGCGGAACTAGGCTAGGGTCACTATTTTCTATCATAGTTTTGAATTCTGAGAACGGCACGAATTTTAGTTCTGATACTTCTGGTTCTTGTTTCGCCATGTCGGCAATGGTTTTATCAGTGCGTACAATGTAGGAACTATAAAAACTATTATTGATGAACCCAGGATGTGGCTGCGCAGAAGAGTGGTGTTCACAGAGAAACTGTAAATCGGAAGGCGGAATGTCTAGGCCAATTTCTTCTTTAACTTCGCGCACGGCTCCAGTCAGCGGATCGTCGCCGGCTTGCAAGTGGCCACCCACAGAGACATCCCAAAAATTTGGATGGGTGTCTTTGTCTGGGGCACGGCGTTGAAGCAGAATCTCTCCTTGATTGTTGATAATCCAAATATGAACCGCACGATGCCAATCACCGTCACGATGCACTTCAGAACGAGGTTTGATTCGGTCAGTCTTGTTACCGTGCTCGTCGAGAATGTCAAAATATTCTTCAGGATCAGTTGTTTGGTTCATAGGTTATATTGCGTTAAAATGGTACCGTCGGAGGGATTCGAACCCACGACCCCTTGTTCCGAAGACAAGTGCTCTAATCCACTGAGCTACGACGGCATGAGGATATTATATCATAGGGAAGAATTTTACTCTAGTGACTGAGTAAAGTTTTTAGGCGCTGGCTAAGTTTAGAAAGTGAGGTCTCGGAACTTTGCTGTGGCGTATCCAAAGTAGGTGCAAATGGGCGCTCTGTGTCTGACAAAGGAAAAGTTGCTTGACGCGGGTCAATAGTAGGAGCTTCTGGTTCGCTTGGAACTTCGCGGCTAGCCGACAAAGTGGCAGGAGACGACGTCGATGCTGGGATACGCGTCAAATCATAATCCAAAATAGTAATTGGTAGCGAACGGATTTCTTCATTTATGTAGGGTTGATCCGGAAGTTGGAAAAGTGCAAAAATAGGCTTATCAAAATAATGCGCAGCAGCGATTTCGCTATACGTATTTGCGCCAATATAGCCTGGGGTACAATTCTTGAGAAAGTTACAAATAAGGACAGCGTCAGCACTGCGAATTTTGTCGATATGAAGTCGCCAAGAGTTTGTTTTAATTTTTGCTTGCACGGGATCGAAATTGGGTTGTTCGATGAGACGGTTAATGACTCCATTTGGCAACAGAACTTCATGGCCGAGATGCTCTAGCATTTTACCGACTTCAATAACTTCATTTGTAAAAGTAAGGCTACAGCAAATGCAAATTTTCATCAACACTCCTTTTTGAAATTATAACACGCTACGGCTTATGTCGCTAGCGATATCTTTGGTAATGATAAAAGCTAAGCTTCTAAGTATTTGAGAAGATATTGCCAACAACCAGCCTCATCAGTGATGCCGTCATAATTATTCTGAATACGCGTAGTTAAATCGGCAAGGTCAAACCAGCGAGCTTCATCAACTTCCTCTACTTGAAGTGCAAGAGTGGACGGATCAAAATCGCGCTCGAGAACATAGTATTCGTTAAAATGATTGTCCTTGATGCTACCGAGATCTTGAGAGGAAGTTGAGCAACCAATAAAGAGCGGGTCATGCTCGGAGAGTTGTAAACCAAGTTCTTCGGCGGCTTCACGGACAATAGCCTGGTATCCAAACTCGCCCGCATCAACATGGCCGCCCACACCAACATCCCACAATCCGGGCCACAACTTTTTGGATTGGTTGCGCTTTTGCAAAAGTACACGCTGACGGTCGGGGCTAATGATGAATAGCACGACGGCCTTGTGCCATAGCCCATCGGCATGCGCAGTGGCGCGGTCGGCAATTTGGCCGGTATAGTTCCCTGTCGCATCAAGCACGTCTAATAATTCTGCTATAATTGATCCTCCAATAGTTTAGTAAAAATTTCTTTGCGCAACCAAAGGCGGCTCGAGACAAACCAGTCGCCGCGGAGCTGAAGCCCGAGAACCCGCGTTAGATAGTTGGCGACATCTGAATTGTTAGTAAGAATATAGTTGCTTTGGTCAGAAATACTCAGGACTGAACAAAGCCAATCTTTGCCAAGATTATTCATCTCGTGATATATTTCTGCGGTGCGACCCTGGAGGGATTTGCCGTCCCATAATGTCAGCTGGGCGCATTCAATGTTGAGATTGAGCTTGGGAATATGGAAAGGCTTGTGATCGTTTTGGATGGATTTAGCTAGGTTGCCTGTAATTGTCTGCGAGACGGATGAAAAATATTCTGTGGCAAAATCTGTGACCGTCGTGCCAGTAAGTTTAGCAAGATGGTCGGCCGCAACACGGTCGCGATTGGTGGTAATAACGGCATTGAAGTTGAGTGTATTGTCGAGAATTGCAGCGAGCAAAAGGCGCGCGATGGCGGGAGACATTTTGGCGTAGTCCCAACATTCGCCCCACCATTCATAAATGCTAGTAGCAACTGCGCCAATCTTTTCAATGATAGCCTTATCGCCGATGCGTTCGCGCCAATAGGATTCAAATCCAGGATGATGATCAATGATTTCTAGAATCTGGTCATCAGGAAAATATTGGTTGATAACTTCAGGTATAGAAATGTCGAGGACAATCGCCTCGTCGTCGGGCTTGAAGTTCAAAGAAAAATTTTCAAGTTCACGGATGCGTAGATATCCGGGTACGCTATAATTTGGCTCAGCAGCAAGATAAGTACGAGCGGTTTTGCTACGCTGATTTAGAAGATCCGCATAAGCAAGACAAGAAGCATAGCCATCAATTTCGGTATAGCGTCCAGGCGTAGCGACATAGATCATGGTTTTATTATAGCACAGCACGGGGCTGTGATATAATATAGGGATAAAAGATATGCGCCCGTAGCTCAGCTGGATAGAGCGTTGGTTTCCGGAACCAAAGGTCGTAGGTTCGAATCCTGTCGGGCGTACCACGTTGAAATTAAGGTGCGTTTGAGGTCTTCTGACCCCTGTAAATCGCAGGTTCGAGCCGTTTCTCTAGCCTCTTTGGTTTGAGAGACGGCTTTTTGGATTGGAATTAAGTACTTACTAGGGGTAAATATCAAGGTTCGAGCCTTTAATTCTAGTTTTCCACCCAATGTTTTAATCACATATCGTTTTCGCTCTAGATCATCACTATCGAAATCCTCTTTGGCGTATTTGGCAAACATAAACACATCATTTGCTACTTGTCGCCAATCCCTAGATGCCGCCTCCGCCTTTGCTATGGCTTTTTCACAGGCCTTGATTTGATTCTCCAGGTTTTCTGATTCGTCTATGAAATAGGAATCATCTGTAATGATATTCTTATAACGTAGTTGTCGAAGATTAGTAAGCTCACTAACCCTCTGATCCCGTTGTTTTCTTAGCTCATTCATTTTCTTGTCTTGGTCGGCAATACGAGCTTCATCTTCCTCTGCTAAGGCCTCAACTGCTAGTTTGAAGAAGTCTGGGTCAATAGTATATTTCGCCAGTTCAGCTTTAATTTGTGCTATTAGTTCTTCTTCAGGAATACAGATGCCTTTTTGAGGACATTTAATTCCAGTTTTCTTAACTCCTTGACCGCTACAATGATAGTGAAGGAATTCTTGCGTAGTACCATTTTTGTAATGCTTTGTATGAGGATCTCCGATAATGGAATATCCGCAAATGGCACATTTGACTAATCCGCCAAGTAGGCGTTTAGGTTTTTCTTCAGTTTTATCCTTCAGTTTAATATTGCGTCGAGATTGATTTAGGATAGCTAAAACTCGCTCTCGTTCTTCTTCAGAAATTAGTGCGGGGTGATTCCCATTATATTCCTTATGGCCATAAGTAAATTTCCCTACATAAAATACATTACTCAATGCGTGTAGCATCCCAGTATATGATAGCGGTTTACCTCCAGTTTTACGGCGTTGATGCGTACGCAGTCCAAGCTCTTTATCTGCATATTCTACTAGTTCAGGAACCGTCACTACTCCAGTTAAGAATTTATCAAATACTTGACGCATCTTATCCCAAGTTTCTGGATCTGGAACGATAGTTTTCTCATAGCGGTCATTGATATATCCGATCGGCGGAACGCAAGGCATCCATCCCTTATCAGCTTTAGAATACATTCCACGGCGGACGTTCTTCATTAAGTCCTTACGGAATCTGGCATCCATACTAGACTCAACATCAAACATAATGTCATCATCTTCGGTATAATCGCGAGCATCAGTGACTATGCAACGCAGTTTGCCGTCATTCATCATTTGATGAATATAGCCACTATCTTGTGGATTACGACTAATACGATCAAGTTTCCAAGCTAGAATGCCATTAGCCTTGCCCGTCTCAATTAGTTCAATCATTTCGTTAAATCCGTCACGAATGCCAGGCTTCCCACCAGATTTCTCGTCAGTACGAACAGCGACTATATTATAGCCGTTCTGTTTAGCCTTGGCTTTCATAATGCGAACTTGATCCTCGATAGACTGGATTTGCTTATTCGCATCCTCGGTGCTTTTGCGAGCATAAAGCACATAATCAAGGCTCTTTTTATTAATTTTATTCATCTAATCTCCCTTGTTCTTGGTTGCGGGTGGAAAGTTTTTCTTATACTTATTATACCACTTTCCACCCCATTTGTTAATAGTTTTGAAGCACTTTTACCTCTGTAAAATTACTTTTTCTAGCCTTTCAGAAGATTCTGGATTTTGTCGAAAATCTCTTCAGAAATCATTGGTTTATGCTTGCCTTGATATGTTTTGCCACGGAACTGAAATTTACCAACATAGAACGGATTACGGAGAATACTAGATGTCTGAGATTTTGTCAGCGGATGACGTTCGCAGTGCTGAATTGCGGTTAAATACTCATTCAAGGATAAGGTAACCCAGCCGAGCGTATATTTTCCAGTAGCGTATTTTTCTAATGCCTCTTTAATTGTATCCCACGTTTTTGAGTCTGGTACAATCTGTTTCGTATGAGTATTATTTAGGTAACCGATTGGCGGCTTTCCTGGATATTCTCCACGCCTAGCTTTCAGCTCAAGACTGCGAGTAACTAGCATTGACTGAATTTGTTGTGTTAGTTTTACTTGATTATTCATTTTCTTCTCCCTTCTGAGAATTATTAACATTAAACTGTCCGACGAGCGGCGTAATAATCATCTTGCGTTTGTCGTTAGGATCTTTTTCATAGCTGATTAAGTTAGCTTGTTCGAGAACTGGCAGGTACTGCTTACGCACTTGATCGCGATTCAGCATTTCTCCTGTCTTGCCATAGCAATATGCAACAAGATCATCTATTGTGATACCTGTGGTAGCTTTTGCACTATTCCTCTTGGCAATATATGCAGGAACAATCATATTGTCGCAAAAGTCTAGAACCTGTGGCGGAATACCATACTGCTGACTACGACCCAAAAAGTTCCAAATCTCTAATGCAGCATCAACATCGGCTTTTGTTGCAACTAAATCGTGATTACGTATTTCTCGTTTTGGAGCGTTCAGCAAGGCACAAACTTTTACGAAAGAATTAAAGTGCTGACTATCGCGCTGATGCCGAGGTAGCAAATTACCTTTTAAAGTGTTTTTGAAAGTTTTTCCAACTTCCAGTTCCTTAGGTACTATGATGTAGCGGATGTTGAGCTCGCGGATAAAACGAATGCGCTGAATTAGTAATTTGCGATCTGAATTTGATGTAAGCATATTTTGGAATTCTCCATTATCATTGGCACGTTGCTGATATAAGTCAATCCCTGCATTAATCTTTTCTTGAGTAATTTCTGGGCTGAGTAGAATTGCACGTGTCTGTTCTTGTTCATCCATCTGCATATTTGCTGAACAGAATATGGTAGCAGGGTAACCAAGGATGTAACCGTTCACGGCAGCATTCTTGCCGCTGTTGTTGCGGTTCGTAAGTTTAAACGCTGTTTTCTTGTCATCGTGCGACAGTAGTGGACGAATCATTGCTTGAAGCTTAGTGTCAACTTGATCCATAAAGATGAGAATCTTACGAGACAAGTCCAGCATCATTTCACCAGAATCATCTTGTGCCATCGCCTGGTCGTCATAGTAGAATGCAGTAGGTGACACCCTCATATATTTACGGACATCAATCTTCGGGAACAGACTAGAAACTTCTGTAACAATATAGGTCTTACCACTCGAAGAACGCGCGTTCAGGAAGATATTAAGCTGGTTTTCCTCGGTGTATGCCGAGAGCATTGCTAAGAATACGATTACCTTATTGATGTTATCAAATTTAATCGTCAGGCTTAATACATTCTGCAAATCAACTAACGACATTTCTTTGAAGTTTTCAGCTTCAACTGGCTCATCACCAGCAACCAGTTCGGCTTTAGCTAGCAGTTGTTCTGCCGTGTACCCAGCCTTATTCGCATCGGTTAAGTCGGCTTTGTCACCTAGTTCCTTGGGAGTCGGGACGGCATAGACGCTTACATTCTGCAGAAGCTTTACGATTTTGTCTGCCAACGCCTTTGTTGAGTTTTTACCCTTCTCATCATTATCAAAGCAGATATAAATCTTGTCTCGTCCATCGAGACAATCCTTGACCCACTCATCTTTGAAAGTACCCTCGCCCGCCGTGCTGGTAACCACTGGCATCCCAAATTTCATCTGCTCAGCGATAATCCGATCATATTCTCCGCCACAGATAAGTACTGAGCTAGAATTTGAGCGTTGTAGTTCAGTTACACCAAATACTGTAGAACCTGCGCCACCTGGATATGTCGCGTATTTTGCGCCATCTGTATCATTCGGCAAGCGGCGAAGCTTGATTAGCTTACAGTCTTTATTCTCGACAATCGGAATAGTGAGCCACTTCTTGCCGTAGAATTCGCCACATCCAAGTTGCCTCGCATTAACATTAAACAGGCTAATCTTACGCTCACTAAGAAGGTAATTCAAAAGCTCCTTATTCTCTGACTTCATCAACTCTTTATGGCAATGTTCAGCTAGCGTCATAAGCTTTTTAGGCATCGCTTGCGGCTTTTTAGAGCTAGACTTATCTTGAGTGATTGAATCGCCAAGCAGCTGCTTCAGCTGCATAAAATTGCCCTTCTGGTCACATTTGAAACAATGCCATAAACCCGTTTCGGCGTTAATGCTGCAGTGATACTTTTCCGATTCAGCATCATCATCGTCACATCCGCTTAGACACGCAAACATCAGCTCGTCGCCACGTTCTTTATATTCGATATTTTTGCCCTCAAGGTAAGCTTTCACTTCCCCTGGTTTTTGGTTATATTTTTCCATATTAACTCCTTTTAGTTGATAATTTTTCTTCGTCTTTTAGTGCTATAATCTCTACAAGGCGAGCTAGTTTACTTAATTCAGCCTCGGCAACTTGGAGATTTATATCTTCACCGAAAGTACTTTTATATTGGTTTTGGAATGCTACCAATAATTTTTTCGAGTATTTCATCGATCTTTTTCCTGTTAAGGAAAGGTCGCTCGACGGAATGGCTATTTTCGAACGACCTTTGCCGCCATTCCGCCCTAATTAAAACAAAAAAGCCGTTTTAGACGGCTATAGATACATAACAGAGGTAGATTTTGCAGTTTTGCGAAAGTTTACGATTTTTGCTTTTTCTTCTTCAGAGGTGAAAGATATTTTGGATTAATAAAAATTTGTTTTTCATTTTGCTGAAATATCTTGTCATCATCTAGTTTAAACGTTTTTGTAATGTCGGAATTTAACTTAATTCTTGCAGCACTTACCGCTTTAGCAAATGTTTTAGCGACTCCAGGCTCATTCCATTGTTTTGTGTTATCTCCCATTGCATCATATACGTCAACAAGTTCAATCTTTTTATGCGGGTTGCTATTTGATCTCTTGAAGAAAGCTTTTACGATATTAGCCTTGCAATACTCCATAGATCCCAGATCTAATGTAATACCATTTAACTCTAATATTCCATTTGTGCCAACGACTGAGAATTTTGCATTGTCGAGATAGAACGGCAAGGATGGCACGCCTTGTTTTGGCAATTTTTGTTGTTCTGGGCCATCTTCTAGAAACATTAAAGTTTCCATACCGCAAATAAACTCTAGTGGTCGAGAGACCGTGAGATGATCCTCGGTAGTACTATTGCCTTCTTTCACGGTAATCTTATATAACATAGAGGCATTTACTTTGTAATTAAAATATCCGTATAGAGTTCTTAATTTATCCAACTCATCTTCATCTAAATCAGTCATCTTATCGTCTAGCTCCCGCATAACAAGACATTGCGTACACTCTACCTTGATTACTAAAGTAGGAGACGAGCTATACTTACTAAAGGTGATTGTCGCACCACCAAAGATCGTATCGTATTCTACATCTACATAATGGTTCTTGAAGTCACAAATATTGATAATATTTTTTGATAATACCATACGAAGGACGTCTGTATTAAGAGTGCCTTTATTAGCATCAATGTTTTCTGGGGTACGTCGGCCTAAATGCTCACATATACGATTAATGGAAGTTTCCGTCTTAAAATCAAACATTTGCCAATGAGTATCATCCAGGTTAATATCCAGCTCCTCAATCGCTAGCTCCGAAATCATCGTATTTACATCAATTTTTGGTATAGAACAAAAATCCACCTCGCTAATCAGCGACATATCTATAGGCCAGAGTGCTGGGCCATTACCATTCTTCCATTTTGCCATTCCAGAAGTATTCCTTTCTGTTATTATAACAGATTATTTCAGTATTGCAATATAGGTAGTTAAGTGATATAATGGCATTGTTCAAACTTTTCAAAAATTTAATTTTAGCCAGGGGATGGGGTCAAAAACTCCATTTCAAACTAAAAGTACAGCCACGTACTAGTACTTGGGTTTGAAGCCTTGGCTACGAAAAGTTTGAACAGCCTGTACGTGGCTGTATTTTTATTATAGCCTCGACAGTACTGTTCAAACTAAACGAGGCTTCAAAATGAGTAAATTCGACTATAATGTCGGTGAGTACATCATTATATATGCTTATGCTCTACCGAATGTAACAACCCATATTGGGCACCTGAAGATTGGTAAAGCGAGTATAAAATTTTCGGAGTACGCCAATGCTGAGGATAAAGATGGCGCAGTTGAGATGGCGGTGCGTACACGTATTAAGGAGCAGCTTGGTACGGCAGATTTGAATTATGATTTAGTATTCTATAATCTCGCTATCGATCAAGATGGTAAGTCATTTATGGACCACGAGCTCCATAGTATTTTACAACGCTCTGGTTTTCCAAAAGTTCAACATACCGAGGAAAAGACCAACGGCGAGTGGTTTGCCGTTAATCTAGAAACAGTCAAGAATGCCTTTGAAGCTGCTAAGCACAATCGGAAATCGCTCAATCCAAATGAAATTATTACCGAATCCAACGAGATTAATTTTCGCAAAGGGTCACAAACTAAGGCCATCGAAAAGACCATAGTCGCCATTGAAAAGGGCAAAAAGCACTTTCTCTGGGATGCCAAGATGCGCTTTGGCAAAACTTTAACTTCCCTAGAAATCGCTCGGCGTATGGGCTACGGTAAAGTTTTGATTATTACTCACCGCCCAGAAGTAAATAATGACTGGTTTAACGATTTCAATACTCTGTTTGCTGGAACTTCTTATCGCTTTGGATCACGCAATAAAGGTGAAGACATTGCCGATCTACAGAAACGCTGTATTCGGAGGCCAGATGGGACTTGCGAAAATCCATTCGTATATTTTGCTTCCATTCAGTATCTTCGTCACCAAGTTAAATCACCAGAAAAACTTGCCATTCTTCGCGAAGACTGGGATATGCTAATTATCGATGAGGCAGACGAAGGTGTAAAAACTGCATTAGCCGACGAGACCATTAGCCAGATTAAACGAAACTTTACTTTGATGCTTTCTGGTACACCTTTCAACCTTCTTGAAGATTATAATGATGATGAAATCTTTTCTTGGGACTATACAAAAGAGCAAGAGCTTAAGCGTGATTGGGATGAGAAGTATCCAGGCGAGCCGAATCCATATTATAAGTTACCTCGACTTTCTATTTATACATATAAGCTGGACAAATATCTTGAGACAAGTGAGTTTGAAAACTTATATGACAAAGCTTTTAACTTCAAGGAATTCTTTCGCGCCGACCAAGATGGTAATTTCATCCACGAAAAGTATGTACACAAGTTCTTGGATTTAATTACGACTCCATCAGAAAGTAATTTCCCATATTCATCAGTTGAATTCCGAAATAATTTGCGACATACGCTCTGGATCGTACCTGGAGTTAAAGAAGCACGGGCATTAGAAAAACTGTTACGAGAACATCCAATATTTGGAATGAAGGATAACGCTGGCAAATATTATTTCAATATTGCAAATGTTGCTGGCGATGGCAACGAAGAAGTTGCGGAAAAAGAATCTCGTAAGCTAGTAAGAAAAGCTATTACAGAAGATCCGTTGAGCTCATATTCCATTACAATATCCTGCGGTAAAATGACACGTGGCGTTTCCGTTCCTGAATGGTCAGCCGTATTTATGCTAAGTAATACAAGCTCCGCCAGTACATATTTACAGACAATCTTCCGCGCACAAACTCCCTGGGAATATGAGGGCATTTTAAAAACTGAATGCTTTGTTTTCGACTTTGCACCTGATCGTACGCTAAATGTAGTAGCAGAAACGATGAAAATCAAGAAAAAGTCTCCTACCAAAGAAGAAGTTAAAGAAGCTACTGGTAAATTCCTCAACTTTTGCCCTGTTATTTCTGCAACCGATGGCAAGATGGAGGAATTCTCGACACAAAGACTACTTCACGCTATTAAGCGAGTAGCAATTCAAAAAGTTACACGGAATGGTTTTGACGACAATCGGCTTTATAACTTGGAGAACTTGTCACGTTGTACTGACGAAGAATTAGCAGATTTTGCCGAGCTAAACAAGATTGTCGGACAGAGTAGTAGCGGAGTAAAAGACGAGAATAAGATAAAAATGGCCGATAATGGCTTCACTGATGAGGAATACGAACAAGCGGAGCAAGCCGAGAAGAAAAAGAAGGAAAAGCGAGAGTTGACTCCCGAAGAGCAAGAGCTACTAC
This sequence comes from uncultured Candidatus Saccharibacteria bacterium, assembly GCA_948851665.1. Classification (GTDB taxonomy): domain Bacteria; phylum Patescibacteriota; class Saccharimonadia; order Saccharimonadales; family Saccharimonadaceae; genus Nanosyncoccus. The sequence goes on from CAQOWG010000006.1 coordinate 14,492, forward strand.
GTCGCAAGCGAGAAATTGCCGAGCAGCGCAGAACCCGTATTAGTATTTTGCGCGGAGTTTCAATTCGTATGCCTATGCTCATCTACGGATGTAAAGTTGATCAAAACGGACACGAGATTAAAGCGGATGAAGAAATCACGCTAGAGCAATTTATTAATAATGTTGATGACGCTTCGTGGCAAGAATTTATGCCAGAAGGCGTTACGAAAGAAATGCTTAGAACTAAGTTTGCCAAGTACTACGACGAAGAAGTATTCGTTGTCGCTGGCATTGATATTCGTTTGCGAGCTCTAGCCGCAGATTATCTTGCTCCGAGTGAGCGCGTAATGGAAATTGGAGAAATCTTTAAGAGTTTCAAGAATCCAGATAAGGAAACTGTCCTTACTCCTTGGAAAGTAGTTAATACACATATTAGCTCTACGCTTGGTGGTGCGGATTTTAATCATATTATTGAGCTTGATGAAGAAGTCGACAAGAAGGGTGAAAAGTTAGGTCTACCAAACTGGGATGACCAGGGCGAGATTACTAATATTTGGAGTAACGAAAACGCTAAAGTGCTAGAAATTAACAGCAAGTCTGGCCTTTATCCATTACTTTGTGCTTATAACTTCTATGATCAAGCCTTGGCAAGAACTATACATAGTAAACATACTGATGAAGAAGATGTTTTTCGACAGCTTTGGGATGAAATTCTCGACAAGAATATCTATGTCCTGACAAAAAGCCCTATGGCAAAGACCATTACGGAGCGAACTTTAGCTGGATATACAGGCGCAAAAACAAATGTAGTCTATATTCCAAATTTAATTGAAAAGCTAAAAGATGAAAATTTTAATCTTAATAAGGAACTAGCTGACGCGTTCGGCCTAGAAGGAGCAGAAATGTTGAAGTTTGATGCCGTAGTTGGCAACCCTCCGTATCAAGAGACTGTCGGTAAATCAGAAACACAGACTCAAAGTAATTCAAACTGGATCTACCAATACTTTCAAGAAAGTGCCGATAAACTCGGAGGACTTACTAGTTTAATTTATCCATTCGGTGGTTGGTTCGATGCGCCAGATCGTCTCGGCGGTTTAGGTAGGAAAATTCTTAGTGATGGACACACGATCTCGGTAGATGCATATGAGGGTACTACCGATCGCCGCGCTTGGTATCGTACAGATAAAGAGCCTCATCCAGTTTTTGGGACAAGCGCAAATTTATCAGCTGGGGTTTCGATTGTATTTCGGGATATGAATAATATTCACTCAACTTTTACTTATTCGAACAGAATTTATACCGACGAAAGAGTAGATGTCGATATTACAGATTGGGAATCGCTCGTACCAAACCCTGTATTCCTTAAAATTGCCAGTAAACTTACTGGTAAAAAGCTGTATGACCGTATCAAGAAGGGGATATTTGGTATTGAATCGTATTTCGTGGAACAAAATCAAGACAAGGTATCTGGGGATAGTGCCGATTGGAACAATCCAGTAATGCTCTTGGCGAATGATAAATCTGGCTCTTCAGGACGTACTCAGCTATTTTGGACCGATGTAGCTTCATTACCGAAAGGACAGGAATATGTAGATAAATACAAAGTCATTACTACATCAGCATATCCTAAGAAGTCGATTGTATCTGGTAGCCCGATTGTATTGGATATAAAAAAGCGACTTAAAGAACTGGTTGAATGTTTGCCGAGTCAATCCGCTTTTGGCGCGAGTCGCATTGCACTTTTTATGTCGGATGATGAAGAAGATTGTAAGAACTTTATTAAGTATACCCAGACTAGCTTCTTCGCTGCGCTTACGCTTCAAGAGCCAAATAAGCGTTCGTCGTTTGGCTTCGTAATTCCAGATCAAGACTTCACTAACAGTTCCGACATAGATTGGAGCAAAACGGTTGAGGAGATCGATGAGCAACTTTTTGCGAAATATAGTATCACGAAAGAAGAACGCCAGTTTTTAGGAGCATAATCTCTCGTGCCTCAATCGGTTGATATTCTGGAAAATAACATTCGTCGGCATAACGAGCTTCTCGAAGCTCTATTGATTGATCGTACGAGAACCACCAAACAAAAACTGCATAATATTTTATGGGCTACAGATTCATATACACATCATAAGGCAACTAGTGAAATCAAAATTGCCGACATCACTGGGGAATATACCCTACTTATTCAGCCAAGAATATCTAAATCAAAAGAAGAACAGAAATTAAGGACTCACGATAAGGCTGAAGTATTTACCCCAAAAGAAACCGTGCAACAAATGAATCAAGATATAGATTGGGGACTTGGTCATTGGCCAGTAGATCAGAATAATTGGCAGGATTACGTAGTTGAAAAACGTCTTGAAATAACTTGTGGAGAGGCGCCTTTTATCGTAGGTCGTTATAACGCATCAAGTGGCAAGAAAGTTCTAAAACTAGAGAATAGAGTGGGTTTTCTAGATCGTAAACTGCAGGTAGTGTCTGGTTTTTGTGACAGTATAGACGATTGGCTCAAATGGACTAAGGTAGCTTTCAAGTCATCGTATGGATATGAATGGCAAGGCGATAGTCTATTGATAGCTCGCGAAAATCTACTCTATACTTTCGTAGATTACTATAATGCTAAATTCCCAGAACATTTTATCGATATGGAGAGTAAACTGAAAAATACCGACTTGAAGCTACTAAAGGAGATGGCGACTATCATATCTTGGAATATTTTCCAGATGGATGGCCTAAAATACGTGATCCCGATGAGTTGCAAGCATACCGAAGAAATAGTAAATGAAGCACCAGGGCTTCTCAAGATGCTTGGAGAAAAAGATGTTGTTAGAAAACGTATTTGTGAAGGTTGCGTAAAGTCTGATCCGAAATTGCATAATGGCAAAAAGGTTAAAGTGATGGATTGGGAAGCTAACAAACCGATATATTTTTACAAACTTATAGAACGATAGTTTAACCGCAGCAAATAAGATTTTAATAAAGGAGATAAATATGTTTCTAGGTAATAATAGTAACACTCAAGCACGGAACAAAAAGAAAACTCAGCAAGAAATACGCCGCAAACAATGGATAAAGACTGAGATGGAAGATATTTTTGGTGATATGATGGATGAAATAGGGATGTAGGCCTAGAACTGCCACTCCTCGGCAGCCTTTGTCTGCCAAATATCCAAATCACACCGATGCAATACGCATCTCCCATATAACTCCTTTTCTACCCACTCCACCTTATTGGTAACTGGATTGTAATATGGTTTGGTTGGCATAAGTTCACCAAAGGGATTAATAAGCGGCTCGGTACGAGTAGACAGAGTGCGTTGTTCGTTGTTAATACTTTGCCTACTTGTCGTAGTGACAGATACACTGCTTAAAGCCGTTAAAGCTTGGTTCTGCGGCTTTTGGCCGTCGGGACGAGTATGAGTAAGGCTCGAGCGATTCAGGGGCTTCCTGGAGCAAACTTGAGTCTTTCTGGCGTATCTACGATATCCGCTAGTGCGAGCTAGAGCTTCGCTACTCCATTTTTGATTTGCTGTGGCTTGTTTAATAGCTTCAGCAAACTCCAATTTTTCTCGGTTCCAACGCCAGAAAGTATCCTCAGAAATTCCAGCACCAAAGCAGGCATCACGGACAGTTAAGCCATCACGGATATAACCAGAGATTTGATCTACAAGTTTTGAGTTGTATTTGGTGGGTCTAGCCATACTTTTAATATAACATTTTCTGCACAGAAAGTTTTTCTACACCAATAGCGGAATGTATAAGAAAACCCGTAAAACTACCCCAGTCAATGTTATAATTAGCCTATGAAACATACTGGTAAAATCATTATTCCTAATGGCGTCAATGTCTGGCCACACGAACTTGAATCCGCTAAAGTGTTAATTCGATATGGACATACTGTTGAATTTCTTAAAGCCATAGATCAAAAAGGTAAGCAAACCGCTGATTGCTTGGTCGATGGCAGTACTTGGGAAATGAAAGCTCCGAAAGCGAGCAATATTAAGGCCGTCGAAAGAAATCTAAAACGTGGTAAATGGCAATCTTGCCGAATTGTATTTGATTCCCGTAGAATGAAATACGTTCCCGATAAAGCCATTGAACGAGAGCTTAGGAAACGCTTCGCTGAGATCAAGGAGATTGAGAGAATTAAGTTCATCAATCGCCACGGTCAAGTGATTGACATTTCTTAGGAGTTTGCTATAATAAGGTTATCGAAGCTTCTGCACGGTGCGTTAGTCACCTTCCGTAGAGGCTTCTTTTTTGACTTGATCCTCTAGTAGCACATAAAATTGACTTTTGTTTATTGTTTTTATACTGAAAGTATTTGCGAGCTTTACTACTCCTTTATCTTCAGTAACTATAATCCATTGTGTCCTTAGCATACTTCCAAGCTCTTTACGCTGTTCGCTCAGTACAGTTGCGACTAGTAATACGTCACCGTTGCCTTCATTATTATATAAGTCGACAATTTTATCTGCATTTAGCATTACATTCCGTAACTGATCTAGTACATCGACTGTTATTTCGATCTTTTGCTCTGCCAACATCCTCTGATCTAACGTTAGGTTATCTCTCAGTTCGTAAACAATTTCTTCTGGGAAAAAACAGAATTTTTTAAAAAACACGGTCTTCGTCCATTCTTCCTGTAATGTAGCGGCTGGCGTGGTATCTATCAAGTATTTTGTTTCCACGAAGATATTTGACGTCATAGTGCGGCTCCAATTTGTTCAATAAAACTGGTGGATTTACGATGTCGGCCCAATAAACGGCAAGCTTCACCGTGCGAAATTGTGCCAGTAGATAGTAACTGTAAAACACTAGCCGTAAATTTTCGTCCGTTATAGTTAATGATTCGAGTCGTCTCATTAATCTTGAAAGGTATGTTTCGGCTTTTTGCTATAGCAAGCTTTCTCTCGTCATCAAGTTGTTCAAAATAACGTTCAAACTTGTCGCTATCTATAAGTTGCAAACGCTTTAATCGCATTAGGACCATACTCGGGGTTACTTTGAATATGCTGGATAAATTACGTATATCATCAATTGACTCAATAACAGCGCCATCTATCATTTCCCGCGACATTAATATTTCCTCCGCAATTATATATTCCCTAACTTCGATTGGACTTTTGAGCTTGGAATCGTAAGAGACTGGAGAAAAATGGTCTAATGACATACAGACGAGCAGTAGTATTATTGTAAAAATTCTTCTTCCAGTAGGATCTGCTATATCCGACTCGTCTTTACTATAAAGGAAGATAGCAGGGTATTTTTTATGTTTAACGGCTATACCGCTAAATCTAACACCTTCCTTGATTGCTTGAGGCATTGCGCCTCTTTGACTCCTTGAAATCAGGATATTAGCACGTTCAAGTTCATCTATCAAAAACTTATACGCATTCTCTTTGGTCTTGTATCCTCGCATCTTATCCATATCCAGGTTGAGCGCCTTTAGAATATTTCTTGCGTGCGTTTGGATATCTTGCTCCTTTTGCAAATGTAAAATCGGATTATCTGGGACACCCTTATTATGTTTTGCCAGAAAAAACTGTCGCTTTCTGATATCTTTAACTATTAGGTTGATATCTTTTATCTCAACATTACCACGACCAGCCATAGATATTAGGCCGTTGTCTACACCTTGGAATAATAGCTGTTCGTTGTGCCTAATGTTCGCATCGACGATTTTTTGAGGAGCAAAGAATAATGAATATGGTATTCGTGCTTTTCGTGCCAATTCAATAAGCTTACTTATTTTAATTTTTCTTTCAGCAATAGCACGTTGATAATCTGATAAATAGTAGACGTGCGAGGACCCCTCAAATAGTTTCTTGAAGATTTCTAGATCGATATAAACATACTTTGCATCAATAGCTACGGACATTAAATTGTCGGAATTTGAATCATTCACCTCCTGCTCCTTTTTTGTATTATATCATATTTTACTAGACACGCATCTATCCCACACCTTATTAACGTGGATTACTTGCAATGTGTTATTAGGTTCGTTATATTCGGGGTAGGGGCATTAGTTTTACATCGATCATCAAAAAACACAGTATAGCTGATGCAATATTACTATACCACAAAATATAATGGTCCTCACCCTGCACTAATTTTGCTCGCCAAAAGCACAGTAATCAGTTATAATATTATTAACATCCCATCAATGTTCGATCGTATATGAAACTAACAGGTTTACCCTCTAACAAATCATCTATAATTAAAGTTCGAACCTCGTTGATGGCGGTGTACCACGTTGAAATTAAAGTTGGAATAAAATTAAGCAATGATGAGCCATTTTGAAGGTTGGCAGCACTCTGACAATGAAAACAGTAATTACGCCACTAACTATCGTCGATTAATTATTAGTGTGGTCGTTATCGCCGTGTTGGCTGTTATTGCTTTTGGAATTTGGTTAGTTCATGATTTGCTCGAAACGCGGCGTCTTGATGAGACGTCGGTGGTATTGAGTAATGATTTGACGGCTGAGTTTGGATCCGAAATGAAAATATCCGATTACGTTTGGCATCTTGAAGGATCCATGGTGAATGATACTACAATTGACACAACGCAGCTTGGACCAATCACTGTTGAGCTTCAGTATTATAATAGCAAGAACAAGAAGCGTACTAAGCAATTCACAGTCAATGTTGTCGACACAACAAAACCCACCATTTATGGGCAGAACTTACAAGTAGTCAATATCGGTCATGACGGGGTACTGACGGATTTAATGCTGAGTGGCGATAATTTTGACGATCATCCGACTCGTGAAGTAAATGGGCAGTATGATTTGGGTAAAGCCGGTGATTATGCACTGGAATATATCGTGTCGGATTCGAGCGGCAATACCACGCGTCGATCTTTTACTCTGCGAGTTGTCGAACCAATAGTTAATCCGGGCGGGCAAATTAGCACGACGAATAACGCCACAAAAGGAACGCCAATTGCAGAAATCATTGATGGATATAAAAATGACAACGTTGAAATCGGAATTGATGTCTCGTCATGGCAGGGCGAGATTGATTGGGCGGAGGCGAAAGCAGCCGGCGTAGAGTTTGCAATGATTAGGGCGGGTTACCAAGTGGAATATGGTGGAGAATACATACTTGATAAGTATTTTCAGAAAAATATTGCTGATGCAACTGCGGTAGGACTACCGGTTGGTGTGTATTTTTATTCTTGCGCGAATAGCGTTGATGAGGCCGACAACCAAGCCAAGTGGGTGCTTGAGCAAGTTGGGGACTATCCGCTCGAACTCGGTGTAGCGTTTGACTGGGAGGAATGGGGAGAGTTTAATCATGCTGGCATGAGTTTCTATACTCTGCAAAAGGCTGCCGACGCTTTTCTTGGTACGATAGAAAACGCAGGCTACAGCAGTATGCTCTATGGAAGTAAAAACTATCTTGAGAGATTCTGGCAACGCAATACGCGACCAGTTTGGCTCGCCCAATATTATGATCGCCCGACGTATAATCGTAATTTTCAAATGTGGCAACTGGCTGATACTGGCATAGTACCAGGCATTGATGGATATGTTGATTTAGATATACGTTATAAATAAACTACAGTAAGTCGATATTGTCTTCGCTACGGTCTTGAATGTTTTGCAAAATAAAATTACGGCTGCGGACGGGGACTTGATATTTATCGAAAAGAGCTTGGTCAAGTTGAACAATAGGTCGCTCAAAGATTTTACTATCTAGATTTGGCACTGGGATATAGCGATATTTGTCTTTAGCAGTATTTTGAGAAGTTTTAGCAATGTAAAGCAGGGCACGAAAGAACTTTGTCATAAAGTATTTAGCCATACGATATGCTTCATCCTGATTTTTGAACGGTCCAAATTCGATAAAAGTTTCTGAGCAAACATCGCCAGGTTGCGCTACGCAAATGTTAGAATAAGAACCACCAAGGCCAACACGTTCAGACATGTTGCCCCAGGCTTTAGGTACGAAGAGTTTCCAAGCATCGATATTGGTACTAATTTTAGGAAGATCTTTGCGAGGGATGTATTTATATCCACGCGTAATATCATCAAAAAGTCCAAAAAGGCGGACGTCATTTTTATGCTGAGCTTCATCTTGTAAAACGAGGTTGTACTTCTCCGGGCGACGCAAGGGATCGGCATAGAAACCATAAGGTTTACGTGCTGAACCGAGTGCAGAAATCTTGGGTGAATTCGATAATAGATCGATTAGGCAAGTTAGTTCGTCAGGTTTAACAACTTCATTCGCAGAAAGTGGCAAAATTTGTGGGAGTGGAATCTCTCCAACAAACTTTCCTGCTTCGTATTGTTTGATAGTGCCATTATTATAGTAGTTTTTATCACGTAGGACGATGTTAACACCGCCCGTACCAAAACCAGGAAAAAGTTTTTCGGCAGTGCGACCATTGTAGTTGTCAATGCTGACCAAATGTGGATCACGTTTATAAATAGAGTGATTGATTTGGCCGAGACCGTTGTGATTGTTGGGTTTTTGCCAACCAAGCGGGAAGACCATACAAAGAACCTCTGGATCAAGGTCTACTGCTAATTTATAAAAATCAGCATAAACTTGGCGATGGCCCTGCTGATAAGGCGGGTTGGAAATAATAATATCCGGCTTGAAAGTTTTGGGCATTTTGACTCCTTTCTGAAAGTTGATAATTTGTAAATTTTTGGAAATAAGTTTAATTTCAGCAGTAGAAAACTTAATGAGGCCGGTCAAAGTATTCAGGACGGAGCGCTGATAGATTGCTGAGCTGCTACCGGCAAAAATTTGTTGCGTGAGAATATGCAAATAACAATCATGATCGCTCGTAAACTTGGGTCGTAAATTTTGATACAGTCGGCGAGCGATACGTGCAATAAAAACACCACTACTAGCAGCAGGATCAAAAAAGACAGAATCTGGAGACCTAAAAATGTAAGGGTTGTTTTGTTCTAGCAAATCGAGCATTTTGTCGATGACAGTTATTGGAGTAAATATCTCACCACCCCGTGGAACGGATATGTATTGGAAGATTTGCTCAGAAAGGCTTTTAGTGCGGCAAAGAAACTCCGCGATGGCAAGGTTAAGGTTTTCTTCGTCAAAAAGTTCTTCGGAGACCAAATGCATGAGTTCGGATTTTGTAATACCGACAATCTTCGAGAGGTCTTTAGCAGGAACTTGTTGCAATAAATCAGAAAACTTTATATCATTAAATGAATATTTCGGAGTATATAGGTGTAATAAAAATGGAATACTCCGAATCAGCTCGCCCAATTGGTATGCATAGAAGTCAGTAATCTCACGACGTGCTTTATGCAAACGCGACATAGTTTCGACAGGAGTCTGAGTGCGCGTGCTACGATGTACGATTGGCGTGATCTGCCCGATTTTACGCAGAATGAGTTTGGTGCGAGCAGAAAATTTTATACTTGGATCAATCTTAAACAAGTACCTAACGCGGGTGAATCCGCTGTCGACAACTTCACGTGCCATAAGTCGCTTTGGCAATGAAGAAATTTCTGCGGGCGTGAGTGTGCGCCAAATTCCCTGCTCGATGTAAGAGACCTTGAGATACTTAAATAAATCGTCGAGATGCTTTTGACCGCAAAGATTTTGTGCATAGTCCTGGAGGATAGTAAGGCAACGGGCAGGGTTAAAATCAAAAATATGGGCTGCTTTTTGGTTCTGAGCACGGAAAGCGGCTTGGAGATACTGAGCCGAACTAACACGAGTCAAGTCATTTGAGTCATAGAGCATAACAACAGCAGACCATGCCGGCACAGTAATCCCAGTGGTAAGCTGACCGCAGCTGAGAGTGATTGTGCGAGTAGACTTTGGGTGATTGCCGATGGCCTGTCGAACAGCGGTAAGGGTCTTAGGGCCATGGACGGAAGCATCGCGGCCGGCCGCAAGAATGATTCGATAGCTACTGAATACTGGGTGCTTTTGTAATTGTGCGCGCATAACTCGGCAAGATTCCACGTCCGTAAGCAGCCATAGTGAATGCGGGTCAGAAAGTTCTCTAGCGAGGAAGTCAAGTTGTGCTTCGTGATCAGAAAATGACTCTGACAAACGAAACTCTAGTGGAGGAAGCGTGGTTGCAGTATTTTGTTCATCTAGGTAGGTCCAGTTGTAGATTTGCTCGTCGCTAAATTCTTGATTTGCTAAAATTCGAAAAGGCGTGCCGGAAAGAACCAATGTAAAATCGCTTTTGACGCGGTCAAAAATGGCACGAGATTTAATAGTGCCGGCTCCGTCGTGCCCCTCGTCAATAATTAGTAAATCCCAAGGTTGTTCAACTTCAAAAATCCAACGGTTCTTAGCCTTAAGCTCGTTAGAAGTCGAATCCTTTCCTTTGATGTCTTGAAGCGAGATGAAGTGGATGAGCGGTCGCATGAGTAAAGTTTGATCTTTTAACAACTCAGTACGAGAATAAACTCGTTCAGTTCCGCATTGAGAACGGGCAGATGTAAAAATTAATTCACTAGTTGGGGCTATATAGCGAAAGAAATCATGCGCCCAGGAATCTGCTATGGCGGGGCGATTAGTAATAATGAGGATACGCTTAGCAGCAATCTGTTTGGCGAAATCGTAGGCAGCAAGAGTTTTGCCGAAACGGGGCTTTGCGTTCCAGAGGAACTTACGACGAGCAGGATTTTTTTCTTGTCGCCAAAAAGCGAGGGTCTTTTCGATGGCTTCTTGTTGAGGTAAGCGCAGGGTATATTTCATCCTTTCTTCTCCTTGGGAAAAATAGTTGGCGTCATGCAAAACTCAAAGTTACGAACCTTCTGCCAAAATGGAAAAGTAATTTTTGAATTGTCTCGCAATAAATCAGCTGCGATAAAGTTCTGCGCGAGAATTTGCTCCAGGAGTGGCGTAAAACGATAATCAGGTTGTGAATATCGAGTGACAAAGTTAGTAGCCAGTAACTGCAAACGATGCCGAGTTTCAGCAATGGCGATTGGTCGAATATCTATACCGTACAAATTGGCAACAGTAAGTAAAACATCATTTTGAAGTACAGTAGCAGAATGATGTTGAATCTTTTGAAGACGGCGATCTAGGATTTCAACAAGAAAGTTGCCATCGCCACAACCGGGCTCAAAAAGTTTGGTACTTGGATTAGATAATTGCGGCTCAGCATAGTCGCAAAGTAAGCGCACTGTGGCGGGCGGCGTAATCCCTGCCTGCGTCATGTCAATCTTTCATGATAATGTGATCAGTGAACCAGGTAGAAAAACCGTCAAGAGTAGAGTAAGCAGAAACGTCTTCACTGTTGTCCGCTTCAAGAAAGTCGATCGGCTTGCCACGACGAAAAACGACAAAGCTTGGGTAGAATTTGAGCCCAGGCACAAGCCCACTTTCGCGTAAACCAGAATAATCGATTTCGTAGATTACGAGATGATGAATACTGGCGAACTCTTTGATAATTTTACGCAAATCATCAGCCGTGCGACAACCAGGCTGTGAAACGAAGAGCGCGAACGATTGCTGTTTAATAATTTTGTCCTCGACATCCTCAATCGTAGTGTTGATGATTTGGCCTTCGCCATACATTTCGTTGCTGAGTTCAAACTTAGCGTCACGAATAATCATAAAAACAGCCAAGATGATAACGAGTCCAGCGATTATTACGGAAAATACAGGAATTATTCTTTTGCTCATTATTTCTTTAGCTCATGTAATTTACTAAAATCGATTTGATGATAAGGAACCTTCCAGAAAGCGTAATTCGTTTGACCGTCCTGTTTATATTTGACAGTGATATCATGCTCACCCTCATAAGTCCAGTAAGCGCCGACATTGTAAATCTTGTCAGCATCCCAACCAAGTTTTACTAACATTTGTTTAGTCATGCCAGCGTAACCACCGCCACCACACATGATAAAAATGGTTTTGTCTTGCGGGAAAAGATCCTTAAGAACCTGAAGTGATTCAGTATAGTTGGGTTTATAGTTCCCATCTTTGTCTTGAGTAAAAAGGGTTTTGCCAGTATAGGTGTTGCCGACTTCCTCAGGAAGGCCAGTGACGTTGACGAGGTATGGCAAAGGTACAATTTCAAAACCTTCAACAAAGCCGGAGAGATATGAATCGCCACCAATAGCGGCATAATCACCAGGATCAATGAGCATGCGCATGTCGCGATAAACGACATCATTGCGACCGAGATACTGGTCAAGAGTGGCCTCGTTGATATTTTTATCGATACCAAATTGTTCGCCACGAATACCATCAGAGAGTTCCGGTGAAGGGAGGTCTGAGACAGACTCATCAGGATGTGGCTCAGAAAGGGCTCGACCAAGCATAATAAAACCGGCAGCAATAGCAACAACCACGACGAGACCAGCTAATAATGGTAGGAGGGGTTTTTGAGATTTAGAAATACACTGTACCATATAATATATTATACTACATATTTATCACTCTCGATAACCTTTAGCGAGTAATGACGCCTCGATTTGTTCTATACGAGCAAAAACTGAGGTAAAAAAACGCGTAAGAATAGGCTTGATATTATGGAAGTTAACAGACATATGTTTGGTAGCACAGGCTAGACGAATTTCTGAAAGCTGGCGGCGCAAAGTAGGGACAAGCGATAATGAGATACAGACAAGGATCTTGATGTCGGCGGTATCAATATGGAAAAACTTGAGCGGAGCACATAACTTTTGGATTGTGACGGCAATTTCAAGGTTGCTCGTAGTGCTGGCATAGACCATGGTCATTTGGCAGACGATTAAGAGCTTATAAGAAATCCAAATGGCATTTTCGAGATTATCTAACCAGAAATTAAAAAGAAAGGCCAGCAGAATGAATGGCATAAATTTGAGCGTGCCGAAGATAATTTTGCGCAGGCTAGACTGGGCAAGAACACAGACGGCGAGTGTAAGTAAGAAATTAACAAGGATTAAAATGAGAATCCAGTAGTTATTAGGCAGAAAAAAAGTGGTTGTCGTATAAATAAGAAAAAGGAAAAATTTAATCATGATGAATTTTATTTATTAAAGTGTGCGATAACTCGGCAATGGTAAAATCTTTAAGTTCCAAATCTATATTAGACTTTTGCAGTGCTTCTGCAATTTGTAAAATTGTTGGCAAAACTAGACCGTGCTGGCGCAAAAAATCAGCCTGGTCGAGCAGCCGAGAGCGAGGTATTTCAGCAATTATGCGACCACTTTCTAAAACTAACGTGCGGTCAGCCAGCAAAATTTCATCAGCGGCGTTAGTGAGTAATAATATAGTGCAACCTTGGTTCTTGAGGTTACGGATAATAGTGTGAATCTTGTCTTTACCAGCACTATCAATCATAGTGGTGGGCTCGTCCAAAATTAGATATTTAGCGTTAATTGCAAGTGCCTCAGCAATCATAATGCGTTGTTTTTGACCAAGCGATAGCTCGTAAAGATTGCGTTTCTTAAATTCCAACATGTCGACTTGCCGCAAGGCGTTATCTATACGCGAATCAATTTCCGATGGGCTCAAAGTTTGTAAGGCAAAAGATAATTCATCTCGGATATCACTGAAGATAATTTGATTCTCAGGATTTTGAAAAACAATGCCGATTGGCTGATTGCTGGGCTTATGACCGTCAACAGTGACCTCTCCAACGCGGAACCTAGTAAGCCCTGCCAAAATGCGTCCAAGAGTAGATTTTCCAGACCCATTTTTCCCAACCAAAGCCACACACTCGCCGGTTTTTACCGTGAGACTTACCCCGTTAAGGGCGTTCTCATGAGCGCCGCGGTAGCGAAACTTGAGGTTCTGTGCCTTAATCATAGTCGGGTAATTTGGAATTATGTTCTTCAATTGGGTCGGCTGGGGCAGAATAAAGAATTCGACTGAGCGGTTTACGCAATAAGGCTTCAACTGCCAGGAAGATTACGAAATGCGCTGGTGCAGTAATCAGGTTTTTATAAATGCGCCCGACTAGTAGAGGCCAGAAGGCTTGCCCAGAAGTGATGCTCGTCCATAGAGTATTGAGAGCAAGATTAGCGATCAGTGCAACGAGAACCAGCGCGATTGCGACTCGCAAAACGTACTGGCGATAAGACGGCTTATCTGGCGTAGGGCGATAAAGCAAAAAACCATAGATCAAAGCGGCGACGGCCGTAGTGATAGTGTAGCCGATAAAGAATGCTCCGCTCGGGAAAAGGGTTGCACCAATTAGATCGGCAAGAACATTGAGAAGTAGAGTCCATTTCCAGCCAAGCCAGGTAGCGCAAAGCATAGTTGGCAAAAACCCAAAACTAATTTTCATGATGGGAGTTCTGACAGAAAGGAAACGCGATAGAACAATTAGTAAAGCCAAAAGGATGGCCGTGAGAATGATTTTTTTCAATCGAGAAATTGGATAGCCCGTAGTGATGTTTGACGGTGCACGTTTTTTCATAAAAACTCCTTTTCTTCCGTAACGAAGAAAAGGAGAGTTATTACTAAATCTGATTTTCTTTATTAACGGAATGCGAATATAGATTAGCGACTATTGTCTTGACCCGGCAGCAACTTCCCGTCTGCAGGGGCTTAACTATCTATATCCTACTTTAATAAATACTGTTTATACACAGATTATAGCACAAATATTAACGAATTATATGTTTGGGAACTCTTTTTTGCCTAATCTATGTAAATAGGCTGCTACAAGAGATCCGGCAATAATAACGCCGACGATATCGGCTGCAAGAGCCGCCCATAGAACACCATTAATGCTATGCATGGCGTTGTTATAAAAAATCAACTCCATTCGCATGGAGCTGATTTTTGGACTACGTTATGGTGAGTCGGGAGGGACTCGAACCCTCGACACTCTGCTTAAGAGGCAGATGCTCTAACCAGCTGAGCTACCGACCCATATGTTGTGTATTATAGCACAAAGGTGGCATAATTGGAAGAGTTTTGGTATAATAATTGGTATGAAAATGCGCGAGCAAATAATGATTTCTGAACTAACCACAATGCGAATTGGTGGCCCAGCACGTTATGTGGTCGAGATAGAGCAAGTGGAAGATTTGTGCTGGGCATATGAGTTTGCGGAGGAGCAGGGCTTACCAGTTTGGGTTATGGGTGAAGGCGCAAACACAATTGGTCATGACAGAGGGTTTAATGGCGTAATTATACTAAACAGACTGCGGGGTATAGAAATTGTCGCAGAGGATGAAAAAACGATGACCTTGCGTGGTATGGCTGGCGAAAACTGGGATCGGTTTGTGGAGTTCACGACAGCGCGGGGATTATCAGGAATTGAAACACTTAGCAAGATTCCTGGGACACTTGGGGCGGCACCAGTGCAAAATATTGGAGCGTATGGTCGAGACGTGTCACAGGTTCTTGAAAGCGTTGAGGTTTTTGATACAAAAACGCGTGAGATTACAATCATCCCAAAATCAAAAATGAACCTTAGTTATCGCTCGTCGCGCTTCAACAAGGGTGGGGATGTTGGTAGGTTTGTCATTGTGTCGGTAACGATGAAACTTTCAAAAGAGCAAACTCTTTCGGCTCCATTTTATGCCTCGCTGCAACGCTATATCGATGAGCATAATGTAACTGATTTTTCGCCACAAAATATTCGACAGATGGTATCGACAATTCGAGCAGACAAATTACCCGACCCTCAATTCGTGGCAAGTAGTGGGAGTTTTTTCAAGAACATTTATTTAAATAAAAATGAAGCGGATGAGGCTGAACAAAAAGGCATTCCTTTGTGGCGAAACGAAGATGGAAGCGGAAAAATTAATTCTGGGTGGCTAATAGAACAGTGTGGATTAAAAGGTAAGCAGCTCTTTGGCTTTAGAGTGAGCGAGAAGGCAGCTTTGGTACTTATTAATGAAAGTGCAACTAGCTACGCCGAGCTCGATAAGGCGCGCGCAGAAATCCGACAAAAAGTATTAGAAAAATTTGGCTACGAATTACAGCAAGAGCCAGTGGAGATTAGTGAATGAAGATTCTGAATGGAGCAGAAATTGCTAGCTACATGAAAGTAAACCAGGCGCACACCGTGAAGGCGCTGAATGCGAATGGAATTTATCCGAAGTTAGTCATTATTCGGGATAGTGAGAGCCCCGTAATTTCAAAATATGTAGAACTTAAAAAAGCATACGGCGACGACATAGGCATAGAGGTGGAGGATTGGTGTCGCGAAGACGTTGCAGGCGCAATTGAAGAAGCAAATAGCGATACAAGTGTACACGGCTTGATTGTACAGTTGCCTCTGAATAGCGAATTGAGTCTAGATGAAATACTTGGAAAAATTATTCCAAAAAAAGACGTGGATGGGTTAAATAACTATTCGTCTGGAGATATAAGGTGTTTCGATTCGGCAACTGCGACGGCGATTAATTGGTTGCTTTCCGCCTATGATATTCCCTTGTCAAATTTAAAAATTGCTTTAGTGGGACGAGGACGGTTGGTGGGGCGGCCACTATTCAGGATGTGGCAAGATTCAAAATACGATGTGACGGTTTTTCACCGGGGAGATGATTTAACTCAGTTGGTAAATTTTGACGTCATCGTAAGTGCAACCGGCTCTCCACATTTAATTACAAACGATTTAGTAAAGTCCGGTGCCATAATTGTAGATGCCGGTACAGCAAGCGAAGGTGGTGTGCTAGTGGGCGACGTAGCCGATGAAGTACGTGAGCGAGCTGATCTTTCTGCCATTACACCAAAAGTTGGTGGGGTGGGACCACTAACAGTAACTGCACTTTTTGAGCACGTGTTGCAAGCCGCAAATCAGACTTCGACCAATTCATAGTCGCGCGAACCAAGGCCAAGCGTTTCAGCGTATTCTAGAATGTGACGACCTTCCTGGCGATCGATTTCTTTTTGTAACTCTTTGGCACCGGGCTCATTACTGGCATAGATAAAATCAACAAAGGCCTGATCATTAGCAACTGGATCAAGGCTAGCAACAATACCAAGGTCATGCATAACTGGATCGTCCTGTTCGGCTGCGCAATCGCAGAGCAAAGAAATTGCGTTCATAACTGTAACATGGGCGATTGGCTTACCAGCAGCACGAAAATAATCATCGACTGCCTTAGCGGCTTCGGCCATTGATTCGATAAAAGCTGTTTGTGAAGTGTCACGATCATGAATACGGCCATCCTCTTCAAAAGTCAGACGTTCAGTCATTTCTTCGGGACTATCGCTTTCGCCGCACATATGAATATAAGCTTTGCCGTTGCGTGAAGCGATGCCGATGGATTGGTTCTTGAGATTAGCGCCAAAACCACCCATCGGATGACCTTTACCATGAGCAAGGTTGAGCAATGAGTCATAATTATCGAGGTGAGTACCGACAATATCATATTTAAGATGCTTGCCGCCTTCGACAGGAATGTGCATTTCGCCGTCGGCATCCATGATGTCGACGTCAGCAAAATCAGTAAAACCGTGTTCTTTTGCAACTTCTAGGTGCTCAGCCGTATCGCCACGCGCACCGTCATAAGCTGTATTACACTCAACAATTGTGCCACCGATTTGTTGGACTAATGGTCCGATTAGATTAGCCTTAAGATAGCCCTTTGAGCCACGTTCCCCGGTAGAAACTTTGACGGCAATTTTGCCTGGCAAGTCGGCGCCAATGGCTTGGTAGATTTTGATAAGACTTTCGGGAGTAATTTCCTTCGTATAATAAACTTTCGATTTCATAATTATATTATATATGATTTTGGCCAAAATTTAAGGGGACTGGTCGACCCGTTTCGATATGATTCCGCATTGCATGGCCATTGATATGAGCAGGAGGCTTTGAATAAGCATAAAGGCGGAAATTTCGAACATCATAATTGTTGGGCAAATAGCGAAAAGCCTGGAAGCATTTGAGCACATGATCCTGAAAGGCGTGAGCAAAGTCTGCTTCGTCTCCATAATTATGAGTACCGTTAAACGGAAGGGCGGCGCCGGAGTATGGCGGCTCAATCCAACAAATGTGATTATTATGCCGAAAGGTTAGAGCCGTATGAGATGGACAGCCAGCACTATCATCATAGAAAATGTAGTAAGTTTGAACTTGGAAATCGGTCATCGCGGCAAACCAGTCGCGCATCAATTCAACTACATCCCAGCAGATACCAACATGGGAAACTAAGAGCTCGGTTGGGGTTTGGAGCGAATAAGTTTCCGGATTATTAACGGAATGGTGTATAAGACCAGCGCGATCACGCCAACCAAAAAGAATATTTTGGCCAATCCATGAAAGTAGGTCGGCTGGCTGCAGGATTTGATGCTCGCGATAAAAATCGACCGAAGTCATGCCTTTTTCTTTTTACTTCTTGGAAGAGGAGTGACGGCTTCGATTTTTAGAACGACTTCTTTTGCAAAGTCGGCATTATCAATATCAAGAACATAATGTTCTTTTGCGCCATCATATGGTGTACCTGTGCCAGCATCGGACATTATGTCAGCTATAATATCAAGCTTTTTAACATATGCAATGTCATCACAAACTAGAATAACAGGCTTATCATTCAAATAGACCATACCATCACCAAACATCTTGCGAAAACGCACGCTGCCAATGCCAGAGATTTGTTCGCAAACGAAATTAAGAAATTCAGTGGATGATGCCATATTTATATTTAATCACGCTTGAGCATGACCGTAAAGGCTTCACTGGGGATATCAATTTTACCAAACCGTTTCATGCGGGCTTTACCACGTTTTTGCTTTTCGAGAAGTTTAGCTTTACGATCGCGATCACCAGTATGAATCTTGACAGTAACATCTTTGCGATAAGCGCCAATTGTCTCGCGAGCAATAATTTTAGCGCCAATTGCAGCCTGAAGAGCAACTTCATAGTTTTGGCGTGGAATAACTTCTTTAAGCTTTTTAGTAATTTCTCGACCGAGCGCATCGGCCTCCGAACGATGGCACATGAGACTGAGCGCATCGATACGGTTGCCGCCAACCAAAAAATCTAGACGCACTAAATCTTCTGCGCGATAATCAGCAAGTTCATAGTTGAAGCTAGCATATCCGGAAGTAATCGACTTGAGTTGATCATAAAAATCGGTCAAAAGGTTAGCCATTGGTGCCTCAAAGTCAATCACTGCGCGGTCTTCAATATAGCTAAGGTTGGTTTGATGACCGCGTTTTTCATTAATGAGTCCAAGCACACCACCAATCATGTTCTGCGGAACAATAATTTCGCCTTTGACCCATGGCTCACGAATTTCAAGGACGGTGGATTGGTCGGGCAAGTCAGAAGCGGAACGAATATTAAGCTCCGTACCATCGGCTAAAGTTACTTCATAATTCGTAGAAGGATTCGTGATAACTAGATCTAGGTTAAATTCCCTTTCCAGACGTTCGCGAATAATATCCATATGTAAAAGCCCAAGAAATCCAATCCGCAAACCAAAACCCAACACTGGCGAATTTTCGGGCTCAAAGTGCAATGCGGAATCGGACATGGCTAATTTTTCAACAGCATCCTTGAGTTCGTTGTATTGGTCGTTAGAAACCGGAAAGAAACCGGCGTAAACAAAAGGTAAAACGTTTTTATAACCGGGTAGAGGAGTGTTGGCGGGAGCTTTGACAAGAGTAACAGTATCGCCAACTTTAGCTTCGCGAGTAGTCTTGAGGTTGGTAACAATGTAGCCAATATTCCCTTCTTTGAGGCTAGGTTCCGGTGTCATTTTAGGGGTGAGCGACCCGACTTCTAGCGCAATGCCATCAGTAGCGGTAGCCATCATACGGATCTCGGAGTTTTTAGGGATCTCGCCATCAAAAATTCGAACATAAAGAACAACGCCGCGATAATCATCGAAATAGCTATCAAAAATTAGGGCACGTGTCATTTTCTGCTCGCCAGTTTGGCGGGGCCCTGGCGCTTGCTCGATAATAGCGTCGAGAATTTTATCGACATTAAAACCAGTCTTGCCGGAAACTGGGATAATATCCTCAGGCTTGCAACCAAGCAGGTTAACGATTTGAGCGGAAACTTTATCGACATCAGCGGCAGGAAGATCAATTTTATTGATGACCGGAATGATATAGAGGTCTTGTTCGAGAGCGAGGTAAACATTGGCAAGAGTTTGGGCTTGAATACCCTGAGTTGCATCAACTACCAATATAGCTGCTTCGACAGCTTGAAGCGAGCGAGAGACTTCGTAAGAGAAGTCGACATGGCCTGGCGTATCAATGAGATTAAGAGTGTAGCCTTTCCAGCGCATTTGGACAGGAGTAAGCTTGATCGTGATACCCTTTTCGCGTTCCAAATCCATAGAATCGAGTAGCTGAGCTTTCATCTCGCGCTTTTCGACAGTGCCAGTTAATTCCATCATACGATCGGCAATGGTGGATTTACCGTGATCAATATGAGCGATGATACAGAAATTACGAATTTTAGAGGTGTCCATATGTTATAATATACCATATGAAACGCATTCTAGCAATTTCGGGAGGGGTGGACTCGATGGTAATGCTGGATCTTTTTGCACAAAAAGTTCCTAGATTCGAGCTAGTGATTGCACACTTTGACCATGGGATAAGAAAAAACTCTAAGGAAGATGCGGATTTTGTGAGGCGTTGTGCTGAGGAATATGGGATTGGAATAGTAGTGGGAAGAGGTGAACTCGGAGAAAATGCGTCGGAAGAAAAAGCGCGGACAGCAAGATATAATTTTTTGAAACGGGTGGCTACTGAAAAGGACGGGGAGATTTATACGGCACATCATTTGGATGACTTGGTTGGGTCGGTAGCGATTAACTTAATTCGAGGAACAGGATGGCGTGGGCTAGCAGCGATGAATGCAGCGGGCATCCGACGACCTTTCTTGAACAACTACCTGGGGTTGGGGTTCAAAAAACCACCGACTAAAAAAGACCTGCTGAGGTATGCGGGAGAACATAATCTGCGATTTCGTGAAGATCAATCGAACTCATCTGACGAATATTTGAGAAACAGATTATATCACCAGGTGAATAATTTTGATGAAAAGATGGAAGTCTTCGAACTACGGCTAAAGCAAATCAAGTTACGAAACGAGATTGAGACGCTGATTGCGGAGATTCTACCACGAGGAGAATGGCAACGGGATTGGTTCAAAGAAATGCCTGGGGAAGTAGCACTGGAAATGCTAAGAGCAGGACTGCTCAAAAAGGGCATCAAAGCAACTCGGCCTCAACTACGAGATTTCTTGAAGGCAATTCGCGAATATACGTCTGGTAAATATTTTAATTTACCGAACGATAAATTAGTAAGAATCAATCGTGATGGTTTTAGTATATAATTATATTAAAGGAGTAGCATGATAAAACCGAAAAACCTGAAAGTGGGGGATAAAGTAGCGATTGTAAGTTTGTCGCGTGGATTGCTAGGTGAACCATTTATTAAACATGAGTTAGAACTAGGAACGAAACGCCTGGAAGAGATGGGGTTAGTACCAGTGGTAATGGAGCATGCCCTGGACGGAATTGAAACTTTGGCTGCACACCCAGAATATCGGGCAGTTGATCTTAAGCAGGCTTTCATAGATAAGACTATTCGAGCAGTCATTACGGCAATTGGTGGTGATGACACTTACCAAACTTTGCCATATTTGATGAATGACGAGGAATTTGTCACAGCGGTAAAAAATGATCCGAAAATTTTCTGCGGGTTTAGCGATACGACGATGAATCATTTGATGTTTTACAGATTGGGGTTAGAGACTTTTTATGGACCAGCATTGATTACGGATTTGGCAGAGTTAGGCACAGAAATGTTGCCATACACAAAAAAGTATCTAAACAAGTTTTTGACGAATGATATAGAAGTAGAGATTGAGTCGAGTGAAGTGTGGTACGATGATCGCGAGAATTACGGCGTGGAGGCAATCGGGACGAGCCGAACAGAACATACTGAGACGCACGGGTTCGAAGTCTTGAAAGGCACGGGGAAGGTACGTGGTAAACTATACGGTGGATGTATTGAAGTATTTTATATGGCGATGACTGGCTGGCGACATGAAGACGCAAAGGAAATTGTAGAGAAAGCAGGAGTTCTGTTGAGCCCTGAGGAATACGCCGACAAGATTTTATTCCTTGAAACTTCAGATGAATGTCCAACACCGGAAGAATTAGAAAGGATGTTATTTGAGCTGAAGAAGCAGGGTATGTTTGGGGCACGAGGAATAATAGTCGGTAAACCGATGCAAGAAAAATATTACGATGAATATAAGGAAGTTTGGCAAAAAGTGCTAGCGGATGCAGAAATTCCAGTACTGTATAACGTGAACTTCGGGCATGCAGTACCACGTTGTATTGTTCCCTATGGGGTCGAGACAGAAGTCGATTACGGCAATAAGACGATTAAGGTGGTTGAACCTCTCTTTTCTGAATAATTCTACTAGTATATTATTCATCCTGTGATATAATAAAGTCACCTAAGTGGAGTGTGAAAAATGATTACAAAAGCAATTGTTCCAGTAGCCGGTTGGGGGACGAGGCGGTTACCAATTACGAAGGTTATTGAGAAGTCAATGCTGCCGGTTGGTGATCGACCGCTGGTGGATTATTCAGTACAGGAATTGATAAAGGCTGGCGTGACAGATATTTATATGATCATCTCAAATGTAGAACCTTGCCAAGTGAGGGAATTTTATCGAGACAATGTAGCTCTAAATCAGTATTTAATTGAACGAGGCAAGGAAAGCCGTTTGGCATTAGCAAAAACTTTACCCGATAATGTGCAAATCCACTACATCCAGCAAGATCCTTCGGGTAAGTATGGCACTGCAGTGCCAATCGCAATGGCAGTAGAGGAATTCAGGATTGACGAACCAGTGTTGGTGTTTATGGGGGATGATTTTATCTGGAATCCGGGCGGGGAGTCAGCAGCAGAAAGTCTACTTAAGTCACTCAAAGGTGCTGAAGATTCGGCTATTTTGGGCGTAGAAGTGCCGAAAGACGAAGTGGATAAGTATGGAGTGTTTTCGGTTCAAAACGGTTCATTGACGGATATCGTCGAAAAACCAAAAGTCGAAGATGCACCGTCTAATCTAGTAAATGTCAGCAAGTATGTCATGTCGCCAGGTTTGCTTCAAGAGATTGTGAACTATGTAAAGGAACATGATTTCGGGCCGACCGATCAAGAATACATTGTAACGGATCCGATTATGGATTACGTAAAAAAAGGCGGTGTAGTGCGTGTGGTGCCAACTGATGGAGAATACTTAGACGGAGGGACCGTAAACGGCTGGGTACACGCAAATAATGTTGTGTGCGGAGCGGAATAAATGACTAGAGAATTGACCTACCAAGAAGCTATTGGGCAAATCGTAGAGCGATTACGTCGTGAAAAAGGATGGACGCAGACACAACTAGCTAAAAAAGTAAAAACTAGCCAATCGGCTATACATCGGATTGAAAATGGGCGACAAAATATTTCTTTTGAATTGACTGAACGCCTACAAAAAGTATTAGGTGGGCAGATTTTAACTGTCAACGATACCGTTTCGCAGAGTTATAGGATTCGGGGCGGAAGAGAACTAAAGGGAGAGGCAGTTATTAATACGAGCAAGAACGCCGCAGTGGGGCTACTTTGCGCGGCGCTACTAAACCGAGGAACTACTAGACTAAAGCACATAGCAAGAATCGAAGAAGTCTTTCGAATTATAGAAGTATTGGAATCAATTGGCGTAAAATGTCGTTGGAGTGAAGATAATCGAGACTTGGAGATTATATCACCAGATGAATTAAAACTTGAAAGCATTGATGTTGAAGCAGCGCGTAAAACTCGCTCGATTCTGATGTTTATGGGGCCGCTGGCGCATCGCTTGAAACGCTTCAAACTACCATATGCGGGCGGCTGCACTCTTGGTACGAGAACAATTGAACCGCACCTAAGAGCGCTCTCAGCTTTTGGCATGAAGGTAGACGCTCGCAATTGTAGTGGGTTCTATGATATAACAATGGAGCATTCTAGGCCAGTTCATGGAAAGCTTGGAAAAATACGCTCAACGCGTCATGAGTACGACGAATATCGGATTGACGAAGTAAATGCGCAATTCCCTTCAAAACGGATCGTTTTGATTGAGCGTGGCGACACTGTTACTGAAAATGTTTTGATGGCAGCAGCACTTTATCCAGGGGAAACAATGATAGTGGGGGCATCGCCAAATTATATGGTGCAGGATCTCTGCTTCTTCTTAGAACGATTAGGCGTAAAAATTGAGGGAGTTGGTACTACGACTTTGCATGTGACTGGCTGTCGTGAAATCAATATGGACGTAGAATATGCACCAGCTGAAGACCCTATTGAAGCTATGAGTTTTATTGCGGTGGCGCTAGTTACAAAATCAAATTTGATGATTCGCCGTGCACCAATTGAATTCTTGGAGGTGGAATTAGAAACGCTCAAGAGCATGGGTGCAAACATTTCTCGTTCGCCAGAGTATTATAGCGCAAATGGACGAACGCGGTTAGTAGACTTAAAAATTCATAAATCGGAATTAGTAGCACCAACCGATAAAATCGCACCAATGCCGTTCCCTGGTTTAAATATCGATAACTTACCTTTCTTTTCAGTAATCGCGGCGACAGCAAAAGGGCGCACGTTGATTCACGACTGGGTGTTTGAGAATCGAGCAGTCTATACAACTTACCTGGAAAACTTGAACGCACGAGTAGAATTGCTGGATGCGCATCGGGTATACGTGGAAGGGCCAACAAACTGGAGGCCAGCGGAACTAGTAGCCCCACCAGCATTACGACCAGCAGTAGTAGTACTCATCGCAATGTTGGCAGCAGACGGGACTTCAATTTTGCGCAATATTTATTCAATCAACCGCGGGTATCAGGATTTTGCGGAGCGTTTGAATAAATTGGGTGCAGGCATTCAACCAATAAATGGTCTATAAAAAAACCATTTGTAATCTTTACAACACCTTTAAATTATCCACAGGCTTTTCCACATAGTTTTCCACAGATAAGCAGGGCATTATGGCTCACTAGTAACAGTATCGTTGTAGAGTCTACAACGTTGTATTTTATACTGTTGTAAGTATAACAACAAATATAATGGTATCGCTTGCTAATATATGGTCTTTTCTGTCCTACCAAAATACTATTGCTTGCCAGTGTTTATAGCAATATGTTCTACTAATCCATTTATGCTATATTATTACGCCAGTGCTTGTTATTATTTTGTTTTTTGATATAGAGTGGGGGCATGGTGGCGGGAGCATGCGCCCATCATCTAAATACCACCTCCTGGCACGTGCTAGGTAATAGTAAAAGGTTGTAGCATGGAGGACTGGGAGGTGATATAATATTATTAACAAAGGAAGGTAATATGGCAAAAAAGGATACTACGGAAGATATCGCGATAGATTCTGGTAAAAAGCAGGCGCTTGATTTAGCGATTCAGCAAATTACAAAGCAATTCGGGACTGGCTCAATTATGAAATTGGGGGAATCTCAGAAAATCGATGTAGAGCTCTTGCCGTCAGGGTCTCTTTCACTCGACTTAGCGTTGGGTGGAGGCTATCCAAAAGGTCGGATTATTGAAATTTATGGTCCAGAATCATCGGGGAAAACTACGCTAGCCCTGCATGCAATTGCTGAAATCCAAAAAGAAGGTGGTCAGGCTGCGTTTATTGATGCTGAACATGCGCTTGACCCAGCTTACGCTAAGAAAATTGGCGTAGACACAGATAACCTTTTTATATCACAGCCAGATAACGGGGAGCAGGCTCTAGAGATTTGCGAGACCTTGGTGCGTTCTGGCGCGGTTGATTTAATTGTAGTGGATTCTGTTGCGGCGCTGGTCCCCCAGGCCGAAATTGACGGCGATATGGGTGATGCGCAGATGGGGTTGCAAGCGCGCTTAATGTCGCAAGCGATGAGAAAGCTTACCGCAATTATCTCCAAATCAAAAGCGACTGTAATTTTTATCAATCAAATTCGCATGAAAATTGGCGTCATGTTTGGTAACCCGGAAACCACGACTGGTGGCAATGCTCTAAAATTCTATGCATCAGTGCGAATGGACATCCGACGTACGGGTCAGATTAAAGACGGTGACGAGATAGCAGGCAACCGGACCAAGGTGAAGGTTGTTAAGAACAAAATCGCTGCTCCGTTTAGAATTGCGGAATTTGATATCATGTATAACGAAGGAATCAGCAAAGTTGGAGACGTGTTGGACTTGGCCGTGCAGAAAGGTATCTTGGAAAAGTCTGGGGCATTCTTGAAGTATAAAGGCGCAACTTTGGCGCAAGGACGAGAGGCAGCCAAAAACGTACTCAAGGAAAAACCGGAGCTACTGGCAGAAATAGAACAACAAGTGCGTGAAGCGGCTGGCATGGCAACCAAGCCTAAGGATGATGCCACAAAAGCTAAATCGGCAAAAGATTAGTGAAGAACGATTTGCAAAAAGACATACTTGGGCAGACCAGCGATCAAACAATTACGAAAATTACAGCTGGGCTAAAAGATCCTAATCGAGCAAATATCTTTTTAGACGGAAGATTCGCGTTTTCGCTAGATATAGCACAGGTGGTGGATTTGGAGGTGAAAGTTGGACAAAAAATTGGCAATGAAAGACTGAGAGAGCTACAGGGTGCTTCTGAATTTGGGAAACTTTATCAGAGAACTCTAGAATGGGCATTAGCTAGACCGCGTTCAGTAAATGAAACGAATGATTATTTACAGCTGCGTAAACGTCGGCGATCGGCTCTTAATTGGCAACGTGAGCGTGATGGCAAAAAACCACTACCAGAGCTGCAGGAAGACACAATGAACCTGGTGCTAGAGAGGCTGATTGAGAAGGGGTATGTCGATGATAAAAAATTTGCTCAATATTTCGTAGAAAATCGTCGACTACGCAAGGGTATTAGCCCACGCCGATTAAAAATGGAGTTGCAGAAAAAAGGTATTAGGGACGACCTAATAAAGCAGGCAACCGATTCAATAGGGCGAACGGAGGAGGAAGAAATCTTAAAAGTAATTCGTAAAAAACGTAGAAAATACGACGATAATAAGTTAGTGGCTTATCTAGTAAGGCAGGGGTTTGATTTATATAAATCTAGGGATGCGGTAGAGCACTATGACCCAGAGGGTGACTTGCCCTGTTTCTGATCAATTGCTTCATGCGCAAAATCGGGTTTGCGGAAGGGATTAACAAAGTCGGGGGTAAGATTAGCAGAACGCGTGGTTGAAGTGGTTTGCTGCAATTTGGAATGCTCATCCTTCACAACAACCTGGTAGTCATTCACTTCGATGATCTCGGTACGAGATATGATAAGCTCTGGATCAAGAAGGGACTTCATGATGGGGCGCTGTACAATAAGCTGATATATATCCCAACTATCTGAATCTGTAATATAATCAGCAACTTTGCCAAGTTTAGACTTGCTCGCACTGACAACTTTAAGTCCAAGCAAGGAAAAGTTGAGATTTAAGATATCACGAATACGAATTACTTCTTCACTATCGACCAATTCGTCAATTGAGTCGACAATCATACCAGTACGGGAGAACTCGCGCACACTATCAACGGGTAAAACATTGCCAACCTCACCACGAACAAGTGGACCGGAAACTTGAAAGCCGATAATTTTGAGGTCGTTGGGATCAACAATTATATCTGAAACGTTCGCAATGGCCCCGCCTACATGTAAGCTTAGGATTGGACATCCGATGAGGCGCGAGCCATTAATTAGCATATTATCTGCTCCCTATTAGTGGCTTTTGCCATGAAGCTGGGTAATTATTGGCCTGACCAAGTAACGTTGCGATTGTAG
This sequence comes from uncultured Candidatus Saccharibacteria bacterium, assembly GCA_948851665.1. Taxonomy (GTDB): domain Bacteria; phylum Patescibacteriota; class Saccharimonadia; order Saccharimonadales; family Saccharimonadaceae; genus Nanosyncoccus. Next base: position 42,170 of record CAQOWG010000006.1, read on the forward strand.
CAGCAATATTAGCTAGGCCAGGGTCTTTGAGCTTGGCTGCGTGATAGAGCTTGGCGTTATTGGTGTTATCGTAGAAGATGCAGGGAACTGGATTGGTGGTATGAGCAGTTTTCGCAGTTCCCCCGCGGTCGAGCAATTCTTCGGCGTTACCGTGATCGGCAGTGATTACCATCACGCCACCCAGAGCATCGACTCGCCTAGCGAGGCGTGCGAGCTGAATATCGATTGCTTCTAGAGCCACAATTGTTGGTTCGAGTTCGGCAAAATGCCCCACCATGTCACCGCCGGGGAAATTAATACGTACAAACTTATACTTATCAAGGTTCTCCAATGCCACATCGGTGATTTCGGCAGACTTCATCCATGGCCGAGTATTGAACGGCTGTGAATCAGAGGGAATTTCGATGTGCTTCTCCCCTGGCGCTTTTCTGTAACTATTGCCGTTAAAATAATAGGTAATATGACCAAACTTTACAGTTTCAGAAATAGCGAGTTGGTTGATGTCTTGCTGCCCGAGAAAAGTATTGAGTGGGGTGTCGATGGTAACGGGCGGGACAAGGACGTGTTTAGGGATATGGCGATCGGCATCATATTCAGCGAGACCGGCGAAATAAATATGTGGACCAAGGTTATTGTCCGGGTCTTTGACTGTCTTAGAGCCACCGGTGCGGTCAAACTTATCAAAACGAGCCGCCGTGAAAGCCTCGGCAATTTCGACAGCGCGATCTGCACGAAAATCATAATAGATAACAGCGTCACCATTCATAATGCGACCAATTGGCTTAACCTTCCCAGCAACCTCAGCCGAAGAAGACTTAGCCTTGATAGCACGAGAGGCAAGTGGGCTACGACCGACGACATTGTCAACAATTACGAAAGCCGGTAGGTATTGGTCTTGGATTCCAGGTTGCTCGGCGCGGAGGGTCTTGATGGCTTCAGTGGCTGAGCTAAATTGCCTAGGGGCTTTGCCATAGACCATGGCGTCGTAGCCAAGTTTAACCATATTCCAATCGTTTTCGTAGCGATCTGCCGTCATCACCATACGACCGCCACCGGAAGCGATACGAATATCAGCATCCGGGAATTTCTGGCAGAACTTTTCAAGTCGTTCAATATATTTAGGCTCAGATTGGGGGGCAACGTCTCGACCATCAAAAATTGCATGAATACGCATACGACGGACACCCTCTTCGTAGGCCCGCGCAATCATTTGCTCAAGATGTTTAATGTCGCTATGGACACCGCCATCCGAGAAGATACCGCAGAAATGCAAGGTTGGCAAAGCATTTGGACTAATCTTTGCTTGTGATTGCCAGAATTTAACTGCAGACGCAGCCCAGGTTTTATTACTACTAGTAGAAGTAGCATCATTGCCTGCTTTTAGAAACTTTATGGCGCCACGCCAGGCTTTGGATTCCCAAATATCGCCAGTAGCAAAAGCAACTTCTACCTGCGAGATGCCTTGTCGGATAATCTGGCCAGAGCCAATAGCGTTATGACCAACCTCTGAATTGCCCATTTGCCCCGGCATAATACCAACCGCTTCACCGGAAGCAGCAAGGGGGATATTGAGGTATTTCATCATGGCAGTGTCAAGAAATTCAGTGTGCGCCTGGCGTACAGCATTCCCACTGCGACGTAAACCCAATCCTACGCCATCCATGACAACGAGCACAACTGGACCATCGTAATGCAACTTCATGGCTTTGGCACCTGTTGAGTGATACAGTGGATATTGCCACCACCAAGCAGGATTTCACGGGCACCAGCGATTGGCTCAATCACACGATCTGGATAACATTCTTGGAGAACACGCATCGCCTCGGCGTCATATTTATTGTCGAACTGGGGACAAAGAATGGCGCCATTAACAATACCAAAATTGACGTAAGAGCCTGCTAAGCGAGCTCCCTCTATGCGCGGGAAAGTTCCATCAACGGCGTCGACTCCTTGGGACTCTTCCTTAGTAATAAACATTGGGGCAGGGACGTGCAGTTTGACAACCTCGATTTGACGGCCTTTGGCATCAGTGACGCTCTGGAGATATTCGAGAGCCTTTTGACTACGCTCGTATTGTGGGTCGTCAGGATTGTCTTCCCAGGAAAGCACAACTTTACCGGGCTTAACGAACTGAACAACATTATCAACGTGGCCATTAGTGTCTTCATCGCCGTAAAGACCATCCGGGATCCAGAGGACCTTCTCTGCACCAAGATATTCCTTAAGTTTTTCTTCGATCTGGTCTTTGGTGAGGTCTGGGTTGCGGCCAGGATCGAGAAGAGTTTCTTCGGTAACAATCACTGTGCCTTCGCCATCAACACAGATAGCGCCACCTTCAAGCACAAAATCGTCTGTACGATAACGGTCAATACCCTCAATGTTGCAAACTTTAGCGCCGATTAAGTCATCGAGATCCCAAGGGAAATAGATACCATCAACTAGACCACCGTAGCCATTGAACGCCCAGTCAACACCACGAATGCGACCCTCGCCATTAATGACGCAGCTCGGGCCAGAATCGCGAATCCAGGAATCATTATTGGAGATTTCGACAATACTAACATTTGGCATATTCATTCCGATAAGATTGCGGTATTGATCAGCGTTAGTACCGACAACGACTGGCTCATACTTAGCCATGGTTTGAATGAGATTCTTAAAAACGGCTTGGGCAGGTTCAGCATTTTGACGCCAGTTGTCCTCGCGCTGCGGCCAAAGAATATAGATACAGCGGTGTTCATCAAGCTCGCAAGGCATATAGAAGCCATCAGCTTTAGGGGTACTATCAGTGATACGCATTAACGAGTCCTCCGGGCAGCCTTGCGTTTAGTGGTAGCAGGAAGCTTGCCTTTACCATTTTTATATTTGCCAACTTTAGCAACTTTACCATATGTTACACGAATACCACGAACCATAAACTCACCAATGATAATCATTAAGCATGAGCCAACGATGAGTGGCCAATTCTCGCTAAACATTTCAATATTGAACTCAGGGAAGAGCGTGAAGAACAGCGCAATTAAAAGAAGGAGAAATGGTACGGCGGAATAAAGGAAGATCTTAAATTTACCACCGCTAATCCAGAACCCGTTCTTGACTTGAGGGCCTTGCTTGTGGAGTTTCCAGAAAGACACAAACATTGGCAGGTAGCAGAGAAGTAACATAACGAGGCTAAGCGAGAAGAAAGTCCAGAAAAGGTTAGTAAAATCGTAGATATCGGCTGGAGCGAATTCAGCGATGAGGATACCAGCGACAGCAATAACCAACGCGACGACGCCAGTCCAAATAGAAACGACATAAGGAACGCCGGTTTTGCTACGTTTAGCCCAAGATTTAGGGAATGCGCCATCGTCAGCGGCATAAGCAATGACCGAGTTGACACCGAAGTTCCAAGAAGCGATGTTGGCAATCAATGTATATATAAACATACCACCAACTACGACCAGAATTGCCTTGATAGCCGCGGCCGAGAAACCAGCGACAGTAAGAAGGATACTATAACTGTCTAGGAGACCGGAGTTGGTCTGGAGTTCCTCAAGTGGGATAGCAACGCCAATACCAAAGCTGGGAAGAAGATAGAAGATTGCGATCAAAATACCACCGAGAATGATGGCCTTGGGAATTTCTTTTTTCGGGTTCTGCATGTCACTAGAGAATGTTGAAACAACTTCGAACCCAAGCATGTTAAAGATAATCAGAGATACGAAGCCAAGACCAGTGAAGTCAAATCCACCGTTTTCGCCGACCATTGGAAGAAGATCGATCCATGAATCGATTGGGTTGGCAGTGCCTTGAGTGACAAGTACATAGATACCAAGGCCACCGAGCCCGGCCATAAAGATAAATTTCACAAAGGCACCAATGTTGGAAAGCCAATCGCTTTGTGAGATACGTAGGACACCAAGTACAGAGACTAGAACGATATAGAAGACTTGAATCGCAAGGACCATTGTCCAAGTCATTTCGACGCCAAGCATCTGCATGAGATATGTTGTGACGAGATCAGCAAGGGAGGCAATCCAAAGAGGGTAATTGACCCAGTAATACCAAGCGACACGGCTAGCCCATTTTTCGCCGAGAGCTTTTTCAACCCAGTGATAAATACCACCTTCAGAAGGATACTGGGTACCAAGCTCAGCAGAAATTAAACCATAGGGGACAAAGAAGGCGACAAGCATAATAATCCACCAGATGTACTGAGAATTACCAATGGCAGCAGTCGGAGCGACAGCGTCGCCGACTAAGATAATGCAGACTGTGGCGAGCACGGCGCTCAGCAGCCTAAACTTGGGTTTTTTCTTTGGCATTAATCCTCCTTTTGTTTTTTAATTTCGTCCAAAGTTTCCTCTGCGACGCCACCAAAGTACAAAACTAAACCGCGCTGGGCAGTGAGGCGGTTTTCAGCTTGATCCCAAGCAATCGAATGCGGGCCGTCTAGAACGTCATCCGTGACTTCCTCACCACGATTAGCGGGGAGACAATGCATGAATTTAACGTGCTCGTTCCCGGTCGCAGCAAGCATCTCGGCATTAACTTGATATTTGGGATAAAATTCACGCATATAAACTTCTTTGGGGGTCTCCTTATCATAGAGACCATACCAAACATCAGTATAGATAAAATCGGCGCCCTCAAGCACAGCAGGGTTATCGGAAACGTGAACTGAACCGCCATAGCGTTGATTATTAGCACGACCAATTTTTAGATATTCATCGGAAAGCCACTTGGCAGGGGGAGCGTATTGGACGAATTCCATGCCCATTTTACTAGTAATCATCATGAGCGAACCACAAACTTGGGTACAATCACCGACAAAAACAACTTTAACTTTATCAAGAGGCTTACCTTCTGGCAAATGATCGAAAATCGTAATGATGTCGCCAAGTTCCTGGGTAGGGTGATTCCAGTCAGACATGCCGTTAATAACTGGGACACTGGAACGAGCAGCTAGTTCGAGTACGCTTTCATGGTGATTGACACGAGCCATAATTAGATCACACATGCGTGCGAGGACTTGAGCGGTATCACCAATAGTTTCATGAGCACCAAGTTGAATAGAGCCAGGGGCGAGGTTGAGTGCATGGCCACCAAGCTGTTCCATGGCAACTTCGAAAGACACTCGAGTACGGGTGGATTTTTGTTCAAAAATCATGGCAAGATTTTTGTGATAGAGGGTACTCAATGTCTTCCCGGATTTGATGTAGTCGCGAACAGTAGTGGAAAGCTTGATCATATCAAGCATTTCTGATTGGTCAAAATCAGTAGTATCTATGTAGTCTTTGTGTGTTGGTTTAGAGTGATCGAGTTGATATGGATTATACATATGCTTATTATAGCATATGCAAAAAGCTGAAGGAACTATTGACTTTTTAGTGGTTTAATTCCCTAGTGTTTCAGGTGGGCTTTGGGGCAGCGGTGAATTTATGCTATAATCAAGCCATGGGAATTCAGAGACAGCAGGACCAGGAGCCGAACCAACCGAAACCAGAACGCATCGTAGATACGCGCATGGACGAGGAAAATTTGGCTGAACAAGCTGAGGAAATATCGCTTCGGCCGCTGACTTTTCAAGATTACGTAGGCCAGGAACGGTTGAAAAAAAATCTAAAATTAGCAATTGATGCCGTTAAAAAGCGCGATGATGGGACAACGCTCGATCATGTGCTTCTATATGGCCCACCAGGACTTGGAAAGACCACAATGGCAAATATTATTGCGCACGAAATGGGCGCGAGCCTTAGAGTAACAAGCGGGCCAGCGATTGAACGGGCGGGCGATTTAGCTTCAATCCTAACGAATTTGCAAAATGGCGACGTATTATTTATTGATGAGATTCACCGATTGCGCCGAGCAGTCGAAGAGGTGCTTTATTCGGCGATGGAAGATTATAAACTTGATATCGTAATTGGTAAAGGTCCGGCAGCGCGAAGCGTGCGACTGGATTTGCCAAAATTTACTGTAGTAGGAGCAACGACACGGACTGGTTCCCTGGCCGGTCCGCTGAGGGACCGCTTTGGCCTAATTCATCGTTTAGAATATTATAAAACTGCGGAAATCGAGAAGATTATTGACCGGACGGCAAGAATTTTGGGCACGGAAATCGCGCCGGAAGCGACGAAGCTGCTGGCGACACGTTCACGCTTGACACCGCGGATTGCAAATCGCTTGACTAAGCGAGTACGGGACTATGCTGAAGTACATGGTAATGGTTTTATTGACGAGAAGTTGACTCGTGGAGCGCTAGAGCTAATGGAGATCGACGAGCTAGGTCTCGATCCAGCGGATCGAAACATGCTGGAGTTGATGCTGGAAAATTATGGTGATAGGCCAGTAGGGTTGACGACAATTGCGGCGCTAACTGGTGACGAGGCGGCAACAGTTGAAGACTACTACGAACCATATATGTTACAGATGGGGCTAATTGAACGCACGCCTCGTGGACGAGCCGTGACTTTGAAAGCCAAGGAGCATTTAAAGAAGGTAAAAGGCGACTAAGCGCCGCCTTTGCATAGATTATTGAAAGGGTTGGAGATTTACCAGTTTTTAACTTCGTCGAAACGACTGATGAGACTGGCGACGATTTTGCGGGTCGATCCGGAAACATTCTCCGGAATATCCTGCAGGTCGAAATACTCAAGTTCCAGATTTTCATAGTTGGGCTTGAGTTCCCCGGTGCAGTGCTTGGCGACATAAATTATCTTAATCGAAGAAATTATGTCACCGTTGGGGTAATAGTGTGGCGTGCCAGAAAGCTCGTCAAAAAGATGCAAATCTTCTATCTCGGCATCGAGACTAGTCTCCCGACTAATGTCACCAACTATACACTCTTTGACCGACTCTCCAGGGCCGACTGTACCACCCGGAATGCTCCATTTACCGTCGTCACTACGACGCTCCAACAAAATACGCATGGAATCGTCCAGTACAACAGCGGTAGCGACCGAAAGCACAATCGGAAAATGTCCGACTAGCTTCCGTAAGGTCTTGATATAGCCATTAGTCTTGTCGCGCCAGGGCCACTGGGTCGGATCTTTCAGATCAGATTCATCCAGAGCCTTGATCGTTTCAATGAACTTCTTCTGCTCGTCATCAAGTATACCCCCCCCCATTTCGATTTTTTCGATGAACTGCATTAAATTTGGATTCATATTCACTGATGAATCACTCCTCTCTTTCTGTGATGTGCAATTCAGCCAGCCAATACAAGATTGGCTAACTATACTACATTTACCATTGTATCACAGATTTCCAATTTTGTCAATACTTTTACGCTTATCAGAGGTGTGGTAGAATAGAACAAAGATGGAGGTATTATGGAGCTGAATTACAAACCAGTGGCAGAACGGACGGTGGACGAGCAATACAAGCGGCTGATTCGCGAGGTGATGGAGAAGGGTATTCGAGGTCCGGGCGTAATGGTGGGGACGGATGGCAAAGAAGTTGATACAATTGATTTGATGGGGCCAACGCCGGCGCGGTTTAATATTCTAGAAAATGGCGTACCGCTAATTACGGAGCGGGAAATTAAGTTTTGGAAATCGTCGGTTGGCGAGTTGCTAGGTTTTATCAACGGCGCGCGCACGCAGGAAGAGCTGGAGAAATTTGGTTGCAAATGGTGGAAGTTTTGGGCGACACCAGAAAAATGCGCAAAACGAGGTTTGGAGCCGGGTGATATTGGCCCAGGGAGTTATGGTGCGGCGTTTACGCATTTTCCGACTGCTGAGGACCCGACTTATGACGCCGCTAAAGGCGTTGGTGGTTTTGACCAAATTACAGAAATCATCAAACAAATTAAGGAACGTCCGGAATTGAAGGCGCACTTTATCAGTCCATGGATTCCGCAGTATACGATTCGCAACCATGATCACCAACAAAAAGTGGTGGTGGTTCCCTGCCACGGGTGGATGCATTTTAGAGTTTTTGGCGACAAATTAAGTTTAGTGATGTTCCAACGCAGTTGCGATATTTTGATTGGATGTCCGACCAACTGGATTCAGTACTCGGCATTTTTGATTGCAATGGCAGAAGTGCTGGGGCTAGTTCCCTACGAGTTCGTTCATTTGATTTCCGATGCACATATTTATACCGACCAGCTGCCGTGGGTAGACGAAATTTTGTCGCGCAAGAGCCATCCGTTCCCAACTTTAAAGCTGGTAAATCGTCACGAGAACATTAAAGACTATCGTCCAGACGATTTTGAATTGACAGACTATACGGCAGAGCCGGCGATTAAGGGTATCCCAACGGCAATTTAGGAAAGGAATAGGATGGACGCAGAAAGAACAGCAAAACTAGAAGCAGCGCGGGCGGCTGGTAAGACTATTGGCCTTGTGCAAGGATCATGGGATATGTTCCATTTGGGACATTTATGCTATCTGCAGAAGGCACGGCGAGCATGCGATTTTTTAGTGATTGCGATGGACGACGACGAAAAAATTCGTCATCGCAAGGGCAGTAACCGACCAATTATTCCACTTGAGGAGCGCTATCAAATGATTGAACGGCTGAATATCGCCGATATTCTGGTAGTGAAGCACTTAGGTGAGCCGCACTGGGGGTTGATTCGAGCGCTGAAGCCAGACGTACTAATCGCAATTAAAGAAAATTATAGCGATAATGAAGTAAAGGAGTTGGAGAAAATTTGCGGGGAGGTGCGAGTGTTGCCGCGTCAGGCTGCAACTTCAACTTCGGAGATTATCCGACGAACTCTGATCGCTAACGGTGTAAAGGCACTTTTGAAGCAAGACCCTCGGGTGAGTAATGCCGTACAACAGCTCAAAGAACGGCTGGGCGACTGGGAGAAGTTGCCAGAGCCATGGGGAGAACTTATCAATTATGCGGAGCGGTCGACTGACTGGATTGCACCGACGGCGTCGTGCTGTTTTTGGAATGGCAAATGGCGCTTTGGTACCAATAAAATTGACCAGAGCATTCCGAAAAAGGATATTGAGAAACGTTCGGAATTACTTTATTCGACAGTGGAGCACGGCGAGATTAACATGCTCAAAAAGATGGATGATGCCGATCTTTCGAATGCGCCAGTTTATACGATTCTCTTCCCCTGCGATCAGTGTATGAAGACTTTAATTGATAAGGGCGTGAAGACGATTTATTACCTGGAGGATCATCCGGATAGGGGCTGGAGCAAACGTTCGCACGAACGAGCGGAGAAAAAAGGTATCCGCACGGTGCAGGTACGGGTGAACGAAGACGGTGAGGTGGTGGAACGCGAAGACGGTGCCGTGGAGACGATGACTTTGGGGGAATCCAATGCGAAATACGGCCAATTCAAATATATTGATCCACGCAATGCACGAGAACAAAACCAGCTCGATGTAATGAAAGAGTTTGAGGAAAAAGGTTTGGATCCACTGGCGCCAGAAAACGTCAACGAAGACGAACAAGAAGTTCTGATGCGCAAGAAATACTGGTATGTCGTAAAAAACCGTTATCCTTACCCTGAAGTAGAGCAACATATCGCGATTTTCGCGAATGATCCAATCTATGACATTGATGATGTAACGCCAAAAATGTGGGCGGAACTGCAAACAATCTGGAAGGAACTGAGAGAACAACTACAAATCCCGGGTGGGGCGTTCTGCTTCCGTTGGGGGGATACACTGCGTTCGGGCGCCTCACTCAAGCGGGTGCATGCGCATGTGATTACACCGACTTCGGGCAAGAAAACTCGCTTTAGTATTGGTTGCTCGCGACTCGGTATTAAAGACGGCTTGAAATGGGACGAAAAATAGTTTAACCTTGTGCTATAATTATTTAAAAGGAGAAAATATGAAGGAACTAGATAAAAACAGTCAGACCTGGAAAAATTTGGAAGCCGCTTTTGCTGGCGAGTCCCAGGCTCATACGAAATATCAGTACTACGCTTCACGCGCCAAGAAAGATGGTTACGAAAAAGTCGCTGAGGTGTTCACGGAAACTTCCGGCAACGAGAAAGAACATGCCAAGATGTGGTTTAAGTATCTGCATGGCGGTCAAGTGCCAGATACGCGCGAAAACTTGATTGACGCAGCTGGCGGCGAGAACTACGAGCATTCAACGATGTATGAAGATTTTGCTAAGGTTGCGCGCGAAGAAGGATACGATGAGATTGCTGAGAAATTCGAAGGTGTCGGAGCGATCGAGGCGGCACATGAGGCGCGCTATCTAGAATGGAAAGAACGCATTGATGACGGACTAGTCTTTAAGAGCGAAAAAATTACAATCTGGAAGTGCCGTAATTGCGGACATCTGCACGCTGGCGAAGAAGCGCCAGAGATCTGCCCGGTTTGTGCTCACCCGCGCGCCTATTTTGAGCGTTTTGTAGCTGAGAAATCCTTGCGCTAGGCTAGAGATCCCGCTAGATTATTCGTTTAGTGATATAAAACTGCCCTAATATTCAGAAATTAGGGCAGTTTTTAGTATTCATATGGTCATACGTATATCACCATATGAATACTAACATTGGCGCTGGGGCGACTTATCCAATCTTAGGGCGTAGGCTTAGAGTTCGCCGTTGTTGTCGCAGTAGCCTTTTTCGGTCCAGCAGTTAGAAGTAATCCAAAAGTTCTTGCGGACAGCGTCGTCATCGCCGCTTTCAGTTTCGAGTGCAAATTGCGGGTAGGGGAAATAAAGATCAGCAGGGTCGAGGCGAGTTTCAACGCGACGCAGAAGCTGGTTGGTGCGACCAGTAGAGTCGACATTGACCTGGACACCTTTGAAGTTGATAGGGTTACCACTGCTATCAAGCAGAGCAACCGAAAAATCAGTCAAGCTGTCACCATAAGGCAAAGAGACGACTAAGAAGGCGTTGTCGCCGTTATGAAGAATTGCACTAACATCAAGTTCGACAACGCAGGCAAATTCCTGTTGAGAGCTACATTTAAGAGTATATGGAGAATGCATATTGCTGGCTCCATCATTTGCGCTATTCGCGACGTTACCGTTGCTGAGAATTTCGTTGTGACTTATGACCTTAGGATTGTCGCCGTTTTGGGCGGGGATGAAAACCATGGTGCTATCAATTGTATTGGCAGTATTATTCTCGGTACGAAACTCGTTAATGTTGACGGAATTGCCAGTCTTAATAAAGTTGAGTTGAACGGTAGGTGGTGTGGTCTTATGGTCGGCATTATCAAGTTTATTGTCACCGCGAAGGTTCTTAAAAGTATTATTGTTACTGTTGTTATTTGTACCTTGGTTGAGCTCAGAGTACCAACTAAAACGAACTTTAGCAACTTGACCGAGTGAGCTATCAGTAGCGCCACCAGTGGCATTGATACCAATTGGTACAACCTTAGTACGAGTATCAGAAGTGAGAACTCCACGATAATCCTGAGTGACGTCGGAAATAATAACGCATGTGTAAGCCTGATCGGCGGCGGTTTCTTCGGCGGCGCCACCACGAGATTCCTGAATTTTCACTTCCCCATCAACGCCATGAAGGATTTGACCGAGGGGAAAACCATCTTCACAATTTGTATCATTACTAAAAACGTTAATATTGCTGCAGGCAGCAGCGCTACCATTGGCATTGAGGCAGTTGAAATAACGGTTGACGGCGATTTTAGCATCTTCGACACCGGCTAGAGCAGCATCGTAGGCAGACTGAGAAAGGTCATCATCGCTACTCTGCTCAACTTCAGAAAGAATAATGCGTGTAAAGCTAAGGGTGATGACCCCAAAAAGAATCGTAGCGAAGATAACGACGTAGAGCGAAGCGACGCCTTGGCGTTCAGACTTTAAGCATGACTTTTTCATAAGCATATTATATCACACCTTTACATTCCTGCGGTGCGAGCCGCAAAATTAAATTTATTAATGGAACAATAAGTAAATTCGGAGCCGAGATCGAGTAGCGCAGTGGTGGTTTCCTGGTCTTGGTCAAGATGATTGACGTCGCAGTAATCACCAGAACGTTCGATATTGATATTGCCACGTTCGGTTCCAAGAATAAATGTACCGGACATAAAGGTACGGAGAGTGACTTGGTCTTGAGAAATTGGGAACATGGCTAATTCATAAATCTGGAGGTCGAGATCAAAGGAATTGAGGAAGCCTTGTTCGGGTGTTTCGATGACGTTCTCGCGACCATTCGCTAGATGAGTGATATCAATCTCGGTAACATTGTTAATATTGCTACTATAATTAGAGTTCGTAACAGCAGAGCAAACGCGATAAGATGGGTCTTTAACCCGAATCATCCGGAAATCATTGAGTTTAGTGGGATTATGAGAAGCTGCACTATAATTCGCGGAATCGTAATAGACAAGGCTAAGTGGCGAGCCGCCGTTCTCGGTTCCGTAATAAGTGTTCCAGACGTAGGAATAGTTGCCAGTGCAGAAAACTCCACCGACTTGTACGTCAGTGTCGGTTTCGTTCCCTGGCGCAGTGCGACGAGCGAGTTTGTGCTGGAAAATAAAGTTATTGGCGTTATCTTTTTTGCAAGTATCCATATTAACGCCATTAACGTGGCTGCTACAAAGGCTAGCTGTGTCGACTGATGGTGCAGAATTGATGGCGGTAGTAAATTCTTCAACTAAGCCACGACCAACACTGCCGACGGCTTTGACGGCAAGGCCTTTTTGATAGATAGTAATAACGTTGCTTGCAATGATTGAGATGCCGATCAATAGCAGGGAGATGAAAGCGGTTGCGAGCGAGAACTCGACCATAGTGAAACCGGATTTAGACTGTTCAGACTGTTTCATGTTCAAAGTCCTCCTGGATTATAAAGTCGAATAATCGTATCAAGCGAAGTGGGAGCATTGCTACCGGGGGCATACCAGCAAGCCTGGATGTAAAAGTCATAAAAACGACTATCGGCGTCCTTGACGGCCACAACCCAAATACCCTCAATTTGACCAACAGCGCGATAGCGCAATGGGTCGGTCGATAGCGCGCCGGTCACCGATGAATTATCGGAATCCTCGTCATAAGTTTCTCCGTTCAGCCCACGAATATAGACGATACGGGAGTTGAGTGAAGCGGGCTGGAAGAGGTCACGGGTGGCAGCGTCGGCAGCAGAGATATAAATACTATTGTTCTGACCAGTAATATTGCCAATCGTATCATTAACACGGCTAATCTGGCGCGTATTAATCACAAAAGCACGGTTATCGGAAAGGATTTTATTATTGTCTTTATAGACCGTATCGCAGGCATCTAACGGAGACGGGATGCTGTAGTTATCAGTATTATGAGTGTCATTGGGGTCGTATGGGTTCATGGCGCGGCCAGTGATCAATTCCCAAAGAGTTTTGAATTGCTGGCATTTTTCTCCTTTGGCGACAATAGAACTATTGCACGTTGGCAATGTTAGTTCCGAAGTGTAGGAGCTATGAATGAAACGCAAAGCTTCGGCCTGAGCGTTTATTTCATTGCGAGCAGTAGAAAGTTCAAGTGAGCGTTCGCTATTAGCTACACCAAGATTCATCATGGCAATGGAGATGATGGCGACCGCAGCAAAAATAGCAATAGCAAACATTACTTCGATGAGTGTATCGCCGCGCTTTACTGAGTTTTTCATCGGCACCTTCCTTGCTCGTCTTCGTCGGTGTTCAGGATGCTGATGGCACTAGTATTGCGACCATCTTCAGCAATGCGCACTTCACGATACTGACCAGCGCTAACATTCTGAGACTTGATGCAGAAGCCGACTGGTTCGGTGTAGAATTTAACGCTAGCAGTGGCGGGATTCTGACTAAACTCAGCGATATCATTTTTGAGCTCCTGACCAGCGTAAGAATCCTCTAGGCTCTTACAGCCATCGCGCAAATTATAGGTCTTGGATGTATAGATGGTATGAATTGCACCAGATGAAGGCGAACGGGCAATGATGACAGTGCCTTTGAAGCGGTCATTAATACTGAGTGGGGGCTCGTGGCTAGAGTCATTGACTTGCATAAGCTCTGCCTGCCAGGTTGGCTCGTAGCGAGAAAGCGTGCTGGCCTGCTCAGATCCGTTGATGCGCTTACCACAAAAAAGTTCAGTGTGTACGGCAGCAAGCTCGTTGACGAAACCGTTAACCGTAATACTGGGTGGATTAGCATCACCGATTAGAGTAGCAGAGTAGACGCTGCGGGTATCATCTTCGTTACTAGAACCGGAGCCATAGTTATAGCCAAAAACAAGCACTTTACCGTAGATGGCATAATTCCCGCCCTCAATAGCATTTTTGTTACTAGAATTTCCGAGACCGAGAGAGGAAGGGTTAATCACTTCACTATAAATAGTGCGAAGATACTCGGCATAAGAACGAACGGAGTCATTGTAACGCTGGGTCTGAATAGCAGCAGCGGTGCCACCGAGCAAACCGATCAATAGTAGGCCAGTCAATGCGAGGACGAGTGTGACCTCAAGCATGGTAAAACCTTGACGTTCGGCTTCGGTTGGTGATTTTGTCTTTTCTTGACGTAGCTTCTTCATTTTAGTACCTCGGCGCTAACTCGCGCGAATAAGCTTCTGCATAGCTAGAACTATAACGACCAGCCTGTGCATAGGCCCAGAGATAGTTCTCGCCAGAAAGGTTAAAGATTTCGCCTGGGGCATAACGAGCGCCCTGAATAACCGGATCTGAGCCATAGGAGCGCCTGAGCTCGGCTTTGCTGGCCATCACTGGGCCGTTAATAGTAAGTTGTTTGTCGCAGACGGTATTGTTATTGTAAACGCGAGATGCTGTTTGGGTGGACTTAGACTGGAAATCGGAACAGGTATTGATTTTGCCACTAGCAATAATCCAGGCATCAATTTCGGTGACGTTGCCTTTGATATTTACGTCGCCGCTAACAAAGATGACAACTTGGGGGATTTGGTAAATACTGGCATAGCTATTCCCGGACACGATAATGTTGCGGTCGATTGTTAAGTTCCCAGCGATATTAAGGATGTAGGTGCCGCTAGTGATTGTTGCGGGTAGACTATTGATACTATCTATATTTGGACGATTACTCAAATAGGTATTGAGACGAGTGCGCAAGGTATTGCTGGTGCGAATACCAGAATGGCCCAAGGAACCGCTATTGGTATTTGAAATAGTCATTGGAGATCGTGGGTAAATATTATTATACGCACCAACACTATTGGAACTACCACGCGAGAGTGAACTACCAGAGCCGAAGCTAGAAGTGGTCTTGTAAATTGCTGCTAGGTGTTCAGCCCATGAACCGTAGAGGTAATTGAATTGGTTGGAACTAGCAGTCATAGCTACACCGACACCTATAATACGAGGCGAAAGTGAGGTCTTGATACCGCCATTCGTGAGGACACCGGAATTCCAAAATGCTGAAGATGGCTTCTTGGCAATAGTGCGACAAGCGGCGTTGTAATTGGTCCAATAGCTTTTGCCTTCTTGTGCCCAGCTGTCTTCACCGCTATAAGAGATCGAGTACCAATACTCCCAGTAATAGCCAAACGAGGCACAATATTTGTAGCCAACATAATCCTGCAATGCGATGGTCTGGGATGCACTGTAGTCATGACTGCCAGATTCACCAAGATCTCCGGAAGCAGAACGACCGCCGATAACGCTACACCAGGTGTCGTGGGGACCCCAACCGGCTTTGCGATAGAAGTCACAAGGACCAGCCGTACCCCGGCCGCTCAGATCGCCAGTGACCTTATCACTGCTGTAGCTAACGTTTGAAGGCACAGTAAAGGTGATGGCCTGCCAACCACGAACGCGACGAGCTTCTTCCCACTCAGCGTAAGTATTCCAACCGACTTGCGAGGTTTCGCCAGCAAACATTGGGGTGCTGCCATCTTTGCCCTTTGCCCAAACGGTGGGATCTTCACCGCTGGGGTCTTCGGGGCGGTAGACCTCAGCACAAAGCATGGTGAGGCCGATATTATTATCCTCAGAATATTTCGTGAACTCCCACTTATCATGACTCCCATCTGCATTATCCGTACCAGTCCCCTTGATGATATATTTTACTGATTGGTGCGTGAGGACTTGGCAAACTGATAGCGTTTCGCCTGGTGCGGGTGAAACGGATACCGTAGTAGTAGACACGTCTTGCCCACTCTTGTCACCAGAACCTCCTGTACCAAAATCCTCGTCCTTGACTGAACTATTCGACTCGCCATATTGCTGAATCTTGAGCTTAGTTTTGATCTCATCGAATTCATCATCGGCTTCAGGGGCATGACCTTCCCGAGCTTGATTGGTATAAGTACTAGCGGTCGGATTCCAAAGTTCCTCATCATAAGACATGGTATGGCGGAAAGTAACCGTAGCAGAACTGTCAGTGCTGACTTTGATGGTCACATCACTATGTTCTGCGCCTTCTTTGCTTGAAACGTTAGCCTCATGAGTAGCTACTTCATTGGTAACTGTCAAGTAAGAATCGGCCCAAAAACTACCCTCGCCATAGATAGTCGTTTCATCGGGTTCTGGTGGGTCAACCGGAGTAGGATTATCTGGCCAATCAGGATTCCAACAAAACTCACCTGTGTCGGCCCATGATGGGCTACCGGGAGGGAGGAAGTTTTTGGCAATTTGGTAATCAGATTCCGCCTTAGCCTTTGACACGCTACCAGTAGATACACCTGGCCTATACGGTAATAGATAGGCATAACTGGTTTTGAGGGCTTTGCCGATATCTCCAGTGTAGTTAGGACTGAGTCCAGAGCCAGTATAGAGATTACCTCCTAACTTATAATAGTGCGTCGCACCAATAGCGGTACACTGTGCATGGGCCGCATCGACTGGTCGTAGAACCCAGGTAACGCCACCACAACGGTTCCAGGTTTTTCTTGAGAAGATGCGATTCTCGCAGCTGGAATTTCCACCACCGCTACCGCCTGGGCCAGCCCAACCACCGCTTGCAGCATAGATGCGTTGCGTACTAATTAGTACTCCTATGACCACCAGTAAGCAGGCTCCAAGTAGCCAGAGGCGATTAGAAACTATTTTGCGCATTATTCTTCAACTCCTTCCCGGAGAGTACCAGTATCTCCATTGTAAACTTGACTGTAAAGTTCCGTGACCGTCTTCCAAAGCTCATCTGCGCGTTTAGTGTCGCCACGCACTTGATAACAGTTTTGCAAAGCAAGGTTATAGCGGTATTGACCTTGTAGGTTGAGGTTGCTGGGGTTAATTTGATCTTCAAGATGGAGAATATTGTCGCACTGCCAGGTGTCATAATAAACTAGCATCTCCGAGAGGAGCATTGCGTCACGATATTTTTCACCAGCTTCGGTGTTGGCGGTATTAGCTACCGCTTCGGACATTGCCTCATTGGCCTTTTTCTTGGCTTCGTCAGTAGCAATATCAGTGCCTTCTTCCGCCATCGCACTGGCAAGGGCATCGTTATAGATTCGTTGTAAATAATCTTGGTAATTTTTGATAGCTTCTGACGAGTTGCCGGAGATGACGGAAGGATCGGAGGCGGTTTCTTCAATAGTAGGGCGATTGATATAGTTGACAAGCGAAATCACTCCCCAAGTACCGAGACCAATTACGATAAGGATGCCGAAGACAAGTGCGAAAGGAAAGATTTTTTTGAAGGTAGCTTTTTTCTTGGCCTTTTTCTCGCTGCGCTCTTGGTTCTGCTTGGCAAAATAATCCTCTTGTTTGGATTTCCACTGGCCAATATTTGCGGTTTTGTAATCGCTAGCTGGCGCAGATTTGGCAGGAGCCGTCGAGGGCGTAGCTGCTGACTTGTTGACGGGTGCACTAGTTGGCGGTGTGGCCTTGACTGTCGCTGAATTAGCGGGGGCCGCAGAAGCCGTAGTGGCTTGATTTTTTTTAGTCTCCGGAGAATTATCCATAGTTATATTTTAGCATAAGCGGGCAGTTAAACTGTTGTAAAATTTACAACATTTTAACTATATACCAAACAAGAAGGCCATCCACTGTTCGAAATTGGCAAGCTGCGGAGTGTCAACGGCGGAATCGGTATTATTGATATTGTCATGCTTTGCTTTGGCAGCTTCAGAATTGGCTGGTAAATAAATCATGGTTTCACCAGGGAGTTTTTTATTCTGATATTTGCGAGCGGAAAGTTCTTTATATTCATTGGAATGGTAGTACTCATTCTCAAGTTCTAAGGTTTCGACTTCGAGTTCAAGGAGAGCCTTCTGGCGCTCGCGTTCAATCAGTTCCTGAGAAAGGGTCCAGTTGCGAGTCATGGCAGAGATAGAACCCCAAGTCCACATCAAACAGCAACCTGCGGCTATAAACACCAAAACATTGTCGAAGGCGAAAAAATTGCGCTGCGACCAGAAACGTTTTTTTGGCACCTCGGATTCGCTCATGGTTGTATTATATCATAAATAGGTCTGCATCATACTACAGACAAAAAATCCTAGCATGAGCTAGGTTTTTCTTGGCTGGTGGGGGCGGTTGGGCTCGAACCAACGACCAAGCGGTTATGAGCCGCCTGCTCTAACCCCTGAGCTACGCCCCCAGGTATATATATTATAGCACGAAGTCCCCTGTCTTGTGGCGGTTAGGTGAAAAATGGTGCGACAAATTGCTTATAATTGCGTATTAGTCAAGTTTGTAGTAGAATAAGGCTGTTAGTCTATTTGATAACAGTTATTGTCCAGTAAAAAGATTAAAGCAATTATTAAAAAGGAGGAAGATGAGTAATGAAGAGAGAAATTGTGATGTTGTCATTGATGGGCGGCCTAATGCTCGGACTGTGGGGGTGCGGGAGTAGCGGTACGGCCTTGCCGTCAGAACCAGTAGCGGAGGTAGGGTCTGAGAACGCATCAGCGTATGCCACCGAGGAGATATTACCAGAGGTGTGGTATACTGCAGATGATCTGCTGGAGATGTGGGATGCGGGAATTCTCTCAAAAGAAAAAGTTGTCGAGATGGCGGAAGCCGGACAAATGAATGACGCCACTTGCAGGGAGATGATAAGTTATATTGAGCAGGAGGAAAGATATGCCGCCATTATAGAACTCATTAGGACTAGCGATGAAGGGTGGTCTGTCGATGATCTAGTGGAGTTATATTATGCAGGCGTCATTTGGAGAGATGAAGTCATGGAAATGGCAGAGGCTGGAGAGTTTAGTGAAGAGATTTCTAAAGACTTTTTATTCCGCATAGGTTGGGACGAAGAATCCATTGCACAGTTTGCGAATAACTTATATGGCGGGAACTCCGTGGGAAATGTTGACGTGGCGGGACTACTGACTACGCATGTGGTAGAGTTTAAGGATTATGACGGCTACGAGTTGCGCGAGACTATTCAACTGAGCCCGATTTTCACGGAAGACGACATAGAAATAGCTTATGCACTGTGGGGAGCACTTGGTAACGATACCTCTTCTTTTCCAAGCGAAGAATCGCTGTATAATACGAGCTACTTATTAAGGGAAATGCGTGATAGCTTCGGCTGCAATGAGTTAGAGTACATTATTGGGACCTACGCGCTAGAAAATCTAACCGATGGCTTCCCGATTACCTCTGATAACCCACGAAGCTACCAAGGGGCGCTCTCCACCAAGCAGGTTTCAGCTTTTGACGAAGAACATGACAGCAATGCGTCCCATTTTATTAACGTACGTTCTGTATCCGTGGTTATGTACTTGGATGGTGCGACCTACTACGGCGAAGGAAACTCAACCATACTCAGCAAGGCCAAAATGTATTCCGATACATGGGGTCCCTGTACCTTCATCATCGCTTTACCAAATGGATCTACGCCTAATCTCCCGGATGGATACCGCTACGATAAGACCCTGATACTGAGCACCGGTATGTACTTCACTGATGAATACGACCCTATTACATTGAAATATTATACAAAGGAGGTGGAATAATTATGGCAGTATCAATGCATAGACTTCAAGCTGATGATGAGCTATTTTGGATTCACAGACTCAAGAAAGGGCAAACGCCTGAGCCTGAGTGGGCGTATGTGCCGGCTGAAGAAAAGTATGATGAAAACGCCTTGAAGAATATTCTTCGGGAATGGTATGGGCGACATTGTTGCCCTGCATGTGGCAAACCATTTTTCTTTATCTGGTCAGCATGGAACTGTCATCCAAATGCATCAGCTTATTACGTTTGGAAAAGGTTCGCACATAAAGGTCCGGCTGGTGCCGCATCACTGTCGGATTTGATCAGAGCTGAGGTTTCTAACCCCTATGACTCTCTTGGTGGCGGTTATTACGGCGGTGGTCCTTTTGGATTGTAAAAGTTTTACCGAATTACGGGTAGGGTGGCGCACGGCGCTAGATCAGGTAGATTGCCTCGAAGTAGATTTGGGTCGTCTCACTAGAACGACCCGGCGCAAACTTGCGCTTTTTACTCGTCGAATTTGAGCCCCAACGGAATATCAGTTATTTCCGTCGCTCACCCCTCCAAAAATATACCCTCCATCGCTGGAGGGTTATTTTTTATCGGATACGGCGACCATTTCTGGCCGCATCGGATTCTAATTGTGCCCTTTCTGCGTCGGAAACCCTGAACATCTCTGGAACGTCTTGTTGGTCGCTTTGATTATTTGAACCACCTTGCCCACCTTGATTACCCTGGTCAATCTGCATCGAAGCCGGATCAAACGTGTAGGATGTACCAGCTTTGCTATTAATCTTATTAATGATCATCTTTATGCGCCGTGTTTCGCCCTCACCGTAGAGATGACTACTGCCGGCAGCGTCTTGGATATTCTGGCCAAGCTGCATCAACGCATTAGTATCATTAGTGCCATCAACAAATCGTGCGAGATTTTCAAGGCTACCTTGCCCCAAACCAGTAATGACGCTAGAGTGTCCTGGCATGGAAGCACCGTAGCTTGCGATGCCCTGCACAAAACCCTTTTCTGCCGCCTTAAGGTCATTAGCGATAAGTTCATCGTTAAGAGCTTGCGTAGCGTTCCCAACTAATGTCCGAGCATTATCCGCTCCAATTTCTCCAGCCTGCAAAGCCGCATAACCGCGCTGCAGGGCACCGGGCGTAGCCTTGTTCATACCAGCCGCAGTGAAGCCAGCAAGCTTAGCATCGTAAGCCGAACGATAGCCGTCAGCCGTTCTACGAAAGGAACTAAGCTTGCTGAAGTCACCGTTGGCAAAATCGTTCATAGCGACATTAAAGCCCTTATCGGTACCATTAAGCTCTTTACCGTAACGAGTAGCGAGACCTGCCGAGAGTTTGCTGATGGCTTGCCCCTTATTGGCGTTCCAGCTGCCCTTATGGTTCGTAGCATAGCGCGCAAAACTTTGTTGCAAAAGATCTTGCCCTGGTGCACCCTTTTCCATGGCCATTTCCTCAAGTGCGCGTAGCTGACTCTGCAATTGAATATTATTTGGATCGTTGCCATACTCTTCCAAAAGTTTATCATGCTCAGCAACAATCGCTGCCTCTGTAGCCATTCTAGGGTCGTCACGGAAAAGTGCCTTGGCACCAGATACACGTTCTTCAAAATCTTTAGTAGCGAGGTTCCCCATGAGCTGCGCCTTCCGCGCCTGGTCCCTAGACAGTAATTTGCGACCATTATAAGATTCTCCTATCAAATCCTCCCGACGTACTTTATCGGCTCTAGCATAAGCAAGGGAACGCTTGCGTTGTCCACTTTTACTGTAAGCATTCAAGCCAACCGCCTTCCTAACTCTGCTCCAACGGTCGAGATTACGTACAGTCCTCTCATCGCGTTGCGCCGCTAATTCGCGCTGCCTGCTGCGGAAGCCCTCGGAACCACGGATAGCGCCAGTCAGCCTACCGCCCATTCCTCTACCGAAGTTACTTAGCCTAGCACCAAGTTGACCGATAGCGTTAAGCGACGTGCGTACCAACGTAGGTATGAAAAAGAATGGCACGACCGATAATAGCATAGCTGTCAGCGTAAACATGAATTTTTGGTTACCTGGGTCACCAAGCCCTACAAGTATCTGCGTTGCAAATTGTCCGCCACCCATCAAAAGCCCACAAATCGGGTAGACCATCAAGAGCGATGTAAACAATCTAAACCATTTATCAAAGAGCTTCTTGGTGTTTGGTAAGGCATAGCAGACGATTGCGACTGGGCAGAGCACTACCAGAATAATAATACCTGCCTCACGCACGGCGAGTGATAAGAAGAACATAAATACACCAGCCAATGCGCCAATAATAGCAAGCAAGAGTGGAAGAAGCCAGATTCTCCATGTAACGGTTCCTAAAGCTATTACGGCCGTACCAGTGCCAAATAGAGCAAACCTTGTACTGTCCAAAACACTATTCACCCCGTAAGTAGCGTCTTTGGCATCTGAGACGCCCCCAAGGCTCGACAGCGCTGTATTGAGTCCCGACCCCACAATATCCGATAAGTCTACTGCTAGTTGGCAGATAATGAATGACAAATTCGTAAGCAGAGCCACTGCAATAAGGCGGGGTAGGATTTTCTTGATGCCGTAATTGGAGATGCCAAAGCCTGTAATTTGCGATAAAATCACAACTAAGAATATGATAATAAACGCAATGTTGGCATAATCACGGAACTGCTTCCAAGCCCCATGAGTGTCAGTACCAGCCCCCATCACGTCGCTACCTATCCAAAGGAAATTGTTCTCGATATAGCTATATAGGCTCATCGTCGCTTCGCTGGCTATATCAAGTACTGGGCAAATAATCCAACCTAACGGACCAGCAGAGTCGATGCATTGAGAAACCGTAGTCTCATCATCGCCATTATTGTCGCCAGTACCTGGCAAAGGTTTGTACGGATCATCAGACGGGTCAACACCGGTAATCGCTGATATATCGATACTGCTCGTATCCAGGTTATTCAGCCGGTCGATGACGTCTCGCATTGATATCTCAATGATTTTAGTGTAATTACCATTCGGGGCGTTGACTTTAATATCTTCAGGTTTTTTCTGATTAAAGTTTACGTAGCATGTTTTAAATTTATTATCAGAGGCATCGAGTAGTTTAACTGGCTCCAAATTATCTTTGCTGGTTGGATTACAAGTTTTGAGATTAGCTGATGCGCCGCTCGCCTTGATAGCTTCGTTCAGATAAAAATCGTACAATTCGTATTGCTCAGTGCTGGTGAGATTCCTATTTGAAGCGCCGGTAAGTTTACGGTTCACCGAGTCAGCCACGGTGATAGAAGAATCCTTGAGAATATATTGAGATATCTTACCAGAATCAACCACTTTGTCTGCTACGCCAAAGGTATAGTTGGTAGTACTGGTATTTGTAACGGGGATTACTCCGCCACTGGTACTGCTACATGTGACCGTCCAAGTGGTATTTGTGAGACTTTTCTCGAGATCGGCATACATCTTATTTAAGTCGTTTTGTAAAGGTATTTCTAGCTTTCCGCCACCTGTACATGTAAGACCAGTGGCGGCTTCCAGGATAAGATTGTGATTTTTGAAAGATATCTTCAAATCATTCCAAAAATTTCCTGAGTCTCGTTCGTAGTGTAATAACCCATCATCCCCCCTGGTTACAGTTATACCGACCGTTGAAGACTCTCCCTCTATTGGATAGCAGTTAGTCGTAACCGAATATGTGCAGCTTTCGCCGGTACGATGAGCTTTTATTGAAAAGCGTCCACCACCATCTTCTGTCTCTTCTCCTACATAACTGAGCGAGGTAAGCAACTTATCGATACTACTTAGGCTAGAATTATTCCATTTAATACCAGCAAGGTTCGACATGCCACCGTATGACAAAAGGCTAGTCATCCCGTTATAGCCTTTTTTATACCCGAGCACGCGCGTACATGGGACGCTGCTACCGGAAGTCGTGCCTCCAAAGCCGTACGACGGAGTCAAGACCTGGTTTGTTTGATAGCTAGTGACCGTTTGTAGAACGTCGGTTTTTTTGACGTTGCCGTTGCTGTCTTTCATTTCAACCGGAGAGTGTAGAAGTTTATTATCTACAATACACTCATACGCATTAATCCTCGTCCATTTTTTGAGAATATCAGCACTGGCGGCTTGGACCTTTCCGGAAGTGGCAACTAGCGAACAAAAAACGGATAAAAGAGTCGCAATTAATAGGATTTTACCTTTTTTCATTTATGATGTGCTCCCTTCAATGGCAAACTCATTTGGATAAAACGCATAGTAGATGTCCTCTAAGTCTGCGATTGCCTCTTTGCGTAGCTCGGTCTCTAAATTATCAGCAGAAACCTTCAACCTATGAGCTTCACCCTCTACTGCCACAAACCGAGGATTAGCACAACTAGTATTTAGTACGCCATCAGTGATACAGCCGTCTTGGTCGGCTTGAGCAATCGCGTCCAAATATAACTCCATTTGCCGCTTTCTAGCTTTAAGCAAAGACTTGATGGTTTCGTTTTCTGACCCACTTTTAAATATAGTTTCCAACATGCTACGCACGGATTCTTCACCTTCTTTGAGATACAGGTTGATAATTTGATTAAGATTCAAATAACTGCCTTTAGCCGCTTCGTAAAAATAATCAGGGAGAGCATTGCGAGAATATTCTTCTGTAGTATCGATTACTTCCTCGGCGCCATCGTCCGGCGGGAAAAAGGTCCGACTAAACTCACTATATATCGTGTTTAGGTCATTGAAATATGACTTGGTAGCCTCGATGTCGTTTCCTAGTTTAATTTTTTCAGCAAACATAGCTTCTGGAGACAAGAACGTATAGTCATTAGCTAGGAAATCTATAAGCTCTGGCTTATTATCTGAATCGTTACCGCTCAGTAGGAAGTTAACGTAACGATTGAAAAAGTGCTTTGATTCTTCAGTAACGCCGTAGGCAACTTTTTCTTTGGGGGTAAGTATTTTTGACCCACTCATAAAAGACCATGCCCCTACCCCAATCGCCACCATCACCGCCGCTCCTAACGCAACCAGTGGCCACTTCTTTTTCTTTGTGGTGTTGCCTAACTTAAGGTCACCCGTAACTGTAGACGCGGTGCGAATAGCTGGAGAGATTGAACTCATCGGGACCTGTTGGGTGACTTGAGGGGCTTCTGGAAGATTTTTGGTCTCAATACGCGTATCGCTGCCACTAAAAATACCGCCCTCAGTCGAGGTCTTGGAAACCGTGGGCTCTGGAGTGGTATTTGACTGGCCCGATGTGTCTATGTTATCCTCACGACCATCCATATTATTCTTCATTATACCATAACTATTTTGGGAATGATAAAAATGAGTTACCATATGTGGTGCATACGGGTTACTATCGCGAAGAAGGCGGAGTGATCTATCTTCCGCTATACATGGTGCCATTATTATAGTTTAGCGAAACCGGACCAGCCGCGCCGATCCGGTTTCTTCCCTGCGCGCATATCTTCAATATGCGACGCACCCCATTAAGATGAATTGCAGGGCATTCCTCATAGAGGTGCTGGAAGGCGAAACTACTACCGCGCTACGCAGCGCAGAGCAAAGCCGTTGCCACGCCAATTGTTATTCTGGGCGTTGACGTTGCCGGTATTCGTATCCAGGTTGCGCCCGTTGGTAGCGGAACCAGCCGTATCAGACCACCAGTTGCCATTCGTCGTACGCGAGGCGAGGTTGCCGTAGGAACGGTTGTAGTTGCCAGTACGCAGGAACTGGACGGAAAAACTGGAACTACTCCAAGCGGCCATCGCACAACTTATAGAAAAACTACTATAGAGCGAACCTGTGGGAAAACGCGAGAACATCTCCCAGTACGCAGGCAATTATAGGGACCCTTATGCTGCCTAGTACACACAGCCCGGCAGCTTTTTTACTTGTAAAAAGTGTGTCCCCCACCTCAAAAACTAACCTAAAGCTGAATCTGCAAAGCACCTTACGGTATCAGATTTAGCTGGTGATGCCCCAAATAATTATACCATGGTTGATATTGGTTCTGCTTTACGCAAAATGGCCTGGGGTTATGCTGGAGATGTTCACGCAGCGCAGAGCAAAGCCGGCGCCACGGGAAGTGTTAATCTGGGCGTAGACAT
>CAQOWG010000007.1 GCA_948851665.1 uncultured Candidatus Saccharibacteria bacterium
GTTATTGCTAACTACATTTTACAATGAGGCTGTTCCTTTTTGTTACACTGAACCTTATCGTACCCAGGAATCGGGTGGATAGTGTTGGGGTCGGGCATTTTGTTATTCATAGTGTTTTTATTATAGTATTTTGGTCTCCGAAATTCGTCAAGACGATATAGTCGGTGGAAAGCTGACTTATTTTCTTTAACACCAATACTGGTCGTGAGAATTTTTTCTGCTTGCCGTTTATTTCTATCCCGATGTTTTCTCCAATAGCGCACCACCAGATTTCGCCTTCCTTGAATGCTGGTACTCTACCCAACTTATGAGCTTTCTTTTTTGCCATATTCCAATCGTCAAAACGTTTTTTCTCATCCATTCCAAACCTCATTTAGCGATTATTCCCCACCGTGTCGACCAGTATATAGCAAATTCTTCAAAAACCACAAGTAAATCCGACCACAAAATGTTGTAATCTTAACAATGTTGTCGGTTTCACAACATGTGGCTAGCACACTTCAGAAAAAGTACCAAGCATAAACGTTGAGAGCAGGCGCAGGTGCCAGCACCCCCAACTACAACCGTATTAATGAATGGCCTCTCCAGTTCCTGCGTACTGGCCTCTACCGCCATTCCTACGGCTACCTCCACGCACGTACGGCGGATGGCTACTGGTGGGCTGGTACAGCTGGTTCCGCTACCTACGGGCGCTACCTGAGTACGTGGCCCGGTAATGTCTACGCCCAGATTAACACTTCCCGTGGCGCCGGCTTTGCGCTGCGCGGAGTAGGGATAATCGTGAACTTGCATTGTACCCGCAAACCCGCCTTGCTGCTTTTTTGACGAAAACCAAAAAGTCGCCTCTCAACTTAGGCGATTTTTTGAACATATAAGCTCTCAACTTATGTATTTTATAAAGCTGTCTCGCAGTTAGCCTTATGTTCTTTCGAACTACTTTCATTGTATATTGAGCCAGTCAAAAACACAAGTATTTTATTGTTGTAATTTTTACAACATATATTTTGATGATTTTACCTCTGTTTTGTTGTTTTTTCTACAACGATTTCAAGTTTTCCACAGCTTCCCATCTGTTTTTAGTAAAGTGTTGTAAATTTGACATTATTGTAGAATTTACAACATATCCAAAACCCCTGCCGTGCGACAGGGGTCAGATACTTAGGTTTTAATTTGGATTAGATATCGAGATCGTCAAGATCGGCTAGCTCTGCGCGAGTTTTGTCAGCGATATCATCAGCTGCAGCTTCAGTCTCAGCGTCTTCGACGGCGGTTTCTGCCTCAGTTTCGGCCACATCATCATCCACAGGAGCCTCGGAAGCCTTGGGGGCGCGATAGCCATCTTCCTCGTCGGTATTGACAACCTTGAGGTTGTAACGAGCGCCATTCTTGGTGCCGAGCACGCGAAGAAGCGTGCGGATACTCTGGGCAGTAGCGCCACGTTTGCCAATTACGCGACCGACGTCTTCGGGGTCGACGCTAAGGCTCAGCAGAACGCCACGTTCGTCAATTTCACGATCGACAACGACTTTGTCCGGGTTGTTCACAAGGGTTTTTACGATGTATTCTACAAATTGTTGGTCAATGGTTGCCATTGGGTCTCCTTTTAGTTTTTAATCCAGAGTAGCTTGGCGCTTATGTTTCTTCTGGTTGAATCCATTATACCACAGCACGCCAAAATCAACAACAAAAAGAACCGGCTAGGAGGCCGGTTCAAATTGACAAAATACACGACGGATATTCTAAGCGGCCTTTTTGGCTCTACGCTCAACCAGTTTCTGCTGGTTAATTTTGAAGCCGTTCTCTAATTGATTGAGCGAGAGTGCGATAGCCGGTTCCCCTTTGCTGGATGCATTGAGGATTTTCTGAATCTGGCGACGATAGTAACTTCGTCGTTCCTTGCCATGGCGATCAACAATCGTCAGACCCATCATTACTTGATTCAAATAATCTATCCGGTCGGGGAAGGCCGGTAGCCCGCAAGCCACCTGTGCGCCAAGAATTTCCAACAACTCGGCCGGAAAGCTATCCAGGTCACGTTGAATGGCCGCATCAAGGCCTGCTTTTGTCCGATAGCTCTTCTTCAGCACTGCGCAGGCTCTAGTGTACTGCGCGCCAAAAGAGCATTCCAAGGCGCGCGCCAGATAGTAACGCTGTGCGTACTCCCCGGCATGAGTCAGCAGATCGAGCCACAGCTCACAGAGTCTCAGAGTTTCCAGTTTTTCTTTGTGCTTCATAGTTACCCCTCCTTCGTCTCTTCTCATTATAGCCACAACCGGTACATCGCTCTAGAATCCGCATATTACCTATTCGTGATTGTAATGTGCTTATTCAGGGGCGAATAACCCGTGCGGCGAGTGCCACATACTACCATTGTATCACAGATTGTTGAAAAAGTCAAGTGTTTTACAGTATGGTGGCTATTTCGGCAAGGTCAACAAGGTTAGAGTAAAAGCAAGCCCCTGCTGGGCAGGGGCGATTGCGATAGGAAGATACTTTTAGTCTCCAAGATAGCATCATCCGCTGAAGTTGACAACCTCACCACGCGGATCAACCGGATCATCAAATCCGAAATTGCCAGCAGCCGGCGAATTGGCATCCACGATGAGTTCCGAGATTTCCTTGGTATTAGCGTGACAGAAGAATGCGTGCACGCTACCGTCGGTGAGTTTGGCGTAGCAAATCGGTAACCAAAACGCCGACGCACTAAAAATATCCTTAACCATGGCTTCCCGGCTGGGATTAGCGCGCAACAGGCACTCCCGGGTGAAGGATTTTGACCCATTGACCTTGATTTTCAGTGAAATATTCCTGAGGATCAGTGGCCTATTACACAGCTCTTCCTCAAGGCGCCGTTGCTCGCGATGGCGACGCTTGTCAAAGGCAAACGGATTCAACTGGTCATAAATCTTCTGCCAGTCTGCTAGCGCCTTGCTAAACTCCGCGAGGTCAATCCGTTTCCCCTCGGTGATTTTGCCATCCAGTTGCCACTCCGGCCTTCCGTCGTGACGTTCCAAGACTTCACTTAAATACATATTTATACCTCCTATAAGTCATAGGGGGACACTTCCTAGAATGTACGCCCCCTTGCTGTCCCAATTATATCATTCTGGGATAAAAAAGTCAATAATATTAGTGCTGTGGTGTTTGCTGGGGGCGAGCAACCAAAAAGACCCCGCGGATTGGGGGTCTTTTCTCTTTGAGCTGGCTAGGCCTCAGCAGGAGTGTCTGCGGGGGTTTCAGCTGGGGCCTCTGCAGGAGTCTCCTCGGCTGGTTCTTCCTTGGGCTGGTTCTTGCGTAGCTTATCAGCGTGCTTAGCCTTGGCGTGTTTCTCGGCTGGAGCTTTATACCAGGCTGGCATCTGTACGCCTTCGCCGGTGAGAACGCGAGCTACTCGGCTAGAGGGCTGAGCGCCATTCTTCAAGTAGAATTCGACCTTCTCTTTATCGAGAACCACCTTTTTGGTCTCAGGGTTGTAATTGCCGACCTCGGCCACAACACGACCCGAAAGCGGGTGGCGCTGGGATTCTTGGACGACTATCCGGTACGCAGGGCTATGCGTCCGGCCATTACGTTGCATGCGAATCGCGAGCATTTTGTCTCCTTTAGCTTATACTTGGTCTATTTTACCGCATTTTTCTAAAAAAGTAAAGCCCCAGAGACAAAATCACTCCGAGGCACGATGGCGCTCAGCATTTGACTGAACATAGTCAACTACACGCCAACCGTCGGCGTCGTTTTGGAGAATACCCGGCAGGCGTTGAGCGAACGTAGATTGTTGTTTGACGATTCCCCGTCGGAATGGTAGGATAAAAAGAGCAGAAACTAGGCGTCACGTGGGCCATCTCCTAGTCCGTACTTTAGGAGATAGGAACTAGACGCCACAACATCTTTTTGGGAAAAGGAGGGTTTTCCTTATGGAAGTGAACGAAGTATTACAGATAACGGATGTGCTTGATACAAATATTGAGCATGCGTACGACACGGTGGCACGGGCGCTTCAGGCAACCGATTGGCCGAGATTTTTGATTACGGAGAAAGAGGAAATTCGGATTCCGAAGAAAGCCGGGCGAGTGCTCGACGTCTCGCGCGAGGAGATTCAGGCGCGTTATCTTTCACGGGAGCAGCTGCTGAATGATCCGCCGGCAGGGTTTCATCTGATTCATCATCCGATGATTAATCACAAATTGACGCTTGCACGCAGTCGAGAAACCGGTGAGGCCGAGTTTGAACGCCTGATTAACGAAATTTCGTTGGCGCTGTCGGTCTATGCAACCGAAGATTTGGAGGAGGAGCCGGTCCAGATTGCCACACCGATTTGCGGGGCGGTGGGCACGCAGATTGCTGGGATGAAACCGACAATCGTGCCGATTTGGCGCGCGGGCGAGGGTATGAAACCGGGTATCCGGAGCTGGTTGACCAATTCGAGAGTCGGAAATGTCGGTCTGTATCGCAACCATAAGACCTTGCTGCCGATTATCTATTATGCCAAGATGCTCCGGGGACTTAAGAAAATCGCATACGGAGACGTCAAGAAGCGGGCAGCCTATGTCTGTGACCCAATGCTTGCAACCGGCGTGTCGGCGGTGGCGACGATAGAGATTCTGAAATCGTTTGGTTACCGGAAGATTAAGTTTATTTCAATTCTCTCGGTGCCACAGGGCGTCAACGCGATATTAATGGCGCATCCGGATATAGAGATCTATACGGCAGCACTGGACGTAGGGCTGGATGAGCGTGGGTACATCGTTCCGGGACTGGGTGATGCCGGTAAGCGGCTCAATGGCACAGACTGGGATGATGAAGAATTTGACTGGGAGGAGTGGGACGCGTTGGTTGAATACGTTGACGGACCTGTAGAATCATAAACTTCCAGTGGTCGAAAATCCGTACTAAACACGTAGTTCCTGTTAAAACCGCCGAATCGGAAGTATACGGCGGTTTTTTCTTGGCTTATTTTTGCGAAGCGGCTGATTTTGCTTCGGTGGCGCGCTCAAGTTTTAGGTATCCTTTAACGGCTTCGGCGGCAGCGGCGGCTTCGGCTTCTTGCTTAGAGTGACCGGAACCAGTAGCTTTGAGCTGGTGTTCAACATAGACACCCACCTTAAAGGTTTTATTGTGGTCTGGACCATCTTCATCAATTACCTTGTAAACTGGGGTGGAGCCGTCATGATGCTGTGAGAGTTCTTGGAGATAAGACTTAGGGTCACGCCAACTACCATCCTCAAGAATTTGATCAATTTTGACAAGAATGTGCTTTGCGATAAAATCTTTGGCAACTTCATAGCCCTGGTCGAGATAGATTGCGCCAATTACCGCTTCAAAACAGTCAGCCAAGATCACCGCATGAGCGCGCTCAGAGCCATGCTTTTCGCCACGCGACAAGCGCACTAGTGGTGCATAGCCAAGTTTTTCACCGGCGTTACCAATACTTTCAGTGCGAACCAAGGCAGAGCGCCAAGCGGTCATGATGCCCTCGGGCTGGTCATAATTGCGGTATAAAAAGTCCGACGTGACGAGCTCGAGCACAGCATCACCGAGAAATTCAAGACGTTCGTTATGTTCTTTGACGGTAGAACGATGTTCATTGAGGTAACTGCGGTGAGTTAGCGCAGTCACCAGCAACATCGGCTCGTGAAATTCAAACCCTAGTTTTTCGCGCGCAAAGTTTTGATATTCTTCAATATTCATGCTCCTCCTTAAATTAAGTTATAGTCCTTGGCGAATCTTGTTTTTGGCTAGCAACATCAACTTTTCGATATCTTCATACTCGATGGCGTTAATAGCATCATTAAACTTGAACCATTTGATTTCTTTCATCCACTGTTCTTTGTGGGCAGTTTCACGATCATCAAGCGCGCGTACTAGATAAATTTGAGTCATCATCAAGACTAGCTTGTCAAGACGGCGATACTGAAAATGAATTTTGCCAAGCCACATCACTACTTCAATATGGAAAAGGCCGGTTTCTTCACCGATTTCGCGAATGGCGGTTTGCTTAGCTGTTTCACCAGGTTCAATATGACCTTTTGGAATAGTCCAGCGACCCTTTGAATCTTGAATCAGAAGGATTTCAATATCCTTGTTGTCGCGGCTCATGCGATACACGATGCCACCAGCGGTCGGTTCGCGCACGACCTCTTTGATAGCGGGTTTTTTGAAAATACGAGCACAAGCCCGGTCGATAGCCGAAACTTTTTCAGATTTTGGTAGAACGGCTTCAGGCACCTTAGCGCGTGAGCCGGTCGGCTCTCCTTCGGGGGCTTTAGGCCTGGGGTGCTTCACCCCCCGGGTTTTCTTGTTGGTCATGTTGCTCCTTTACAGGAGATTGCTCCTGCGGTTTAGGAGTGCTCGTTTTGGAGGATTTACCTTTCTTCTTGGGGGTACGAGGTTGAATCTGAGGTAAAGATGTATCACCTTCGTAGATATGGCGATAGGCGGTGCCGAGCACGCCGTTGATAAATTTGGATGAGTTGTCAGAGCCGAAAGCTTTTGCTAGCTCAACGGCCTCGTTAATGGCAACTTTGGGCGGGACAGTCTCGGAGGATTCTTTTAATTCATGAAGTCCTATACGCAGGATATTGCGATCGATTGCAGCAATCGTATCAAGCGGCCATTCTGGAGCCATTGGCTGTAGTTCGGCATCAAGCTCAGCAAATTTACCAGAAATGGCGCGCGCCAAACCATAGACGAACTCAGTGTCACCGAGCGCCTTTTGATAGGGTTCAATATCCTTAGCAACGATGGTATCGATATCCACCGTGGCGTCGCCAGCCTTAGTGCGAAATTCATATTCGTACAAACTTTGTAAAACAATAATTCTGCCTAAGTGCCGGTTACTAGCCATGTGCCTTCCCTTTTATTTAGTTTTCTTAGTGACCTTGGTGGTCGTGGTTTTCTTGGTTGATTTTTTGGCGGTCTTAGCGGCTTTTTTGGCAGCTTTGACGCTTTCTTTGCTGACTGGTTTAACCGTCTTTACTTTGAGGTTAGGGGTCTTTTTGGCAGTCTCGAAGACTTTGACCGGAGAGGTACGATTGACCGACCGGGCGAGTTTCAGACGCAAGTGGCTGCGGCGCAGACCGGTCTTGCGAGGACTACTCTGTTTTTTAGGTTCAGGCATAATGCTCCTTAATATTTATGAAAATCTTATCTTTCAGTTTATCATATTTCTCGACGATTTACAAGGGGAAAATCAAGTTTTTTTGATGTCCCTCAAAACAAGTATGTCCCCTACTACGTAGGGGACATGATGGGTCCATCATGCGAATCACTGATTAGTGATCAGCTTTGATTTTACCACCTTTCGGAGAGATGTCGAAATTGACGCCACTATTAGAGCTGTGGTCTTCTGCACCATACTCGTCCTCTTTCTTGGGCAAGAGCAAATTGAGTGCAATACCTGCAATCGGAGCAATCGCCAAACCTGTCAAAGTGGCAGTTGTGCCAAAAATGCTGAGAGGAAGCCCGTCGGTGAGCCCCAGACCGCAGACCATCTCGACCGCGATAATAATAACATTGCGCGGATTGTCGAGGTTGACGTTGTTTTCCTTGATGTTGCGGAAACCTACCACCGAAATCATGCCATAGAGCATGAAGCTGATGCCGCCAACGATTGCAGACGGCATAGTAGCAATAGCTGCCGAAAGCCACGGGAAGAAACTGATAAATACGGTAATATAGGCCGCACGACGAATAACTTTGGGGTCATACACTCTGGTCAGGGTGAGCGTGCCGGTGTTCTCGCCATATGTGGTATTGGCGGGGGAGCCAAACAATGCAGCGAACGCCGTAGCTGATCCATCACAAAGCAAGGTCAGCCATAATCCGGGATGCTCCAGGTAGTTCTTCCTAGTGGTAGAAGAAACAGCCGAGACGTCTCCAACGTGTTCCATCATAGCCGCAATAGCCGGCGACACCATTATCAATACGATATTGGGGTCAAACTTAGGCAGTTGCATGGGCGGGACCCCAAAGATCTTCGCTTCGGAAACCGTCGCGAAATTCAAGATTGCCGCACCGTCCGCGTTTGTGAAACCACACCAATGCATGACGAGCGCCACAATGTAGCTAATCACGAAGCCCATCAAGATCGGTACGATCTTTAACATCCCTTTGCCCCATTGCTGGAATGCGACCATTACGAAAATGGCTACCAGTGCCAGAACCCAGTTCTGTTTGGCGTTACTGATAGCAGACGGCGCCAAGGTTAAGCCAATACAGGCAATAACGGGCCCGGTCACAACCGGCGGAAAAACCCGCATCACGCGCTCTGTGCCGACCAGCTTGATAATTACAGCGACCACAACATAGAGCAACCCGGCAGCCACGATCCCGCCACAGGCGTAAGCAGCTTTGGTATTAGCATCCATGGCGGCGTAAATTCCGGTATCGAGTGACGCAATAGTGGCAAAACCACCGAGGAAGGCAAAACTTGATCCCAGAAAAACCGGTACCTCGTGACCTGCCAGCCAAGTGATCACATGCAAGATGAGCGTACCGATACCTGCGCCGAGCAAAGTGGTGGAAACCGTAAGCCCTTTGGTCGGGGCGTCAAGCCCGGCCGCCACAAAATAGCTGGCGATCAGGATAGGCACCAAGACTGTCGACCCACTCATTGAGAAGACATGCTGAATGCTCAGTAACCACTGTTTCGGCAACGATAAAACACTGACGTCGTAGATCGGTTCATGACCAATTTCGACTTTTTGTACATCTTTCATATAGATGCACCTCCTTTTCTTTGTAAAGATTCTATGTTCTCTATGTAAAAACTAGAACAAACATCCTTCTAGCCGTACTGATTATAACAGCTGTTATAAGGGTGAACAAGCATAAAGGGGACGATTCTATGTCAAAATGCTTGACTTTTTAGCAAAAGTGTGCTAAAATGACAAGGTGAGGTATAATTGCCTCAAGAATGGGGGTGAAATGATTGCAAAAAGACCAAAATCAGTGGCTTGAGCTTGGCGATGGCATTGAGGTATTGCGATATCGGCCGGGATGGGACTGGCAAAAAAGTCCACAAGAGAATCTTTTAGAGATTCGGCCGGAAGATTTATTGTCGCTCAAAATCACTATGCCAGAGCGGTTCTTGGTGGCGGTCGATACTGCTGCGAAGACACAAAGCTTAGCTACGAAAGGCTCAGGGCCAGTAATCATGGCCACAAGAGTAGACTGGATCTATCAATATCCATCTATTCGCGTTATCCAGTGTACCTGCTTCGAATCAAAGCATATAAAATGGTACGGGGTAGAACTAGCACTGGGATACATAGCACCATTTGAGCCGGAATTAAGGCTCAAAGCATTGTTGAGCCCGCCGACGAGTTTTGGCATGCCAGCAGAAGACATGGGTCAAGCCCTGCAAAAATGTTTTAGCGGACTTAACTCACGTCAACCTACATAGGCCCTCCAGAAATGGGGGGTTATTTTACTGTCCCAAAACTTTGGGTAATATTGACGTAGGAATGAGCAACATTTGAATCGCGAGTAAAAATCACGCCGAGATTGGCACAATAATCTTCCCATTTTTCTTCACTATAATAATCGGGAAGTTTAGGTAGAATGTGGCCAGCACGATACAACTCAGCCATGCGGTGAATTTCTTTCTGGAGTTCGATAGTACTCTCGCCTTCCTTGGCGGCGAGGTCGAGTGGACGACCAGTAAAGGGCGCAATGTAGAGGTCATTAAGGCGCTCGATGGTGGGGTCGGACCGGAAACGGTCGCGCATGGCCTTGAAATTGATATCGCCGATGCCTTTGCCGGCTTCTGGGTTTACATCATGATCGTACCAAACTGGAGAACTAAGCATCTGCATTTCGCCATTGGCGGACTTGCGATAACCGGCTTTCCAGAAAACATGAGTGACAACCTCCGTATTATGATCATTTACAGCCTGTTCGACTAAAAACTTGGCAATTTCGGCGGTAGCGCCAGAATTGGCAACTTCGTCGATGACTGTAATTTTCTTCCCTTCTAGACCAGTGGGAGTGGCAAAAATTTTATCAACGAGCCAAGGTGGCAAATCTGGTGCGCGACGCTCTTCGTCGTCTTGTCGCGACTGGAAAGCTAGCGGATCGAAGCCAGCGAGCTCGGCCTGTTGTTCGGACGAAAGACCAGCGTGAACGGTGGCGATACCGCCAGGTATGAGGGCAAGGCGAGCACGCGCAATATCACTGCGAGGGACAGGATGTTCGAGCATGGACCGTTGAAAATCTTGAAAAGTGGCTTTTTCGCCGGTGGATTTGAAATTACCTTGGCCATCAATATCCATCCCAACCGAGCGAAACCACCTAATGCGATCAATAGCGAGAAAATTTTCGCGGGGTGGTTCGGGCCGATTGCTGAAATCTTGCCAAAATTCGTCAACCAACCAACTGACTGGACGAGCGGATTTGTCGAGGTAGATCACGGCGTCACTAGGACGAGATGGAGGGTCAGTCTCACCAGAAAGTAAGGCGACCGTGTCGGCGGTACGAGTGACAAAGCGAGCTAGAGTTTCGTTAATATTCAATGTTTCAGTAATATTGTCGACCTGGTCGCGAAAAATTGGAAAAGCAGACGGATTAACGTTGAATCTCTTCTCGGGACGAGAAGAGAGCTCCATGGAGCTAAGTTCCTCAGTGAGGAGTGGGGCGGTCTCAGCCGCCACGAAAGACGAACGACGTTCCCAGTTGTGCGGATCAAAAGCGTCGCTCAATTCGCTAAGACTCTCCCAACCGGTAATATTCCCGTCGTCAATGGGCGTTTCGGACGGCTGGGATGTCTCTGATGGCACAGGCGCTTCTGGTGCCAAGGGTCGGATCTTTTCCATTTATCTCCTCTAAGTGTACTAGACTACGATATTGACCAATTTGGCGTTCTTAGGAGTGATGACTTTGCGGATTTCTTGACCATTGAGGTTTTTTTGAACATTCGGATCGGCTTTAGCTAGTTCTTCGAGCTTAGCTGGGTCATTAGCATCGTCGACAGGAACATCCAAGCGAGCGCGAAGTTTGCCGTTGACTTGAACAACAATTTCGACAGTATCGGCAGTAAGGGCGGATTCGTCCCAAGTTGGCCAGACATCGTCGGCGTTCAGCTTTTCCAACATTTCGCAGGCAAGGTGCGGTGCGAACGGCTTGACAAGCTTTGCAAGAGCGGCGAGGTCGGCTGGGGATTTGCCGGATTTATAGAGATGATTGACAAATTCCATCAAAGCCGCCACGGCAGTATTAAAGCTATTGCGATGCAAATCCTCGGTGACTTTCTTGATGGTTTGATTGCGGATTGGTGCGTTCGTGGAATCATCAACGGTAGCAGTTTCGTTAGTAAAGGCCAGCATCCAGCAACGGTTGAGGAAGCGGTAGACGCCACCGATTGCCTCAGTATTCCAGGCGGCATCTTGGTCGTAGGGACCGATAAACATTTCATAGGTGCGGAGGGTATCGGCACCATAGCCGCTTTCGACCACGTCGAGCGGATCAATGACATTACCCTTGCTTTTGCTCATTTTCTTACCGTCAGGAGCATTAATGTAACCATTGTAGAGGAGTTTCTTGATGGGCTCACGGAAGGGCAAGTAGCCTTGGTCGGCGAAGAATTTGCACCAAAAGCGAATGTAGAGCAGGTGCGCAACAGCATGATCACCACCAACGTAAACATCAGTTGGGGCCCAATATTTAATGGCTTCGGGGTCCCAAGCAGCTTCAGTATCGCGAGGCGAGACGTAGCGCCAGAGGTACCAACTTGAACAGGCATAGCCATCAAGGGTGTCGGTTTCACGAGTACATTCAATGTCGTTACCATCCTCATCTTTTAGGGTGACTTTGAGCCAATCCTTAGCCTTAGCAAGAGGAGAACGGCCGGTATTGTCGGGTTGGTAGTCGTCAACTTCGGGGTGCATGACTGGCAGCTGATTTTCAGGGATAGGATGAGGGTTGCCGTCTTTATCATAGGCAATTGGAATTGGGCAGCCCCAGTAACGCTGACGAGAGATTAGCCAATCGCGCATGCGATAAGTAACCTCGGCGTGGCCGAGTCCGCGTTCTTCTAACCAAGCGACAATTTGCTCGCGAGCTTCTTCGGAACGCATATCATTAAACTGTTCGGAATTAACCAAGGTTCCCTCGCCATGATAGCAGCGCGAATCGTCGTCACTGTTTTCCGGCCTTTCGACTACGACTTTGATGGGCAGGTCAAATTTCTCGGCAAATTCAAAGTCGCGCTCATCGTGAGCAGGTACAGCCATGATAGCGCCAGTGCCATAGCCAGAGAGGACGTAATCTGCCACCCAAATTGGGATTTCTTGGCCAGTAGCGGGATTAATAGCATTACTACCGGTAAAAATGCCGGTCTTATCCTTGTTTTCTTGGCGTTCGATCTCGGATTTTTTAAGGGTAGCCTTGCAATAGGACTCGACTGCTTCGCGGGTGTCATCGTTTACTAGAGTCTTGAGCAGAGGGTGCTCAGGAGCAAGGACCAGGAAGGTCGCACCAAAAATCGTATCAGGGCGAGTGGTAAAGACGGTGATTTTTTCGTCGTGATTTTTGATTTCGAAGTCAATCTTTGCGCCCTCAGAACGACCGATCCAATTCTTTTGCATGGTTTTGATCTTGTCGGGCCATTCAACCTCATCGATTGAGTCGAGTAGTTCATCCGCATAAGCGGTGATTTTGAAGAACCATTGCTTCATTTTTTTCTTTTCGACTTCGTGGCCGCAGCGCCAACATTTGCCATTCTCAACCTGTTCATTGGCAAGGACGGTTTGGTCGACTGGACACCACCATTGATATGACTCTTTCTGATAAGCAAGACCGGCTTTATAAAGTTGGAGGAAGCACCACTGAGTCCAGCGGTAATATTCCGGGTCGGAAGTGTTGATTTCGCGACTCCAGTCGATAGCGTAACCGAGTTTCTGGGCTTGCTTGCGGAAGTTGGCGATATTGGTGGCGGTGGCGGATTGTGGCGAAATTCCGGTTTTGATGGCGTAATTCTCGGCAGGTAGGCCAAACGTATCGTAGCCAAAAGGACGCAGGACGTTCATTTCCTGCTGCGCATAGAATCGCGCGAGAACATCGACGATGGTGAAGTTGCGGACGTGACCAACGTGAAGACCCGCCCCGGAGGGATAGGGGAACATCTCGGCGACGTACTTTTTGGGTTTGTCGTCGTCGATTGGGCCGGCTTTGAAAGCCTCGGTATCAGCCCAGATTTTTTGCCATTTTTGTTCAATTTTCAGAGGGTCATATCTTTCCATAGGGTATATTATAGCACCGATTGACTAGGCTCGCAATCTGCGATATACTGGACAAGTTGGCAAAAAGCCAAAGCATTATTCTCTAGAGAAAGAGGTGATAACATTGAACTTTATAAGGAAGTTGATTAGTAGGGCTACGAGTAAGCTCTTGATTGTGAGCCTACTGGTCATACTTTGTCAGCCAATAACTGCACGCGCAGAGGAAAATAGTACGGAAGGAATTGCAGTGCCAGTGGAAGTAACGGATACGGACGAGCAAATCGCTGAATCGGCAACCGCGGAAGTAATCACTGCAGAAGTAATCGCCGAACCGATTGAAACGACACTGGTCGCGGAGGAGGGAGCAACTTTACTAGGCGAATTCCGACTGACGTACTATTGTTGCGAACGATATAAACATATTTGTGGTGACGGTACAGGGCTGACAGCTTCGGGACGACCGGTTGAGGCCGGGCATAGCATTGCAGTGGACCCGAACATAATTCCGCTGGGGAGTCGAGTGTGGATTGATTTTGGTGACGGCGAAGGCTGGCATGAATATTCGGCCGACGATACCGGATCGCTAGTCGAAGGCAACCATATCGACATAGCAATCGAGACACATAAAGAAGCGTTGCGCCAGTCAAACGTGGTGGGTCGGGTGTGTTTTAGTCCTCCACCAAGTGAAAATTGCCCCGCTGGTTAGCGGGGTTTTTCCGTGATATAATCATGGTCATGAAGTTGGTTTTGGTCTTGAATAATATCCGTTCGACTTATAATGTAGGGGCGATTTTGCGAACTGCGGAAGGGCTCGGGGTCGCGAAAGTGGTGTATGCGGGATATACGCCACGCTATGACGATAATTCCCTGTTGCCACACTTGAGGGCAAAATTGAATCGGCAAATTGAACGCTCGGCGATTGGGGCAGAAAAAATGGTAGCGCAGGAAACAGCGTCGGACCTAGAGAAGTGGTTGGATGCACAGAAAGAGGCTTACTGGACGGTGGTTGGACTGGAGAATAATTTGGCGCCGGAAGAGCAGGAGCGGCGAGTGATTTTGGACTCGGAGTCAGAACAGAAGCTGGCAGCGGACAAGATAGTACTAGTGCTAGGTGAAGAAGTAAATGGTATCCCGGCCAGCATACGGGAGAAGATGGATTATTTTTTGGAAATTCCGATGGCGGGGCGGAAAGAATCGTTCAATGTGTCAGTGGCGACGGGGATTGCCTTATGGGGGCTCTCGAAGCTCGCGTAATAGTTTTTTCGGGACACTCAAGGCCGTTTGGCCAAGCTTATACCCTCAAAAACCATTACGTGAGCTTCATTCTCCGATAAGGCGGAGAAGTTCCGTTTCTGAGATAGTGGGGATGCCGAGTTTGGCGGCTTTATCGGTCTTGCCCTTGCCGGGTTTGGCGCCGGTGATGAGAGCGGTGGTAGTTTTAGTGACGGAGCCAGTAACAGTGGCACCGAGGGCGCGGAGCTTATCTTCGGCGGCTTCGCGACCCATACTTTCCAGGGTGCCAGTAATGATATAGCTTTGGCCAGTGAGTGGAAGACTGGACTGATCGACGTACTCGGGTTGAACGCCGAGCGATTTTAGCTCGTCGAGCTGTTTCAAGTTATCTTCATCGGCGAAGTAGGCGAGAATTGATTCGGCAACAGTATTACCAACATCAGGAAGCTGAATCAGCTGGTCAATAGTAGCATCGCGAAGAAGATCAATACTGGCAAAATGTTGGGCGAGCGTGACCGCCGTCTGAGTGCCAACGTGGCGAATGCCGAGGGCAGTGATGAACTTGGCGAGGGGCGGACGCTTAGATTCCTGAATGGCGCGAACTAGATTCTCGGCGCTAAGTTTCGCGAAACGTTCAAGTTGAGCGACTTTGCGAACCTCGAGACGATAAAGATCAGCAATACTAGAGACAAGGCCAGCATTAACCAGCGCCGCGACGTTTTTCTCACCGAGGCCCTCAATGTCGAGAGCAGATTTGCTTGCGTAATATTCGATGGCGCGCTTCAGAATTAGTTTGGAGTCTTCACCTTTGACGCGATAAACAACTTCACCTTCAGGGCGCTCAAATTCGAGTTCGGGGTATTGCTGCTTCAGGGCTTCGAGATAGTTAAAAGGCTGAGTACCTTCGGGGCGGAGACTCAGCAGAACTTCCTTGACTTGCGGAATAATGTCACCAGCTTTATAAATAATCACTGTATCGCCAATACGAACATCGAGGCGGGCGATTTCGTCGGCGTTGTGGAGGCTGGCATGACGAACCGTGCTGCCAGCAACCTTGACGGCGTCGAGAATGGCGACGGGAGTAGCGGCACCAGTACGCCCGATAGAAATAACGATGTCTTTGACTTTAGTAGTGTTTTCCTCGGCTGGATACTTGAAGGCAACGGCGCCGCGTGGGGTTTTGCCAACGATGCCGAGTTTTTGATAGACAGCGCGATCATTGATTTTAATGACCATGCCATCGGTATTGAAAGGCAGGTTTTGGCGGCTATTTTCGAGACGTTTTATTTCTTCAAATACTTTTGATAAGTTATCAAAGACATGGTCTTCACCAGAGGTACGAAAACCGAGTTCGCGAAGCTTAGCGTAGGCCTTGGAATGTCTGGGGAGATTGGGCTCAACTAAGTCGTAAGCCATGAAACGGAGTTTGCGCGAGGCAGCGATTTTAGGATCAAGCTGACGAATGCTACCGGCGGCGAGATTACGAGGATTAGCAAATGGTTTTTCACCGGTGGCTTTTTGGCGTGCATTGAGAGCGTCAAAATCATCTTTGAAAATAACAATTTCACCACGCACCTCAACGTGTCCCGGCTCTTCGATGCGCAAAGGAATATTCTCGATGGTGCGGACATTCATGGTGACGTCTTCGCCGACTAATCCATCGCCACGGGTGACGGCGCGCTCAAAAAGCCCGTCTTGATAGT
Organism: uncultured Candidatus Saccharibacteria bacterium; assembly: GCA_948851665.1. GTDB lineage: Bacteria > Patescibacteriota > Saccharimonadia > Saccharimonadales > Saccharimonadaceae > Nanosyncoccus. Next base: position 16,151 of record CAQOWG010000007.1, read on the forward strand.
GCAAAGCACAGGCAAGACCGTCCATTTTGATGTCAGTGAAATATTCCTGAACTGGGCCGGCTAATTTGCGGTTGGCATTATCCCATTCGCGTACTTCATCCTCGGAAAAGACATCAGCCAGCGAAATCATCCGATCACGGTGAGCGACTTTTTCAAACTTGTCGAGTGGTTTGCCGGCGACGCGCTGGGTTGGCGAGTCGGGCGTGATAAGCTCAGGAAACTCCTTTTCTAACTCGGAAAGTTCGTGCTTGAGTGAATCGGCTGCGGCTTCCGACATAATGGATTCATCAAGGACGTGATAATGATAGCGGTAATCATTAATTAAATCCCGCAGTTTCGCGATACGTTCGGCAGCTTCGGCTTTTGTCATATTTCCTCCAAATATATGACCATTATAACATGCTTAGGCAATGGGGCGCAGGATTAGCTTCGCCCGTTGAGGACTTTGGTATTAATATTTGACGCCTAGATGTTTTGCGCTTAGCGAGCGATGCAACGAATAGGCATACCCCATTCACCATGCGTGCCGCCTGTTATTGCCGTGTATCCGCTCTCCTTATCAATATAGGTTTCAAAATAGTTCCCGCCACCGGCTCTTGTAGAGGTGCCGGTATAAAGGTTTGTATATCGACTAGTGGCAGCTCGGCCATTTTGGTAACGACCCGTCCTGAAGAATTGAAGCGGGAATTCGGAGAGACGGTTATGGCTATCGGTATTATCGTATCCGGTTAATTGAATCCCATATGTAGATGATAAGTCGTTGCGATAGTTTGTTGCGGAAGGTAGTTTCCATCCCCGCGGACAGATAGAGTCGGGTGCTTCGCCGGTTTGGCTTATCATTGAATTTGCCGTAACGGCTCCCCAGTTATATAAATTACCCTTGCGTTGATATGGCTGTCCGGTCGGAGAATCGGTATAGGTAGACACAATGTCTTTACCGAAATTGTTAACAAGATAGATCGTATATGCTTGCTCCGGATGCTCGGCGGAATAATTATATGAACGGGCACCATCTAGTGAGAATTCTTCCCATAGATAGCTATCGCCATTGGCTACTGCTTGCGTGGCGTATATACGGTTGTCAGTTGCGATGCTCCATTCCTCTTTGGAGTTTAAATCGGTGTCTGCAGAGGTTAGCCTGAAACCGGATCCGACTTTTTCGCCAGTATATGTATTATTTACGAATGTTTCTGCAGTAGAGTAATTTTGACTAGGAGCTAGTATATCCAACTCTAGGTTCTGCCCCATCCAACAATTGCCATCAGCTAGTTTTCTAATAAGGTAGGATTTGTTGTCACGGGTATCGATAAGAGTGGTTTCTGGTACGTAACGATCGTCGCCATGATGGATGCCGGTGGAGTCTGGTAGGGCGGCGTCAACCCGGGGAGTGGTAGCACTAGCGCAAATCTCAGGGGTCATTTCTTGCATGGTAGAGATAAGGCCAAAAGCGCTGGTTTGTTTGGGGGTGGCAGTAATAGCAACGACAATCTTGTCACTATACTCTCCAGCTGGTAAGTTGCCGTCTACGGCAGTAGCAAAGCCGAGAGTGAGAACTTTGGCGATGGTGCCATTTTCTGCGGTAATTTTCTCTTTGGGGACGATGTTGGCTTCTGGATCGCTGATGCTTGGCACTTTGAGATAGTTCCGGGTGGGGTCACTAGCGCTATCACTTAGGTTATAGCGATAACCCCAGACGCTACCATTCTTGCCAAGGTCCGTCAATGAAGTACCCTTGCCAGCTTCGCCAGAGAGAGTAGGAATAATATCGCCATCTTTGCTTCTGAGTTCGCCACCGTTTTGGCTATAGACTGTGATACTATAATCATTAGCTTTGACAACGGTGAGAGAGACTGGTAGATAGAAGTAGGCTCTGTCGATACCGTGACTAGTAGAAGTAGAACTTGGGGCCTGGAGGTCAGTACTACCAACAATGTCGCCAAAAGTAATATCAATACAGGAGACCATACTGTTCTCGTCACAAGTGAGAGCGTGGGTAGGATGAGAGTTGATTGTCCCGAGGCCGATACTGGTGAATAAGCCAAGCAGAACTAGGAAGCCTAGCTTGCTCCCCAGCCTACTTCCTAGCCGATGATTAACGTTAATATGCTTAGTTTGTAGCATGGCTGCCTCCTGTTTGTACCTATGTTGTTATTACCCCAAAGGTGGCGCCAAGTTTGTTCTAAGTTCATAAATAAGTAATATAAAGTAGGAGGACTCTAATTAGTTTATAAGAAAGGTGCTTGAGTCCACGTAGATATTACCATAACAAAAATGGCACCACGAGGGTGTTACTAGAACAATTCCAATGGTACTTACATACTCGATCGAAATGGCTCAACCTCATGGCGCCAATATTCTAATCGAATAGTAAGTACAAAAATTGCACCATTTTTATCAAATTGTTCTAGTAACACTTTTATTTTAGCACAAACGCAAGCAAAATGATGTTGTGAATTTTACAACATTTAATCGTTTAGGATTCAGTGCACCCGTTACTAACTACAATCGTATTAATGAATGGCCTCTCCAGTTCCTGCGTACTGGCAACTACCACCGTTCCTACGGCTACCTTCACGGACGTACGGCGGATGGCAGCTGGTGGTCTGCTACGGCTGGTTCCGCTACCCACGGGCGCTCCCTGGCTACGTGGACCGGTAGTGTCTACGCCCAGAATAACGATTTCCGTGGCTACGGCTTTGCTCTGCGCTGCGTAGTATCTATTCGGCTGATTCTTCTGATTTCTGCCTGGATAACTCTTCCTGACGCTCAATAAAGTCAATGGCTTGTTGACGTTCTTTGATTTCTTGCTGAAGTTGATGTTTGTGAGTAGTAAGCATAGCAAGACGTTCTTCAGCTGTAGAATCGCCTTGCCTATAAAGTCGAGAATACTGGCGAAGTTCTGCGGAAGAAAAGCCAGCTTGGCGCATCTTGAGTAATATCTCGATGAGATTGACTTGTTCTTGGTTGAAGGTGCGGTAACCAAGACGGGTACGCTTAATGTGTGGGACAAGACCACGATTACAAAGATACGTAATAATGTGTTTTGGCACGCCAAGCTGTTTGCTAATATCTGCTGTGGTATATGTTGCTAATGTCATACTCTTATTATAACCCGTATTGCGAGGGTTAGAAAAAACGAAAAATTCTAACCCCCAATTAAGTCATTTGTCCCTGTTACGTAGAATTTATGGGGTTAGAAAAAACTTAAAATTTCTACCCTCGCAGCACGGAGCAAAGCCGGCGCCACGGAAACTGTTAGTCTGGGCGTGGACATTACCGGTCCACGTATTCAGGCGGCGCCCGTAGGTAGCTGAGCCAGCCGTGCTAGACCACCAGATGCCATTCACCGTACGTGCGGTGAGGTAGCCGTAGGAACGGTGGTAGTAGCCAGTACGCAGGAACTGGAGAGGCCATTCGTTAATACGGTTGTAGTTGGCAACAGATGCGCCGTTAGCTACACTCCGCAGCACGGAGCAAAACAATGACCCAGCAAAATATTTTCACTAGTTTTCTTGGTAATCCAGCAACCAGCGATAGTAGCGATAAAGATAGGTGGTAGCATAGATAAAGATAAAGCAGGTTACAGCCAGCAGACAGAATGGCACGATTGGTACGTTTGCAATCCAATCCCAGATACCCTTGAGCCAAAGATCGATCAGCATAATCGGAAGCATGGTGACAACATAAATAATAGCCACTACGAAGAGTAGGTAGAGCACTCGAAGGAGAAGCTTGAGGCGGCGGCTCGCCATGAGGTCGGAAGCGGTGGTGAGGGCAGCCATTGGGTAAACACCCGGCACGGTGACTGCAATCAGTGCGACGAGAGAGCTAGAGAGAAGATAGGCGGTAATGGAGATCATGAGAGCGGCAAAGATAAAGTAGACTAGAGCGTAAAACGGCGTCGAGAGGAAGCCAGTGACTTGGGCGGCAGAGAGCGTGATTGCGACCAGCATTGCTGGGATACACTGGACAAAAATCACAATGAAGACCAACAGGGTAGAGATGAGCGGAGTGAGAGCATTATAGAGACCGTCGCGGAGTTTGGGTTTAGCGCCAGCGTACCACTTGCGCAGAAGATAAATCGTGACTAACCACATAATCAAGAAAAGGACGATTGTAAAGAGAAAACCGATGTCATCTTTGCCGGTGGTCAGGCCACCAGTGGTAATAGTGGAGAGCAGCAAGAGGCCAGATTTGGCGAAATTGCCGATTGATTCGTCGTTTGCTGAGTCGATTGCATCTTGCAGGCCTTGATAAAAATCTTCGCTCATTAGCCCAACCAGCACGACATAAAGCATAGCCATCAAGAAGATGAATGGTAAAAAGGTTTTCCAGTGTTTAAAGATTACACCAAAAGTAGTCATGGCGTGATTGAGCAGGCCGGGGGCATTGACCTCGCGCTGGTAATCCTCACGATAAGAACGATGGAAGCTGCGATGTAAAACCACGTGATTTTTGCGGTATTCGGCACGTTTTTTGGTGATTTTTTTCGTGATTTTGGTGGCAAACGCTGGGAGTTTGCCCCTTTTGGCGCTTTCCTTGACTTCCTGAGGCGAAACCGAACAGTCTGGCTGTGATACGGCGGTTTTGTACGGTTTTTTCTTAGAACTTGTTTTTGCCATGCTCAAGCCTTTCGATACGTTTTTCGATAGGAGGGTGAGTACTGAAGAGATTCTTGATGGCGCCTTTTTTGAGCGGGCTAGTAATATAAAGGGCCTCGGTAGCAGGATTTTGGCGGCGCATTGGGCGCGAATGCGTATCGAGTTTCTTGAGGGCAGAAATCATACCCTCGGGATAGCGAGTTGTATGGGCGGCTGAAGCATCCGCCAAATATTCCCTTTCGCGCGAAACGGCCATCTGGGCAAGGGACGCTGCGATTGGCGCAAGTACTGAAACAAGAATCATCACGATCAGTCCGACTGGGCTATTGTCCTCGTCGTTGGCGCGATTGGCGTAGAACATCATCCGATAACCCAAATCAGCAATTAGGCCAACTAAACAAACCAGACCAAACGTAATCATGCTCACCCGAATATCGTAATTTTTGACGTGAGACATCTCGTGAGCCATAACGGCAGTGAGCTCTTTATTGTCCATAATGTCAAGCAGACCAGTCGTGGCGGCGACGATGGCATGCTGGGGATCACGGCCAGTCGCGAAAGCATTTGGCGCCGGATCGTCGATCACATAGACCTTTGGCATTGGTAGGCCCATCGTGATTGAGAGATTCTCCACGGTATTATATAGGCGTGGGTTGTCGCGCTTTTTGATCTGCTTGGCGCCAGTCATTGCGACAGCCAAGCTAGCCGAAGCGAAATACTGAATCACCGCATAAACTAAAGCAATAAGTATAACCCAAATCGCTACCCACCAGTCACGAATAAAAAAAGCTACTGCCCAGCCGATTGCGCTGATTAGCAGCACAAAAAATCCCATAATCAGTATGGTGTTACGTTTATTGGCAGCGATTTGTTTATACATGATACCTCCGTGATTCCAGAAAAGTGTGGCGCCGATAGCGCCACACCACTATATCCTAAAACTTGACTTCGGGAGCGTTTTCGATTTTAGCTCTTTCGGCCTCGGCAACTTCATAATAGTCGCGAGTTTTAAAATGTAGAAAAAGATTATTGATGAAATTACTTGGAAAAAGTTTCACCTTCGTATTTAGCTCTTTGGCGCCAGCGTTGTAGAAACGGCGAGCAGCCTGGATCTTGTCCTCAACATCTTGAAGTTGTAGCTGTAACTCTTGAAAATTAGTGTTGGCTTTGAGTTCCGGGTAGCTCTCGGCAATAGCAAAGATTTTTGATAGGGCGCCCTCGAGGGTTTGGTCGGCAGCGGCGGTGTCTTTGACGCCCTTGGCGCTCATGACGGCCGAGCGAGCCTTAGTGACATCTTCAAAAGCCGCTTTCTCGTGAGTAGCGTATCCTTTGACGGTTTCGACTAGATTAGGGATCAAATCGGCACGATATTTGAGTTGGACGGTGATATCCGACCAAGCCTCATTGACCCGTTCGTTAACTTTGACTAGGCCGTTGTATGTCCCCCAGACCAGGGCAATCAAGATAAGCAAGATTGCGATCACCACAATGGCAATAATTGCACCTACTGGCATCGGTTCTCCTTTATTATATTAGACATTATAGCGGATGCGCTCGAAGTTGTCTAGCAACTAAATAACGCTGAAGGCTTCAAGGATGGTCTTGAGCGCGCCCATGCCGACGAGGGCACAGAAAATGATGATGTAGATAATTAGCCAGCAGAATTGTGAACGAGAAAAATTGCGCAGGTTACGATTGTTCGCCATAAAGGCGAAACCGATACACAAAATCCATCCAATCACTGGAATAGCGAAGAGAATTTGATAGCCGAAGTAGCCCCACATACCGATTGGGCGATATTCGTCCGGAATAGTTGCTTCAACAATACGAGGAGCCGTCTCGGTCATTGGCTTGCGAGCAGCTGGGCGCCTAGTAGTAGTTTTAGTGGTGGTTTTGGCAGTTTTGGAAGTCTTTTTGGTTGCCATATTTACTCCTTGAAAAAGTTATTCTTATTACAAGTATAAGCGTTTTGACAGTTAAAGTCAAGTTGCTCCATACAAGCATAAGCATTTTCTGGATGGTTCGTCAAAAAATTGACTTGACGCTTGCGTTTAAGTGGGTATAATGGAGTTAAAGAAGTGAGGTATTTATGGCAAATAAAAGTGCCGGCGTTGAAGCGCCGAAAGATGTGGTGGCGGAAAAAAAATTAGCAGGAGAATCTGCAACGAAATCGGAGGAGAAGACTGCAAAAAAGACAGCAAAAACCACAAAGGGTACAGCTGCCAAAAAGCCGAAGGTCGTCAAAGCAAAGGTGCCAGCGAAGAAGAGCGCAAAAAAGGTCGTAATTGATGAACAGCTGGTCGAAAGCGTACGTGAACAGGTCACGAATGTTGCAGAGGAAATCAAGACAACGCTTGCGGAGAGTATCCGAGCCGAATATCGTACATTGGTGGCGCGGGAGTTACAACGGGCAAACCGCCGACGTCGTTGGAATAATTTTTTCCATGACGTAGTGATTGCGTTCTTTGCGATAGCAGCGATTTACTTCGGTTATTGTTTGTACGACGCACATTATTTTGATTTCATGAAGACTGAATGTGAGAAGAATGGTACTTGTTCCGTAAGCGAAAAACAGGAGGAAAAAGAAAAGCAAGAAAGCGCTGGCCCGGTGAAAGATGCAACCTGGTATGTAGCAAATTACAGCTATTTATATCAAAACCTACAAACTAAGCTAGACGCCGATAATGTTGCTGCTTACTATCTTTATACTGATGACCGTAAAGTCACCGAAATTAAGCCAGAGTATTTATTAGCAATGGCATACAATCAAGTGCAGCCGAGCCTTGATTTATCGGCGGCGGAAATCCGAATTAGTAGCGATGTAATGGCGAAGGCTTTTGAAGAGACCTTCGGCGATGCGGTAAAAATGGAGAAGGTTGGGTTCAAGCAAGGTTGTCTAAAATTCAGTTTCGACAAGGATGAAGAGAGTTTTGTGGCGACGAATCAAGCTTGTGACATTAATAAAAATCGCGAAATCATAGAGAAGATTGAGAAGATTTACGAAGAAGGTGAAGTGATTTATATCATTACGGACGCTGGGGTTTATGATAAGGAAGAGCAAAGTTTTTACCGCCTTGATGACCTATTCCAACCAGCCGTCAAGAGTGTTCAGCGAGATGATTTTGACAAGCACAAAGCCGTACTAAATCGCTATCAATATCAGTTCAAGAAAAAGAACGACAGTTATTACTTCAGTGGCATCGTAAAGCTGGGGTAAATCCACCAAAGATTAGCTTATTCCATTAGTATTTATTCAACTTTTAGAGTTAAATAAATACTAATGGAGACACCGACCGGAATTGAACCGGTGTACGCGGTTTTGCAGACCGCTGCGTAACCACTCCGCCACGGTGTCATATGGTTATTGTAGCATATTCTTGCTCAGAAAGCGAGCCAAACATACTATAATACCACCAAAGATAAGTGAGGCAGTAGTAGCGGAAACTATATAGTGCCAGGTTTTGATAGTGTCAACCTGCTCAAGCTGATGATTAGCCATAATTTGGTTCAGCGAAGTAAGATTGACAATATTGCCAGGTAGCGTAAAGCCAAAATTGGTTCGAGGAACGCTAATTGCTTCTTCGCTGAGAGCTACGACTTCTTCTGGTGTAGGGGTAGCAATTGCCAAGTGTACCTTTAAATCGGGGGCAGGGCTAGTGATTGGGTCTGAATCGGGCTCGGGTTCCGATTCTGGGGACGGTGCAACAACATCGGTAGTTGGGGTAGTACTTGGAAGATTAATTGGCTCGCGGGTAATAGTGGGGTGCAGATAAACATTACTAAAAGCGGCGCTCACAGTAAAAACCAGCAAAAAGCCAAGCAATAGCTGCTTACGACGCATTAGAAAATCCCAAACTCTAACCATATGTTTCCATTATATCACACTTATGCTAAAAAGTCAATAGTTTTCTGAGAAAACTATCCCTATTTGGGGCCAGCTCAGAAGAAATACAAACATTTCTTCGTTCGCTCTCCTGCGGTAGATCAATATCTTTCCATGAAAACACACGGTCGTTTTTATGGTATAATTATATTATGAAAAAATTCAACACCGCACCGATTAGCGGCATGCAGGAACTACTCCCTAGCATGCAGGCTCGATTCAATGACTATAAAACCGCTGTTTACGAAACTTATCTCGCGCATGGATACCTAGATATTGAAACCCCGACAATTGAGCGAGCAGAGATTTTACTAGCAAAAGCTGGTGGTGAAACGGAAAAACAAATCTATAAAGTTGTCAAAACTGCAGAGCTGGCGAGCGAAGCAGATCAAGCGCTACGTTTTGATCACACAGTGCCATTAGCGCGCTACGTCGTAGAGCATGCGAACGATCTTTGCTTCCCTTTCAAAGTGACGCAAATCGGTCGAAATTTCCGCGGAGAACGTCCACAAAAAGGGCGCTTTCGTGAATTCTATCAGTGCGATGTTGACGTGATCGGTTGGCAGACTTTGCCGCTGGCTTATGATGCAGACGTGATTGCGACTCTCGCGGACGCGCTAAAGGTATTGCCTATCGACAAGTTTCAGATTCGAGTAAGCAACCGGAAGATTTTGGCTGGAGTATTAACGGCGCTAGGGCTCATCGCAAAGCAGAATGAGATTTTTGGCGTTGTGGATCATATCGACAAGATGTCCCAGCATGACTGGAGCGAGGCTCTGAGAGAGGTAGTGGCTAATGACGAGAAGGCCGAAAAACTTGAGAAATTCGTGCGCGAAAATCGTGGCGAATGGCGCGAGATATCATCAAGGATGACCATAGCTGGCACGAGTGACGAGTGGGCACTTTACCGAGAAGGAGTCAGTGAGTTAGGAGAAGTGCTGGACATCTTGGATGCCGCTCTTAGCCCAGAGCTAAGAGGACGAGTGGAAGTAATCGCCGACATGTCAATCGTGCGGGGGTTGGATTATTACACGGGTACAGTATTCGAGACGGTGGCGACGGATTACCGTGAATTTGGTTCACTTTGTAGCGGTGGACGATACGATAGTTTAGCCTCTAATTATACGGAACAGAGCCTGCCGGGTGTTGGCGGCTCAATTGGACTAACACGGCTCTTTTCAGTACTTAAAAACTACAACTTAGTCAGCGAAAACATTACGCGACCGGTTGACGTTTGTATTGTGCCGGTTTCAGATCAAGAAATTATGGCTAGTTTACAACTAGCTGAGCGTTTGCGTCAGAAAAGTAAAAAGGTAGATGTAATATTAACCGACAAAAAGCTGGGGGATAAAATGAAATATGCTGCGAAGGTCGCAAAAGCGGCGGTTGTAGTGGGCGAAAATGAGGTTGCTGCTGGTAGCTACAATATCAAAAACCTGGAAAGCGGTGAAACGAAACTTCTAGAGATCTAGTAGGCTAGACTAATTGCTAAGGCCAGCTTCAAGCATGGCGTGGACTTCTTCCCAGCCCCAAGTATCGCTAAAACCAGCAGTAGTAAATTTACCAAAAATGAAAGTTGGCATACCTTGAGCAGTACGTGCAGCTTTGGTTGTAGCATCTTCTACTTCGGTGGCAGTAGCATGAGTTTTAATACATTCGTCAAAATCGTCGCCGAGTCCAGCACGATGTCCAATTTTTTGCCAGTAATCTGACGGTAGATTGGTGATTGGAGTGGCAGTCTTGTTGCTACCAATCCCTTTGGAGTGGTAATCATCCCAGAGAGCCTGAATTGCACCGTGATAATATTCCCAGAACTTATTTTCGCGAGCGGCACAATAAGCCGCCTCAGCAGAGTCGCGGGACATTTCATAACCATTGCCAAGGTAGAGCGTGTCGGTGAGACGAACCTCGAAGAGAATCTTATGCTCGTCTAGGAAAGCCAGAAATTCATCCCAGTGATCCAGGACCGCGCGCGAAAAGACATCGCAGTATGGGCAAACTAGGTCTGTGTACATCACATAAAGCCTGGTGGCGTCTTCTGAACCAACTGTCATTTCGGTTCGCCAAACTTTGTCGACGGCAGTTTGCTTCTGGCTACTGCTAATAGCAATAAGTCCGACAAAAACTAAAACCACTACAACGATTGCAACAATACGCGAAATGTGGCTGGAAGATTTTTCGTTCATTTTTTCTCCTCTGAATTATTTTTAGGATGGCGTTTTTCATAACGTTCAGCAATAATCATGACATAGGCATCCTTGCCGACACGTTTCAGGGCAAACAGAGCTAATATGACGGCGGCAACGTTGATGAGGCCGGAAATTACACCTGCAATAGCGAAGCTACCAGAACTTAAGACTGTACCAAGAAGCGGTGCGAGCAGAGTAGTACCGCAAGTCGGGCAGCCGCTGCCAAGTATAGCCAGGCCAGCTACAAGGCCAGCGTCACTCATATTATTGAGATTTTTTGCTTTCGCTAAGACTTTTTGACGACGTTTCTTTTGCCAAACTAACACTACTAGACCAATGAGAATACTTTGCAAAATAGTAATCACAAAAGTGATTGCCCAGTCAAGTAAAGCACGATCAATGCCGAAATTTGCGAGGAAAGCCTGACCAAGTAGGCGCATTTTACCACCAAAATCAACTGCCCAGAATAAATCCCATCCAGCGGAGCTACCAGAAAGAATGTTCATTAAAGTGCCGAAGATAATAAAACTAGATAGAAAAGCAAGCAAAAACTTCCACTCGCGAGTCGCAAGCACTATACCGCTCATAGCCATCTCGCATTCATCGAGCCACTTACTAATATGGTGATTGAGCTTAGACATATAATTATTATAGCATGCTTAGTCAAAGAGATTGTCTTTTAGCTCGGCCATGCCAGCCTGAGCACTAAAACCATCATAGAAGTTTGACTTGATTTTAGGGTGACCAATCTTATTCGCGGCATGTACGATTTCCTTAACATCATCAGTCAACTTATAAATTTTCATGTCTTGTCGACTAATCATACCCATTGGGTGCATTTTGTTTTCGAATACTTTAATAAGTGGACGCCAATAACTTTTGCCAAAGAAATAAAATGGCATCTGTGGCATTTTCCCCTCCTGCATCAAAACGAGAATTTCCGAAACTTCGTCCATTGTACCAAAACCGCCCGGGAAAAAGACGTAGACCTTGGCCGACATAGCAAGCATTACCTTACGAGCAAAGAAATATTGGAACTGCAGCATGTCAGTGAGATAAGGATTTGGGAATTGTTCGTGACGCAAAGTAATGTTGAGACCGATGCTGCGACCGCCATATTCAAAAGCGCCATGGTTAGCTGCCTCCATAATACCGGGGCCACCACCAGTAATTACCGGGTGTCCATTCTGCGCGAGCAATTGGCCTAGTTCACGAGCTTTTTTACAATAGCGGTTATCTTGTGGTAGGCGTGCCGAGCCAAAAATCGTTACGCCTTGTGGATAGGTACGAACGGTCTTGAGTCCCCGGATAAGGTCATTAGCATAGGCCTTGGCTCGTTTGATGTCGGCGTCCTCGAGCTCGCGCAACGCAGCGGCTTCTTGATCTAAAAACTTTTGGTCAACTTTTTCTTCAGACATTTTATTTCTCCTCTTTAGATAAATCATCAATTTTAGTGATTGGCATAGGGTGTAACTTGTGGTCATTACTCAAAATTCCGGTAATCGGGCCGTAATTTTGAGTAACTTTGGCGGCGTTAGCGGAAGCAAAACGCAAAGCCGGTTCAAATTTTTCGTCATCAGCATAAGCAGCAAGGAAACCAGCTGCAAAAGCTGTGCCGGCACCAGTCGTATCGCGTAGATGTACTTGTTCATAAACTCCCAGACGGTAAGCGTCGGTGTGGTTCGTAGCAATAGCGCCCATCACGCCATCGGTTATTAAGACTATGTGGCAGTAATTACTGAGTCGGGCCAACAATTCAGTCAAGACTACTCCAGGAACGAGCGACGCCGCTTCTTGCTTGTTGAGGACGAACACGTCGACCTCAGAGAGGATCCCAACCAGTTTTTTATGTTCCTTGAATTCGGCGGGGCCTGGAGCAAATAGAACCTTAGCGTCGAGGGCATGAGCTGCCTCGAAAAATGCTAATAGTTTATCCATGTCGCCGTTTAAGCTACCGGCATAGAGCCAATCCGGAGCGATTGTGCCAAGATCAGCCGGATCAAGGGCATTAGTTTTCTTAGTGACACCTTTGAATTCTAGGCGAGTACATTCGGTAGTTTTAGCGTCCAATAAAGTTACTGAGCAGGCGGTGGCGCCGTCCAGATATTCAATGTAGCTATTATCAATATTCTCCTGATCAAAACAGCTATTAACCGCTTCTCCGGCAGCATCGTTCGCGAGGTTACCAAGATAAATTACTTCGTGTCCAGAGCGAGCCAGCGTCACAGCGGCACTAGCACCGTCACCACCCACGGTAAATATGGCTTTGTCGATGTCGACATTGGAACCAATAGTAAGTTTACCAAAAATTGACTGCCCATCTAGCGGTAACGCCTCGAAATCGTCGCGATCAACTAGGATGATTTCTTCATTGGCGGCACCGAGCACGGCAATCCGGCTCATATTAAAACTCCTTTTTTCTCCGATTCAGCGATAAGCGATTGATACATAGCGGCAGGATCGGAAGCATTGGCGAGCGCACCGCCGACGTTGATAACATTAACACCAGCATGTGCAAGAGCTCGCACGTTGCTCAAGTTGGCGCCTCCGTCCCAACCTATTTCAACATCCGATTTGATAGCACGAATAAGGGGAACTTTCTCAATTTGAAGCATATCTGCCGTACCACCCTGCTCACCCAAATTGCCGGAGAAAATCAGGACATGATCTGCTTGAGAAATTAAAGATTGGGCCCGAGACGGAAGGGTGCTCTTGAGTAGGGCTACACCAACTTTGATACCAGCAGAACGTAGCTGATTAGCAATCGCATTGAAATCATCATCTAGTTCTGCATGCACGATCACCAAAGCAGGCTTTTTCTCGATAGCCGCCGCAATATGCTCGCTTGGCTTGATGCTCATAATATGAAAATCATACTTGATGCCTTCAGGCAATTCCATGCTAGGGATCGGCACAAGCTGCGCAGAAGCAAAAGTACCATCAGAAATATCAATCTGTACGCGTTTGGCATAGGTCTGAAGCGTCGCAAGTGATTGGTTGAATTGTTCAAGGTCGGAAGTAGTGATTGTAGGAGAAATAATCGCCATTAGCCCTCCTGGTCAAGCCGTTCAACGCGGCGTCGATAACGTTCATCGGGATTTGGGCGGGCATGGCAAAAAGCCTTGACGATTGGTTCCATCGTGGCTGGATCCATTTCGTCAGCCGAGAGACAGAGGACATTGGCATAGTCATGTTCGCGACCAATTGCGGCGCTTTCGGGAGTACGAGCGTGAATAGCGCGGATGCCCTTAATGCGGTTTGCTTGCATACAGACTCCATGCGCTGAGCCGCACAGCAGAACACCAAAACCACGCTCGTCTGCCAAGACTTTTTCGGCTACTTGTAGAGCAGCATCGTTGAAATCGTCGTCTGGGTTATATTCGGCTGGCCAAATATCCTCAACTTTCAGGAAATCATGACAACCCTGTACCAGTTTGATGAGTTCTGCTTTTTTCTCGAAACCGCGATGATCGGCACCAAAATAAATCGTGTAGTCCAACATATTACCTCCCAAAATCTACCGATAATTCTACTAGGCGGTTGGAGTACCCCCATTCATTGTCATACCATGCAATGACTTTTACTAAGTTCCCACCTACAACATCCGTCAGTGGCAAATCAACGATGGCCGAGTTGGAGTTGCCACGAAAATCGGTCGAGACTAGCTCGCTGCGGGAAACAGCAAGAATACCTTCATAATATGGCTCAGCAGCAGCACGTTCAAAAACTTTATTGAGCTCGTCGGCAGTAGTATTCTTTTTGATAACGGCGGTAATGTCAGCAAGTGAAACTACGAGGCTAGGCACGCGTACCGAAAGACCATTAAACTTATTCTCGAGGCTAGGAATAGTAAGGGCTGCGGCTTTTGAAGCGCCGGTCGTAGTGGGAACAATATTAACTGCTGCAGCGCGTGCTTCACGTAAGTCTTTCGCTTCGTCGTCCTGGAGTTTTTGCGAAGCAGTATAGGAGTGGACAGTAGTCATCATGGCTTTTTCAATACCAAAGTTATCTTCAAGGATCTTCATAACTGGGGCAATACAATTCGTGGTGCAAGAAGCACAAGAGATGATTTCGTCATCAGCGGTGACGACCTCTTCATTGACGCCGAGTACGACAGTTTTTGCACCAGGACCCTTAGCGGGAGCAGAGATGACAACCTTACGAGCGCCAGCGCGAATGTGTGCCCTAGCATCAGCCGGATTAGTAAAGCGCCCCGTACACTCCATAACAGTATCGATTTCCAGTTTATCCCACGGCAATTTAGTAGGATCTGGCTCGCTCATGAAGAGAATTTTTTGTCCATCAATAATAATATGCTGATCATCAAAATCAACCTCGTGACCATAAATACCATAAGCCGAGTCATATTTCAAAAGATGCGCCATCGCTTCTGGCGTACCGATAGTATTGATTGCGACTACTTCAGCATCGCGTCGCTCAAAAGCAATCTTAAAAGCACAGCGCCCAATCCGGCCGAATCCATTGATTGCCAATCTTACCATTTTACCTCCTAAATATACTTATGATTATTATAGCATAAAAAGTCAGGAAAGTAATAAAATCTTATATGAGTTCCTAATCTACCCGTTGTCAGGTGTTACTCATTCGGCTCGGACTCAGACAAGCACAATTTCTGCACATTCTTTGGATAAGCCCCTGGAACTTGGGGCTTTTTCTATTGGCAATAATAAAAATAACCCCAAATGGGGTTATTTCTATTTGAATTATGAACTCGACTAGGCACGGGCGAAGTGAGCGAAAGCGCGGTTGGCTTCGGCCATGCGATGACAGTCTTCTTTCTTTTTGAAAGCAGCACCAGTTTCGTTGTAAGCATCGACGATTTCGGCTTCGAGACGCTTCGCATATGGCATACCCTGGCGAGCACGCGCAGCCTGGACGAGCCATGAGAAAGCGAAGTGCTGCTGACGGTGGCCAGCGATTGGGAATGGGATCTGGTAGTTAGCACCACCTACGCGACGAGATTTGACTTCGAAATCTGGCGAAACGTTGGCGATAGCTTTTTCAAAAACCGCTACTGGGTCTTCGGAGTTCAACTTCTTGGCGGCGCCTTCAAGTGCAGCATAGACTGCGCGCTCAGCAGCTTGCTTTTTGCCATCAAGCATTGATTTATTAATGAGGCGCTGAATCAACACCGATTGATACTTGCGATCTGGTGACACTTTGCGCTCAAGAGAACGAGTAACTTTGCGTGGCATAATTATTCTCCCTTCTTCGCACCGTATTTGGAACGGCCTTGCTTACGACCTTGAACACCTTGGAGGTCCAAAGTACCACGAACGACATGATAGCGTACACCTGGAAGATCCGGCACGCGACCACCGCGCACCAATACGACGGCGTGCTCCTGGAGGTTGTGACCCTCGCCACCGATATAAGCCCAAACTTCTTGACCGTTGGTTAAGCGCACACGTGCAACTTTACGCAAAGCGGAGTTTGGTTTCTTTGGAGTTTTGGTAGTTACCTTGAGGCAGACTCCGCGTTTGAGCGGGGCGGCTTGATTATACCGACGGGTCTTCAAGGTATTGACAATGGAGCCAAGCGCCGGAGACTTTGACTTATGCGCAGCCTTCTGGCGGGGCTTCCGAATCAACTGATTGATAGTTGGCATAAAATTCCCTATTTAATACTATTTTAATATATGATGCCGGGGAACAGTACAGCAATAGTTCCCCGGCTGAAACTCTAGGTTTAATTATATACCAGATGCGTTGAAAAAGCAAGAAAAACCTTTTAAATTTTCCTCAGTAGGCGTTATTGCTATTGACAAAATTAGTATTCTGTGATACAATGGGAATATAGGGGGTCTTTTATGTCACCCCTATAGAATTCGTGGATTGGCTAATTTCAGCCAAATTCAAGATCATTAAAAGCTAGTTATTAAAAGATAGAAAGGGGTGGTTTCTATGAGAAATCCAGAAATTAAGCCACATTCATACCAACTCGATTGTCTTGAGGCGATAACGCAAGCAATTGAATCCGGAGCTTCACGGGCCCTTATCGTGATGGCGAGCGGACTTGGCAAAACCCTCACATCGGCTTTTGCCGTTGAACGTTTTTTTGCTCAACGCAATTTTGGCAAGGTCCTTATGTTGTGTCATTCTGAGGCGATTTTGAGCCAATCAAAGGATAAGTATAAGTCTTATTTTGGCGAAGAATACAGCTACGGAATGTTCGTGGGAGAGGATAGAACTAAGCGTCTAACGGACTTCTTTTTTGCGAGTTTTCAAACAATGAAAGAACATCGCGAGGAATTTGCGCCGGACGCTTTCGACTATGTCATTGTTGATGAAGCTCACCATAGTCAAGCCTGCACCTACTCTGCGACAATCACATATTTCACGCCGGAGTTCTTGCTGGGTATGACTGCAACACCAGATCGTCTCGACGGCAAGGATATTGCAGAGATTTATGGCGAGCCTGTATACGAGCTAAGTTTCGTGGAGGCAGTGAGTCAAGGACTGTTGGCTGAGTGCGACTACCGATTAGTGCTTGATGATATGTCTCAGGAAAAAATTGACCAGTGTATAAACAATAACGAAAAGTTGGTCATATCACAACTCAATCGCACGATTTTTGTTCCAAAACGGGACAAGGAGATTGTCCGGCTGATCAAACAGTATTCTGCCGAACAGAAGAACCCGAAAACCATCATCTTCTGCAGAACTATTGAGCATTCCCAGAGAATCGCTAAGCTGATAGGTGATGACGCTATGGTGGTTCATGGTGGTCAGAACAGTCTCACCAATAATATGGCGCTGGAAGCATTTAGGCAGGGTAAGATTCACACTATCGTTTCAGTACAAATACTGAATGAGGGCGTCGATATACCGGATGCAAACATCATCGTCTTTTTGCGCAATACTGCTTCTGACACAATCTTCTATCAGCAGCTCGGTCGCGGTACTCGCCCTGCCCCAGACAAGGGCAGAGTGATAATACTCGACTTTGTCGCCAACTGCGAACGAATTCAGTCTGTCTTAGACCTCAAGCAACGCATCTCTGAGCGCATTGAAAACTCTCGAGGTGATAATGACAATTATGGTCGTCAAGAACATTTTACACTCAATATCGCCACGCCGGAGTTCAAGTCAAGAATGGTAGACATTGTGCACCTACTCGCCGTGGCGAGAGGGTATACGAAAGAAATATTATTGGCAGATTTAGTAAAACTATACAGGGAACTTGGTAGACCAATAGGAGTAAGCGACTTGGAGAATTGCAAGTGGATAGCATCACAGCCAACATACCTAAGATACTTCGGTACCATGTATAACGCATGCGCCGAAGCAGGGATACCAATTCTGCACTACACCGGTATAAGCGATGAGGAGATGCTTGAAAAGTTGCGCGAAAAGCAAAGAGAGGTAGGCGATCGAGTAGTAAAAGCTAAAGACATTGACGATGATCCTAATATGCCCTGTGCTAAAGCCTATAGCGAAAGGTTCGAAACGGTAACGAATGCCCGTAAACTTGCAGGCATAAAGGTAGGGTACAAAGTGGGTAAAGCTATTGATGAGGAAACCGCACTGAAACAGCTGTACGACAAAGTCGTGTCTATTAGACGCCGACCAACTTGTGCTGAAATCAATGCAGACCCGGACCTTCTGAGTGCTGCATATTACACACGACATTTTGATGGCCTAGATGGCGCGATGATTAAATCTGGAGCCGATGATTTTCTGAAAAGCATCGAGTTCAAGCGCGTACGTGACGAGCGCAATAGTGCGGAAAAAATTTTGGCAAACTTCAAAATCTTGGTCAAAGAGAAGGGGCGGAAACCCACTCGACAAGAAATCGATGCCGATGACCGCTTCCCGAGTTACAGTACCGTCAAGCGAAATGCTGGGACTATAGACGAACTATACAAGAAAGTAACTAGCTAACATCCAGCCCACACTGAAATCTAGAAATAGAGAGTAGGTGTGGAGTTTTTAGCTTTGTTGGTTCTATTGGCGTCAAGAAAGTATCGCCAGCTATTTTTTGGTGGTCTTCTTGGTGGCTTTTGGCTTATTGGCGTCAACCAGAAACTCGAGCGTCTTGTCAATCGTAAGACGATTGCGAAGGTCTTGTTTAACTTCTGGTCGCTTAAGATTATCCATGGCTTCTTTGGAATTCTTATAGACGTCTTTTAGCTCAGCGATTTTGGCCTCGACCTCTTCGTCGCTGGCAGAAATCTTTTGTTCACGAGCGAGAATCTGCAAAACTAGAGAACTCTTGACGCGAGCTTCTGCGATTTCGCGAGCTTGCTTCTCCCACTCTTCGTTATTCATGCCGGCATGTTCGAGGTATTGCTCCATAGTCATACCGCGTGAAGTAGCATTGCGTTCCATGTCGTCCTTGATGAAACGGAGTTGGTCCTGAATAAGGATTTCTGGGGCGGAGACTTTAGATTTTTTCACCAACTCAGACACTAAAGATTCGCGATACTGATCGAGAGCACGGTGTTGGTTCTGGAGTTCAAGATTCTTTTCGATGTCGGCTTTGAGTTCGGCGAAAGTCTTGAAATTACATTTTTTAGCTAGTTCATCATCTGGAGCTGGTTTTTTGATTTCGTTGACTTGTTTGAGTAAAGTTTCAAAAACCGCTGGTTTACCAGCTAGAGTCTTCTCTGGATAATCCTTAGGGAAAGTAACTTTAATATCAAACTTATCACCGGCCGAGTGGCCAACGATCGTATCTTCAAAACCAGGAATAAATTGTCCAGACCCAAGTGTTAGATGATGGTCCTTAGCGCTACCACCAGCAAATTCCTCGCCGTTTTCACGTTTACCGACAAAATCAATAATGACTTCATCGCCCTTGGCAGCTGCGCGTTTGACAACGGACTTCTCCGAATAGGCATTCAAGATATTATCAATTACCTCTTGGACTTCAGCAGCTTTAGGCGTTGCAGATTCAAGTTTGGCGCTAAGTTTCTTATAGTCCCCAAGCTTGACTTCTGGCAAGACGTCGGCAGCAGCAGTAAACTCAGCCGACTTGTCTGGAACATATTTGGTGACATTAACTTTGTCGACGGCAAGTGGCGCAATCTTGGCTGCATCGAAGGCAGCTGGCAAGTTCTGGCGCACAGCAAGATCTATTGTCTCTCCAGCAATATCATTAACGGAGATTTGCTGCTCAACCAATGATGCCGGGGCCTTACCTTTGCGGAATCCTTGAACCTTAATGTTTTTAGCAAGTTGCTCAAGTGCCTGCGCGCGAGCCGTTTTGAGATCGGCCGCGTCCAAAGTTACGGTCAATTCCACCCTTGTATCAGATATTTTCTTTGTTGTAGTCTTCATTCTGATATTATAACACGTTCTAGAGAGCAACGACAGTGTCTTTTTCTGTGGTGTTTAAGCTACGAATAGTATCGCGTGTCTTGGCGCCAAGCTTAACGCCCGGATTGAGAATGTTATATGGATCAAACGCTTCTTTAATGGCAGTATATAGTTGCCTTTCGCCGACGCCAATTACTGAGTCCTTAACCAAAGTCTTAACTCGCCCCTCCGGACAGTTGCCAGTGACCGATCCGCGACATTCATCGACTAATCCGGAGAACAATCGCAGAAAATCGATGATTTGTTTGCGACCATCCAGATCAGTATAATCGAAGTCCGGCCGTACGCTATAACTACCAGCGGCAAACGAGCCATAGACAGGCAGATCTTGATGGAAGACACGCTCCAATTCGACTAGACCATTACAAAACTGAGCAAAGCTGGAGTTGGGGATATAGACATCATCACAAATTGGAACACGGGCAAGATATCCGCTATCATTCAGATAACTGACAATTGCAGTGCGAATGGATTCAAAATCAGCATGATTGTTAGCGTCTTCTTCAACACGCAACACGTTGTCTGGCAAAGCTCGCAAGCAACGCTTGATGTTCTTTGCATTTTGCAATTTGCCTTGATCAAAGCCAACCATTACAAGCAATCCCTTACCTAACTTGCGCGTGAAGAGGTCAGATTTCTTGCCAGTTTCTGCCGCGGCTGCGAGGATACGTAAATCTACAACCTGCAAAAGGTATGGTTCGAGATCATATGCAAAATTCAAAAATCGTTCAGCGACCTTCTGATCGTGAAATGAAATTAGAAGGCGCTTAACGTGCGTAGGGGCAAGTTTAACTTTCAGAATAATATCAGTGATAATACCCAGGGTACCTTGCGAGGCAAATAGCAATGGCAGCAAGTCAAAACCACGCCCTTCATGGACGTGTACAATATTGGCATAGCCAGACGCATCAAAAGGTTGCATGCCACGATCTAAGATTGTGTCAGCTTGATCATCTATAATACGTTCAAGGCGACGATATAGTTCCCCCTCAGCACTACCACTTGCAGTCCTGCTTTCAACTGCTCGTGCGTTAATGGGGGCAACTTGGATTTCTTCGCCGTTAGCTAAGACGACTTCAACGCGTTCGACCAAGCGCGTAATGCCGCCATGCCGACGGACATACCTATCAGTTGGCGTACCAGCGATTAGTCCGCCGATTGTCAGGCCTTCATCGCATCCAACTGGTAGCCAAAGTCCGTGAAGCCGCAAGGCTTGATTGAGTGCACCCAGAGTGACCCCTGGTTGTACTCTTACTAGTCGGCTCCTTGTGTCGATTTCTTCGATACGATTAAGCTTCGTCGTCGAAAGAATCAGGCCAGGACCAATAGCTGCGCCAGTTTTGTCAAAACCTGTTCCCCGAACAGTAATCGGTAAGGTAAGCTCGCGTTCAGCTAATTGGTTAACAAAACGCAACACTCCCCGAACATCTGCAGTTGTTTCCGGAAAAGCCACTAGGCGCGGCGTAATTCGCAGTATAGATTGGTCGGTCGCAAAAGACCTCAAGACAGTGGCACGATCAAAAACGTTGCCGACCATCTGTTTATTGAGATATTCTGCCAGTTTACTCATTTGCCCACTTTTTCCTTTATATATTATAGCATAAGTCTTATTCTTTTTAGAAAAACCGTGGTACAATAAATGAACATATGGCGAATCATCGTTTGCGGGAACCCGTTCATAAGAAGTGTTGGGTAGGAGAACAACAGAAAACTTGTTACACAACACGCGAAGAAGCAGAGACCGCAGCACTAGTGGCAGAGCATGATTACAATGCGCCAAAACTTGAAGTATATCATTGTGAATTTGGCGATCATTGGCACCTCAGCTCACATGGTTAGTTTTTATCATGGGTTGGACATGTTGGCCTCCTCTTGATCTAATCTACGTACTCCGGTATTGGGAGCTTTCGGAATGGGGATCGGTTGGGGAGAGGTGGTATTAGTAGGTATATCTGGGCGACTGGTAGGAGTACTTGGCAAAGGAGTGGTCGGCGTGGCTGGTTCGGTGTCTGGATGAGGAGTTTCAGCCGTGTTGCCATCTGCGGTAATAGTATAGCTAGAACCTCGTCGGCCGGTCGTTGAATAAGGAATCAAAGTGAACTCGGAGTCGATCTTCACATCCTCTATAGCTAGCTCACCACGGTTATTGGTTAAATCTATAAAGCCAAGAACCGCTTCGTCCATAGTCAATAAAACACGCTCGGCATCAGTGCTAAGACTGATATGGGCGGTGAGATTTGCACTATTGTTAGTATGTGAAACTACGCCTATATTCGCATTGGTGATAATTTTCAAGTCAGCGTCGGTGATTTTCGCGGACGATAAAGGAGCTAGCGTTCCTTGAGCTTTTACATAGATGGAGGACACTGTACTGTGCCCAGCACGGTCAGTAGCACGGACAAATACTTCTCCTTCGAAACGGTTAAAAGTTTTCTCGACGATAGGTCCAGCATTTTGTAATTCATAGATGCCATTACCATCTAAATCCCAATCATAGACTAGATTAGGGCCAGCAAATACTTGCGAGCGGGAGGCGTCAAAGATGAAGTGTGAATTAGTCGGCCCCTCATAGCTAGTCTGTTCTAGATTGATAACTGGTTTTGGCAAGATGGCGGTTGTGGCCTTTTCGATTCCACCACCAAGGCTTAACACCCTGCCGCCCGTCTGTTCGGCAACAGTGCGATAATCGTCCATATGTTCCGTCCAGACTGGCGCAAAGATCTTAACCCCGCCATGATTTTTACTGCTTATAACTACATCAGCGGAAGTTTTGCCGTCACGATCCGGTTCGTGTAGCCCAGCATCGGTTAAAATTAGCAACGACTTTTCAGAATTTTCCGACCAATTCAAGGCATTAATGGCATAGTCCATAGCTGAGAGAGCAGACTCATTATCATCTTCACCATCAATCAACTTAACGCTGTTGATTGCGCTCTTAAAGTCCTCTAGCGTGCAAGTAAAATCACATAACTTTTTAGTTTCTGTACCTTCAATGAGGTCGCGATAAGTAAAAAATGACACTCTGCCACCAGTAGCAATAACCTTTGTCGCTAACTTTTCTGCTTCCCTGGTGAGACGCCAGTATAAATCTCCTCGCGCCATTGAGCCGGTAATGTCGGCAACTATAGCAACCTCGTGGACGTGCTGGTTGTCTTCAAAAGCATGATCTAGACGGTCTGCAAAAGTATTTTTGATAGCCCGAACAATGCGCCGTGCTGCATCGGAATAAAGCCGATCCGACACATAACTAGTATGGTCTTGAATACTGGAACCAGAGCTACAGATAATGTCGTCTTGATTACACCAAGTGCCGAGTTTTCCAGAATATCCAAGTGGTTGATATGGTATAGCTGCGCCTAAAATCCCAGAGTAGGCATAGCAATCTGGAACATACTCACGATACTCGGAAAGGCCGAGCCCATAGCAGGCTTCTGGCACATAGTAGTCGTCCAATTGCGGGCGCGAGCCTTCTGGTAGGTACAGTTTAGGGTCGCCAAAGGTTGCTGCATAGATAATCTGATTCGGATTCAAATCGGGTAGGCTACGAGTGAGTACCATGGCGCCTTGTGAATAACCGCCTAAGACAAATTTGGTCCGCGGGCAGACACTGGCTATTTGATCTATGTAGGTCTTGAGTTCTGCTATACCAGCCGAAACGCTTTCGCCAAAGGCATGAGCTTCCCCACCGCTAATGGCGGCTCCACCCAGATTAATAATTCCTTCCAGATCGTTAGAGATGCGTACGGCGGGATACCGGAAGCCGTTTTGTGGATAGGTGCCAAGCTCGTAGAAATGATAAGTAATAGATGGTACTTTCAGTTCTCTATCTAGCTCGCTAATTAGCGAATCTTTCCAAGCACGATACGTGTCGCTGTCTAGATTTTCGCCAGAACCGTGCGCAAAGATAAATTCAATATCAGCGCAGGTGGTCCCCGAGTGAGCAAATACATGGGGAAAACGGCAGCACGATGTCAGTATGAGTGTAATTGCCAAGATACAATGACGGATTCTGAAACGATGTTGCGGCGGACGCCCAATATTGTACGGTGGTCGCTTAAGCTTCGCAATGCGGTATTGCGTAGTATTGTATTTTGACATGACTTGCCTCCATTTTTTTGAATTTGCCCCCACTCTATATCAAAAAACAAAATAATAACAAGCACTGGCGTAATAATAT
>CAQOWG010000008.1 GCA_948851665.1 uncultured Candidatus Saccharibacteria bacterium
TGGTGGACCAGATCGGACTCGAACCGACCACCTCAGCAATGCGAATGCTGCGCTCTACCAGATGAGCTACTGGCCCAACAATATCTATTATACCATACTTTGACCGGGATAACAGGGTTTTCTGACGAAGACTCTGTTATCCCAGTTTGTGGGTAAATAAGAAATACTACTAGCATATACTAGTAGTATTTCTATGGAGCCGCGACCGGGATTTGAACCCGGGACCTCATCCTTACCATGGATGCGCTCTACCGACTGAGCTATCGCGGCATGAGTGTATTATATCACATAACATCCCAAAATGGAAAGGGCTTTTTCGGCAGGGTGTGATATAATTGGAGGTATTATGGCAAAAATGGAAGATATTGTAAGTTTATGTAAAAGACGGGGATTTATTTTTCCGGGTTCGGATGTGTATGGCGGGATGGCTGGTACGTGGGATTTTGGGCCGCTGGGCGTGCTTTTGAAGCGCAAAATTATGGATGAGTGGTGGAATTACTGGGTAGATCAACGCGACGATATGTATGGCGTGGATGCGGCGATTATCATGAACCCGCGGACGTGGGTGGCGTCGGGACATGTGGGGACGTTCGCCGACCCGCTGGTGGAATGTAAAGATTGTAAAAACCGCTTTCGGGCGGACAAAATTGCTGACGGGATTTCTGAGTCGGTGACGACGGAAGAATTTTTGGCAACGCATACTAAATGCCCGATCTGTGGCAAGGAAAATTGGGGGCCGATCCGTAAGTTCAATATGATGTTTTCGACGCATGTGGGAGCGGTGCTGCCCGAAGATGTGAACGAGAATCCGGAGCTGGCAGAAAAAGGGATTGCTTATCTGCGCCCAGAGACGGCACAGGGGATTTTTACGAATTATAAAAATATAGTGGACACGATTTACCCGGACATGCCGTTTGGGATTGCGCAACAAGGCAAGGCGTTTCGCAATGAGATTTCGCCACGGGATTTCATCCTGCGCGACCGGGAATGTTCGCAGATGGAAATTGAATATTTTGTGGCACCGGGAACTTGGGAAGAAAACTTTGAGAAGTTGCGCAAAGAACAACACGAATTTCTAGAAGGGGTGATGGGGCTGCCAGTGGAGAAAATTCACGAATTGGAAGTACCGGAGGAAGACCGAGCGCATTATTCGAAGCGGACGATTGATTTTATGTTCGATTACCCGAACGGTGAAGAAGAGCTGATGGGCTTGGCGTACCGGACGGATTTTGACCTTGCGAACATTCAGCGCGAATCGGGCAAAAAGATGGAATATCGCGACAAAAACACCAACGAGACCTATATTCCACATGTGATCGAGCCGTCGATTGGGGTGGAGCGGTTGATGTTGGCGGTACTTGCAAGTGCGTACAGCGAGGAAGAAGATCGAATTGTACTGAAATTGCCAGAAAATTTGGCACCGTATAGATTCTGTGTTTCCCCGTTACTGAAAAATAAGCCAGAGCTGGTGGCAAAAGCACGCGAAGTTTATGAGATTTTGAAGAAGAAATATACCTTTGTGACCTGGGATGATTCCGGGAATATCGGGAAACGTTACAAAAAACAGGACGAAATCGGTACACCAAAGTGCGTGGTGATTGATTTTGATACCTTGGAAGACGGCACGGTGACAGTGCGGGATCGAGATACGACCGAGCAGGTACGGGTGAGGGTTGAGGAATTGTAAAATAAATACCTCTGCATTACTCCTTTAATAAAAGAAAAGGAGAATAGAGCATCTATTCTCCTTTGGCTTAAGCCAAGCTTTTTTATTATCAGTCATCAATTAGTCTTCTTCGTCAAGGACGGTATTGGAGCGTCTGGAAAGATAATCGGCAGCTTCCAGCAATCCGTCATATGACCAAGTGAGCCGATAGCGGTGCAGATCTTCAAGATTACCGACTGCCAAGACGGCGTAGTCCTGTTTGCTTATATCGATAGACCAATTACAATCTGCGCTCTCGTTCAATACCCGGAAGTGCGGAGCCCACCGATTTTTCAGGGCCTGTGCTCTGTCATCCAATAATGCATTGATCGACGTAAGCGACTCCTCAGTATAGCCGATAAAACAGGTGTATTCTGTCATATCAGTACTGGACTGGTCCGGGGGCAATAAGAAGACCTCGATACAATCCGTGCAAAGGATAACACTCGCAGATAACCATTTGCCGCGCTCAAGAGCCTCTTTGAAGCTCTTGAAAAGTTCTGGTTGATTCTTGATAACTTCTAGCTTGTTAGACATAGCGTCCCTCCTTTGGGTTAAAGTCCCACGACTATGATCTTTGTGGTGCAAAGGTAATAAATACCCTCATATCTCCATTGTATCATAGATTATCATATTTGTCAATAGGAACTTGGCGTTGATTCTTCCCTATAAAATGCCCCCCCCCCCCGATAAATTTAGAGACGAAAGCGCTTGCATCGCAGGGGCAAGTTGTGATATGATTTTAGTATGACAAAAGTGAAGGAACAACAGAAGCCAAAGACTGCATGGCGGACTTGGCATTACTATTGGCAGGAGCTGAAGCGTTATAAGTGGCACACGCTGGCGTGTTTTATATTGACGCCGGTGGTAGTATTTATTCGGGCGGTGCTGGCACCGATGATTTTTGCAGATTTGATTGAAAAAGCGACTCTGGGGCTTCCGGCAGAGGAGATGTGGTCGATTGCAGCGACAGAGATTATTCTGTTTGGGGTGGTGTTTGCGCTCTGTAAAACGGTACTCGAGCCGCTACGTCTTTGGTCTTGCTGGAAAATGGAGATTTTGGCGATTTATGACCTCGCGAGCCTTGGGTTTGACACGGTAGCAGCACAATCGATGCAGTTCCATAACGACCGCTTCTCGGGGTCACTCGTATCACAGGTCAATAAATTTGTCTGGGCATTTGAACGGTTGATTGACGTGATTGTTTGGGATCTCTGGCCGATGGTGGTCTATATTCTGATGGTGGTGATTACGCTGGCGAATCAAGCCTGGTGGTTCGCGCTGGGGCTGGTGGTATTTGTGGTGGTCTATGCGGTAGTGGCGTTCTTCTCGTATCGCAAGATGATGCCCTTAAACGAAGCGGAAGCCGAGGCAGAGAATAAGCAGACTGGACAGCTGGCGGATTCGATTTCCAACATTATTTCGGTGAAATCTTACGCGCACGAAGCGCACGAGGAGAAGCGTTTTGTGAAAGCGGCGCGCCACACCTACGAAGTATCGCGAGGCTTGATGCATGCTTCAATTGGGCGAGACGTGAAGTTCGGCTTGGTGCAGGTCGGGATTACAGCGATGATTTTGGTCTTTTTAGTGGCTGGACGCGAATGGTTAGGAGTGTCGGTGTCGACCTTGGTGCTAATTGTGACTTACGCGCAGTCGATTCAGGGCGAACTTTGGAATTTTACGCATATTTTCAAGAACTGGAACCGGGCGTTTGGTGATGCGCACGAGATGACACTGATTCTCGACATGGTGGACGACGTGGTGGATGCGCCGGACGCGGCGCCGCTAGAGATGGATGCGGCGACGGTGAAATTTGACAATGTGAAGTTTCAACACAAAGATGCGAGGAGTCCAATTTTTGAAGATTTTGACCTTGAGATTGAGCCGGGTGAACGGGTGGGGCTGGTCGGTGTGAGTGGGAGCGGCAAGACGACTTTGACGAAATTGTTGCTGCGGTTTGCAGATGTGAGTGATGGGGCGGTGCTAGTGTCGGGGCAGGATATTCGCAAAGTGACTCAGCATAGCCTCAGAAAAAATATTGCCTATGTGCCGCAGGAAACCTCACTGTTTCACCGTTCGATTGCGGAGAATATCGCTTATGGCAAGCCCAACGCCACCAAGGCAGAGATTGAACGGGCAGCAGAGCTGGCGAATGCGGATAAGTTCATCAGTGACTTGCCGGAGGGCTACGACACACTGGTGGGCGAGCGCGGGGTAAAACTTTCCGGTGGGCAGCGGCAACGGATTGCGATTGCACGGGCGATTTTGAAAGATGCACCGATTTTAGTGCTAGATGAGGCGACCTCGGCGCTTGACTCCGAGAGTGAAGCGTTGATTCAAGATGCTCTGGCAAAATTGATGAAAGGCCGCACCAGCATCGTGATTGCGCACCGCCTTAGCACGGTGGCGAATTTAGACAGGATTGTGGTGTTGCAAGACGGGAAAATTGTCGAGCAAGGCAGGCATCACGAGTTACTAGCAAAACCAAAGGGCGTTTATCGTCAGCTTTGGGAACGCCAAAGTGGCGCGTTTATGGAATAAAATACAGGAATAAATATTGAGATTTGTCATATTGCACTATATAGTTGTGCTTGACTTTACAAATTACGAGAATAAGCATAGATAGTATTGACAAAATTGGTAATCTGTGATACAATGGAAGTATAAGGACGTAGCATTGCTACAGAGCCGCGGGTTTTCATGACGCCGAGGCCGAGCCTTGGAACATTGAAAACTTGTGGTGAGCTAGCATGCAGAAGGAGGATGATGAATATGGCTGAAAAAATGAGTTTTACCCAAGTAACTGCAATTGTTAGTAGCTGCGAAACTGATACAATCAACACTCTGAATTCGACACGCCCGGAGGCGCAAGAAGAATTCTTAGCGAATGATTCCCTGATGAAGCCCAATAATGAATTGGGCAGGCTTAATACTAGGGAACTGCAGCTGAAGGTTGATTTGCTGAGCGCTATTAAGCGCTGGCTCGATAATCTTGAGGAGCTGCGCAACGAGGGAAAGCCCAGCAATAGTTCTCTGAGCGACAAGCAACAACGAGCTATAAAGCTGGCGGTTGAAGCGAGTTTACTTGGGAACGGATTCTGCTTGGCTTGTGCGAATTACCGCGCGAACCCCTGTGCAGAAACAGCAGCAGCCCAAAAAGCAGCAAACGAAGCTCGCTATGGCAAGCCGGATTATGACACTTATCAGGCTTTGTTACAGAGTCAGCTGGAGAAAATCTCCGAACGCGAGCTAAGCAGCAGTGAACAAATCATGTATGACGAGCTGATGGAACTGCTGAAAGATGTGAAGCTGATACCGGCTGAGCGTTACCAGCCCAGTCCGGAAACGGTGGAGACTTTTTCGGCTCTGATGCGCGAGTACATGGCGCCGATTGTGGCGAATTTGCCGAGCGATCGGGAGATTAGCATCGAAGAACTGACCGAGAAGATGTGCGAGACGCTTCGCGGCAATACGGACGATAACTCCGAATGGAGCGCTGAGTACCAGCCCAACCGCACCGTGGCAAACGCCAACCAGCATCGTAAAAGACTTGAGATGCCGGGAAAGCGGCCCAAGAACATCCTGACTCATTTGGAGGCTTGTAAGCTCAAGTCCCACGAGGAGGGAGTACACGCAATGCGCGGGATTCCGTATGAGAAAGCGCAAATCGAGATGTTTCGGACCGGTATGCCGGGCTATGATGCTTTCGAGGAAGGCGTAGCAAAGGCAGCAGAACAGGCTTGGGATGGCAAGTATGAAGACGCCAATCCTGAGCGCTACATCGCAATCGGTCTGGCGAACTTCGAACACATGAACTTTCGTCAGGTGTTTGAAATCTTGAAGCGGATGATGAGCCTCACGGACGGTAAGGATCAGACTAAACTGGCCTTTACGACCACTCAGCGGACTTTCCGAGGAACAGACGACCTGCCAAATAATAAAGATATGATTTATTATAACGGCAACGTAAAGTTCTGGAAGTACGTTGAAAAGCATCTGGACGATCCGGAGTTATTTGACCACTTATTCCTTTACGGAAAGAGTGACGCAGGCAACCCGGAACACGAACGGATTATGTACGAGGCGAAAGTCGGCGGACTGTAAAAACTGGCATTTAGGCTGATTGGCTTAGTTGGCGAACCACATGACAAAGAGCACCCCTGGACCAACCAGGGGTTTTGCTTTGGGTAGATAACAAAAAGAGCGGAGCTGTAATAGCTCCGCAATTTTGTTGGTATAAATCACATCGTTCGCGCTTTATGACCAAGTATCAAGCAAAACCCAAGAATCAAACCATTTTAAGTACTTCTCGGCATATTCCGGGTGAATTGGTAAGCCAGACAATACCGGATAAAACAGGGCAAATAGTCCAATTGCGAGGATAACATAAAGCCAAATTCCCGTCTGCATTTGCTTCTTCCACTTTCCCTGCTTCGCGTTGGCGAGGCGATACATTGTGTACGTTATCATCATAACCACGAATGGTACGCTCGGGAAATAATGATAAATAAATACCACGCGTTTTATCAGCAGCCACGGTGCATACTGAGATAAGTAGCCAATGAATAGAAAGGCGGCTTTTTTATCTTTTCTGCGTATAGACAAATGCAGCATATATACTGCCGCCGGGATTCCGACCCACCATACTAAGGGATTACCGAAAGCACTGATTCCCTCTCTGAGGTCTCCGATAGCACCAGAGTAGTACCAAGTTGGCCGATACATAATTGGCCATTGATACCAAGTGGAACCAAAAGGATGGCCTTCTTCCAGAGCACTATGATAGCCGAACATGGTCTTCTGTGCCTCAATGACTTTTACCAGTAAGGACCGGTCTGTCCCGTCCACAAAGGGGATATAGGACAGAATATAAATTGCCGCCGGGATTGCAACGAAGAATACGCAACAGAAGCCGATAGTTTTCCAGAATAACGGCTTGAAGTTGTTGCAAATATACTTCTTTGTTCCTCTGGCGTGAAGTACCGCATGGCGATACTCCCGGTACCTCTTAAGCATCTGGGCGAAAAACAGGATACACAATCCGATGGATGCGTAGATTCCTGTCCATTTGCAGGCCCAGCTGAGCCCCATAGCGATACCACAGAGACCAAGCAGAACAAATGTCTTCGACAGCTTCTCCTCATAAAAGCTCGTTTGCAAGTAGCAATACATGAAGTAATAAGCGAGCATAATGAAGAATGTGACAAATACGTCTATTGTCGCGATTCTGGTCTGCACGAAGTGCATGAAGTCGAATGCGAACAATAATGCTGCCGCAACACTAATCCAAGTCTCTTTGAAAAATCTTTTCGCAAAGAGGTAGATTACTGGAATCATGAGCACACCAAAGAGGGTACCCATGAAGCGCCACCCAAACGGGTTCATGCCAAAGAGTAGCACTCCTATGGCAATTATTTCTTTGCCCAGAGGCGGGTGAACGTTCTCGCAGCACACAAGATGGTTGATCATCTCGTATGCAGTTCTGCCGTGATAGATTTCGTCAAAGTAGGTGCCGTTCATAGCGCTACTTCTGCCCTCGAATTCGTCCTGCTCGTCAAACAGGGCTTCGTACTGCTGACTATTGATGGGTGTTATGGTCTGACCTTCGGAATCGGTTAAAACCAGCTCCAAGATGCTATCCGCATAGTTATCGGCTGATGCCGAAATATACAGATATTGGGCCGTGATACCAAGATCACAATAGTTCCAGCAAAACACGGAGCCGGCGTCCCAGCAGCCCGAGCTGTCAATGGTTCCATCTTCGTAGACCGCATCGCAAAATACCGCAATCCATTCCCGACCGTCCCAATACCACAAATTGTATTTGGGGTTATTTTGGTGGCCAAGATAGTTCCAGATTCCGCCAACGGCTTTTTCCTCGCCTAAATCCAGCATCACATCTCCCTGTTCGGTAAAAGAATAGGAAGTATGCGGTGCGTGCATATATCCGAGGCGAGTGAAGGCAATTACTGTATAAATCACAGTAATAATGCCCAGGGCAATCAGGTCGGTCATGGTTATTATGCTTCTTGTTTCTTTCATAGAAATTCCCTCCAATTTCTTAAAAATATAGTCTGTGGTTGCAATCTATATAAAGGTGAGAAGCTCACTCTAATATCTAGCACTAAACAATGCGATTTGTTAAAACGGCTATGCATAGCAAAAAACCGTATTGTGCGAGGGCTAAGAATAACCCTATACTTATATATTAGCACAGATTGGCGAAAAAGTCAATAGTTTTTATGGTTTTTTCACAGAGTTGTCAACCAAAAAGCGGAGTTTTTGATAACTCCGCAATTTTGTTTGGTTTCTGGGGATTATTGCTCGTTCCAGCGCTTGATAGCATCGGCGATAACTTGTTTGGCAGAATCGAGCCCCTCGAAGCCCTTGACCACGGTCGAGCCAGGTTTTTTGAGGTCTTTGTAATGATTGAAATGGAACTCGATTTGTTTGATGAGCTGAGCAGGCAGATCTTCGAGAGACTGGATGGCGTCGCCATTATTGCGGTCGTCAGCTGGAACAGCGATGATCTTGTCGTCGACTTCATCACTGTCGACGAATTTCATAACACCAAGAATACGGGCTTTAGTATAGATGCCGGTGGTAAGAGGCTGGTCAGTGACCATAAGGACATCCAGCTCGTCGCCGTCTTCATCGAGAGTCTGAGGAATAAAACCATAGTTGGTCGGCTTGGCAAAGGCCATTGGTTCAACACGGTCGAGCATAAAACAAGCGTTTTTGCGGTCCCACTCGATTTTGTGGTTGGAACCTGTTGGGATTTCGATGACGACGTTGATTTCGCCATTTTCGTAATCGCCAGGGGTGAGGATTTTATTAAAATCTGCCATAAAAACTCCTTATTTATCTTTTCATTATAGCATAAAACTTTGTTTTATACTGTAACTGCCTCGCGCTCGGAAAAACATGCAGGCATGTTTTTCGCTCACTGCTCGTTGTTATAGCATATCGAGCTGGCTTTATCGGGCAAAAAATACCCCCGCTACGAAACTGCGGGGTGCATTTTTATTCTGTGCCTTCTGTATCCTCGAAATCCTCGAGAAGATAGTAGGTCTCCCGCTTAAAAACGAGCGGGATGACAACCCCAAACAACACTACCGCAACGATGAGCGTAATTATCACCATGATATCGACGTCACAATAGGGCGCGATTACCTCAAGTTTGGTAAACATATCCGTATTGTGCGGGATAATTACAGAGGAGCTTTTGCCACTCCACCAATCTTTGCTAGTGAACTCAAACGTGCCAACGGCAATATAGGTGACATGTTCGTCTTCTGTATCCTCAGGGTAGTCCGCGAGCGAACCACCCGGCAAAATGAAATGCTCGTGATCGACGGCCGCCTCGACTAGTTCGAGACTGGCGCTACATGCGTAGAACGTCTGGTACCTGAGTTCGGTTTGGTTGATGTCGTCAGGATTGGTGGCGATAACCTTAAGCCTAACCTCGATTATGTCGCCGTATTCGGCAGCAATGAGCTCGTGGTACCAAGCATTTTCTGTGTCCTCGCCAACGATGCGGGCTTCTAACTTGTAATCTATTCCCTCGGAGGGATACAAGTCGTATTCGCCAACGAAAGCGCGGTTTCGGGATTCAGCCCTCATGATTTCATGATTGGAAAGATTGATGGCTTGGTAGATAATAATAACCGTGACAACACAGATCATTATAGAAAAAACTACCGATAATCTTGTCATCATAATTATCATTTTGACCGCGCTTTTAATCTTGCTCTTTTCTTCCATACTTACCCCTCCTTTTGTTTTTGTATACTGAATGAAAGAATTTTTAGCTGATTTGACCCAGCCTGGGTCATCTGAAGTTATGATTAGAATTTGAGCTGTTTTGGGCATGCCAAAGAACTAGTGGCCCAAAATGTGCCCCTTATCCTTCTATTGTAGCACAGATTACTGAAAATGTCAAGGAGTTTTAGAGAAGGCCGTTATTGCTGGATGTCGGCTCGAAAATTTAAGAATTTTTGGTGTTTTTATCATTGTGATTGTAGGTGCTTTTGGCACTAGGGTCAAAGATCCTTTCACCAGCGACTTCTTCGGGGAGATAACTTTTGTCGAGATGAAAACCAGCTTCCCATTTTTGGCCTTCGCCAAAACCGAGTTCTTTCATGAGTTTGGTAGGAGCATTGCGAAGCCAAATTGGGATTGGGGCGCCCATAGTACGATGAGCGATTTCTTGGGCACGAGCCCAGCCATCGTAAGAATCGCGATTTTTGGGGGCTTTGGCGAGGACGGTAGCGACGTGAGAGAGAATGATACCACCCTCGGGCATACCGACCCGCTCGATGGCCTCAAAACAGCTGACAGCAAGGTTAAGGGCGGCGCTGGCAGCGAGGCCGATGTCCTCGGAAGCAAAAATCACCATGCGACGGGCAATAAATTTAGGATCTTCCCCGCTCTCGACCATGCGGGCAAGGTAGTAAAGAGTAGCGTCGACATCGGAGCCACGCATGGACTTGATGAAGGCAGAGATATTGTCGTAGTGGTAGTCGCCGGATTTGTCATAGTTAGGAACTTTGCGGCCAACAGCAGTAATAACGGTATCTTTAGTGACCGGTTGGCCGTTTGCGATGCTAAGCGAGAGCTCGAGATCGCCGAGAGCTGAGCGTGCATCGCCGCCCGAGAGCTCGGCGATGAGCTCGAGGGCGTCTTTTTTGACTTGTTTCGTGACCTTTTCGGCTTTTACTGCACGTTTTAGAACTTCAAGGATGCCATCTTTTTTTAGTGCCGACACCACTACGACACGCGAGCGTGAAATGAGTGGCGAAATGACTTCGAAGCTAGGGTTCTCAGTGGTAGCGCCAATTAGGATGATTAAGCCGGATTCAACATGGGGTAAAAAAGCATCCTGTTGGGCCTTATTGAAACGATGGATCTCATCCACAAAAAGCACGGTGCGAATTTTGAGATTCCAGTTGACTTTGGCACGCTCAACTACATCAGTGATGTCTTGCTTTTTGGCAGTGACGGCAGAAAGCTCAACAAAGTCGGCGCTGTATTCATGGGCAAGAATCCGCGCAAGGGTAGTCTTTCCTGTGCCGGGAGGGCCCCAAAAGATTAAGTTAACCGGTTCGCCTTTTTTGACGATTTCGGTCAGAATCTTACCGTCGCCAATAATTGCATCCTGCCCAACCACTTCCCCTAAAGTCTGGGGGCGCATGCGTTCAGCGAGAGGGACTCTATTCATGATGTATTGGAGCTCTTGTCCCCTTCATGCCACCATTTGTGCCCTTCACGCCTTTAGCGCCACTGGCATAGCCCGCGAGAATATTGGTGTCAAAGCTAAAGGTTAGTCTCTGCTCTTCCCTCGCCCGCTTGAGACCGAGCGCAATAACTTCATTAAGCATCTCGGGGTAATCAACTCCGGTGGCTCTCCAGAGGTGATTTGAGAGACTACCAGGAATAGTGTTAACCTCATTGACGTAGATTTTGTTCGTATCCTTGTCGATAATAAAATCTATGCGAATAACGCCGGAGCAGCCAAGGGCTTGAAAAGTCTTAACTGAGAGGGCTTGGATTTCTTCTGCCCGTTGGTCGGAGATTTTGGCTGGGAGTTCGAGTGCTGGATTTGAATCATCGGCCCCCATGGTACCGCCGTGTGATTTGACACCGGTTTTTGTAGCCTTGGTAGCTTTTAGTCCTTTCGTTCCCTTGGCGCTACTACCGAGGTATTTGTCACGATAGCTTAAAATAGCATCCATCTTGATTGGAGATTCGCAAACTGAGGCCTTGGCAGATTCGTAATCACCGATAACCGAACAGTTAACTTCCTTAAGGTTCATAATGGCTTTCTCGACGAGGACTTTTCCAGCATAAGTAAATGCCTCTTCGAGAGATTGCTTGAGTTCTTTCTCATCCTTAGCAATGCTAATACCGACACTGGAGCCGAGATTAACTGGCTTAACGATAACCGGAAAGCCAAGTTCACTCTTGATGTTGTTTTCGATCCATTCTACATCGTCCTTGTATTGCTTGACATTATAAAGGAGCCCGTCGATGACTGGAATATTATTGGCACGGAGAACTTCCTTGCAAATATATTTATCCATGCCGATAGCAGAAGATACAACATCACAGCCGACGAATGGGATATTGAGCATTTTTACAAAGCCTTCAATGGTACCGTCCTCAACATTGGTGCCGTGAACGATTGGAAAAGCGATATCGATATAGTCATAAACGGGGGCTTTAAATAGCTTCTTTTCGCAGCGGATTAGGGCGACTTTATTACCGAGGTTTGTCGGAACAACTTGAGTGCTCGCATCAATGAGAGCTTTGGTATCTTTATAATTCACGATGTCTGCAATTTTCTCACCGACATACATTTTATTTTCTTTCGTGACATACACTGGCAGAACGTCATATTTGCTGCGGTCAATATTTTCCATGGCCTGCAAGGCGGTAATGATGGAAACTTCATGTTCGACACTATTACCGCCGAAGAATACTGCAATTTTTGCTTTCATTTTTTACTCCTTAATAATTATCTGGTAAATCGTTTAACAAAAGAATTGTGAGTTTGTCTGCCGAATATTTTTTGGTCGCATAACTAACGGCTTCCTGTGGTAAATCGACGCGCTGGATTTTGTCGTCTGCAAACCCTGCTTCGGTGAGACCAGTTCTGATTGCGTCTGTCTGTGGGCTATTGCCTACTAAGTAGACGTAATCAATTTTCTGGTTTGCTATGTGCTTGCCAAGCTCTTCATTATATTTTACCTCCTCAGAGCCAAGTTCAATCAGGCCAGGAGTAACGATAACTGTTTTGCCCGTAAATTGCGCTAAGGTGTCAACAGCTAGTTTGGAGCTGATGGGGTTTGAGTTATAACTATCATCGATGATGCCAAGGTTTCCTCGGTCGATATATTCGAGGCGATGTGGAACACTCTTGATGCGACGAACAGCAAATTTAATGTCTTCATCTGAGACTCCAAGTTCTTTGGCGACTGCAATAG
The DNA here is from genome assembly GCA_948851665.1 of uncultured Candidatus Saccharibacteria bacterium. Taxonomy (GTDB): domain Bacteria; phylum Patescibacteriota; class Saccharimonadia; order Saccharimonadales; family Saccharimonadaceae; genus Nanosyncoccus. The sequence goes on from CAQOWG010000008.1 coordinate 12,691, forward strand.
CGCCGGTAAGGTTCTCAATATTATGTACGCCTAAGAGCTTAGTTTGAACTTCAATGGTGTGCTGATCGTAATGAAAAGTAAAGCTTTGGCCGTCTCTTTCCGACTGCAAATGATCCGCGTAGAAATCGTACTGCTTATCTAGGCCGTAGCTATAGTGCTCGATACTCGTACCATGATTGCGGATGTTTTCGTTGTCATAATTGAGATAGAGTTTGCCACTATTGGCCGCAATGGCTTCAGCAAGTTCAAACTTCGTGCGAATAATGGCTTCGAGGCTACCAAAGGTCTGCAAATGTTGCGGATCGGCAGCGGTAATAATGCCGTATTTTGGTTGGACGATCTCGCAGCATTCAGCAATTTCACCTTCCCACATTGCACCCATCTCGCAAACAAAGATATCATGGGTTGGTTTGAGATACTTGCGAATTGTACGTGCGATACCGAGATCGGTATTGTAATTTTTGGGAGTTACTAAAACGCTATATTTTTCGGATAAAATCTCGCCGAGGAAGTTTTTCATGCTGGTTTTACCATAGCTGCCAGTAATACCGATGATAATTAAGTCCTTCTTCTTTGCGAGAATTTTCTTTGCACCATTAATATACCGTTTGCGACCAATAGTTTCAGCTGGGAAGAGGATGGCATTTGCAATGAGACAGAGCGCCGGTGCGATACCGCAGAGAATCGCGAAACGAACAATAAAATCCGTTTCGCCAGATACAAATATAAACGCCACGATGGATATAATAAGTTCGATGGCGACAAGCCTGATAATGCGACCAGTGATTTTGAGCGGAACCTTTGTGTTTTTGGGGATAAGGGTACCAATTGAGAAGATAAGAACAATAACTGACAAAATTTGGGGCGCTAAATCACCAGTCAATGCCAGGAGTGGCGCCAGTGCTAAAATGAGACGTAAGGTGATTTTTTGAATGTTTGTCCTGCACCAATGCAAATACATGCTGGTCTTATAATAGTTAAGCTGATACATATGAAGATAGTTGCACAGTAAAAGTGAAAAGTTGATGAAATATAGAATGATAATAAGGATGTTCATTTAACTCTCCAGAAATGTCTTAATTATCGTCTTGAAGCGTTCGCGGTTTTCTAAAAATGCAAAATGAGACGAGTTCGGAAGAACCACTAGGCCAGCGTCAGGGATAAGTTCAGCCATGAGTTTGCCATCGGCAAGCGGAGTCTGCTCATCATTCTCACCCCAAATCAATAGGCATGGTTGCTTGATTTTTGGTAGTTCTTCGCGCAAGTCTTCGTTGACGAGGTTCACGAGGGTTTCGCGCATAACTGGCGTAGCAGCACGATAATCATCGGACCCGACGTGTTGTTTGATTTTCTCCTCAAGCTTCGGTGAAAGTTTGCCAAAAACTTTTTTGCCAGCTTTAAAGATTTTAGTTTTAAACTCTGCACTAGTGGATTTTGTCTGTACGAGCCCCGCACAGCCGGTCAAGATAACCTTGTCTACTTTGAAGTCTATCTTACCGGAAGTGAGAAGTTTAATAACAGTGCGACCGCCATTTGAATGACCGAGAAGACTTAGTTCTTTAATGCCCTGTTTTGTGATGAATTCTTTAACAAGCTGAGCGTAGTCATCAGAAGTGAGGCCTCGTTTTGGCTCTTCGGAACTACCGCAACCCGGCATTTCAAGACAATAAACGGTATGTGCACCCGAAAGATCATCCATCAAACTTTGATAGACCGGTATAGTCGTACCCCAGCCGGCAAGTATAAGCAAAGGAGTACCTTTGCCTTGCTTGGCGTAGTGGATCCTAAGCCCAATGAGCTTGCAATAATCTTCTATCATCTATATATATTTTACCATACCTAGGTCAACGCGCCCAATCATTGCTTCGACGTGTTCGATATTGGCAAGAAGCTGAAGCTTGGCGCTCCACAATAATCGAGCTAACTTGATTTCACTTGCGCCAATTTTTCCATCAGGATCAGGGCGGAATGCCTCCTCAAGGCCATCCCATACATAGGATTGACTAGGATCAAGAGAGGCGCCATTGACGTCACGAATGAGGTTAATTTCTTCGCCGGTGGTGCGGGCAAGATTAAATTTGAACCAAGTAGAGACCAGTTGTAATAAATAACCGCGGTCAAGACCCGCAAGTGCCTGATTTAGTAAATCAAAAAACTCAGGGTTATCGGTTTGCTCGGCGACACGGTTAATGGATTTGAGAAAACTGGAAGCTAATTCCAGGCGCGGTAGATCAGTCAAGAGATTACCATAAAACTTGAGCATCTTGGCGCCAGTGAGAGTTGCGAGTTTAGCATGGTGGCTTTGATGAATAGTTACATCGGAAACCGAAAAAAGCTCAATGCCGCCGGCGAGACGGGACTTTTCCTTGCGAGCGCCACGAGCGAGGACGGAAAACTTACCCTCGGGCGTAAGCAGAGTGAGGATGCGATCGGATTCGCCGTAATTAGTACGACGAAGAATGATGGCCTGGGTACGCAAATCAGAGGACATGTTGTACGGTCTCCGCAATTTCGGATGGAGTCATTTGGTCTTTATAAAGAATATTTTGGACATTGTAGATCGTAAGGTCGGCGAGGTTGAGGCGTAGAGACGTAACGAGAATAATCGGAATCCTGGCAGTATCGTCATAAGAAGAGAGTTCGTGAAGCAGGGTAAAACCGTCCGGGCCATCGAGCAGAATATCGAGCAGAATCAGGTCCGGCAAAGCGTCAGGGCAGTCGGATAGTGCCGACATGGCAGCGATGGCATTTTCAAAGATATCGATTGTGAAGGTGCCGGGTAGGGTATTGATGGCACGAGCGACACATTCGGCCATCCAAGCATCATCCTCAATAATAAAAATCTTTGGCATTTTAGACTCCAAAAAGGCTGGCTTGCTGCGAAACCGGTAAGTCGACGAAAAAGCTAGTGCCATCGCGGTGACGAATTGCGCCGAGTTCGGCATGCATATAACGGGCAAATTCGGAGGCAATATAGAGACCAAGTCCAGAACTACCGGGGCGCATGGCAATACGAGTAGGGCGAGTGAGACCACCGGATTTCAACTCACGCCAAACATGCGTGGGCAAGGCAGGACCAAAATCGCGCACGCCAATCCGAATAAAATCTCGGTGATCAACAACACTAAGCTCGCTTTCGGTTTCGAGAGTAGAATAATGCAAAGCATTGGTGCAGAAATTATAAATTACGCGATGCAGAAGTTCGCGGTTGGCAATAGCGAGACGAGAGCGGTTGGCATAAGTGAGACGGAGGCGGCGTTGTTCATAACGGAAAAGCGGATCAAGTTCGCGATAGACAGCATCGCAAACGCCACGCACACTAACTGGCTCCATTGCAAAGAGACCATCTTCAAGGCGGGCGATTTTAGTGAGATCATCAACTTGCCGAAGAGCGCGTTCGGAGACCGAAACTAGTTGAGATTTAATGCGCTGGTCGTCGACAGGATTTTTACTGATCCCTAGAGAAAGCGCAAGCTGGCGCGCAAGGCAAAGAGGAGCCTTGAGATCATGCGCAGCCACCAAAATACTGTCCACCGTTAAACTCGGACTTACCTCCACTGTCATGAGTTAATTATAGCATTTATTGGACGAAAGTCACGGTATCGAGGAGACGATCAAATTCGGTGATGAAGATGTCGGCGTCGGTCTGAATCATGACGGCCTTGTCACGAAGTTTAAAGATGACCAACTTGCCATAGATGTTATTAGAGAGTTCACCGGTATAGACATTTGCCATGACGCCATTAACTTCGCGAGTGGAGAATTGGCAACGACCACTTTTGACGAAGTTGTCATAGGTACGGACTACTGTATCAAAGCTAGCGTCACGAATGGTAACGCGAAGAGCGTTGATCGTAGTAGCGCTAACAGGTTCGACTTCGGTAGGATTTAGATAGGCTTCGAAGTCACCGCCATTTGAAGCGTCTCTGTTAATGTAAACGCTCCAGGTCTGCGGATATTCAAAACCAAGACTACCATAGTCGACAGGACCCATGAAATTACGGTAGGGATATTTTTCGCGCTCAGCAAAATCGGCTTCCATTTTGGTAGTATTGTCGGCGACAGCCATGGCAACTGCAGCATCAATCTGAGTATCGACGTCAGTGCGGACGTTATCCCATTCGATATATTTGTTGATATAGAGAGCAATAAACACTAGGGCGATAATCGTTGCAAGAATGAGAAAAATTGTTTGGATGAGGTTACGGTTTTTCTTGGATTTCTGTTCTGGAACAAACATATGTTGCGAAGCCAACGTAGCACCAGTATTCTGTGGGGCTTGGCCAGGAGCCGCGGGCCCAAATTTTGGTGTGGCAACAGGGTCAACCATACTGGGATAAGAATTGTTTTGCATAGTTTTATAATAGCAAAAAGCTAATCCTTTGTAAAGTCCTCTAGGACTTCAACTTCATTTTTAAGCTGTTCGAGGTCTTTGGAAATTTCTTCGGCTAAAAGGCTGGCAGTTTTATACTTATCAAGAGCCTGATCAATAACAAAATCTTCGCTATAAAACCATTCGACAGATTCATCGAGCTTTGCCATTTTGTCGGCGATGGTATGCTTATTATTGGTGACGTTTTTGGACATTTGTAACCTCCGCGGTTAAAATTTGATGTTCAGTGGTAATTGTAATTTTGGAGCCAGGGGATTGTTTGCCGGTGATGATGGCGTAGCCGCGACGTAGGACATTTTCAGGGCTGAGGCTTTCGAGGATCTTGCGAGTTTCGGCAATATGGCGTAAATCTTGGTTGATTTTATTAAGGACTTCGGTGCGTAATTGCGTGATTGTACCATGAATGGATTTTTTGGTAAGGTCAATTTCATTAAGTAGGTAACGCTTAACATCCTCGACGCGTAGATGGGCTTGGCGGGAGATGGCGGACTTATCGGGAGTGAGGCGCTCGGCAGCATTAGAAGGTGTACTGGCGCGCACATCGGCGGCGAGATCGGCAAGACTTTCGTCAACTTCGTGACCGATTCCAGTAATGATAGGGATTTTACTGGCAGCAATAGCACGCGCAAGAGCCTCATCATTAAAAGCAGCGAGGTCATCGGCACTACCGCCGCCACGAAGAATCGCGATCACATCAACGCCGCCGCGTTTATTAAAATAGTTGATAGCGCGGATAATTTGCTCAGGGGCGGCCAAACCTTGCACTTGAGTATTGACGGTCTTAACTTTGAGACCGCCCCAGCGATTATCGAGGATCTTGAGAAAATCGATGTAGCCAGCAGCGCCGGTCGAAGAAATCACGCCGATCTCACGAATGTGAAGCGGGAGAGGGCGTTTTCTCGCAGGGTCAAAAAGCCCCTCAAGAGCAAGCTTTTTCTTAAGGAGCTCAAAGCTCTTTTTGATATTCCCTTCGCCAACCGGCATCACTTGGCGAACAGTGAGAGAGAATTTGCCCCAGCGGGTGACTTTTGGCACGGCGCGGACGCGGACTTTCATACCGTCGGTAATGGCGGTGGTAAGCTGGGAGAGGACCATAAAGCAGTTGACGCTAAACTCTTTGTCTTTAAGATCGAAGAAAACCCATTTACCTTGATTGACCTTGAAGCTCGCGACCTCACCTTCAATGAGAATATCATCAAAGTCACGACTAAGCATAGCATTACAATAATCGATAAATTCCGAAACGGAATAGGGGCGCTCTTCCCCATTATCGTCCTTGGCGCGTAACCAGCCATCAAAACCTTCAAACATTATGATATAATCATAACATGAATAAGCAGATTGCGGTACTGGGACGTCAGCCGCTGATTTCGGTGGCCGAGTTGGAAGCTCGATTCGGCGCGAATGTGCGAATTATTGCGCGTTCCAAAAATAGTCCTTGGCTTGCGGAGTTTGAGGCAGATCGACACGTAGATATTCGGAAGTTGGGTGGGATTTTGAAGATCGCTGAGCCGATTGAGATGAAAGATTTTTTGGCGAGTTTGCCGGCTGAGGGAAAAATTACGCTCGGAGTGTCAGATTTTTCAAAGAAGACGAGTGCTTCCCAAGCACAAAAAAGCGCGCTAACGCTGAAAAAAATGCTCGTAAAGCAGGGGCGGAGCGTGCGGGTAGTACCGAATCAAACTGCCGTATTATCAAGCGCAGTAAGCCTACATAATCATCTTTTTCGGGAGAATAAAATTGAATTGCTGAAACTGGATGAAAAACTTTATAAAGTTACCCAGGCGTCGAATCCGGAAGGTTACGCTCGGCGCGACCAAAAACGACCAGCGCGAGATGCGAAGGTGGGGATGTTGCCACCGAAATTGGCACAAATATTGATTAATCTTTGCGGAGAGTTGCCGGAGGGGGCGCGGGTACTGGATCCATTTTGTGGGACAGGAGTGGTACTACAAGAGGCACTATTGATGGGGTACCGAGCGTACGGAACGGATGTGAATGAGAGGATGGTGGAATATTCCGAGAGAAACTTGAAATGGCTGGAAGGGTCGCTTACTAGTCTCTCTCGGTCTTCGCTTCGGGCGCCTGTCGTTACAGGGCCCGTGCGCTCAAGTTCCGCCGTTACTTCACATGACCTCGAGAAACTAGCAAGCGTCCCTTCCAACCATCGCAAGGTCTCGTCCGGAAACACCGTTGTTCAGGTGGGTGATGCGACGAGTTTTCAATGGGAACAGCCGATTGATGCGGTGGCGTGCGAGACTTATCTTGGGCCGCCGATGTCGAATCCGCCGGCGGAAATTAAATTGAAAGACACTAGACAACTATGTGGAGGGATTATCCGGGGATTTTTGAAGAATTTAGCCGGACAAATCAAAAGCGGAACGCCGGTGGTGATAGCAGTGCCAGCATGGCTAAGGCCAGATGGAACATATACGAGGCTTTTTGGGGAGAAATTAGTTGACGAAATGGAGAATCTGCGCTATAATGTATCTAGTTTCAAGAATTTGGGGCAAAATGACTTGCTTTATCATCGCGAGGGACAAGTTGTGGCCCGGGAAATAATAGTTTTAAGGAAGAAGTAAAATGTCACATGTCAAAGCTGGCGGTACCGCCAAAAACATTCATAACAATGCCGGCCAACGCCTCGGCGTGAAGCGTTTTGGTGGCCAAAAAGTCAAGAACGGCGAAGTGCTAGTGCGCCAAACTGGCGCTACCAAGATTGCTGGTCCTGGCACCTACATGAGCCGGAATTTCACGATTCATGCTGCCAAAGATGGCGTGGTGACTTTCGTAAAAACCAAGAAATGCCACTTCTCTGGTAAATCTGTGCCGCGTGTACGCGTAGAAGTGCGCTAATGAAAAACCAAAAGTAAAGCCGTCCAATTCCTTGGGCGGCTTTTTGCAGTTTGACAAATACTCACTTTGTAATTTCAACCAACTGACCATTTTCTATAGTCCTACCGGTATACCGACCGTCATAGTACGGGTCGCTCCAGTACCAAGTGTCGTCCGCCTCCAAACGTACCCGAACGCGTATTTCACAGGCGTATTCTTTGCCATAAGGCAGAATGCCATCCTGGTCATCGTATCCGACATAGATGCCGAAGGTATCCGAATGAACAAACAGCTGTCTGTGATTGACCTGAGCGCCATTGAGTAAGCCACCGTGATTATAGAGTTTGGCTTTGCCAACAGTCTTAAATCGAGCCCAACCATCCGCAGTGGGGTCATCGGCACGGTCGATTACCGGGTACTGGCTATAAAATTCGACACTACCACGCGAGTCATTCTCATCGTCCCCATAGCGCACGATTGCATTGAGTGATACCGTGTTATAGTTATCGCCCTGACCAATCAAAGCTGTGACGTTCTCCAGCGCTTCTTCCACGGCACCGTCATTGACGATAATACAGTGTAAAATGTATTCCTCGCCGACGCGTACTTCGGTGATGCGTTCGCCAGTGGTTACATCTGTCAGGTAAACCAAACGCTGCTCATCACCATATGCGGGGTCGTCGCGGTCGGTGTTCAACCGATTATCACCATTGGCCTGGAAGATAAACCCCTGCTTTGCAATTGCTGCGTCCGCGTCCTCTTTCAAGACAAGTGCTTGGGCTTCCAACTGCGGTATACTCATGAGTACAAGAGCAAGAACCATTGACATTGTTACAAAAGATTTTCTGATTTTCATAAAATATCCCTCCATATTTTGAGTATTTGTACCACAAGTTCTTAATCTACCTAAGGGCGTACGCCACAAGGTTTGCATTAAAAACTTATGGCCCGTAGTATTATACTACGTCCTTATGTTTCCATTGTAGCACAGATTATCATTTTTGTCAATAGTATTAATGTTTTTTCAGCGATAACAAGACTACGGGCTTCTGCAATTAAGTAAACTGGCAATTCGTGTGCTATAATATAAGTATGAGCAAGATTTTGATAATTGGGAACGTTCTGAAGGATGTTTATCTGAAATTAGACAATCGGCAAAATGACTTTGAGGAGGATGCGCAGGGGATTCAGTGGCTGGATTTAGCTTTTAATGGGGCGAAGCATGGGTTTTTCAAACGTACGTCGGTGTATGGCGGCGCAGCGGTGTCGATGGCGGTATTGAGTCGGCTGGGAGTAGAGGCAAAGATCTTGGGCTCGCAGACTGAATTCAAGAACGGAGAGATTCTGTGGCAAGACCGGCCGGACGATTATCGTTATATCCTCTGCCATGAGGGAGAAATTACGTACTTTATGCCGAGTAGCAGAAAAGTGACAGACTGGGTGACGCCAAATGGCACACCAGAGTGGCTACTGATTGATCGGAGCGCGACAATTTCAGCGCGATTGGTTGATGAGGTAAAAAACTTTATTAAGTTCTCGCCGGCAACGAAAATTGCGGTGCATGTCGAAAAAAATTTGACGCCGGACGGACGAAGATTGGCGGAAATGGCAGATGTCCTCTTTGTGGAGGACGAACCGCCTGTGCATACAGAGGAAAAAATCGTCGACAAAATTGACCTTGGCACGCCAAGCAAACAACTAACTTGCCATATCAGCCCGCGCAAAATCGTACTAAACGACGCCGAAGAGAGTTGGGTGTTAAGCAAGACTGATATGATGACGCACCTAACCGTTTATTCGACGATTGTAGCTACAGTGTTGGGGGTGATTGCGGCTGGCGGTTCGGCGGCAGATGCGGTACTTTGGGCGCGCCTCAATGCAGAACATGCGACACTAGAAGCTTCTCTTTCGGCAAAAAAGCTACAGGAGCTGGCAAAGATTGAACGCGAAAAACGCGAAAATATGAAACTGGTGGCACAGTCGTTGATGACACCAAGGATGGGTATTCTGGCGGCAGACGAATCAGAACGAATATTAACAGAACGTTTAGTGAAATTCGGTATACCAGCAAACGCGAATACGCGAAAAGAATATCGAAAGATGCTACTTTCTACGCCAGAGTTAAAGGAATATGCTAGTGGGGTAATTCTTAGCGAAGAAACCGCCAAGACAAAAACGGAACGAGGACAGAACTTCCTGGAGTATTTGACTGGGCGCGGAATTATTACTGGTATCAAGGCAGACCAGGGGCAAGTGCAGTTTGGTGATACGGACGAGACATATAGTCTGGGAGAAATAGGGCTGATAGAACGGCTGCGTGACTATTACCATATGGGGGCGCGGTTCGCAAAATGGCACGCAAAGTTTACAATCGGTAAAGATATGCCAAGTTTTCAAGCAGTGGAGCGGGCGGCAGAATTGCTGGCGGGCTTTGTGAAAGAATGCCAGCTGGTGGGTATCGTACCAATGATTGAATCTGATGTGAGCTGGGCGGGAGATTATACGATTGAACAGAGCTTGGAAACAACCAACCGAGTACTTACAGTGATCTTTGAGAAGCTGGAACGACGCCGGGTGGATTTTGATAGTATTATTTTGAAGACAAATATGATTAGTGCAGGCAGTGAAGCCGTGGCCGGGAGTACACCACGCGAAGTGGCAATGGCGACGTCGGCCGTAATGAAGCATACTGTACCGAAATATATTGCAGGTGTGGTATTTATGAGCGGTGGACAGGCAGCGAAGGTGGCAACGCAGAATCTAGCGGCAATCTGCAAGGAAAAGCCATTCCCTTGGCCGGTGAGTTATGCTTTTGGTCGAGCATTGCAGGACCCAGTGATGCAGACCTGGAAAGGCAAAGAGGAGAACGTAAAAGCCGCACAGGCAGCATTGAAGCGTCACCTGCAGGATAATTCGGAAGCAATTAGGAGTTAACGTGAAAAATACTCGGGTGCGTGATTTGCCCGAGTATTTTTGTGATTTTATGGCCAATTTATAGTTGACGGCTGGTAATGGTTAGCGATTAGAATGTGGCTGGCGATTAGAAACTTCCCTGCCATTTAATTTCGCCATCGGAGTCACGGATTTCTGCAGTGGCATCCGCGAGATAGAGGGCCGCAAAGTCAGGATTATTCAGGGTATAGCCGGCCTCTTCTGCCCAATCAAATTCAGCAATGATGGCTTGCTTAGCTTCTGTGTTGTCACTATCGTCTACGGCTTTGGCGTGAATGCGAACCCAAGTATCACTTGGTTCGTCGTAAGCAACGATACAGATGTTGGGATTTGCCTGCATCTGTTGATAAACTTGCTTGGACTTATGTGTCAGCATATAAATCTTGCCATTAAAAAGAACCGGATCGCCAAAGGGCCGTAAACTAGGTTTGTCGCCACTAACAGTGGCGACAAAATTAACCTGAGTTCGATTTTTGAGAAAGTCGAAAACTTCTTCCATGACTACTCAGCGCTGGCTTCGGCTGAAGTTTCGGCCGCGACTTCGGCTGGAGCGGCTTGGTCTTCGGCTTCGCGAGCAGCGGCTTCAGCGGCTGGATCGTAGACGTTGGCAATTACGGTAGTATTTTCGAGTTCTTTATCGGCGATTGCGACATTCGCAGGCATCTGCAAATCGGCCAGTGTCAAGCGGTCGTCAAGCTCGGCGAGCTTGGAACCATCGACGATGATTTCTTCGGGCAAATCGGATGGACGAGCTTTAATCTCGACTTCTTCCATAACCTGGAGAATGACGTAGTGCTTCTTAGCAGCGTCGGAAGCTTCAAAGTCGACAATGCGAATTGGAGTGGTGGCCTCGACGACTTCGTCGGCGGAAATGGCCTGGAATTCAACATTCAGAACACGGCGGCTGACCGGGTCGATGTCGACATTTTTAACGATAGCAAGCTGAACTTGGCCAGCAATGCTCAACTCGACTGGCGAGTGATAGCCGACCTCGTGCAAAACCTTGTCGGTCTCATTGTAGGCGGAAGTGGTCATAATAGGCATTTCGCCACCATAAACGACAGAGGGGATCTGGCCAGCGGCGCGCAAAGCCTTGAGCTGTTTGCCAGTAGCCTCGCGCTTGTCCAGAGATAATTGAATAGACATAATAAATTTAACTCCTTTGTTTTGACTATTTTACTACAATTTTAAGAGAATTACAATAGGGTTGGAGGGTTATGGCTAATTTAAAATACTTATGTTGCGACTGGGGGTTGTGAACTTAACAGGGATGAGGTATAATTGGAGACAGAATTAAATAGGGAGTATATAGTGGGAAAGCTACCACAACAAGATAGTGGGGCGGCGAGCGCATTGCGCAAGGAAGCGCAGCGATTGCCGGAAGTGCGGGTTATGTTTGAGAAAATCAGCGAGCTAGCGAATGGCAAGTTGGAATTTAAAATCAGTACCATGCCGAACGGCGATTGGGTAGCGGAGTCGGTCAATCTTCCTGGCATTCTTACCGGTGGGACAAGAGACGACGATGTGAATGATTTGATTGCGGATGCGACTTTTACTTTTTTTGACATCCCAAGCAAATATTGTTCTGCTCTAAAGCTTTTTAACGCTGGTACAAAGAAGCAGTGGCTGACGGGCAAAAGGTTAGCGTATTACTCCACAGCTCCAAAGACTACTGCTGGAGCCTAAATGAGGTTGCCTAGCGGTTTAACACAGAAGCGGTGGGTGAGTGCTTGTGAAAAACTAGGGCTAGAAATTAGCACAAAGGGTGGAAAAGGTAGCCACATCAAGGTTATTTGCAAAGGAAAAGGTGCGACCACGATACCGAAGAATATTAACGTCGGCATCAACAAGAGTTTAGGGTCGAGATTACAGCAATGGGGGTATTCTGAAGAGCAAATCTGCGAAGCGCTAGGTATATAACTTTATAAAGTCTATAAAAGCACCCTCTTTTGAGGGTGCTTTTGGGTGGGTTAGTGCCAGCGATGGGTCTACTAAAACTGGCACTATGCCGAGAGGCCCAGCGGAGCCGAATTAGCGGTTCCGGCGGCCGATGATGCGGCTAATAATCCAGAAGACGGCAAGACCGATAAATAGGACGATGACTATGATGAGCCATAGCGGGCAGATGATGACGGTCTTTTCGACGACGGATTCTTCGTCGAAAATCTTGACTACGGACTTGACTTTGAAGATGCCGATTGACGGAGCGTCTTCCCAAATGGTTTCGGTGTAGCGATTGGTGTCTGGGAAAATTACGTAGTTAGGGATGACTTCTTTGCCGTCTTGATAGGTTGAATTACTATATTCGAGGCTGTTGTTGAAGAAATTACGTACTTCGAGCAGGTAGGTAGCGGGGAGATAGACGTTACCGTCGTTACGAACGGTGGAAGTCGCTTTGAGTGGTGCGCTAAAGACAAAACCTGGAACTTTGTTGCTAGTGACTGAACCTTTCTTAGTGGTGGTACCTTCGACATTCGAGAACATGATGAAGGCGACGCGTTGCAAGGTATTCACGCCGGAGCCGGGCTCGACATCCATAGTAACGGCGATGGCGGCATTCTGATTGCCGGCGGGGGCGTTCTTGGGGACTTTGACAGTGTAATTGACCTCGACAGAAGAGTTCGGTTGAACGGTGTCGCTCTCGCTTGAGAAAGTAACCCATTCAGTGAGCTGAGTATAGTCGCTTGGGAAGTCGAATAATGGGTCATAGTCTGTATCGCTGACTGAATAAGGGACGACTTCGGCGGTGAATTTATAGGGCTTGGTACCAGTGTTCTGTACGGCGAAAGCGCCGGTATAAGTTGAACCGGGCTTGAGCTGGCCAAGGTCGGCTTGGCTAGGTGAAATCTGTAAACGGTAGTCCGGTAGATCCGCAGCACTAGTCGGCTGACTGAAAAGACTGACGCCCGCTAGAAAAGCTACTGGCAATACAAGCAGAGATAACAGACGATGAGATAATTTTATATTTTTCATTTTCCTCCTTATTCATACCATTATAGCATAGCCGTGAACGTGGAGAAAGTCCAAAAATACCCTCCGAAGAGGGTATTTTATCGTCTGGCTATCTCGCTTAGAAAGCAAGAGTGGCATCGGTAGCGGCCGTGAAGGTCACAGTTTGAGCATACTCATCGGCAGCCTGGCTAGCGTCAGCGGAAACACCGAAAGTGATTTTGGTGTTTAGACCATTTGCATCGGTAGCCTTACCATAGGAAGAGATTTTTTCGTTAGTGGTTGGGATATTGGCCGAATAATTGGTGTAGGCAGATACGAGTTTGTAGTTGGTAGCATCATCGTATGCACCACCAGTGCCACCTGCTTCAGCCTTAAAGCTCCAAAGAGATCTATTGTAATATGGAACACCAGCAGCAATTGTGTTATTGCTGTCAGTCTTACCAACTAGGTTGGTGCCAGCAGCTTTGATGCCAAGCTTGTAGCCCTTAGCGTTGTTGGTCTTGACGTTAACGAGCAAGTTGCCTTCTACGACGGCACCACCGTTGACTAGCTCACCGAGATCCAAAGTGTGGGCGTGAGCGACGACGGTAGCTGGGTCCCCTGCAGTAATGTCAGTAGCAGCGGTTTCATCAAAAGTACCCTTGTCACCAGCTGCTAGTTCGATTGAGATATAATCTTTGAGGGTAGCTTTGACCGTAACTTGGTCAGTAACGGGGTTGTCGTTGTCCCCATTAAGTGGAGTAGTAGCAGCCATTGCGTTAAATGGCAAAGCAGCCATTGCGTTAAATGGCAAAGCAGCCACGCCCAAGCCAGCGACAACACCTAGAATCGCAAAAGCTTTTGTTGTTTTAGACATATAGACTCCTTTATTTTGTCTTTATGTTAGTAATTTTTATGTGGAATGTTTCCTAACTCTTATTATACATAAGAACTTTTAGAATGCAAGAGTTTTTATGAAAATTAGTTCCCTAGCTCGTCGGCAGTAGCAATAATACATTCGGCGATGTAGCCCTCGAGAGGATCGGTAATGTCGCGGGTCTGAGCGAGCTCTAGATATTTATAGTAAGCGGTCTTGCGGTCGCGCGAGAGGATGGGTGGCACCAGACCGAGCTTCAAGGCGAGCGCAAAAAGCAGGAGCCGACCAGTGCGACCGTTGCCATCTGAGAACGGGTGAATGCGCTCGAACTCGGCATGACTACTGGCGAGAAGTCCGATTGGATCCCGAGTTTCGCCGTTCACGCTATTGCACCAATTCGTCATCAGTTCAGGAATCTTTATAAAATTCGCAAGCGCGACACGAGCACCGTTAATGCGCACTGGGTGCTCGCGCCAATGCCCGGCATCGGAAATAATACCATTTAGTAGACGTAGGTGGACTGATTGGATTAGATCGGGCGTGAACTGGAATGGCTGGCCAAAGTTCAGTTCATCCAGCAGGAAATGGAGAGCGGTTTGGTGATTGATAGCTTCGCGCTGCTCAATTTGACTGCGATTACGCAGGAGTCGATTGTCGACCAGCACGGCAGCAACGTCGGCTTCGGTCATGGTGCTACCTTCCGTAGCGTTAGTGTGATAGGTGAAGCCGACTGTGAGCTGGTCCAAAACTTCCCTGTTGGCTAAGAGTTTTTTGACGGAATATTTTTGGCGGGTGGCGGTATTTTTGAGCTCGGCTAAGCGACGAGGGTCGATAGAATCCGCGCCTAGAATTTCCGCCGAAAGAGCTAAAATCGCCTTCGCGGCGGCAGGGCGAGGAGTGGATTTGCCATTAACCCAGCTGTTCAAAGTTGGAAAACTGACGCCAAGACGACTGGCAAGCTTGTCCTGGCTGAGACCGCTGGCGGTTAAAAGTTGCCCTAAAAGAGTTTGGTAGTTTGTGTTTTGTTCCATAGTCTCAGTATAGGAAACTTTATAAAGTTTGTCAAACTTTATAAAGTTCACAAAAGTGCGTGTTTTTTGGCTATTCTTGCAAATAATCACGCAAATATTTGCCCGTGGGCGTATTGCCATCGGCAGCAAGCTGTTCGGGCGTACCTGTCGCGACCACTTCACCACCTTTAATACCACCTTCAGGACCCATATCAATCAGCCAATCAGCGGACTTGATGACGTGAAGATTGTGCTCGATGATGATCATAGAGTTACCGCCGTCGACTAGACGACCGAGGATTTCGAGCAGACGTTTGACGTCGTCAGTATGAAGGCCGGTGGTGGGTTCATCAAGGATATAGAGAGTTTTACCGGTACTACGGCGGGCGAGCTCGGTGGCGAGTTTGATACGCTGAGCTTCCCCGCCAGAGAAAGTAGTGGCAGGCTGGCCGAGTTTGATATAACCGAGGCCGACTTCTTGGATAGTGAGGAGTTTATTATAAATCGCTGGGATATTACCAAAGAACTCGACTGCTTCGTCAATGGTCATACCGAGAACTTCAGAAATGTCTTTGCCTTTATATTTGACCTCAAGGGCCTCGTGATTGTAGCGCTTGCCATGACAAACCGGGCAGGTAACATAAACATCGGGCAAGAAGTGCATTTCGATTTTATTGACGCCGTCGCCCTGGCAATGTTCACAGCGACCACCTTTGACATTAAAGCTGAAGCGACCGGATTTATAACCACGGAGTTGGGCTTCGGGTTGCTGAGCAAAAAGTTCGCGAATTTGATTAAACACGCCGGTATAGGTGGCGGCGTTGGAGCGGGGAGTGCGACCGATTGGGCTTTGGTCGATGACGATACATTTATCAAGATGTTCGATGCCGTCGATACGGTCGTGTAGGCCGGCAACGGTCTGGGCGCGATGGAGGCGGGCAAGGAGTTCACTCGCAAGGATCTCATTAACGAGAGTGGATTTGCCGGAGCCAGAAACGCCAGAAACGACATTCATAACCCCAAGCGGGAATTTGACGGTGATGTTTTTGAGGTTGTTCTCGCGAGCGCCAACCACGACTAATTCCTGGTTCTTTTTGGCTTTGCGACGCTTTTTGGGCACAGAAATTGTGAGCTTGCCGGAAAGATATTTGCCAGTGACAGAATTGTCATTTTCGGCAACTTCGGCAGGAGTACCGGCGGCGACTAGGCGGCCACCATTGGTGCCAGCGCCAGGACCGATGTCAATAATATAATCAGCGTCGCGCATAGTATCTTCGTCATGCTCGACTACAAGGACGGTGTTTTTGAGGTCACGTAGATGTTTCAAGGTGGCAATCAATTTATCGTTATCGCGCTGGTGAAGACCGATGGAAGGCTCGTCGAGCACATAAAGCACACCCTGGAGGCCGGAGCCGATCTGAGTGGCAAGGCGAATCCGCTGGGCTTCCCCACCGGAAAGGGTATTGGCAGCGCGGCCGAGTTCAAGATAGCCAAGGCCAACATCCTGCATGAATTTGACGCGTTCACGGATTTCTTTGACGATAGGTTCGGCAATTTGGGCCTCGGATTCGGTAAATTTGAGGTCATTACTCAAAACTTGCAAAGTGGCGTCGACGTCGAGATTGCACATGTCCATGATATTAAGGCCATGCACAGTGACAGCGAGAACGGATGGCTTGAGGCGGGCGCCGTGACAGGTCTGACAAACGCGTTCGCGCATGAAGCGTTCAATATCTTTCCTAATAAAATCAGACTCGGTTTCTTTGTGACGACGTTCGAGAGTTGGGATAACGCCCTCATAGGTAGACTGGTAAGTGGCACCGTTGCCCCATTTGCCATGTCCACCAACTTTGACTTCGTACTTACGGTCGCCCGTGCCGTAAAGAAGCATGTGGATTTGGTCTTCGGTAAGTTCACTGATGGGGACATGAATTGAGAAACCATTAGTCTCGGCGACAGTATCAAGGCGCTTGAGCCACCAGGATTCTTGGGTGACGCGGTTAAAGGGACGGATGCCACCCTCGGCGATAGTGAGATTTGGATTCAAAATAAGGTCGGGGTCGATCTCGAGACGACTGCCAAGCCCGGTACAAGTTGGGCAGGCGCCTTGAGGAGCATTAAAAGAAAAGAGGCGTGGCTCGAGCTCTGGGATTAGCTCATCGGGATGCAATTCACAGGCATAACGCTGAGAGTAGGTCAGAATCTCAGTATCACCATCTTGGCCATGAGCTTCGATACTTGTTGTGTTGTCGTTGATTTTTAATAATTTAATAATTCCCTGGCCGAGGTCGAGCGCTTGCTCAATAGAGCCAGAAATACGCGAGAGCAGATCTGGCGAGAGAATAAACCGATCAACGACAATTTCGATATCGTGGCGATCGTTTTTGTTAAGCTCGGGGAACTCGTCGAGCGCATAGACAATACCGTCCACTCGCACGCGCGAAAAACCTTTTTGCTGGTATTGTTCGGAGATATGCAAGAAACTACCCTTTTTCTGAGAAATGATTGGCGCAAGAAGCATCAATTTACTACCAAGCGGAAGTTTCATGACTTCATCCACGATATCCTCAACGCTACGACGATGAACTTCGCGATGGCAAATTGGACAATGCGGCACACCAACCCGAGCAAAAAGTAGACGCAAGTAATCATAGACTTCGGTGACGGTGGCGACGGTAGAGCGAGGGTTGCGAGAAGTGGATTTTTGATCGATAGAGATAGCGGGGCTAAGACCGGAAATCGAGTCAACATCAGGCTTATCCATTACGCCGAGGAACATACGAGCATAGCTAGAGAGGCTTTCGACATAGCGACGCTGACCTTCGGCGTAAATCGTATCAAAAGCGAGACTAGACTTGCCGGAGCCAGACAGACCAGTCAGCACCACGAGCTGATCGCGCGGAATATCGACGTCAATATTCTTGAGGTTATGCTGGCGGGCGCCACGAATCTTTATAAAGTTATCTCCGTTCATCGCATATATTATATAGTGGATTTTATAAAAAAGCAAGACCCCGCGAAAGCGAGCGACACCACTATACTAGATCTCGGCATCACCGAGGCTGTCATGCCAAAGCATGAGTTCCTCAGCCAAGAAAGCACAATCTTCGGCGCTACGACTTCCATAATCGTGGTCTTTGGCGAGATGCTCCTGAATTCGCTTGAGGGCAACCAGAAAAGCCGGAGATTGGCGTTCCAGGCGTTCACGGCGATACTTTTGCCACTCGATTTGCTCCTGTTCGCTCAGCGACTCAGGAAAATTCTTAGCTTTATAATGTAGTAAAAGTTCTGGCAAGCGGTCATCATGGAAAGGCGGGTGATAATCGGCAAGGCGGTCGGCATCATTATTGCGAATAGTGGCACAAAGGATTTGATCCTGGCGATTAATGAAGCTATCATAGAGCTTCGACTCGACATCCTCGGCCTTGGAAAAATCAGGGCGTGGTAGTTTGGCCATACGCTGGATGAACTCTGGATGACTACGCAGAGAGGCGAGATTGGCCTTGATTTGTTCCTTGCTAAGGCCGATTTTGGCCCAGCCATCGGATTTTTCCAGCACACCAAGTGGCGCGACGGCTGGGCAGCGATTATACTGTAACTTCTTGACGGTCGGGAAATAATTGTTTTCCCACGGCTCGCGGTGACGAGGGTGTTCTTTGGATGGCTCGGGCAGAGGATTTTTTTGCGCGGCTTTCTCGGCAGTCATAATCTCGTCGAGATTAAAACGCAAATTATAGACCAGCATATTGCCGCCTTCGGCCGGGGCAATTGGCACAACGACGGTAGTATGCGAAAATTCAGAAGCGTAGCGACCGGAGCAATAAACAAAAGGTTGGGGGTTATCAAGGCTAATCAGTTCCTGGACGTCACGTTTGCAACGATGAGTGTAGAGAAAATTGGAAAGTTGTGGTTGTTTTTCTTTGATTAATTTCGTGACAGAAATCAACGCCTCGACATCGGAAAGAGCGTCATGAGCGTGCTCGTGGACAATATGATTCTCCTTGGTAATAAGCTCGAGACGATTGGTTGGCTTGCCATCGGATGTAACCGGCCAATTGATACCCTCAGGACGCAGAGCACGGGTGATACGTACGACATCGAGTAGGTCCCAGCGGCTGCGGCCTTCCTGCCATTGCCAGGTGTAGGGTTCGTAAAAATTACGCCAGAGGACACAGCGGATAAACTCATCGTCAAAGCGTACGGAATTGTAGCCAACGATAGTGGTATTAGGGGTAGCAACTTCTTCAGAGAAGAAACGCGCAAATTCACGTTCCGAAATACCGTCAGTGCGCGTTTGTTGTGGGGTGATGCCGGTAACCATTACGGCATCCGGACTCGGCAAAGTATCATCCGAAAGTTGGACAAGAAGGTTAACGGGTTCGCCAATTAGTTCAAAATTAGGGTCGGTACGAATGCCAGCAAATTGCATTACGCGATCAGTACGGGGGTTGAGGCCGGACGTCTCGAGATCATAGAAGAAAAAGGATTCTCGCATGGGTTTATTATAACATGGTTCGCGACGCTAGGGCGAGGTTAAGATTTTTGGACGTACTGAAGCTTGGCACGTTGAGGCCTTGGGCGCATTGAAATCTTTAAGCACGGAAAAAGCCCACCGATGGTGATGGCGGGCCAATTCTTTTTTACTGGTTCATTGCCTTGATTTTTTTGGCGCAGACCTGTGCCTGCTCCTTTTCCGTGAGGTAGCGACGGAGATTCTCCTTAGTTTTCTTAGGATCACAACCTAAGAAAATGGGTGCTTCACTTGTATCTTCAAGATTGACCGCAACGAAGTATTTATATACTCCTCGCGGGATATACTTGGAGATTAAGTGTCTTCCGCCGTCGTCGTTACAGAGACAGTTGAGGTCGTCTCTCTCCTCAATGTCGTAGCGCTCCAGCAACTGATTGACGCGATAATTAATCGCGCGTTGCTGTTCGGCGTTCGGGCCAGCGGGAGCTTGCTTGGGCTCTAAGACATAAATCTTACCGGATTCAATCATCCGCTTGCGCTTTTTGTCCAGCTTAGCTTGTCTGCGACTGCTGCGTGTTGCGCGTTCCCGACGAGCAACATCATCTTTGGAGCGGCCGTGTTTACAATCACGTTCAACCCGAGTGTAATAACGCTCACGAGCTGCCGTAGATATAGAATACACTAACCAAGACCAAAGTGCCGCGACGAGATAAAACGTCCCGACGGAGACAAACCTGATCGCTCTCGTATTACGCCCTCCCCAAAACTCAATCATACCGAGAATCGACTCAGCGACTAAAAGCTTGGCGAGCATAATCCCAGTCACAACGACATAGGTCGCTATGCAGAGTTTCCAGATGCGGTCGGAACAACGTTTCTTTGCTTTGCCGTTTTCCTCGGTTACCGAAAGGACGGCGAGTAAAACAGCAGCAAGCAAAATTGACGGCGCCACAATAAACCAGAGGTTAAAGGTACTAATCATTTGATAACCCTCCTTATCAATAAAATTATTTTAGGGGTAGACAAAATCCGTCCCCATATTTCCATTGTAGCACACTTCGTCTAAAATGTCAATAGTTTTTATGCTTTTTGAGATATTCTGCAACCTCAACCGCAGCGGTGGCGCCATCAGCGGCGGCAGTAATGGCCTGACGCAGAGCGCCAGAGCGGACATCGCCAGCTACAAAAAGTCCATCGACGGAGGTGGAATGATTGGTGGCGGTGGTGGTATGGATATAGCTTTCGGAATCAAAAAGATCAGAATTGGCGTTGGTGGTGAGGTTTTTGAGGAAAGCAGTAGCAGGGCGCTTGCCGATGAAGACGAAGAGGTGGTCGAATTGGTTCAGAAGCTCAGCAGTTGGTTCGGTGCCAGGGCGAAGTTTGATATTGGGGACATTGGCGACTTGCTCCTGTAGTCTAGTACTAGCCTTGATGGCAGAATGCGAAATAATAGTGACGGTCGCAGCAAGTTCCGAGAGGTAGAGGGATTCCTGGAGAGCGGAATTAGCACCACCAATAACAGCGACGTTTTTGCCTTTGACGAGGTCGCCATCACAGAGAGCACAGTAGGAGACCGGCACAGTAAGGGCGTATTGTAAGTCGGGATCAAGGGGGCGCGGCTCGGAGCCGGTCGCGACTAGGATGGTGCAGGCGAGGCGGGGTTCACCATCAACCGTGAGGCTAAAATAGTCGGAGGTCTTCCGGATGTCGCTACATTCGCCATAGGTAATGTGAGCGCCGGAAGCCTCAGCTTGGGTGCGCATCATCTTGGCGAGGTTAGGGCCAGAACCGTCAAAACCGGGAAAATTAGCGATGTGGGAAATCTCGGCGAGGGCACCACCGATTGCAGTACGCTCGAAAACAGTGGTAGAAATACCAGCACGGGCGGCATAAATTGCCGCCGTGAGTGCAGCTGGACCAGCGCCAATAATGGCAAGGTCGAGCAAATCCGAGGGAGGATTATTAGTTGCCAGTACCATAGTAAGCCATGATGAGCTGCATCCGAATATCAGAGAGTTCCTGAGTGAGGGTAGAGATTTGCTGATCGTCAGCAATTGGCATGACGAGGAATTTAAGAGGCTTATTATAGCCACCGCAAACTTCGCGGGTGTCGCCATAGGCGAGGTCGCCATTCATAGTAATGACACGGACACCACCAAGTTTCATGCCGATGACACCCTGTTCCCAGCCGTCGACGAGACCGCTTGACGGATCAAGTGGAGCCTTGAGATAAGTAGCATCTTGCTCGGACTCTTTGCCAGTGTTATCAAACGACGAGTCAAAAACCGTACCATCAGCGCACCAACCAATATAATAAGCGAGGTAGTCTTTATCGCCGTCGGTTAGCTCTTTGCCGGTGCCAGCGAGCAGATCCTCAGTCTTGAGAACGGCGTTGGTTGCGGCAGTTTCGTTATAAGCCTTGACCTGGGATTGGTATTTACTAAAAGTTGGGAAATATTTGTCCGAGAAAGGCTTTGCAGCGGCATTGAGTTCAGCAGTTTTGGCCTCGTACTGCTCGGTGAGCTGAGCAATTTGGTCCTCATTGATAGCAGAATTAGACCCGCCGCCGTTTAGGACAATCATGACATAAGTAGCAACGGTCGCGCCAAGCAAGAGCACGGCAATAGTGATGATGATTAGGCGTTGGCGCCAGCTGGTTTTGAGTGAAGTTTCGTTCATATTCCTCCTTTAGACAATTTCTGCACCGAGCTGGGTTACCGCTACGGTCACTTTCTCCATTATAGCAGAAATCTGATCCTGATCCAAGGTCCGTTCTGGGCTAGAGAACCGCAAATGGAAAGAAATATTTTTGGTGGCGGGGTCAGCCTGATAGACCGAAACCGGAGCAACTTCAGCGATGAGATTTTCGGCGCTTAGCATGGCGAGAATTGCTTGGTCAAAGCGACCAAACTGGGCAACGGTAGAAACTTTGAGAGTGAGATCACGTTCGACAAATGGGAACCTAGAAATTTTGAAGTCCGTGGCACGATCGCGCGGCAATTGGGCGATTTTATCAAGATTTATTTCGCAGGCCGAGATTACTGGTTCTAGTTTGAAACGACGTAGGACGGCAGCTTTGATTTCGCCGAAGGCGCCAATTTTGGTGTCGCCCACGAGGATTTCAGCAGAGCGCTTGGGCTCGAGATACGGATCATGATTGGCAGTCTCACTAGAAATTGCGCGATATTCGATATTGAGTTTGAGGGCTTTGAATAATGCGAGAATACGAGCTTTAAGTTCATAAAAGTCGCTCAGATCAACGATGCCAAGGTGATTTTTGAGCACTGGTGTCCCTTCGTCAGTCAAGCCGCTGCTCTTGAGCGAAACTTGATTGAGCTCATAAAGCGTGAAGTCCTTATGACCAGATTTGATATTCTCACGAACCTTATCAAGAAGGCTAGGAACGATTTGCTGACGGAAACACTGGAGCTCTGGTGAAATCGAATTGACAATCTCGTAACTATCATCCGGGTCTTGACCGACTTTTTCAAGAAGGTCGCGACTGATAAATGAATAGGTTAGAAGTTCGTGCATAGCGAGTCGATCGGATAAAATACCACAGAGCTCTTGCTTGAGCTGCCAGAGCGGTGATGATTCGGTGCCAGAAAAGGGCTTCTTGGGCAGAGCAAGCGGAATATTATCAAATCCAAGCAGGCGACCGACTTCTTCGATGATGTCTTCGGCGATGTGAATATCGGTTCTCCAAAGCGGAGATGTAACAGCAAGTACATCACCGGCTTCTTCAACCTCAAAGCCGACATTCTCAAGAGTTTGCGAAATAGCTTCGACGTCATACTCTGTACCGAGCAGGCTATTTATTTGACTATCTGTCAATTTGATTGTATTTGACTTGACCTTACCGGGGTATTCATCGACCATGGTGAGCGGTTCGACGCCGAGGCGTTGGATGGTCTCACTAAGGACTGGCAAAGTCATCGCGGCAGGCTGGCCTTTAGTGAAGCGAGTGATAGCTTCGGAGAAAATCCCATGCGCCATTTGAGTTTTGCGTAGATGATAGAGCGAGAATGTGGCACTTTCCAAGACAATACGAGTGGTAGACGCATCGATTTCGGTGTTTTTGCCACCCATGGCACCAGCCAAAGCAACTGGAATATTATTTGAAGTAATCAAAATGTCATCCGGAGTGCAGGCGATAGTTTTACCATCAAGTAGCTGCAATGATTCCCCCTCCTTGGCGACGCGCACAACGATAGTCGGCGTCTTGGCGCCACCAACAGTGAAAAGCTTATCATAATCGAAGGCGTGCAAAGGTTGGCCAGTTTCGAGCATAATAATATTAGTGAGATCAACCATGGGATCAATGGCACGCATACCAGCTTTAGCTAAAAAGACGGCTTCGCGAGTGAGGTACTTGCTGGACTCATGACGAGTCAAGTCGAAAACAGCACAGGAATAGCGGGGACAAAGATCATCACCCTCAATTTTAACTTGTAAATCTAAGGTCGAAGGGGGCAACTTGGCTTCGAGATTTTCAAAAACCGCCGGTTCATTGAACTTGATACCGAGGATACCAGCGATCTCGCGAGCAAAACCAATTAGTCCAAAACAATCCGGACGATGTGTGAGGGATTTATTCTCAACATCAAGAATCAGGTCATCTAGAGCAAAAATGTCCGCAAGCAAATCGCCAGGACGCGCGATTTTAGGATCAATTTCGGCAATGGCCTTGTGCTCATTGTCAAAATCTAGCTCATCAGCGCCGGCCAACATGCCGTTGGATTCGTAGCCTTGTAGTTTGCGCTTGCCGAGACGGAAATTCTCATGGCCATAAGTCGATGGAACAATGGCGCCAGGAGTAAGCCAAACCGCCAACATGCCGGAGTGAACATTCGGTGCGCCACAAACAACTTGCACGGTTTCACCATCAGAAAACTCCGCAGTAACGGCACCGGCATCAATTTGGCAAAGATTGAGGTGAGTGCCTTCAATCGGGTCACATTTAACGACTTTTGCGATATAGGCACCCTTGTATTTTGGAGCAAGGTCGATTACTTCTTCGATTTCAACAAGACGCGAACCAATCAATTCAATCAATTCTTGGTTCGAAACCGTAGATGGGATCTCGACGTATTTTTTGATTTCATTTAGTGAAATAAGCATTAGAACTCCTCCAAAAAGTCAAGTTTACCGGATTCAAAATAACGCACATCAGGGAGATGATATTTAAGCATGGCAAGACGGTCAATGCCACCGCCCCAGGCAAAACCATGATAAACCGTCGGGTCGATACCGGCCATCTTGAGGACGTTAGGATGAATCATGCCGCAGCCGCCCATTTCGAGCCAGCCTTTACCACCGAGCTGGGCGGGTTTTTCGATCAAGAATTCAGCTGACGGTTCAGTAAATGGGAAATAGCCAGGCTGGGTTTTGAGATTGAGCGACTGGCCATAATAAAGCTCGAAGAAACGTTTAAGAATACCAAAAAGCTGTCCCATTGTGGCGTCTCTTGATACGAAAACGCCCTCACACTGATAGAAAGTATGTTCATGGGTAGCGTCGGCGTCTTCATTACGGAAGACACGGCCAGGCACGACGACCGCAATCTCTCCACCTTCATCTAGACGATGCTTGTATTTTTTAAGAGCGCGGTGTTGCATAGTGGAAGTATGAGCGGGCGGAATAAAATTCTCAGCAGTACGAAAAGTATCATAACCGTCACGGGCAGGGTGATTTGGCGGGAAGTTTAGACTGTCAAACATATGAAATTCGTCGTCGAGCTGAAATGGCTCCATGATATCAAAACCCATATTGGCATAAATAGCAGCTACGCGATTCAACTCCTCCATCAAGGGATGGCGACTGCCGAGTTTAAGACTAGGCAGAGGCTGATTCGGGGCGGTCGGGGCGGAAACGTCGAGTGGCTCAATGTTAGCGCTCTCAGCAGTTTCCTCGGCACGAGCAATTTCAGCTAGGATTTTCTGCTTCTTCTTGTTCATTTCGCGACCAAATTGACCGCGCTGTTCGGGCGGGAGAGTTTTAATCTTGGCATATTCGGCGTTTAAATCTTTGAGCGCCGCTTTGAGTGTTTCAATATCCGACATATAATATATTATACCATACCTTCAGGATAATGGTGTTATGTCAAGTTAAATATCCCCCAGATAAACTGGGGGATATTTTCGCCTAATTAGAGATTGTTACTTCTCAATTTTTTTGTGGCAAGGCTCGTCACATTCGCAGAAGTAGCCACCGGCGCTGAGACGAGTAGCAATATCGGAAATATAGAAGCCGATTACGCCACCAACGATTGGGAATAGAACGTAAGCAGCGAGAGCGATGCCAGCGGCGCCAGCGAGTTCACCAAAGCTGTCAGCAGCGGTTGGCAAGATTTGGTACATCAAAGCAACGACTGGGTTGAACATATAGGTGTTACCCTCGATGGCGAAGAAGCCTTGGGTGATCACATAGACCAAGAGCACGGCGAGAGTCAAACCGCTGGTAACGGCAAAACCGAAAGCGAGTGGCTGCTTGCGGGCATAGCGCAAAGCACGAGCGAAGATGAAACCAATAACGCAGGCACCTAGAAGCTCGAGCAGAGCAACCATCCAGAAGGATTCGCCAGTTACTTCCACCATGCTTGGAAGTTCGGCGGACGTAGTGCTACCGAGACGGAAGGCATTAACGATAATTAGACCGATCCAACCACCTAGAAGCTGAGCCAAAAGGTAGAGTACGCCGCGGATAGCGGACATACGACGAGTAGCCATCATACCAACGGTGACAATTGGGTTGAGATGTGCGCCGGAGAGACCGACCACAGCTACATAGATGCCAGCAAGGGCAAAGATGAGATAAAGTGGGCTAATTCCCAGGGTGAGGAAGAGCATCACGACGAGCATGGTGCCGATGATTTCACCGAGTACAGCGCCCCAAATCTTTGGAGTCTTAAAAATAGTGACGATATTTTCGTTAGAATCAAATTTCTTCGCAAAGAAGCCTTTTAGTGGCTTGTCGCAAGTGCTGACAATCACTGGGGATTCGTCAACAGTCTCAACGACCTTCGTAGCTTTAACTTCCTTGGTTTTTGTAACTTCTGGTTTAGCTGCAGGCTTTTTCCCAGATTTGGTTGGCTTTTTAGTGGCCATTATAAACCTCCTTACACTGATAATTCATTCCATTATAGCACGGGTGTGGTACAATTGAAAGCAGGAAGTTAACCACGGACAGGAAAGGTAATACTAAATGGGAATTATGGTCTCGAAAGATGAAACTAATAGCGATCTTGATCGACGGATTTCAGCCGATCTAAGAACACGAGCACAGAAGTCTGCGCACAAGGATCCAGATTATGTGAACGATGCGGTGTATATTGAGGGGACGAAGAAAACTGGCAAATTTACTTGGGTTTGGTGGGTATTGATTGTACTGGCGGCTGTTTCCCTGCTGTGTATTATTTTTATCTAAAACGTCGCCTAAAGGCACCTAGGTTCATTATAACTATTTAGAACAACATGTAAAAATGTAGTTGGTTACATTGTAG
>CAQOWG010000009.1 GCA_948851665.1 uncultured Candidatus Saccharibacteria bacterium
TACTACCGCGCTACGCAGCGCAGAGCAAAACCGTTGCCACGGAAATTGTTATTCTGGGCGTTGACATTACCGGTCCACGTATTCAGGTAGCGCCCGTGGGTAGCTGAGCCAGCCGTGCCAGACCACCAGTTGCCATTCGTCGTACGATCGTTGAGGTAGCCGTAGGAACGGTTGTAGTTGCCAGTACGCAGGAACTGCAAGCGTGGAAAACTGGAACTACTTCCGGGCCACTGCCGCACAACTTGAAACTACTCTTGAAGCGAACCTGTGAGAAGGACGCGATAACACACCCCCAGCAACGCAGGCAATTACAGGGACCCTTGTGCTACTTGGTACACATAGTCTGGTAGCTTTTTTACTTATGAAAAGTGTGTCCCCCACCTCGAAAAACTAACCTGAAGCTGAATTTGCAAACGCCTTACGGTATCAAATTTAGCTGGTGATGCCCCAGGTAATTATATCATGATTATGGTTAAAATTCTGATAAGCGTTCGTTAGGATTTTAGGGCATCAAGGTTTCTGTGGGTGGACTATTTCTTGACTAGGCGATAATAAATTGAAGGAGCGAAACGGATGGGAGCGAGGGCTTTTTGCGCGCCTTTTTCGAGGCGGATAAGATTTTTGGTACCGAACAATTTTTTTAGCCGAGCTGAGCGAAAATTTGAAACTGAGAGAACTTTGTTGATTTGGAAGCCGGCGTCACGAAAAACTTGCTCGATCATTTTGGGATGATAATTGTAAAAACCATCACTATCGACACCTTTGAGGTGTGCTGGTTCGCGACTGAAAGGATTGACGTCGGACTTTTTGAACCAATAGCGGAACATTTTGGGTAGAGTACGTTTGTTGGCGACTTCGATGACGGCAATGCCACCAGGTTTCAACACGCGATGGAGCTCGCGGACGACGGCGGGCATTTCTTTGAAGTGGTGGGTGGCGCGCACCATTATGAGGGCATCAAAATTATTGTCTTTGAAGGGTAAATCGTAGATGTCACCAGCTTTGGTATGGATTTTGTCGCCGTAAAGTTCATGAGCTTGAGCGAGTTCAGTTTTGGAATAATCGAAAAGCGTTGCGTGGCGAGCGCGAGGAAGATATTCCTCGGCGAGGCGACCATAACCACCAGCGATGTCGGCGAATTTGTCTATTTCGGTAGGGAGGAGACGGCGGATGGCGAGGCGGTCAGCCATGTCTTCATATTTGCGGTCAGCGTCTTCCCAGAAAATTTTTTTGTAGTCATAACCATTATAATCGGAGACTACTTTCTCGGCTTTTTTCGTCATAGAATGATTATAACATAAACTTTTGACTTATAATAGTTGGGTTTGTAGTGTGGTTTTTGGTGGATGGCGAGTATACGTTCTACCGCCCCACTAGCAAATCTAGGCTATTTACAAAACCTAGTGGCTTGTGGTAGGATAGAGATAGGTTTTAGATTGTTCCGGAGTTTTTCTTCGGGACAATTTTTACATAGATTCTAGTCCTAGTAAGACTATTCTCTAGTACAATGCTTTGGCTTTTCACCTCATACATCGCAAAACTTACCTTTCTCCCCCATTAGCTTGTTAACTTACTCGTTAGCGTATCGCGTTGCTCGCCATCCTGGGGCTATTGTAATGTGGAGATGCTCTCTAGTCAATACTATTCAATATTTATCTATTTACGTCAAGCATCGGATCCCCTCTCAAGTGTAGCATAAATCAAGGAAAAACTACAAGGAAATTTGGCATTTTGCCCAATGTTTTTATAGAGATGAGTGCTATTTTTGCAACGATTTAGCCCTTCGAAAGTTTATCGGAGTTAGTGCTGGGGTAAAAGGGCTTGACGGAAAGGATAGAATTTAGTAAAATGGGGGAAGTATGGCCTCTTAGTATAACGGTTAGTACAACGGGTTTTCATCCCGTCAACGCGGGTTCGACTCCCGCAGAGGTCACCATAGTATCAGAATTGCTACCTTCGGGCGCTTTTTTGTTGAAGACAACGGCTTTTATTATGTTCCACTTTCATATTTTATGATTTTGTTAATGGTGCTTCTTAGGTTTTCTAGATTGCTTTCTAATATTTTCACACTGGTACGATATTGATAGGCCTTGTCTTTTAGGTCATAATCAGCGATGGCTGCGTTGATTGCTTCCACCTTTTCCACGTCTAGCAAGACTTTGTATACTTTCGACAATAGTTTAATAGTATCCTTATCGCGTTGGTCTTCTTCTTCTTTAAACTTTGCCATCACACGCTTTAACCTTTGTTCCTCGGGTTCATTAGGGTCAAAAGACGAGGAGACTGAGCATGGTGTATCCATGAACAAGAAATGATAATCGTTGTCAATGAAGTTGCGAATTAAAGCGTGTCCTATGTCTTCAGCCTCATATGACGTAAAAAAATTTTGGCTAAAATATAGATTGATAGCCCTAATCATTTGTCTTGAGAATTTTTGGCTAGACATACCAAAAACTATTTCATCGAGGAAAGTGACCCTTCTGTCATCTATTTTGTCGCTTATTGATCCGACAAACATTGGTAACGCCTCTAGATAAGAAATGAAGAGCCCCATTGCTTTTGCGTTTGATTTTTCGTTTTTGGGGTCCAAAAGTGTTGAAATATTCCATTTGTCAGTTGGAAATATTTCAAAGCAAAAATAATTATTGTGCTTTGGGATGTTGTCGTAGGCGCTGAGGATTTCATTTAACACGTCAAAGGAAAAACTTCTAACTGCTTTTAAGATTAGTGGGTCAGATTTGATGCCCGCTAATTTCTTGTCAAAAGATCTTGAGATGTAAAAATAATGCTCATGATCATTTTTTGATAATAGGTAAACTAGTCTTCTGACTATTGTTCGTTTGAGGGAGCTCATGTCATTTTTGCCATTATCAATGTATGCGTCAAAAGCAAAATCAATAACTTCGTTCTGAAAATCTGGACTTTGATAGTGGAGTCTCTCCATGTTTTGCGTTAGACATAGCTCGTATTGCCAGCGCTTGTCGTCTTTAGTTTCTGAGAACTTATTAAAAAATATCTCCAAGTAGTCTTTTAAAAATGTGTTTTTCAACTCGATTGAACCAAATAAATCATACCAGACTTCTAGAGGTGCATTTGGATCAAGCTCTTTCAGAAATTTTATTTTTTTGCTCTTGTCTATAATTCTTTCGACTGGTTCGGCCTATTTTGTCCGACATAAACCATTTGAATAGACGTATTAAATTTTTTACTAAAATAATAATGCCGATAATGAAGATTGCTAAGAGTAGTAATTTAACCCAGTTATTATCATATTCCCAAAATATAGTAGAGACTGAGGAAAGTAATACGGCGCCGAGGATTTGCTACCCTTTTATTACTTCTTGAAGCAAGACGGTTTTGTCCCAGTTAAACTCATTGAAAGACGGTTGCTCTTTAAATTCTTGATATATTAAAATTGCAACTGGTATATAAAGAGAAGTTATTACTGCAAGGCACCCAGAAAGACTCCCCACGTTTATACTGGATATGATGTTTTCCATAAATTTCTCGAGAGTAACTATTTATTAAGTATTATTTTTGTTGTCTAGGTAGGTGGTATCGTTGAGCTTCTTGATATCCTTGATTGGGTCAGCTTTTGCTAAGGCAGCTCTTTTATCGTGAGCTGATTTTTGTAATATTTGAAATCGTTCTTCCGCTGGAACTTTTGCTCTGATTAGTTCGGCGCTCTGAATTTGCAGCATCTCCAATATTAATAGTTCATTGATACTGGCCGAATCTCTCAGGTTTTCGCCATTTTTTGCGTGGTTGGGATTTTTCTCGCGCCATTCTTTGGCAGTTACACCGAACAGGGCAAGATTGATGATGTCTGCCTCGCTTGCATATTTGTAACTGGCTTGCCAGGGCGAGACCTGCGGTATGATTTCTTCCTTGATTGCATCGGTATGAACGGCGTAGGTGGTGCTGGCTAATACCCTGCGAACGTCCCATTCGAGTTGGTATTGATTGTTCTCAATTTCTTTTAGGCGCTCGTAGTCTTTTATCAAATATAGTTTGAAAGGTGGGCTGATCCACATGCCAAATTCAAAAGCGATGTCTTTATGAGCGAAAGTCCCACCATAACGACCGGCTATGGCGCGGATACCGGTAGCGTTAGTTTTTTAGCCCATTCTTTTACACTGAGCTTATAATTATTGAGCCCGACTTGACTTTTAATTATGGCAGATTCGCCATAATTAAAATTGGGGTTATTGATGCGCTCCCATATGTCTAGAAATTCAATGGTATTCCGATTGCGTAACCAGTCTGATACGAAAAAATCTCCATCTTTGTTTTTTAGCATATCGGTGAGCGATATGTAGTCTTCGTTGTCGATCTTTTTAATAGCGATTTCGGTATTTTCAACAGTTAGCTTGCGGTTTTTCTTGAACATTGGTCTCTCTTTCTAGGATAATTATAGCATAGGTGTGAGAAAATATTGACATAAATAGACTTTTGGCGTAAAATTGGGATAGTGAAGCCTGTAAGGGTTTGTTTACAATGTGGTTCAGTGGTGGGCCGGTAGCTCAGTTGGTTAGAGCACGGGCCTTTTAAGCCCGGTGTCGAGAGTTCGAGCCTCTCCCGGCTCACCATTGGACCATTTTTTTGTTGGATTAAGTTTTGGTAAGAAAAAATCTTCGAACTCTCGCAATTCGAAGATTTAATCATGGCTCTACGCAGGCATGTATGGCTTGGGTGGTTCCTCGTATGCAACAATAGACCGTATCGGGCAGGGAAGCTCAACTCTGTCCGGCAGATACGGCAAATCATATAAGGTTGCCAATCCGAGTACTGAGCCACCCTGATTTTTGACGAGTTCTATGATAGCTTTTGCGGTGCCACATGTCGCTGCGACGTCGTCAATCATCAGTACCTTGGCGCCAAGTAAAATGTTGTCCGTATGAATGGCGATGGGCTTGCGGTCGTACTCACTGATAGAGCCAGTGCCGATATGCTCGCGGGGAAGTTTCTCCGGATCACGAGCCGGAATGAAAGGCTTTTTCTGTGCCAATGCGATTGGTTGAGCGAGCAACCATCCACGCGCGCCCGGAGAGATGATGATATCGTATTCGTCCGGACAGAAGAGATTCTTGACGGCATTGACGGCCTGTTCATTGGTGTTGGGTTTCTCTAAAACGGTGGTAATGTCAATAGGATTATGCTTAGCGACGAAGACTGCCAAGGTTTTTATCAGTGAGATCAGTAGGCAGTAGAATGACGGTTTTTTGAGATGGGTCGGTGGAGATTTTTTCAAGAGTTTGCAGAGTACGGATATTGATACCTCCAGGAGTTTGAGCGAGGAGCCCAGCAGCTTCGGCGACGGCAGTAGCGGCGGCCTTCTCGCCTTCGGCAGAGATGATGGCAGCGCGGCGTTCACGTTCGGCCTCGGCTTGCTTGGCCATGGCGCGTTTCATGTCGGCTGGGAGCTCAATGTTTTGGAGCTTAACTGATTCGATGTCGATGCCCCATTTATCGGTTTGCGTATCGACGATTTCGCGGATTTGGGCGGAGATTTCGTCGCGTTTGCTGAGAATCTCGTCAAGGTCAAAGTTGCCAGTAACGTCACGCAAAGCGGTTTGGGCAAAAGTGGAAGTAGCGTATTTGTAACTGGTGGTTTCGAGGACGGCCTTGCCGGCATCGATAACACGAGCATAAACGACGGCATCAACATTAACAGTGACGTTGTCGCGAGTGATAACTTCTTGCTTGGGGATATCCATTGGAGTGGTACGGACGTCGACTTTGACCATTTTGTCGATGTAAGGAATAATCACGCGAAAACCGGGATCCAGGATGCGAGAGAACTTACCGAGGCGCAAAACGACACCGCGCTCGTATTGGTTGATAATACGAATGCCAGGGATGATGAATCCAATTAGTAAAATAAAAATGATAACAAGAATTGCTAAACCCATATAAAACTCCTTTTTATGAGTATAGCTCAAGATGTAGAAAAGTACAAGTTAGCGGGGGAGTTTAGTGCATTTTAGATTGTACTCGATACGATAGTCGCGTGGGCCCCATGGAGCGACGGGAAAAATGCGGACAGTGGAGTCGTTTTGATTGCAGCGATAGTAGCTGTTATCAAAAGGTTGGACGACTTTGGCGGCGTTGTCCTTGTAAAGTAGGAGCTGATGGAGATGGATGGTGGCAAAGCCGGCGTACTGGAACTCCGAGAGCGTCGCTTCTGGGTCACGAAAATCATAGTTCAAAGTGGAGGGATAAAGGAACTCAATGTAATAATCGCCGGCTAGGTCGAGTAGAGCTTGCTCGGCATCGCGGGCGGGATCAAAAGTAGCATCAGCGGCGAGGGTGATACCGATGCAACTGGTAGTGAGGACGATAATCGAGATTAAGGCAGCTTCGCGCCAAGTGAATGGTGTGCGGGGTGTTTTAATTTTCTGTTTTTTGGTTGGCATATTAGTTTTATTATAGCATAAAAAATTTGGTATGTTAAAATAATATATATGAGCAAAGTTTTTAAACGTACTAAAATTTTGGCGACGATCGGGCCAGTTTCCGGAAATGGAAGCAAACAGATGATTGAAGATATGATTATGGCGGGGGTAAATGGTTGTCGGATGAACTTCTCGCATGGCGATAATGAAAGCCGTGAGCAGCAGATGCAGTGGATTCGCGAAGCGGCCGAGAAAAAAGGACGAAGTGTGGCGATTATTCAGGATTTGCAGGGGCCAAAGATTCGGTTGGGTGAACTGAAAGATAATTATTATGAAGTGAAAGCGGGGGGCACGATTTTTATTGATTATGCGGTGAAAGAACATCAGGGAGATAATGTTTTGCCGTGTCAGTATAATTTGGCGCCGAAGGTAAAGGTTGGGGAACCGATTTTGCTGTTTGATGGCAAGGTGACGACTAGAGTGAAAGACATCCCATCGGAGACGGCAATTGAATTGGAAGTTCTAAACGATGGATATCTCAGGAGCTTTAAGGGATTAAACTTGCCAGAGACAGATTTCGGCGGGGATATTATACCACCTAAAGATTTGGCGGATATTGCGTGGGGGGCGACACGGGATTTTGATTATATCGCTTTTTCGTTTGTTCAGACGGCGGAAGATATTCGCAAGGCGCGCGAGATCCTAAAGGAAAATAATCATCCGGGGAAGTTGATTGCGAAGATTGAAACCAAAAAAGCAGTCGAATCGGATGAAAACTTGCAGGAAATCGTCAATGAGGTGGACGGTGTAATGATTGCGCGTGGCGATATGGCTACTGAGGCGGGAGCGGAGATTGTGCCGGTGGTACAGCGAACATTGGTGCGGATGTGCCGGGAACAGGGGAAACTTTGTATCGTGGCGACGCAGACGATGGGTTCGATGGTAGAGAATCCGTTGCCAAGTCGAGCGGAAGTGAGCGACGTAGCGAACGCAGTGATTCAGGGTGCGGATGTAGTGATGTTGTCAGACGAAACAGCGATGGGTAAATATCCACTCGAAACGGTGCGCGAGATGAAGAAAGTGATTCTTTATACTCAAAATCACGTGGAAGTAGCAAGTTTGGGACAGGCTCCGAACAGTAACGATCAGAATTACGATGCGATTGCCGAAGCAGCTGCAAGATTGGCGGAGCGTTTGGAGGCGGATGTGATTGTCTGTCAGACGGCTTCGGGGGCGACAGCGCGAGCAGTAGCGGCGCAGCGGCCCAATTTGCCGATTATTAGTGTAACTAAAGATGAGCGGGTAGCAAATCAATTGGCATTGATGTATGCTAATTCGGCATTTGTGCGAGAATATTCCGTGAATCAAGGCATTGATTTGGCACGTGAGCTGAAAGAATCCGGGTATTTGCATTTGCGTGAAGATCGAGATAAATTGAAAGTTGTATGGGTGAGTGGGGATTTGAACGAGGGGGGGACAAACACGATAAAATTGCGATACGTTTAATCAACTAGTATTGGCGAGTGGAGGTGTAATGAAGACTCTCAAAGATATTGACGTAAAAGACAAAAATGTTTTAGTACGAACGGATTATAATGTACCACTCAAAGACGGACGGGTTGAGAGTGATTTGAGGATACGGGCGAGTTTACCAACGATTGAATATTTGAAAGAGCAGGGCGCAAAGAAAATTATTCTGATGTCGCATCTTGGGCGACCCAAAGGCTGGGATGACGAATTGAGCTTGAGGCCAGTAGCCGAGCGCCTGAAGGCATTACTTTCTTCGGGCCGCTCCGGGGCGCTGGCCCAAGTCTTACTCCCTCAGAAAACAATGCCTTCAACCGCCCCATCTAGCCCTCGAGTTCAATTCGTTGACCGGATCGCTGGAGAGGAAGTGAAGCAGGCGGTGGAAGATTTGCCGGAAGGTGGAATTTTGCTACTGGAGAATTTGCGTTTTGACTCACGCGAAAAAGAAAATTCATCAGAATTAGCGAGAGAAATCATTGAGAGCACTGGGTCGGAGGTGTTTGTGCAGGACGGTTTTGCGGTGACACACCGGGCGCACGCTTCAACTGATGCGGTTACTAAATTGTTGCCGAGCGTGGCTGGAAAATTGGTCGAAAGAGAGGTGGCGGGGTTATCGAAGGTTTTGACTGATCCAGAGCGACCATTGGTAGCAATAATTGGTGGCGCTAAAGTCGAAGACAAAAGTCCATTGATTGAAAAATTCGAGCAATTGGCGGATAAAATTTTGGTGGGGGGCAAGATTGCGGCGGATGGATACAAGGCGGATAGTGGAAAGACCTATGTTGCGGAAGATTTTGATCTAGACACAGAAGGAATGAAGTTGGATATTGGGCCGCTGAGTGCTGGTAAAATTCTTGAGGAGCTAAAGGGGGCAAAGACCGTACTTTGGAACGGGGTACTCGGGAAAGTAGAAGATCCGGCGTTTAGTACTAGCACGGAGTTGGTAGCGAAGTTTTTGGGCGAGCATTCGGAAATTACTTCGATCATTTGTGGCGGCGATACGGCGGGTTTCGTGGAGGAATTGATGGAGAAAAATCCGGAGCTGGACTATAGTCTGGTTTCGACCGGGGGTGGAGCAGCGCTAGTGTTGTTGACTGGCGGCGAAATGCCTGGGTTGGCGGCTTTGGCATAAGTTCGCGCTGGGTAGTTTTTTGAATAGCGAGGGTTGATTTATTTGCGTGGTCGGAATATAATGGTTCCAATAGCTAGGAGGTAAAAATAATGAAGAGAATATTGACAAGCGTGGTGGCGTTGGCACTGGCAGTAATGGGTGCGGTTACGTATGGGGGAGTAGTGCTGGCAGACGATGCTGAGCAAGCTGTGGATGGTGATTCATTGAAGCTTTCGCCAAGTGGGACCTACCTAAGTCTAACTGGTGGGGAAGTATTAGAGGGGAAGGTTGACGGTTGTACCAAAACATACGATCCAGGCTGCGAAGTGACGGTGGAGAACTCTGGTACGCAATCTTTTACATACAAAGTTTACGTGACACCTTATATCGTGTCGGGCGCCGATAATAATTTGAGTTTTTCTGATGAGAATGGCGGCACAGCTTATACGCAGATTTCACGCTGGATCAAGGTGATGAATGCGGCTGGTGAATGGGCTGATGAGGCAGTTTTTACGATTAAGCCGGGCGAGGCACAGACTATTAAATATAAAGTAACAGTACCTGAGAATGTGCCAGGTGGTTCTCAGTATGCGGTGCTTTGGGCGCAGATTCTGAATGACAAAGACACGTCTGGAATTCAGACAATTGGACAGGTCGGTTCGGTGATTTCTGGTCGTGCAGTAGGTAATTCTTATACCACGGCAAAAGTTTCGAATGTGAAAATTGATCATTTCAGCCTGGGCGGAACTTTGAATGCTAGTGCAGACATCGAGAATACTGGTAATACGGATT
This sequence comes from uncultured Candidatus Saccharibacteria bacterium, assembly GCA_948851665.1. Classification (GTDB taxonomy): domain Bacteria; phylum Patescibacteriota; class Saccharimonadia; order Saccharimonadales; family Saccharimonadaceae; genus Nanosyncoccus. Next base: position 9,826 of record CAQOWG010000009.1, read on the forward strand.
TCCCGGTTTACTATTCCTATGTTGCACGGACTTTCTTTGGTAAAGAAGTTTACCGCAGCGACCTACAAGAAGCGGCTTATCCAGAGATTGCCTATCATTTAGAAGCAACTTGGGAAGATGCGCCAATGTTGGGTATTTTCCAGGTGGAATTTAAGATTGATGGCGCCGATCAAAGTATTGTCAAATCTGGTGTAGTAGTAATTATGCCACTTGTTGTGCTAATTTTATTAATTTTGCTATTGACGATTGTAATTGTGTGGATTATAATCATAATCAGAAAGCGCAAAGAGCGTAAAGCGCGTAAGATGGTTTAGTACTGAACCGTAATCGCGCCGTCGTAATGCCACTATGCGTAGTAGTGGCATTCTGCGAGACGACAACTCTGGCGAATTCAAACAAAAATATAAAAAGAAAGAGTGTGCGTATGAAAAGAAAAACAAAGCGTTTGCTGGGTGTTTTCGGATTAGCAGTAGTGATGGCGATGACGGCTATTGCTTGTGCTCTTCCGACCCCTGAAGCATATGCAGAGGGTAGCCTCACCGATGAGGATAAAGTGACTATCAAGGTGACGGTAGTTGGGGCTGGCAGTACGGCAAATTTGGTGAAACCAACTAATGGCGAGGTAGTTAAATCAAATATTGTGCCAGTAGAGTACAGCTTCCAGAAGATGAAGAACGTATTAACCAATTTGTCCTGTACGGGTGCGGATGGGAAAAAAGTTGAACAGGTAATTGATTCCTACACCGTACCAGCGGAGATGGAGTCAGGTACACGTAACTTCAACATGGACCTCAACGCCTGGGGCGTGCAGGCAGATGCGACTTGCCGGGTCTTCTTGACCGGTAAAAGTATTGACGATAAAGATATTCGTGATGAAGGTGTTTCCTTTGAATATCGAGCCATTAATATCGACATGGGTGACAATGATGGTGAAGACGACAAACCTGTCACTGATGAAAAAGGAGATCCAGAAGTGACGATTGGTGTGAGCGATCAGGTTTACTCGCTCTTGCTCCAAGTTTACGATACGGAAGGTAATCCAATTTTCGTCAACAAAGATGGCGTAGAAGAGCCAATCATCGTTTCTCGTGATGAGTTTGATCTAGTGAACGGTGTCTATAAACTCAACTTACCAATGTCGAAGTACGGTGCCAAAGCTGGTTGGTATGATCTCGTAGCAATTGCTTATGGCCAGGATGGAAAAGAAGTAGTTTCGATGAATACCTATCGCTTCTACTACGGTGGTATCAATGCGCCAGATGTACCTAGTACTGGTACGATTATGGAGAGCTTGAACATTTCCAGAGCTGACTATGTAGTGACCGGGTTGATTGCCTTTGGGGCTATGGCAGTGTTCGGAGTTTATCTAGTAGCACGCAAGAGTCGCCGCTAAAAGCTGATAGAAATATCTAGCAAAAGAAATATCTCCATCGAATGATGGAGATATTTCTATGGTGGGCGATAGAGGAGTCGAACCTCTGACCTCGTCTACGTCAAAGACGCGCTCTAGCCAACTGAGCTAACCGCCCGATATGAGTAATTATAGCACAAGTTGGCATGAAGTGGAAGAGGGAATACTTCCCAACTACAATCGTATTAATGAATGGCCTCTCCAGTTCCTGCGTACCGGCCTCTACTACCGTGCCTACGGCTATCTCGACGCACGTACGACGAATGGCCTCTGGTGGTCTGGCACGGCTGGCCCAGCTACCGACGGGCGCGCCCTGGGTACGTGGACCGGTAGTGTCTACGCCCGGAATAACTATTGGCGTGGATACGGTTTTGCTCTGCGCTGCGTAAAAAATATCTTTTTTCTAAAGCGAAATGTTTATGGTATAATGAGGGAAAGGAGTAGTATGCGCGTTGATGATCAATTTATAAATGAAGTGGGGCTTGCGGGGATGCCAGCGGATGAACGCTCGGCGTTTATGATGCATGCCGAAGAGGAGTTGGAAGTACGAGTGGGTAGAACTCTCAGTCAGAATTTGTCAGAGGCGCAACTTTCGGAATTTGATGCGATTGATGACACAAATGAGGCGCAGGCTTGGCTGGAGCACAATGCGCCAACTTTTCGGAGTATCGTGAAGAATATTTTCGATACTTTCAAGCAAGAGTTGCAAGACGAGCGGATGCGGATTTTGGGGATTGAGCCATAGCAAGGCATTTGTGAGATAGCGTGTTTTAGCCCGCATGATTAAGCGGGCTATTTGGCATAGCCGTTGAGGAAAGATTTGGCATCCATGGGCTTCTTGCCCTCAGGTTGGAGCTGGTCGATGATAACAGAATTGTCATCGGAGCAGGGAATAAGGAGTTTAGCGGTGGCTGATTCCGTGGATGTGCCAATATGAGCTTTGAGGATAATGCAAACTTTGCCGAAAAAAGTATACTTGGGTTTAGGGAAACTTTGGTAGGCAACAATTTGGCGGAGAATTTGGGTGGCTGGATATTGGTCTGGTTGCAAGTAGCTCAGCGATTTGTCAAGTTTACCGCAAAAAGTAGCAGTGGTGTCATCTTGTGGGGTTGGAGAGAGGGTGCGAATTTCATCTAAATGCTCGGCGATCCAGGTAGCACCGGTTTCGGCTAGGGCGCGGTAAATCGAATCCTTATCAAGGGGCAAGCTAGAGAGAGTGGTTTGATGATAGATAGGTCCAGCATCCATAGCTTTTGCAAGCTTCATGATGGAATAGGAGAAATCGGTAGCGCCAGCGAGAATGGCGGATTCGATCGGCGAAGCGCCGCGAAATTGTGGTAGCAAAGAGGGGTGGAGATTGATGATGCCTTCGGGCTCGAAAAGCTCTAATAGGTCTGATTTAATAATAACGCCGAAAGAAGCGAGTACGCCAAAGGCGTCTGGGTTTTGTTTTTTTAGCTCGGCAACATTGGCAAGGTCATCTTTGGAGCGAGCGTGAAAGATAATCTCGGCGGAATTAGCAAGGATTGGCAATGCATAATCAGCCAAAGGACCGTTACCAAAAAAGATAATTTTATTCATCGCCCCAGAGGTCCGGATTATTTTTGATTTCGTTTTCATAATCGGTGATGGGTTCAAGGTCGCCCTTGTCGCTCATACGATAAAAGGCATTGTCGTCATCGCGGATATGATCGATGAAAAGAATGCCGTTTAGGTGGTCGATTTCGTGCTGGAGAGTACGGGCAAGGTAGCCAGCAGCCTTGAGGCGAACTTCGGTGCCGTCTTCAAGGGTGGCCTTGATTTTGACCTTGTCGGGGCGAGCAACCATGCCATAAATTTCTGGCACAGAAAGGCAGCCTTCGTAATCTTTGACGGTTTTGCCTTCGGTGCGGATAACTTCGGGATTGATAAGGGCAGTAAAAGTGTTGACGTCTTTGTTGTCGAGGTCGTCACGGACGATAATGATGCGTTGATTGACACCAAGCTGAGGAGCAGCCATGGCGGCGGAAAGCTCGTAGGGGTGTTTCTGTTCCCAATCGAGTGAGGATTCGGTCATATCCGCAATAATTTGCTTGACTTCTGGCGTGATCTCGCGAACTTTAGCAGATCTAGCGCGGAGGCGCGGATCGGGGGTAGTAATAATCTTTTTCATTATATTTTATTATACCATACCTTCGGCATAACTACAAAATGGCGTCGCTTCGGATGAGGAAACTTGTCTTCTCGTCGTTCGGGCTTCTTTTTGTTATAAAAGTGACGGTGGGTCGAGGGTGATGGCGAAATTTTTATTGGTAGAAAAGGGTTCCAGGGCAGCGAGGATAGTAGCGCGTGAAGGGGATTTGAGGATGATTTGCCAGGTGAAACCACGAGCGACGCGTTCATGGAAGGCTGGTTGTGGTGGGGAAACGGTGAGATTTTCAATTTGGCTAAGCTCACTATGGGCTGCGCGGATTTTAGCGAGGGCGGTTTTCTCAGTTTTATAAGTGACGGAGAGCTTGGCGATATAAGAAAAGGGTGGGAGTTGACCCCGGCGACGAGTTTTTAGGAGATGGTCAGCGAAGGTGGGAAAATCGGTTTTGATGGCGGTTTGGATGACGGGGGAATCGGGTTGATAAGTTTGGACGAAAACTTTGGCGGTATCGAGATGGCCGCGTCCAACACGCCCGATGACTTGGGTAAGCAACTCAAAAGTGCGTTCCTCGGCGCTAAAATCTGGCAAGGCAAGACCGGCGTCGGCTTGGATAATACCGACCGAGGCGAGGTGGGGGAGGTCAAGCCCGCGGGCGAGAGTTTGGGTGCCGATGAGGATGTCGATGACGCCAGATTTAACTTCGGTATAAAGGTGAGCGAGGTCTTGGCCTTTTTTGTTGTCGCCATCAAAGCGGGCGATCTTGGCGTTTGGAAAGAGGCGAGCGAGTTCAGATTCGAGTAATTTGGTGCCGAAACCTTTGTGGATGATGCCGGGAGTTTGACATTGAGGGCAAGATTTGGGGACTTTTTCCTCGTGACCGCAGAGATGACAGACTAGAGTGTAATTATCGGTATGCAAGGTCATCGGTAGATAACAATTAGAACAAAGGGCTTGCCAGCCGCAGTTTTCGCAGAGGGTGAGCGGGGCAGAACCGCGGCGATTATGGAAAATTAGGGTTTGATGGTGGTTCTCGATATTTTGCTGGATATTTTCGAGCAAAAGGTTGGAAAAATAGCGATTTTTGGTGAAATTGGCGCGATTCTTGAGGTCGATGATAGTAATTTTGGGATCAATAGCGGTGGATTTGGCTCGCTCGGAAAGTTCAACCAGTGAATGATGGGTATGTGCGAGATGATAGTCAACTAGATTGGGGGTGGCAGAACCGAGTAGGCAGGGGATTTTGAGTTGACTGGCGATAAAACTAGCGAGGCGCAGGGCGGAGTAGCGAGGGGTGTTTTCTTGGAAATAGGCGTTTTCGTGGGCTTCGTCGATGATGATTTGACCGAGGTTGTGAACGGGGGTGAGAAGGGCAGAACGGGGGCCGATGATAATGAGGGGGTGGCTGGCGCTGCTATGGATTTTGAGCCAGGCTTTGCGACGCTCGACCATAGTGAGGTTGGAGTGCATAACGATGACGCGATCACCAAAAGTTTCCTCAAAAATACGGACGAGTTGGCTGGTGAGGGCGATTTCGGGGACGAGGAGAATGGTTGATTTTTGGGCTTTCAAGGCGTTTTCGGCCAATTTGAGATAGATATTGGTTTTACCGCTACCAGTGACGCCTCGGAGTAAAGCGGTGTTTCCAGAGCCTCCCATGAGCTCACGGAGGGCTTTTTCCTGGGCAGAATTTAGGGGGATGAGGGGTAATTTAAGGGTGCTAGGAGGGGTGTTTTCGGTGGAGTGGGGTGGTACGGCGTTCCGAGCGGCAAGGCCGGCAGGAATGAGGAGATTTACGGTAGTGGGGAGTGGGGCTAGATAATAATTGGAGAGCCAGTTGGCGGCTTTTAGGAGGTGGGTGGGTAGTGGCAGGGGATGAAGTAGTCGAGAAATGGGTTTAACTGGGAAATCAACGGATTTGACATGTTTTTTGACCACTCCTGTAACGAGGCGTGGACCAAGGGGGACGAGGACAATATGGCCGGGTTTGAGACTGAGTGGTGAAGAATAGGTCAGAACTGTACCGCCGGTGCGAAAAATCTCTGTAGGAATCACCTCGTAAAACATACTATATATTATATAGTGAATCCGTATCTTATCGGCTTGTAAAATTTACAACGTTGGTGTAAAATGGGAATAACGATAAGAGAGGCGAGGAATGTTAGACATTTTTATCACATCGCGAGTGCGGCGGAAAATTATTGTGGTGTTTGCGAAGTATCCAGATTTTAAGACGCACGTGAGGGCGCTTTCTAAGTTGATTAAGGAAGATCCGGGTAATATCCAGCGGGAGTTGCAGCGCTTGGAGCGGGGTGGATTCTTGATTGAAACACAGAAGAATAACACGCGGGTTTATCAGATGAATAAGCAATTCCCACTATTAAAGGAATTGCAGAGTATGGTGATTAAGTCGCAACAGGCGGCATCGAAGCCGGCGAAACCAGTAAAAACTGACCGGACGATTCGCCAGATTTAAGGCGTGGCGGGCCTTTTGTGAGCAAAATTTTTGAGCAATTATTGGCGGTGAGGGGAGTGGGGCGAGATTTTTTGGCGCCGAAATATGAGGATTGTCTGGAGCCAGAGAAGTTGCCGGGAATGCAGGCAGCGGTGACACGGATTCGGCAGGCGGTGGAAAATAGCGAAAAGGTTTTGATTTACGGTGATTATGATGTGGATGGGGTGACTGCAAGCACAGTGATGTATAGGTTGCTAAAATTTGCGGGGGTGAGCGAGGCGGAAGTGATGTTGCCAAATCGATTTAAGGACGGTTATGGTATGAGCGAAAAAGTGGTGGAGCAGGCTGTTTCTGATGGCGTAGGACTAGTGATAACAGTGGACTGTGGTAGCCGGAATTTGGAGATTGTGAAGGAGCTAGCAGAACAGGGAGTTGAAACGATTGTGACGGATCATCACGAGTGTGGTGACGAATTGCCGGAGGCGGTGGCGGTTTTGAACCCGAAACGTATGGATGTAGAAGTGTCAGCGGAGCTGAGGGATCTTGCGGGGGTGGGGGTGGCGTTCAAGGTGGCACAGGCTTTGGTAAAAGCGGGATTGATTCCAGTGGGTCGAGAGAAATGGCTGCTGGATTTGGTGCTGATTGGTACTATTTGCGATAGTATGCGGATGACGGCGGAAAATCGGCGATTGTGTTTTTATGGGATGAAAGTTTTGGAGAAAACGCGTTGGCCGGGGTTGAAGGAATTACTGCGGGTGGCGGGAGTGAAGCGGTTGAATGGGGATGCGATTGGTTTCCAGCTTGGGCCGAGGTTGAATGCGGCGGGGCGGATGGATACGGCGGAGAAGGCTTTGCAGCTTTTGATGACGGAGAAAAGGACCGAGGCGGCGAAACTCACAATGGAGCTAGAGAAACTGAATGCTGAGCGAAAGAGGCAACAACGGACGGCGGTTGAGGAGATTCGCAAGGCGGGTGTGGGGGATGAGCCAGTGATTGTAGTGGACGGCGAGTGGCATGAGGGGGTGATTGGGATTATTGCAGGAAGGTTGGTGGAAGAATATAAGCGACCAGCGTTTGTATTTGCAAGAAATGATAGTGTGGATGTAGTCATAGGCCCTTCTGACGTCAGCGACTTATTTGTTGATAAAAATCACATTAGTGCGCAAACGCCCTATGTGATTTCTACAACAAATAAATCGGGTCTAAATCTCATTATGACGTCAGAAGACCCTACGCCCACATCCAACACGAACCATCTCTCGCAAACGCTGGCACCTAATATCTTGAAAGGGTCGGGGCGGAGCTTCGGGGATTTTAGTCTGGCAGAGGCACTGAAAGCTTGCGAGGAAGTGATTATTGGTGGGGGTGGGCATGCGGAGGCTTGCGGAGTGAAAGTGGAAGCGGAGAGATTGGAGGATTTTCGGCGACAGATGAATGAATACTATCGAGGTTTGAAGTTGAAGGATCAGGCGAGTTTTTTGGCAGTGCAGGAAGATTTGGCGGTGCGGGATTTGAAAGAACTGTCATTGGAGCTGGTCGAGGAACTCTCGCAACTAGAACCGTTTGCGGAAGGTAATAGTGAACCGGTGTTTTTGTTGCCGGAAGTGCGGGTGATGGAAGTGGCTAGGCTGGGGGCGGATGGGGAGCATCTACGAATTGTGGTAGCAGATGATAACGGGGAAAGTTTGAAATTGATGCAATTTTTTGCGCCGGAGGAAAATTTGAGGATTCAACCGGGAGGACGAGCGAATGTCTGGATAATACTTTCAGAAAATGAATTCCGGGGGGTGAGGAGTGTGGAGGGGCGGATATTACGGTTGGGGGCTGCTTAGATTTTTATGCTATAATTGAGCCTAGAATGATTAAAGGAAAAATATAATAATGAAACTTCGGGATGTTGGTAGGCTAGCGACGGCGAATTTGCGGCAGAGCAGACGGCGTAGCGTTACTGTTATTTTGACGATGGCAGTGATTTTTGGCTTAGCGATAGGGGCGGGATTTTTTGTGCGGGGCATGCGGAATTTTATGATAGGGGCTGCGGTCGAGCAAACGGAAAAGATCTATATATCGGCTGGCTATGCTGTGGGAGGGGCTATGGGCGCTGTAGGTGTCGAGTCGCCTGAGGGGGCGCTTGCCGAACTGGCGGGTTTACCAGTGGAACAGTATTTATCGTGATGACTCTGTCGCGACTTTTGGGGCAGGAGACAAAGAATCAAAAAATATATCAAGTAAGGGGAGCAACGCTGGGCGATTTGCGACGAATTTATGGCGGCTATACCTTGATATTGGGGGTATTGGTTTGCTTGATGGCGATAGCGCTAGGTGTGACTTTGACGGCTGCACTTTCAGTTGCCTATGCGTCACCGTTGACACAAGTTTTTGAGTTGGCTTACGGGATACAGGAGGAAGTATGGCTGGTTGGATGGAACTGGCGAATATTACTGATGCTTGGGATAGTACTAGTGGCTATGACTTTGACGGGAGTGCTTGGGGCTAAGAATACGAAAGCAAGGGGAACAAAAAAATAACACCGGACGAGCCGGTGCTATTTTATTTAAGTCCGAGGCGCATGCGCTCGGCTTTTTCGGCGCGACGCGCTTCGCGGATGATTGCCTTGTTGCGGCGTTCACGCTTAGAGATCGGTTTGCTAAAACGCATTTGCGACTTCTTGATAGGCATGATACCACTCTGCAACACCTTGCGGTTGAAGCGACGAATGAGGTTCTCGTTGGCCTCGCTCTGGTCTTTTCTTGTTACTTTGATTGCCATAATGTCATGATTTTATCACACTTTCTCTTGAGATGCAAGGGTTTCATAAGATTACTCTAACTACAACCGTATCAATGAATGGCCTCTCCAGTTCCTGCGTACTGGCCACTACGGCCGTTCCTACGGCTACCTCGGCGCACGTACGCCGTTGGGCACTTGGTGGTCTAATACGGCTGGCTCCGCTACCCACGGGCGCTACCTGCATACGTCTACCGGCAACGTCTACGCCTGGTATAACGATTGGCGTGGCGTCGGCTTTGCTCTGCGCTGCGGAAACGAAACTCCGAACCTTAACACTAAGTCAAGGTTTTTCAAAGTTCTACCCCTGTTTCGAACGGGCAAAACCTTAACACGGTGTTAAGGTTTAGGGCTGGAAGTTGAAGCGTAAAATGACTTGTTGCGGGGGGGGGCGTTAGTGCTATAATTAGCTTATGACAATCAATCTCAATTCTCTTAATAAATCTTATGGCAAAAAACCAGTGCTCTTTGATATTAACCTAGAAATCCCAACTGGTAGCTTCACGATGCTAAAGGGTGTCAGTGGCTCAGGGAAGTCAACACTACTTAGCATCATTGGTGGGATCGAGCCAATGACTGGCGGGCAAGTCATGATAGATAATCAAGATGTCAGTAAGCTAAAAGGCAAAGCGAGGGCGGACTTCTATCGACATAAAATTGGTTTTATCTTCCAAGGTTTCTATCTCCAGCCACAGCTGACAATTGTTGAGAACATTGCCCTGATGGGAATATTTGCTGGAATGCCGAAGAAGGAGCGGGAAGCAAGGGCAAAAGAACTAGCTGAGAAGCTGGGAATTTCTGAAGTGCTTGGTAATCTGCCGGCAGAAGTTTCTGGTGGACAGGCAGAAAGAGCCTGCGCGGCGAGAGCGATGTTTATGCACCCGGAAATCATCCTCGCCGATGAGCCGACCAACAACCTCGACCCGGAGAATGCCAAGAACGTGATAGAAATGCTAAAACAGATCCAACAGGAAACTGGTGCCACGATGATTGTGGCAAGTCATGATCCATTAGTGGAGAAATATGCAACGCAGATTGTGAACATTCGTGAGGGAAGAGTGAATACGACGAGTGCAGATGAATCCAAAGATGCTCAGGAGGGAGAGTAGAGATGGGCTTGAAATTTTCTGATGCCTTGAGATTAAGCTGGAGTAATATTGCGCAGCATAAGAAGCGGAGTGTGGTGATTATTTTGACGATCTCGATATTATTCGGTGTGATAATGGGGTTCAATTTTCTTACGTTTGGGATGGAGAAGACGATGCTTTCGGCTTCGGCGGGGCAGACGGGTGGGGATATTTATATTGAGGCGCGGTATGGTAGATCAATGGGGACTTGGTATGATTACGTGAAGGATCCAGAAGAGATAGCGCGGGTAGATTTGATGCCAGTGATAAATGAAGAAGCGGATCAGAAAATTCGCGAGCGCGTAGCTGAGTATGATGGGGAAGTGATTGGGTATTATTGGTATTACCAATTAGATTATCCTTACCGCGTGATTGATAAGTCAGTGGTTGAAAAGTTTATCGACACGGACTTGTGGGAATCTTTACCGGAGGGTAAAATGCCGACAATTATGCCGGAGGGTTGGGAACCACCAACGTATGCATATGGTGGGGAAAGCGATACACGCCTGCGCGACCGACTAGGTGACTCGCTATACCGAGTGGGAACTATCCCGAGTACAGAGCCGGGCAAGCCAACGCTAGATGGCTTTAATCCGTTGAATGTAATCCTCGCGCAGCTGGCGGGTGCGACGAATGGTGATTTCTGGCTGATTGATGATGGCTCGGGGAAAGTTGAGGCTTTCATGCGAGATCAGCTGAAAAAATATCTTGCAGAGGAGGATAGTTCATATAGTTTAGAACCAACGAAAAAGACGGTGGTGGCAAAGTTCAGTGACCCATATCAGGCGGTGGCTTATGCTAGTCCAGATGAGGAAGCGCTAGGGGTAAAGATATATTCATCGGATTTTCAATACCAAGCGCAAGATTTATTCGGGACGACGTTGATGGTGGCGGGTTCGTTTAACACGCAAAGGGTATTGTTGATTGCGGTGGAAGTCTTGCTGCTTGTCGTGGCGGTGGTTGTGGCGGTGCTGACCTTTGCACATTTGATTGACCAGGACGCACCGACGGTGGCTTTGTACCGTGCTATGGGGGCGAGTACAGATAACATTTACATAATATACTTGCTTTATCTTGTTGAACTATGTTTACTGGCGATAGCGGCGACGATTTTGATTGCGTTCCTATTTGTTGGCTTGGTAGCTCTGACGAGCGTCGGGCCATTAGCGGCGAGATTACAAGAATTTTATCATTTGCATGATTTGCCGAAAATTACGCTTTTTATGTTTAATGGGTCGTTTTGGTTTATTTTAGCAATAATACTGACGATTGCGCCGCTCTCTTTATTCTTTACTTTGCGACGTTTCTCCGCAAAACATATTGCAAAGAAGCTGAAGGAAGACTAGATGCGATTATCGGATTATTTAAGACTGGGTTTTGCTGGCGTCAAAGCGCATAAAAAGCGTGCAGTGGCAGTAGTAGTGATTGTTGGGCTGCTTTTTGGTGTAATTGTGGCAGGTACATTTATATTGCAAGGGATAGAGAACGTGGTGATGTCAAAAATGTTAGCACCGACGGACGGTAAAGTTCTGGTTGTCAGTAATGTGGATACCGCAATTTGCCGTGAAAATTGTGACATTTTGGCAGGAACCACACAGATTCGAGAAAATATTCGGCGATATGGTGGTGAGGTGATGGGGTTGGAGATCATCCAGACGAAGGACGGCGCGTTTTACAAGTTACGGGAAAATATATTTGACAGTATAAATGACAACATTGATGATGACGAAGTGCTACAAGTGGCAGTGCCGCTGAAAACTGCCGTGAACTTGGTAGGTACACAGTTGCCAAATTATGATGCGGCGGTTTCTACGAAGCTTAATGCCATTGAGGAAGTGCGTGAGAAAATTCTACATAAAGTAATAGAAAGTAAGACCGGTGAGAAATATTATATCGCGGAGATTTTGCCCGGCGGGGTTTATGGGATTGATTTGTCACTTATGAATGTTGAACAGAAGGGAAATCCACTAGATGCGGTTTTAGGACAAGTACGTACAGGTACGAGCCAAGATTTTATCGCAAAGTCCGTAGGGGATGAGGTGCGAACTGACGCAGAAAATATGGGAATTGTCTTGGCGCAGTTTAGTGATGTTAAAGCGGCCTATGATTATTACCAAGACGAGGCGAATTACTGCGCAGAAATGGATCGGATTTTTGGTGCATGTGGAGAGAATTATAAATATCAGGTATTCCCAGTAGTATCTGACCCGCTAACGACGTATGAAAATTTGCAGAGTGTTTGGCTGGTGTTTCGGATTGCTGCGGCGGTATTAACCGTGATAGCGGTAATTATTGCTTTTAGTACTTATGCACGGTTGATGGGTAAGGATATGAAAGTCATCGCGCTCTATCATGCAATGGGGGCAACGGGGCGACAGATTTGGCTGGTCTATGTGACATATCTTTTGATATTGAGTCTTATGGCGGTGGCGTTTGCGTTGGTGGTTGGTTTGGCGCTGGCGGTGGGGCTGAGTCTTGTGAATATGACAGCCTTGGGGCAAGTTTTCACGCTGGGATTTGGGATCGAGACGGAACAAATTTGGTTGATTGGTTGGAATAATTTGATTTGGTGTATTGCCGGAGCAATGGTATTGGTGGCGTTTATGGCGGTGGTGCTGGGGAATGGGAATTTCAGAGCCAAGGAACTTGCGAAAAAACTAAAATAAATTGTGTTATAATTGAGGTGATATGATTATTTTGATGGGACTCGCGGGCTCGGGTAAGAGTACGCAGGGACAGAAGCTGGCTGCGGCGACTGGCCGAGTATGGTTGTCGACTGGACAGCTAATCCGCGAAAGCGGTAAATATGACAAAATCATCAATAGCGGCTCTTTGATTGATGATGATGAGGCGACTCTAATTTTTGCGGAGGCGCTAGCAAAGATTACGCGTGAGGGGAAACAGGCCGTAGTGGATGGTTATCCGCGCAACGAAACGCAGGCGCGGTGGCTAGCAAATAATTTGCAGAAGGCTATAGAACAAGTAGTGATTGTCGACGTATCAAAAGAAGAGGTGACGAAGCGCTTGATGAAGCGTGGACGAGCGGATGACACCGAAGCGGTGATTCAGGAGCGATTTGAGATTGCTGAGCGAGGAATGAAGGGTGTGTGCCGAATTTTGCGCAATAAGGGCGTAAAAATTACCAAAATCAATGGCGAGGGAACGGAAGACGAAGTATTCCTCAGACTAATTAAGGCAACAGAAGCATGAACGAGCTAGAACAGAAGATCTCCGCAATGCGAGCCGGGGGGAAGATTTTGGGGAATTTGCTCAAAGACCTCAGGGCTTATGTACGGCCGGGCATGACAGGGAAGGAAATTGATGCTTGGGTGCGTCAGGAGATTGTGTCGCGCGGAGCGGAAGTGGCTTATGATTTTTTGGAAGAAAAATTTCCAGGTGCAATTTGTGTTTCGGTGAATGATACTTTGGTGCATGGTGCGCCGAATGATGAGATATTGGAAGTTGGCGATAAGGTGAGCTTTGATTTGGATATTCGTTACAGGGGGTACTATGTTGATTCGGCCTTTACGATGCTAGTTGGTAACACTGGCTCGCCGGCGGTGAAAGAAATGATCAAGACGACCGAAAAGGCAATGTGGGCGGGGATTGACGTGGTTTTCCCGGGAGCAACAACTGGCGATATTGGATATGCGGTTGAAAAAGTGCTAAGAAAGGGCAAACTGGGAGTAATCGAAAATTATATTGGGCATGGGATTGGCGAGGAGATGCATATGCCGCCAGAAGTGCCGAATTATGGTCTGAGGGGGCATGGCTATCGCTTAAAAGTGGGGGATACGATTTGCATTGAGCCAATGTCGTCGCTTGGTAAACCGGCTAACTACGTAGACAAAACAAATTGGTCGGTAAAGATGCGGGATGGTTCGATTGGTTGTCATTGCGAGCATACGATACTAGTGACAGAAGACGGACCGGAAATTCTGACAATGCCGGGCTAACTTCTTTGTATTTTTTAGATATATTGTGATATAATAAGCTTATGGATGAAATTTTGCGCTATGCAGTTGGTTTGGACGTGGGCACAAGTACGGTGCGCGTGGTGATGGCAAGCGTAAGTGAGGGGAATAAACTTGATGTGATTGGCTATGCTGAAGTACCGAATGCTGGTATGCGGCGAGGCGTGGTGGTGGATTTGGCGGGGCCAGTGGCTGGAATGAACAAGGCGCTTGTGGAAGTTGAGCGAATGAGCGGGCAAAATGTGAAGGCCGCAGTTGTGTCGATTAATGGTGCGGAGCTACAGTCAGTCAGGACGGAGGGGATGATTGCAGTAGGTGGGGCTGAGCATGAGATTAACGAGAATGATGTAGCACGGGTCGAGGAAGTGGCTTTGCAGGGGAAAGTGGTGCCAGCAAATCGAATTGCATTGGAAATTGTGCCTTTGCAATATATTTTGGATGGGCAAACGGGTATTAAGGCGCCAGTCGGGATGACTGGTTCACGATTGGAATTGCATGCAAATGTAGTGACAGCGCTAGTGCCGAGCTATGATAATTTGCGTAAAACTGTGGAAACTGTAAATGTAGCACCGGAAATTGTGATGCCGAGTGCGGTGGCGGCGGCTCGGGCAGTGCTAAATGAGCGTCAGCGTGAAAATGGTGTAGCAGTGGTAGATTTTGGCCATTCGACGACCGGAATTGCGGTGTATGAAGAGGGCGATTTGCAATATATTGGTATAATTCCAGTGGGGTCGAATAACATCACTAACGACCTTGCGACGATGCTGGCGATTGACACAGAAATTGCAGAAGAGGTGAAGCGACGTTTTGCGACAGGTGATTTTAGCGGTGAGGGCGGTACAGTGACTTTGCGTTGGCACGGTAAGGATTTGCGATTTAATACTGAGCAAGTAAACGAGGTGGTTCAGGAACGCTTGGAAGAGATTTTTTCGATGGTTCAGAAGGAACTTGCGCGGGCAGGCTATGACAAGAAGTTGCCAGAAGGGATTGTACTGACTGGTGGTGGAGCGCGCATGAAGCGCTTGGACCAGTTTGCAAGGCAGATATTGAATCGTTCGGTAAAGATTGGGGTGCCGCATGGTTTGAATGGTGTAGCTGAGGCAACTTATAAGCCAGAATACGCGACGGCGGTAGGGCTAATGTTGACTTCGGCAGGGCTTGGCGAAAAGGGCACTAGTAAAAAGGTTCATAAGTCGGGCAAAAAAGAAAAATCTGGGGGGATTTTGAAGAAGATTTTTGGCAAGTTCTAATGAGTTTTGGGGATTCTACGAGGACTTGCCTTGTGAATTTCTTAGAGGTGTGCTAGAATCAAGATAGATAAGTGGAGAAAAATAATATGCCTGAGATTAAGCCAACAGAGGTAGAGAGTTCAGCAAGCATTAAGGTAGTCGGTGTCGGTGGTGCGGGTGGTTCGGCTGTGGATCGGATGAAAGAATTCGGTTTGTCGGGTGTGGAATTTGTGGCGGTAAATACGGATGCGCAAGCGCTCCATCATTCAACTGCAGACACAAAAGTACATATTGGTCGGGGCTTGGGTGCCGGTGGTGACCCAGAGAAAGGTCGTGAGGCGGCGGAGGGTGGTCGCGAGGCGATTGGCAAAGCGCTGGAAGGTGCCGATATGGTGTTTGTGACTTTGGGGGCTGGTGGCGGTACTGGTTCGGGTGCTGGTCCGATTGTGGCGGAGGAATCGCGTGGTCGGGATATTTTGACAGTTGGCGTCGTGACGAAACCTTTTACCTTTGAAGGAGCAGTACGGCGTGATAATGCCGAGAAAGCGATTGAGCAGCTTTCGCGTCATGTTGATGCTTTGATTACGATTCCGAATGATCGTTTGCTCCAGACGGTAGATCCGCGCACGAGTTTGACTGATACTTTCAAAATTGCGGATGATGTATTGCGTCAGGGCGTGCAGGGCATTTCTGAACTGATTACTGAGCATGCTTTGATTAATCTTGACTTTGCTGATGTAAAGGCGGTAATGAAGAACGCTGGTTCGGCTTTGATGGGGATTGGTCGGGCGTCTGGCGAAGGCCGGGCGACTCTCGCTGCGCAGCAGGCAATTGAGTCACCTCTAATTGAAGTGAAAATTGACGGTGCGCGTGGCGTGCTCTTCTCAGTGGCTGGTGGCTATGATATGACAATGAGCGAAATCCAGGAAGCGGCCGAGGTGATTACGAACGCCGTTTCACCTGATGCAAATATTATCTTTGGTGCGTCGGTGCGTTCTGACCTGGATGACGAAATCGTAGTAACGGTAGTGGCGACTGGTTTTGATGGTGGTTATTATCCTTCCAGTGTAGAACAAACAACAACAGTTGGTGATTTGGCTGGTAGTACAGTGCTAAACAATACTTATACTCGTCATGAAATAGAGCGTGAGCCTTTGCAACCTGAGCGCGAGCCATTACGTGATGCAATGCGTGAGCCGGAGCAGCCGCGTGAAATGGAACGGCAGCGACCGATGCCAAATGGTGCTAGCACAGCTGAGTTTACTGGGGTTAATCAAAATAATATGTGGGATTCGATAAGCTCCGACGATCAAGGTGACGATCTCGATATGCCGCCGAGCTTGCGCAATCGTTTGCGGAAGAATCGGGAGTAGTTAGCGGATGACCGTATTGCCAAGGATTGGTGATAGCAAGGTGCTGGAGAGCCGGGAGACGGACGACGGTACGACAATTCGGCGGCGACGGATTGGGGCAGACGGTCGACGATTCACTACTTATGAACGCGTAGAGATGCCACAGCTCATTGTGGTAAAACGGTGCGGTGGTCGTGAATTGTTTGATAGAGACAAATTAAGTGCGGCAGTGCGCCGAAGCGTCGGGAAGTTTATTGGTTCTGATCTTGAGGTAGAGGACGTAGTGACGCAGGTAGAGAACCTGCTCAGGGCTGAGAATGATGACGAAGTGACTTCGCAGCAGATTGGTGATGCGGTTTTGGACGTATTGGTGGAGCGTAATGAGATGGCTTATGTGCGTTTTGCGAGTGTGTTTTTAAAGTTTAAGACATTGGGGGATTTTGAAAAAATTTTGAAAGAAAAGAGGGAGCGCAAGAAATGAGGGTGGTATGTGTTTGGCGCGAGGGCTATGATTACTCGCGAACAGTTGAAGATTGGTTGGTGAATTTTGAGAGATTTACTGGCAAGGAAATCGAGAGCATTGATCCGGGCACAAGGGAAGGTGAAGAATTCTGCCGAGCTTATGACATTGTGGAGTATCCGACGATGATGGCGCTCTCAGACGATGGGGCGGTATTGGAAATGTGGAGAGGCAAGATGTTGCCAACGGTTGACGAGGTAAATTACTGGGCTTAGGGTAATGGAGCGTACGAAACAGATAGAAGAGGTTTTTGAGGAACGATTTGCGGCGGCGCGGGAGTGGTGCCAGATTGCGGATGTTCTGCGAAGCCATTCTGTGATGGTGGCGCGAGCGGCGCGGACTGTAGCGGAACAGATGGTGAAAAACGGTGTGACGACGGTGGATCCAGAGCTAGCGTACCAGGCAGGTTTGATGCATGATATTGGTAAGGCGGATCCGGCTTGGACTGGACTCAATCATATAGTGCTGGGATACAAAGCTTTGCTGGAGCTAGGTTGGGAAGATTTGGCGCGGGTCGCAATGACACATACTTATTATGGGTATGGAAAGGTTGATCGGCAGGAGTTTTGGGAAGAATTTGACGACCCGGCGGAATTGAAGCTGACACAAGATTACATGGATGCGGTTGAGCTAGAGGACTTAGATTTGTTGTTGCAGCTGGTTGATAATATGGCGCATGCGGTGGGAATAATGTCAATTTCTGATCGGTTTTGTGATATTTTGATTCGGCACGGAATCAGGAATGCCGGGGATCATTTGAAGGAGCTTTATCGGTTGAAACTGTATTTTGATGAGAAATGTGGCATGAATATCTATTTACTATTTAAAGATGAGATTATCCGGACAGCGTTAGAAGAGCCGAACGACAAGCGGGTACGAGAGATGGTGAAGGCAGAGGAATTGCCTCGCTAGCCAAAGCGTTATTGACAAAATTGTTTTAGTGTGCTATCATAGAATAGAATCGTTGGTGTGACGGTTAGTATTTTGGTGGTTATGGTTTGAAGGCTGATTAGGATAGCACAGAGTTCGTAAAGATGTTGCAGGTTGTGTGCTGTCCTAAGGATAGTATCTTTTTTGCGAAAGTAAGTAATTTCTGCGAGTTGCGGCTGAGGCCCAGCAACAGGGGATGAAAACGAGTAGGACTCTACGAGGTAAAAAAATTAGGGGCTACTATAGTAGTGGCAAAATCCTCGCCGACCCCAAGAAAGGAGAGAGTTTTATGAAAAAGATGTATGAAGCAACTATATTGTGGGGATGCTACTGGACAAGCGTCATTCTTGGCGTAGCAGTGGCTTTTGCGGTGTCGATGGGCTTATGCAGTATGTGGGTGTACATCTATCGACAGGCAGAGAATCCGGGTGACTTTCTTGACCACATTTGGCTGTATGTTCCGTTATGGAGCGCATCGAATGCGCTTGGATATGAGGGAACAATAATCGTTATGATGGTCGCCTTGATAGTAGTGGTACTCTTAACGGTTGGTTTTGTGACTGGAGGGTTAGGTAAGCACTGGCAGACTAAGATTATGCAGGCTTTTGCCATCGCAGGCGTCATTATGGGGGCTGAAGGAATGTATGCTTATGCAGATTTTGCAATACTGGAATGGATGTCTCCGCTGATGATGCTGTTTCCTGCAACAATACTGTTCGTTTCATTCCTGATTTTGGTGCGCAAACGAGAAAGTTGCACCTATACCTTGATTGGCGAAGTAAAATTTATTTGGCAGGCGCACAAGAGTAAGAAAGTCGTTATTGGCGACTGCGGCGGAATAATGCCCGGAAAAATCGCGGCTCAATTTGAAAAGCAAGGAAAGGCATAACTTAATTGAGGCTGGTAGAGATACCAGCCTTTTTCCATAAAATGTGATATAATGATATCAAGGCGCTTGAGCGGCTATCAACCGCGAGTCGGCGAAAGAACGGGAAATCCTAGTAGAATCGTCCGTGAGTCTGCGTGAAGGACAAAATAAGTGCTTCGCTTGACGAAGAAGTTAGATGGTACCGCCCGCTTGGGTTCTAACGGCAAAATGAGATAATTGCCGTGAACCGGCGGGAGTTTTTATGAAGTACAAAGCAGGACAGAGGCGACGAGCAGCGGAGTATGAGCCAGCGCTCGTTGACTGGTGGAAAAAGAATAAGACTTTTGAGAAGTCGGTGGAGAGCCGGGCAGAGGACGATTCGTACGTGTTTTATGACGGCCCTCCGTTTATTACGGGTATGCCGCATCATGGGACGTTGCTGAGTTCAATTGTGAAAGATGCAGTGCCGCGCTACTGGACGATGCAAGGAAAGCGAGTGGAGCGACGCTGGGGTTGGGATTGCCATGGTTTGCCGGCGGAAAATTTTGTCGAAAAGCAGTTGGGCATCACTGACCGGCGGGAGATTGGTACGAAATGGTCGCTAGAAGATTATATTGTTAAGGCGCGCGAAAGCATGGTGGCGAACTCGGAGACTTGGGAAGGGACGATTGACCGGATTGGGCGCTGGGTGGACTTCAAAGGAGCGTACCGAACGATGGACAAGAACTTTATGGAGTCGGTTTGGTGGGCGTTCAAAACTTTGTATGAGGCGGGGAAGATTTACGAGGGGCGCAAGGTCTTGATGTATGATACAAAATTCGCGACGCCGGTTTCCAAGTCGGAAGTGACAATGGACAATGACGCCTATCAAGAGGTGACGGATCCGTCGGCGTATGTGAAGTTTGAACTAACGAATGAGTCGGTAAAGAATCTAGAACGTCAATTAGATGACGGGGCTTCGGACTATGAGCATGGTCGGATGCCGATTGGTAAAAAAGTTTATTTCCTAGCTTGGACGACGACGCCGTGGACTTTGCCGGCAAATATGGCGCTAGCGGTTAATCCAGAAATGGAATATCTTTTGATGGGACAAGAGGGCTCGGATGAGCTCTTGATTATGGCAGAAAGCCGAGCAAAAACGACGCTAAAAGATGAAGATGGTTGGAAAGATTTTGCGGATTTTAAGGGAAGCGATTTGATTGGCTTAGCATATGAGCCAATCTGCCCAATTTCCGACTTTGCGAAGAAAAAAGACACCCATACGGTGCTCGGGGCAGATTTTGTGTCGGATGCAGATGGTACGGGCATTGTGCATATTGCGCCGGCATATGGTGAAGATGACTATAAGCTGTCGCAGGAGCATGAGGTAGATTTTGCCGACGTGCTGGACGAACATGGTTATTACACCGAGCCGGTGTTGTCGTGGCTGCACGAGCTGGGTGTGCGTGATACGGACGAGCGGGGAATTGAGATTTGGGCGGGGAACAAGTTCATCGCGAAGTGTCTTGAGGAAAAAGGGATTGTTTGGAAGATTGAATATATTAAACACGAATATCCGTTCAATCCGCGTTCGAAGCAGCGGATTATGTACCGGGCGTTCCCGAGCTGGTTCTTTGACGTGCAGGGCCAGAAACCGCTGATGATTGCGCAAAATGAGAACATTAACTGGTTCCCGGAGTATTTGAAACATGGGCGATTTGAAAAAAATATCGAGCAGGCGCCGGATTGGAATTTGAGTCGTGACCGGTTCTGGGCGACGGCGATGCCAGTTTGGAAAGGCGATAAGGGTACGGTGAAGGTGGTGGGGAGCTATGCCGAGTTGAAGGAACTTTCTGGTGTGGAGCTTGAGGATTATCACCGACCGTGGGTGGACGAGATAGAGTTTGACATTGATGGTGAGCATTTTAAGCGCATTGAAAAGGTGTTGGATTGCTGGTTCGAGAGCGGTTCGATGCCGTTTGCGCAGTTGCATTATCCATTCGAGAATAAGGAAAAGTTTGAGCGGAACTATCCAGCGGACTTCATCGTGGAGTATGTGGGTCAGGTGCGAGCATGGTTTTACTACGTACACTGTGTGAATACGGCGCTTGCAGAGGTGGGTGGTTTTGGTGCCGAAGCGCAGGAGAAAGTCGAGAAGAATGCTTTCAAGAACGTGATTACGACCGGAACCTTGGCGGGGAATGATGGGCGGAAGATGAGTAAGTCGCTCGGGAATTACACCGATCCGAATGTGTTGATGGATCAATATTCGGCGGATGCGCTCCGGTTCTTGCTGCTGTCGAGCCCGGTGCTTTCGGGTGAGGATTTTGCGTTGACCGATAAAGATGTGAGTGATACCCAGCGCAAGCTTGCGATGATTTGGAATGTCTATGATTTCTTTGTGACGTATGCTGAAGTGGATGGTTGGGAGTTCAAAGAGGGGACTTGCTGTCTTAATCCGCAAGATGTCAACAATCCGTTGGATAAATGGATTGTGTCGCGGCTGCATCAGCTTCGGGATGAGGTGACCGAGAACATGAACGCATATAATTTGCCGGGGGCGTTGGCACCGATTTTGCCATTTGTGGACGATCTTTCCAACTGGTTTGTACGCAGAAGCCGTCGGCGTTTCTGGAAGAGCGAAGATGATGGCGATAAGGCTGAGGCATACCAAACTTTGCATTATGTGATGGTGAAGCTCGCGATGATTTTGGCGCCGTTTACGCCGTTTTTGGCCGAAGAATTGTGGCAGAATTTGGTGGCAGATGGAGATGCTAATAATTCTGTGCATTTGAAAAACTGGCCAGAGCAGAAAGACGTTGACCGGGAGATTCTAAAGCAGATGGCTGAGGTGCGTGCGGTGATTAACGAGGGTTTGGCACTGAGGATGCAGAAATCAGATACCGAAGAACAGGTGAAAGTGCGACAGCCATTACAAAAGTTGGTCTATACAGGTGAGGAATTGCCAGATTGGGGAGTTGAAATCGTCAAAGATGAGGTGAATGTGAAAGAAGTCGAACGGGGCGAGACGACCTGGATTGACAAGAATATCAGTGAAGAGCTAGCAAGGGAAGGATTTATCCGGGAATTGATTCGGTCGGTACAGAGTGCACGTAAGAAGGCGGGATTGAATGTCGACGATCGAATCAAACTTAGCGTAAATTCGGAAGTGCCAGAAGAATGGAAAGAAACTTTGATGGTAGAGGTGTTGGCACTGGAGCTATCGAAGGAGGGGAACTATGCTTATGATGAAATCGTCAAAGTGAATGGCGAGAACGTGACGATTAGCTTGGAGAAAGCCTAGATTGACTTTTCTGGCTAAGTGTGCTATAATGGAAATATGAGGTGGTTTTTGACGGCTTAAAGTCGTTAAAAAATACAAAAACAAACCAATCGCCTCAGGTATTTTAAGAGGCGATTGGCTATTCTGAAAAAGGAGGGGTCTAGATGAAAGGAGCTTTATCAGGTGTAGGCTTTTTGTTGCTTTTCTTAGGGGGCATTTTCCTAGGTGGAGCAGTGGGTATTGGTTTTGAGGCTGGCGAAGCAGTGTCTTTTGGTGTAGCGGCGGGTTTATGCTGTATTGCATCTATGGTGAGCCTTTGGTTGGCGCATCGGAAAGACGAATTAAGAATTGACCTTCATGACTATCTTGTGGGTCTAGAAGAAGATTCAAAAACAAGAAGTGATAATTAAATGGAATAGTAGCTAGGCTTGAAAAATGTGACATGGGGTCGGCAACAGCCGGCCTTTTTTCATGTTGTTTAATAGGGGTGGGAATAAAGAATTTTGACAATTTTGGAAAAATAAGCATAAAAAGTATTGACTTTTTGAACGATGTGTGCTAGTATAAGGACAGTTAGATAATAAATCAAAACATAAAATAAAAATCTAACAAACACAAAACCAACATAAAAATAAAAGGAACGCAAATGAAAGAAAGTATCAACACTAACACGAAAGGAGATACCGATGTAAAATCGGAAGATACGATTCTATATAGACCAAACTTTTTTGACACACGGGAAGCGGATGTATCGCGTCCGGGTCGAAAGAAAATTGAATGGGACGACTTCCTGCTGATGGGCGAATCTAATAGAGAGGAGGCTGAATATATAGGCCCAGATAGCGAGGAAGCGAATAAGATTGCGGAGCGAGCCCGTCATCAACGGATAGGACGAAAGATTTTGAAATTAATGTCCGTAGATGCTATGGGTTCTAAGGCAGCGTAATAAGGAGATAAAATAAGTTGAAAAGAAAAACCGAACATTTGTTCGGTTTTTTGATGAATTGATAAAAAAGCATTTGAACTTTGATTGCCCTTGTGGTAAACTATGAATAATATAGGTCATAGAAAGGTACGAGGAATGCCAGAGATGAAAATCAGTGACGAACGAGTGCTCGCGGCGTTTGTCGACAAGATGATTACCGATAAGAATGCGCTAGTGACGGAGAAGGAACGGACGGCGCTTTATCGGGTACTGAGGGAACAGCTGAACGTGAAAATTGAGCAGGCGATGCTGTCAGCGTTGAGCGACGAAGAGATGATAAAGCTTAATGAGATGCTGGATGATGGGGCGAGCGATGATGAAATTGAGGCGCTATTTAACGAATCGGACGCGGATTTTGCGAGAGCTGTGGAACGCGCATTGACAGAGATGAGAACAGATTATTTGGAGCATGGTGATAGTGATGCATTGATTGAGCAATCAAAGGCTCAGTACGCGGAATTTTTGGCAACAGCACCGGATGGGCAGGGCTATCCGGTCGGGATGGACCCGAGAGAGGAGCAGGCATAATGGCAGAAACACTTAGAGACGCGCGTGGCGGTGGGGAAATGGCGCAGGATACGGGCGAAATTATTGATATCCAGGAACTTTATCGGCGACGAGGGGAGAAGGTTTTGGAAGCTGCACGGGCAGAGAAGCCGGATGAGGGGGGGCAGCTGGTGGAATTTAAGCATGAAGGCAAAGAGAAGCGGGTATTGATTGATGATAAGGTAGATCGGTTTGGGAATCCGGCTTACAGCAAGAAGACGTTGGAAAATTTGCGAGAGAAGGGGGTAGAGCAGGATCCGGCAGAGATAGAGATGGCGGAGCAAATCGAAGCGGCGAGAGCGGCGAGCGCAGCGGAGCGTAAGGAAAAAATCCTCGAGGTTTTGAATGGGCGAAGTCCGGAAATGGCAATTCAGGAGATACAGAGCGACATTGACAAATGGGAAGCGGAAATTGCGGAGATTGAGGCTGAACCGACGTCGGAAGGCGGTCGAATGGAGATTGCGCATGATCGGCAAATGGTGAAGGAGATGCAGTCGCGGATTGCTTTGATTGAGAGCATTACTCCAGAGGAGCGGGCTGAGTTAGACCGAGAATTAGGGACGGATGTGGTGGTCGAGACTGACGAAGATGGTACGACGACAGTGCGCGAGGCGATGCCGGTGACGACGGCGATGGTGGATGAGGACTTTGCGGCGGAAGTGGCAAAGACGGAAGGGCCGATCAAGCCAGGCGAGGAGCCGGTGGTGGGGGCAGCGAGTGGGGAGCTAGATATGAACAGCCCGCTAAATACGGACGAGTGGCGAATTCGACGCCAGGCAGTAGATATTTTGAAAAATACGGCAGGGATGCCTAAAGATTTGCTGGCGAGCGTTGAGCGGGCTTTGCGGGACGCTGAGGAAGCGACAGTGCGGGAAGCTCGAAGGGCGGAAGGTTTCTTGGAAACGGCTCCGGAGGAGATAGCGGCTGGGCCGCAGGCGGAAGATGTTGAATCTGTAACGCAGGAACAAGTTCGTACTGATAATCACAGGGGTGAGGAAAAAGCTGAGCGAGTCGATAGGGCAGAATTACAGGCTCAGGTACAGGAAAAAATGAAGAAGCGGCCGAGTCTGAAGCATCGAATACGGAGAGTGGCAGCGACGATGCTATTAACCTTGTCGACGGCGTCAGCGGTTTTTGCTAGCAACAAGATGACAGTGGCGGCAACAGCGAATCATAGCGGGGGTGGGATGCGAGTTGAGGCGGTAGCTGAGCAGAGTCAAGCCCGGCAGGATGCTGGTCTTACTCGGGAACAATCGAGCACGGCACGCATGGAGACTTTGGCGCGGATGGCGGAGGCGGAGAATCAGGAACTGATGGAGCTGGTGGGAGATTTGGAGGCGGATGACCGCTACGAAGCAGAGAATGGTACACGTTATCGTTATGATGAGTTTGATAGCACAGAGAAACATGGGAAGCATGGTTTTGGGACGGATAAAAGTGAGTTCTGGGGCGATGTGGATGGTACGAGGCAGTCGATTTTGGAAGTTTGTCGAGATCAGCCGGAAGTGCTAGCGGCGACGGTTTCGGCTTACCCGAGCATTTTGACTACAGTAGGATTGGATGCGAAGATGACGCCTTACGAATTGGATGATTTATTAAGTAATCAGGAAGGTGGCGGGGAACTGCAGGAGCGGTTATTACAGTTGCTTGAAGAGGGGATGGGTGACGCAAATGCGCAGTTTGATTTTTATCAAGAGTATGGGCAAGAGTATTCGTACTACATGAAGAATGCTTTGGGCGATGGCGAGCTAAGTACTCCGGAAAATATAGAGCTTGGCCGGTCACTTATGCAGCGTAATGGTGAGAAACAGGTAAGGATTGGCATCCCGATCTATAACGAGATTGGGGCGGTTGATCATTATGAATGGGTGGATATAAATATGCGTTGCATACAGCGAAACGATGAAATACTTTCGGCGCCGAAAGCACCTGAGACGCCTAGCGAGACTCCGGAAGAAACGCCAGAGGAAACACCGGAAGAGACGCCAGAGGAAATACCGGAAGAGACCCCTGAGGAAACACCGGAAGAGACCCCTGAGGAAACACCGGAAGAAACGCCAGATGAGACTCCAGACGACGAGGAGCCTGACGATGAAAAACCTGATGACGAAGAGGACGAGGATGATGATGAAAAAGAAGATGAAGATGAAGAGGACGAAGAAGTGAAAGAAGAGAAGAATCCGGAGAATGAGATCGAGAATGCGACAGAAGGAACGACCGGTGAGTTGACGGATGGGGATTTGAAAGAGGAGACCGATGAAACTGTGGTGGAAGAAGGCTACCAGGAAGCAGTGGAAGACGGTATGGTGAAAGATGAAAACGCGTCGGAAGAGGAGCAGGAGGCTGCTGCGGCGGCACAGGAAGAAGCGAATAAAGCGGCTGAATCTGCGAATAAAGTGACTGATGACGAACTAGCAGACGCAGTGGCACGTGAGCAAGCGATTGCGGCAGCTAATGCCGAAACAGGGAATCAATAAAGAAAGGAGCCTAAAATGAGCGCAAAAAAGAATTCTTGGAGAATAATGACGTCCGGCCTTGCGGTGGCTCTGTCTCTGGTGATAAGTACGGATGCTTTAGCATGGGGGCCGGAGCGACCGACTTTCACTAATCACGATCCAGCAGAGTATGCAACGTTTAACTCGATTATCGACAATGCGGCGGTAGGGGATGAGCGTGATTTTGTGCGTATTGTGGAGAAAAATACCGGCAATGAGTATGTGAGTGATCTTGAGCTTGAAGCAGGCAAACAGTACGAAGTATATATTTATTATCATAATGATGCTTCCAAGACTTATAATGATGCTAAATATAATTATAGGGGCGTGGCGCGTGGCGTGAGCGTATCAACTTCGTTCCCATTGAAGCTAGCAAAAGGTGAAGTGGGGGAGGTGGATGGCAAGATTAGAGCTGATAATACGGAGCCGTTGGCGGTTTGGGATGAGGCTTACGTGCGAGCGCGTGAAGCGATGACGCTGCATTATGTTGAGGGCTCAGCGAAGATTTATAACGGTGGTCCAGTTAATGGTTCGGTGCTATCGACGAAACTTTTTTCTGAAGAAGGGACATTGATTGGCTATAGCGAATTGAGGGGAATGATCTTGGGATGCGATGAATATTCTGGGCATATTATTTATACGATTCAGACGCAGGCGGTTGATGCGCCGGTGGTGCCACCAACTGAGGAGCAGTTGCCAGAGGCTCTACCAGAAACTGGCCCAGCTGAGGTGTTTTTAGCGGTGGCGTTAGTGATAGTGGTGACGGCTGGAGTAGTTTATTTTGTCAAAACTCGCAAAGCGGTGTCGAAGGCGACGAGGAAAGCAAAAGGGAAAAAGTAATTGTTGGCCACGCCAGTACCTTGGGCTACAATCGTATTAATGTTCAGTTCGGAACTCATCTCCTTGGAGATGGGAGCAAGCAATGAA
>CAQOWG010000010.1 GCA_948851665.1 uncultured Candidatus Saccharibacteria bacterium
TAGAGGCCAGTACGCAGGAACTGGAGAGGCCATTCATTAATACGGTTGTAGTTGGTTTTAGTTGGTTTTAGTAGGATTTAGTAGCGTGTAATCTGCCGGATGGCGAGCATACGTTCTACCGCCCCACTAGCAAACCTAGGCATTGTAAAACTTACCTTTCTCCCCCATTAGCTTGTTAATTTACTCGTTAGCGTATCGCGTTGCTCGCCATCCTGGGGCTATTGCAATGTAGAGATGCTCCCTAGTCAATGCTATTCAATATTCACCTACCTATGTCAAGTATCTGATCCTCCTCCAAAGTATAGCATAGATTGAAGAAATACTACAAGCAAATTCGGGTATTTTGTTTGCAATTTTAACAATACTGTAAATAGCACACACTACATTGCTCAGCATTTTTGGGCATCAAAAATCCCCCGCCAATATTGGAGGGGGATTTTCTTTCCGCGGTTTACCGCGCGGGAGCGATCAAACTTCGCTTAGCGCAAAGCGCGGCGGCTCATGATGAAGTAGCCAGCAGCGGTAACAATAGTACCAGCAGCCACGGCTCCACCGAGCGTCACGACAGGACCAGCAGTTGGGAGTTTAATTTCAGGGGTTGGCTCGTTTTCACAAACTTTGGTAGTGTGTGCAACAGCACGATCTTGGTGGACTTCGTTACCAACGGTAGCTTGAGCCCAGTTAACCAATGCATTATTGCCACATTCTAGGCTCTTGTCCACGACTTCAGCTGTGAAGAAGACGTAACCATTGGATTGTGGGCCATAATTACCAATGTTAACGGCCTTAGTAAACAAGTCGCCATCAGGAGAAAGGAGGGTACCTTTCTGATAGTTTGCGTTGAAGAGGCGAGTAGTATTCGGGACATAAACCATATTGTTTGGAAGAATATCACGAATCATAACGTTATGTTGAATGTTTGCTTCGTTGAGCGCATTGTTGGTCTTGTGATATGGCAAAGCGTTCTTGTAGCTAATCTTAAATTCAACTTTGTCGCCAACTTTAACATCAAGCTCTTCGACGAACTCATCGTCGGTGCCAGCTAGGCGCATTTTCTTATCAATAGTGAAGTTATCGTAAGAAACTTTCACCTTAATAGTGACGATCTTGGTATATTCGAAACAACCAGCGATATCACCAATAGACGCACCACCAGCAGAAGCAGCTTTCTTGACCACGTCATCGGACAATGGAGTTCCGCTCAAATTGCCTTTGTCGTAAACCATTGCAGAGCCATCGACGTAAGTGATATGGAAAGCACGATTGTCGTTGCTTTTCAAAATTACATTATCGAACACCTGAGTAGCGTTGGCATTATCGGAGTTGATGTAGCCACCAACTTCAATACCAGTGCTTGAGCCAACAGGGATGTTGAATGCGACGCGCGTATTCTTGGCCACAGCGGCGGTACCATTCGGGTTGTCGTTGTGGATGTAAGCACGAATCGTGTATGTCTTACCATCTTCAACAGTCAGCTCATTGGAATTCCATGGGCCGTGAATGTCAGCACCTTCTGGCAATGCAGTTACGAAGTTGCGTTCGTCACCGTAGTTAGGGTTGTTAATGAACGAGTTGAAGAAAGGTTGGTTGTTGCCAGCGAAGCTGAGATAATCACCTTCGGTTTCACAAGCCTTCCCCGCAGTCTCGTAGCATTTGTTGTTTTTGACTTTCTTAATTTTACATTTGGTTGGATCCGTGCAGTCTAGGCGATAAGCCGGGCGACCGCCTTGGATGTTATCGCTCCAAGCTGACGCAGTCAGTGGAGAAACGATAGCGCTGGTAGCTACAGCCAAAGTGGCTACAGCAACAGCAGCAGTTTTAATAACTTTGTTCATATAATCTCCTCTCAAAAAGATTAGTTAATTAGTTATTCTTAGTTAAAGTTAATATTTAGTTCCCTTGGTCCTGATTGTTAAATCCATTTGTCCAAACCGAATCATCTCAAACACAAACTTGGGTCATCCCCGGGGCTCACTACTGCGAGCAGCCCCAGGGAAATCTAATATTAAATGTTCTAAAAGCTAAATGTGTGATTACATTGAAAAACCACCTCCGTCATTGACGGTATTGTCTGATGTGTCCTCACCGTTTTCGTCTTTAGTGTCCTCATGAGTCTCATCGGGCTCAGCTTCATGCTCGCCATTATCGACATTTTCGTCCTCACTTTCGTAAGACTCCTCGTTATTTGTACTGTCATCCTCCGACTCGCCAGTATCTTCATATGAGACATCATTGTCCTCAGGCGGGGTATATTCATCTTCATATTCAGTAGAATCGCCATCGGTAGGACCGTCTGGAGTATCCTCGTTGCCATTTCCGATAATATCCTGAGTGGAATCCTTTGTGGAAGGCTCAGGCGTCGGAGTCGGAGTCGGCGTTGGTGTAGGACTCGGACTAGGACTCGGGCTCGGAGATGGAGAAGGCGAAGGGCTTGGAAATGGTGACGGTGTCGGGGTGGGTGTAGGACTCGGACTAGGACTCGGGCTCGGAGATGGAGAAGGCGAAGGGCTTGGAAATGGTGACGGTGTCGGGGTGGGTGTAGGCGTGGATGAAGGACTCGGCGTCTGGTCCGGCACTTTCGCGGCGGGCTTTTTCGCAATATAAATAATATCGCGCGCGTCAAAGATATTGACGCCGAGTTCTGCCGCTTGTTTACGGTTCTTGTACCGCAAACTCAGATTGAACGCCGGTTCGGACTCCTGATCCTCAGGATCCGTCAGTGCTTCCGTCCTGACATAATTTCCGTCTGCCGGAGGCAGGTGGAAATTGATACTGCTCGTCTTTGCCTGCACGGGGTTCTTCGCGTTAATCTCTAACCTACGATAAGCCAGATAAACGTTAATACCCTTAAGTGCAACCTCGGGCCGCACACAGGTTTCGGTGTGTCCGTCATCGAACTTCACCTTACAGAAAAGGTTTGTGATACCCTCTTCTGTCTTCATTGCTTCGTCATAAAGTTCCACATACTCCTTCACGGAAGGGGCGTTGTCTAACCAACCGGGGAACTCTTTCTCAACGAGCAACAATGTCTGTGCTTTCTCGTCCGCATAAACCGGATTATGAATGCACTGGTAGAGCATCGGCTGCCAAAAAGCCAGTTCCATGAAGCCATCGAGGTCGAGTTCATCTTCCTCTATCTCCAGGTCATAGCTTTCCAGCCAGGTCTCGGCAGGTACTGTCTTGCCGGCAACGAGAGCTTTCCATTCATCGGAATGCCTGTTTTTAGTTCCGTAAACGTCCCAGAAAAGTTGGAATACTTCCGGTGATAATACCGGGTCACTCCAACCTTCAAGCTGGGGGTCGTTGTAATACAGCTGCACCTGCTCGCGCACAGTGCGTTGTCTGCGTGTAGTGGAACTCGGCATCGAGCCACGGTCAAAAACAACCGCGTTGATGTCGAAGTCCTCGTAAAATTCCGCGACGTAAAGGATTGCTTCTTCCTCGGTCAAATCTTTCGGAATGAACTCTTCGTCCAATTCCTCAGACTGTAACCAAGTGAGGAGAGCACCTTTGTACTCCTCGTCCGTCATGTTCGTGGCGCGTGTCGGCAGGTAGATACGGGATTCGTCTGATGCGGTTTTCTCCCACTCCAAAAGGGTAGTGGCATACTCATCGTCGTAGACATCCTCGCCCTGCTCGGGAGGTAACTCGGCTTCTTCTTTCGGAGCCTCGGTTTCCTCGGGTGCGGGCTTCTCCGGGAGTTCGTTGCCAGAAATAGTTTCCTCAGTCTCAGCCGAGACCTCGTTTCCAGAAACGGATTCTTCCGGTGGCGCATCAGGTTTACCGCTGCTACCGACGGCATCTTTAATCGTAGAGTACCAGACTGCCAAAGCAATCAAAAATGGTACGAAGATTAAAAACAACCAAACTATAGCATACTTACCCCACTTTCTCTCGGTGGGATGGACCTTCGCGGCTTTGTTGTAGTGGGCTGTCTGAACAACTGCGAAAATTGCAAACAGCGCCAAAAAGATAGAGATGATGATTTTTATAGTCATACTCATATCAATTCCTCCTTTTTGTTTTTGTTATTTTGCGAAACTTGATTGATAGATAGTTACGTTGAATAAAAACACAGGGGGACCCAACCCCTATGATTTTTGGGGTTGGCAACAAAGCTGCTGTCGCCATCTATATTAAACACATTAGCTTTTATATATAACAGATACAACCTTGATATTGTATCTGAGATGATTCGGTTGTCAATGGACATCTAGAGAACCACTCCCAAGAGTTCTACTAGATTACTTCCATTGTAGCACACATGCTTAAAATTGTCAATAGAAAAGTCACTAATTAAGCATAAAAGCAATGGGATTAAGCATTACATCTATTGAATAGGGGTAAAAATGGGGGATTTTGGGACTTGATCCTGTCTATGCTAAGAGGTAATTCTGGTTTGACATAAGACTAGTAAACTGTTTATGCTTGTGGGGTTCGATTTTGGGCAAAAAAAGAGGGCCGCCACAGAGGACGACCGCTACTTTGTTTAGGGGGTATTTCCGTTCGATTGGTATGTGACCGCTTGATCACAAAGTCAGCATCGCGAAAGACTGATTGGGCTGAACTCTGGTAATATTCTGGTTCTTAGCCTGATTGCCTTTGTTTTGGCCGCCACGGTTCTGACTGTCGTTACGGTTCTGGCCGGTTCCCTTGTTGGAACCATGTTTACCGTTCTGGCCGTTGCCATGGTTCCGCTGGTTATGACCATTGTTGCGACCGTTCTGCTGATGACCACGGTTGCCTTTGTCGACGGGTTTACCATTGACGACATTGCCAGACTGCCGTTCTGCCACCGGTTGCTGTTCTTCGGAATCGGGCAGTTTGCCATGTTCGGCAAAATAGCGCGCTTCTTCCAGAGTCATGTTTGAATGAAGGACGTTGTAGATGACTCCATTAAAGAAGTCTTCAAACAGACCGCGCTCCTCACACTCCTGCATTGACCCGGGCCCATAGCCAAGCTCACTGATTCTGTGGTCATACCATGCCTCAACGCAAAGTAATCCGCTCAGGATGGTAACCTCAATCGGTCTCATGTCCTCAGGAAGAAGACGCGCGCAGTGAGCTATAACATTCCGCTGGTCAAGTTGTATATCGTCAACTGTTTCCAATATCTCCCGATATTTATTATGATTCAAATACATCACAGTAATTTTATCGGGATTGATGTCAAATACAGTCTGATTGGGATGCGTCTCACGGAACTTATCATAGTTCATCCAGCCATTAGCGGTGTCAACCATGACCATTATCTCCGTGCACGCACAGTATGACATGTGCGGCATTCCCTCATCAGGAGCAACGTACTCATCGTTATCGGGCTTTTCCTTAGATGAAGGATTGGTCTGCCCAGAGGCTTTTTGTTCGGGATTCTGCTGAGGCTTTTTGGGCGGTTCTTCCTTATCGCCGTACTCGATCTCCCTGATTCGTGCTTCAATTTTCTTGCGCTCCTCATCAGTAGCAGACGGCCAATGATACCGTAACCTCCTAACCTCAAACAACTGGCTCATTGTCAACTTCTTCTTTACTCTTTCTGTCATTTTTAATACCTCCTATTTTTTAAAATGCTCTTTCAGCGTTTTTTTGGGTGATTAATTGGGATAAAACAAAACGCTTATTCGTGGTATCATTGTAGCACAGATGTTCCAAAAAGTCAATGGTTTTATAACGTTTTTGGTTGTAATGTTATAAAATTGACATCAAAAATAGAGGTTACACGACGAATGAGATTGAGGTGGATTGTTATTTGTTGCAAGTGCTGGCGCAGGCGCCTCCAGCGTCGACGACTTGCTTCATGTATTTTCTAAGGGTTTGCTTTAGCTCGGAGATTTCTTCTTTAGTCCAGTAGTCAGCGGGGTCTTTGAGGTCGTGAGTGTCAAGCGAGGTTTCATAATCGTTGCCGATCAAATCGCCCTTGATATGGAAAGAGACGTTGGGGACAAAAATACGTGGTCTTCCCTCTTCATCGTATTGTAGCTGGTCCTTCAGCTTGGCAATGATTTTTTGGTAGTTTTCGGAGTTATTTTTGCGATCCTCGGAAATATTGAGGTAATAGATTTTTTCGATGCCAGTTTCCTTGGCGACTTCGTTCAGGTATTTAACATAGGCTTGGCACCAGGGACATTCTGGGAAGCCCAGATAGACAACACCGGTACCATGCTCCATGATTTGGACAATTTCGTCGGCGTTACGGTAGACAAAGACGTTGTCCTCGTCAACATTAGGGTATTCGCTGACGAACTTGGCAGCATCGCTGGCAGTTTCGGTGGTCGTACCGTCGGAGCTACCAGAGTGATCAGTGGAGTCTTGGAGGTTTCTGACAAGGATAAAACCACCCACTCCTAGCAACACTAAAATAGCAATAATTATCACAAGTAAAATTGTCGTCTTTTTCTTTGTCATAGACTCTCCTTTTGAATAATTTTAGCGGAATTCTTGGAAAAAGGCAAAGAAAAAAGCCCAGAACACGATGGTTTGGGCCATAGGTAAAAATCGTTTCATTTTGCCACTTCTGTCACATTTTATGCGACTTCTGTAATGCGCATAACCTTGGTGGTTCCGCCGATTCTAGTGCTAGCTTTGAAGCGCTCGCGGAAATCAGTCGAACCTACATTTAAGGCTTCCTCGATTTGTTTGAGATCGACTGCATCTTTCTTGAACTGCAGCTCTTTCCCTCCGAGTGACAAGGTCGGTTCAATGACCAACCTGCCATCGCTGAAAAACATTACTTCAGCGCCAACCTGACGGTCGGGCTGCATGCCCAAGCTGTGCATCTGCTCCTGCTCGTTCAATA
The DNA here is from genome assembly GCA_948851665.1 of uncultured Candidatus Saccharibacteria bacterium. Lineage (GTDB taxonomy): Bacteria > Patescibacteriota > Saccharimonadia > Saccharimonadales > Saccharimonadaceae > Nanosyncoccus. The sequence continues at coordinate 6,794 of CAQOWG010000010.1, forward strand.
CTTCCAAAATTGCCGTAGTGACCTGATCCAAAATCTGACTATCCATGATAAGTCCTCCTTTGTATTTTTAGGAGCATATGAGGCAAAAAAACGACTCGCAAGGTGCTGCGAGGTCGCTTTGGGGGTTGCCACAAAATGCTCCCACGCTATCTCTATTGTATCACACATTGGTGAAAATGTCAATATTATTTAGTAAATTGGGCGACAAAGTAGGCGATAGCGCGTTATTCTATGGTATGATAGTAACAAATAATAAATAGGATTTGTATTGTAATGGCAGAGTTGATTTTAGACCGAGTTTCTAAAACTTTTGCGGGGAAAACCGTGGTCGATAAGGTTTCGCTCAAGCTGAGCCAACCGGGGGTCTATGGGCTGCTGGGCACGAATGGCGCAGGCAAAACTACGACGATTCGGATGCTGCTCGGTATTATCACAAAGGATAGCGGTGATATTACTTGGAATGGGCAAACAGTGAACCGTAAAGACGTGAATTTTGGCTACTTGCCAGAGGAGCGTGGGGTTTATCCAAAGGTAAAAATCCTGGAGCAGCTTTTATATTTTGCGGAACTCAAAGGTATGGCGCGCGACCAGGCTGAGGTTTCGATTCGTAAGTGGGCGAAACGGCTGAAAGTCGAAGAGTATTTGGAGATGCCAGCCGAAAAACTTTCCAAGGGTAATCAGCAGAAGATCCAGTTCATGACGGCAATTATCCATGACCCAGATTTGGTGGTACTAGACGAACCGTTTAGTGGCCTTGACCCGGTGAATACAGAAATTCTAAAAGAAATTATCATCGAGCTGGTACGGGACGGGAAATTCGTCATCATGTCGGCACACCAGATGGCGACGATTGAAGAATTTTGTAGCGATATTCTGATTTTGAATAAAGGTAAAACTGTTCTGCAGGGCAACCTCAAGGCGATTAAGGCGACTTATCCGGCGAATCGTGTCCAAATCGATGTGGACCGGCCAATTGAAGAGCTGATTGGCGCAAGCAAATTGAAGGTTGAGAACGCTAAAAATAATCAATATACTATCAAGATTTCCAGTGAAGAGCAGGCCGAAGAGTTGCTGAAAAGCTTGGTCGAGCAAGGAGTGAAGGTTACACGATTCGAAATCATGAGGCCAACTTTGAATGATATTTTTATCGAAAAAGTTGGGGCAACACAGGAAATTAAGCAGCTGGAGGCGGAAGAGTAATTTATGAGAACTAACTATTTTCACGATATTTGGACTGTTACAAAGTTTACGATGCGCGATATGCTCGGGCGCAAATCTTTTCGGATTTCGACGATTATTGTCCTAGTGGTAATTGTACTGGGTTTTAATGTGCCAAATATTATCAGTTCCTTTGCAGGGGATGATTTTGATGATAAGATTTTGATTTCCGATCCGCAAGATGTTTTTGAGGGGAAACTTGGCGTATTGAATGACGCTGATCTTGACTATAAGTTTGAGATTGCACCGCAAAATTTCGAAGAAATTAAGGTTGCGCTGGAGAATGGCGATATTAGCTCTGCTATTATGGTCGAGAAGAATGACAATCAGGTAAACTTTACCTACGTGGTGGACAATATCGCTACGACCGATACGACTACACCGCAAATTTTGACCGATATGCTGGGGTCGCTCTATACGAATATTAAAATTCAGAATCTTGGGTTGACAGAAAAGGAATTAGCTAGCGTCACGCCGACTTTTAACACTGAATTCAAACAGACCGATGACCAGAATATCGGTGGCAATATCATGGTCACGATGTTAATGTCGGTGGTATTGTTCTTTGCGATTTATTTCTGTGCTTATCAGGTTTCCACTTCTATTACCATAGAAAAAACTTCCAAAATTATGGAAACTTTGGTGACTTCGACTAGTCCGCGTACGATTATTTTGGGTAAAACTATTGGGATTGGCACGGTAGGCTTGATGCAGATTTTACTCTTTGCGGTGACGGCTGTAGTTAGTGCTAAGCTTTTTCTCGCGCCGGAGCTGTTGGAAGCGCTTTTTGACCTTTCGAGCTTCACACCACTGTTAGTGGTTATTACGCTAGCTTACTTCATCTTGGGTTATTTTGCCTACGCGCTACTTTATGCGTTGACTGGCTCGACGGTAAGCAAGCCCGAGGATGTTCAATCTGCCAATACTCCAGTGGCGATTGTAACGATGGTTGGCTTCTACCTAGCTTACTTCACGTTGACTGACCCAACTAGTGGCCTCAATGTTTTTGCGGCGCTACTACCGATTTCTTCGCCGTTTTGTATGCCACTGAGAGTGATGATGGGGCTGGCGAGTGGCTGGGAAGTGGTGGCTTCGATTGGGATTTTGTTGGTATTCTGCTTCGTGATTGCGAAGATTGCCATTAAAATATATTCGAGTGCAATACTAAATTATGGCGCGAAGATGACGCTTAGCGACATTATAAAAAGTTATCGGGAAAAGTAGAGAGCGTATATGACCAAGGAAAACCCCAAGCTGATGCTTGGGAATTTCCTTGGTGCGAGACTATACGCGAAGTTCGAAACAGATACTTACTTTATGTAAGGGGTGGTCCCACTGTAAAGTTACTATAAAATATGAATGTTAATCTCCATCCCTGTTAAATTAATTTACTATAAAGCTACTATAAAATTTTATAGTAGCATGATATAATCATACTATGAAACCTGTTTATATTGAGAATTTACTTAATTTACCTATCGAAAATCGCGCCAACTATTTGTTAAATTCCTGCACGGAGGGGCAATGGTTTGATCGAAAAGGTATAAAAATTGATTTAAAAGATATCGTTAAATCGATCATTGCTTTTGCGAATGCCGAGGGCGGTGCAATTGCGTTTGGCGCTAGTAATGGAGTAGTAGCAGGGATACGCAATCGTAAAGGTATTGAGAATGACTTGCCGCAAGCGATTTATGATTACACCCGTCCGCCAATTAAGGTTATGATTGATAAAGTTGATATAATAGCGACAGACGGCAAAAAAGACCAAATTTTATTTCTGACTATTCCACCTTCAGACATGGTGCATGAAGACCAGTGTGGTAAATGCTTTTTGCGCATTGGTGATGAAACACGTGAGCTCCGCCACTCCGATAGGTTAGAACTCGAATATAATAAGGGCGTACGTCAATATGACGGAGAGATTATTAAGGGCAGCAATACAAAAGATTTGGATATCTCGTTAGTAGAGAGGTACGCGAGTAATATCGGGGCAAAATCAGAGAACTACGTCGATACGCTAAAAGCGCGTTTCCTAGTTGACAAATATAATAGGCAGACTAACGCCTGCCACTTGTTATTTTCACAGCACCCGCAAGATATTTTCCCTCAAGCGAGCATCCGCATAACGAAATTTTTGTCGGATGAGAGAGGTACTGGATCAACTTTGAACATTGACGCAAACCACGATCATCGCCTGGACGGCAATATACCTACATTATTACGAAAAAGTATAGAAATTGTTAGTAAGCTAGTCTACAAGAAAAAATCTTTAGGGCCAAATGGAGAATTTATTTTTCAAGATATCATTCCGCATGATGTGTGGCTAGAGGGGCTAGTGAACGCCTTTATACATCGGTCTTATAGTATGTCTGGGGATTATATTCATGTCGAGCTTTATCCTACCCGTGTAGAAATTATCAGCCCAGGGGTTTTTCCAGGGTTAGCAAGGACTACCGATCTATTAAAAATTAGCCGTTTTGCGCGCAATCCTCGCATTGCCAGGGTTTGCACTGAATTACGCTTTGGGCAGGAACTTGGTGAGGGGATTAAACGTATGGTTAGCGAAATGCGTAGAATTGGATATATTGATCCAATATATATCCAAACAAGCGGAAATGTTCAATTGCGCCTAGAAGCCCTTTTGCGTCTAGATGAGAGACTATTGCGCGAATTGCCAAGTAAGTCGGAGTCAGTCCTAAATGTTGTTCGTTTACACCCAAATGGGATTGGAACGGGTGAAATTATGGATTTATTAGATATGACTCGTCCAACGGTGTCATTAAGGCTACAGCGTTTAGAGGAAAAAGGGCTAATCATAAGGCATGGTAAAAGTGCAACTGATCCACGCGCAGTGTGGTTAATCAATGATTAAAAACCGAACAAACTTGACTACTATAAAGCTACTATAAAGCTCTTATGTCTGATTCTACCTCTGTTAAACAGACTTTACTATAAAGTTACTATAAAGATCAATGATAGACAAAAACCGAACAATAAAATAACACCATCTTGACATGGCGTCTATTTTGTTGGTGCGCCTTAGGGGAAAATGTTTACAACGATTCCGTGCTTGACGATGAACCTTATCAGGACTACCTCTATGAAAACCTGAGTGTAATCAACTCCGAAATTGAACGTTGGCGCACTATTCTCCATGCCGACTATCAGGGATGGTTATTGAAATGAAGTAAGGAGGGAGGATTACAAAAGATCTACGGAAACTTACGAGACGATAGTCGTTATGCTTGGAGCAATCAGTTGTGAGTGCTTAAATAGAATTATGAAAGATACACCATCACAACAGATCACAATCTTGATTCAGGCAAACACAAATAAAGAGGCTCAACAAGTATTGAACGAGATAGGCCTTAAATGCTTATCTAAGGCCGAAATTGTATCAGCTGGGGAATTATTCACCTCGGAGATAACAACGAATGATCACCTTACGGACGAAGAATACAAGATAATTAAAGGCGACAAACGTGTAGCAATTTTACGAGATTCTGATTCTAAGCAAAGGTGCATGGCTATATTAGATGCAGTGCATGATGTTGAAATTGGCTTGAGAACCTTGCTTGTCTACATGCCAGAGATTACAGGGCAATACCATGCGCTAGTGAGGGAAAGAAAATACACGAAAAAACAATATAACGCTGGAGAAATTACCAAAGACTTGCTTGACCCGATTGTTGGTTATCTAACTCTAGGGGAGATAATTGATCTCTTTGGAATGGATCTGTCCATCAAAAAGGCCAACGATAAAGAAGCTTCGTGGCGAGAAGTGGAAAACGCCCTAGCATCAGCTAAAGATTTTGCCGACTTCAAGCAACAAATGACAGAGAAACTTAAACAGCGCTTTGTATGGGACGTAGTGTCTAAGGAAATTCTACAAACGCCAATAGTATGGCGAGATATTCAAAATGATCTTAAAAAGCTTGAGCGTGCTAGAAACGATGCGGCGCATTTTCATATAATAATGAATGCTGAAAAGGAAGAATATATAAAACTAGTTGATAAAATTCTTAAGAAACTTACTCTTAAGACAAAAATAGAGAAGACGTCCACTATAAAGTTGTCTGAGCAGCTTTCATCACTCTCAGCACAGTTCGCTGCTTTATCGTCAATGCCCTCTATTAGCAGCTGGGCTGAAGTTATGCGGCATCAACTTTCCTCAGTGGACTTCTCGGCGTTAAGCGATAGCGCTAAGGCAATAAATGAACTGACTAAGGACAATTTCAGAATGTTCAGCATAGATTTTGGGCTATCAAATCAAATAGCGCAAACTGCAGCAAGTAGCTTAAGCTCGAATTTAGAAGTATTGCGCATGGCAGTATCCTCTTTACAATCCAACTTAGATGCGATTAGTGGTATTCCAAATTCAATGGAACGATTTGGCGGTATTGCATCATGGTCACATTCTTTACCACCATCATCAATGCCCGATATTCCCAAAAGTAGCAACGACGGGAAGAGTCAGAATAAATAGGCTTGTGGTATAATATACTTATGCCTAACGATACCAAAACCAGTCCATTTCTGACCGAAAGTGCGTCCACGTACCAACGCACGAATACTGAGTGCTTGGAAGACGACATTATTGAAGCTCAGAAAACTTCTAACGCAATAATGACGATGACAAAATCCGAGAAACGTATAAAATTTATTGCTTTGCGTGCTCAAGGCGTCAGCTATCAAAACGCAGCCGATATTCTTCACTGCAGTAAGTCTACGCTTGTCTCGTGGGGTAAGGAACTAGAAGACCAGATTACCGAGCAACAAAAAGCGGAGCAGGCTGATATTCTAAGCGCCTATAAAGCATCGCGTGAACACAGGATTGCTCAGTTCGCGGCGATATATCGAGAAATTCTAGCCGAAATCAATAGAAGAAGCCTCGCCAATATCAAAACCGAAAAACTTTTTGAGATGTTAGAAAAATGCTCACGCTGTATCAGCGAATTATCGGGCGAATTAGACGCTCAGAAGCCAAAAACGAGTGTAATATCATCTACGCACGTAGAATGCGTCCAGACGGCCGTAAAATGCGTTAAAACAGCATAATAAGCGTTGAGCGGTATTGCTTGTCGAATTTTATTAAACGGTAAAAAGGCTCAAAATTTCTAGGTTTAACATCGATAAAATACTATTTATGGTATAATAAAACTGTCTACACAATTAGTGAACAAATCGAAAAATCTGTGGCAAGCAGATTGATTAAGGTTATTAAGCGGCAACTGCCCTAAAACAATCTTAATCAGATTTGTTCGGTGTAGACAACCAAGGCGGTTGTCGCTTTTTATTGACAACTCCTGAAATAAAGAATACGGAGGTACTATGTCAACAGCAACCGAAAACAATAATTTGTCATGGATTATCTGGGTTATTATTGCCATTATCGCATTTGCGTTCATAAGTAATTTTATGAACGATAAAAAACAGAGCGACATGATCGAAAGAGAATTCCGTGACGTTGACTACTGTCGCAGTGTCGCAGCTCAATATGGACAACAAGGCACAGTGGCGTTTAGCCAATCGTACAATGCCTGCATGACGGCGAGAGGGTGGTAGTTAAATGAACATTCAAATCAAGCGGCAAAACAATAGAGAGCTAATCAGTAGTTTTCCTAATGCTATGCGAGAAATAGAGCGTAATTACCGATCCACGCAAGATAGTTTGTCCGAATACGCAGACAGGAACCTTTCAGGTAAAGAAAAAGAAGAACTAAAAATCCTTACTAAGTATAGTGACGCCACTTCTGAGATGTGGCTTATTAGCGAAAATATCTGGCAGGCGCTCGACACGCATCAAACGCCAATCACCGATACAAACGCCTTTTTGTTGCTTCTCGCTGGCATCTGTGCTTATTACTCCAATCGTATGCGCGAGATGAAGCGTGCGGCATTAGCAATTCTGGGCGAACCATATATGATCGAGAAAGCTGGTGGTCAAATTGATATAGTCGGCAACGCTTTTGATCAGAAACCCAATTCAAATTTACCAGAATTGTCCTATACATACCAAGGTAAGCCTGATAAAACCATTATCGAGCAGCGGTTTCTCAAAGCGGCAAGCGTGGGCATCGAGAAACTACTCGCAGATCGCCTCAAAGACGATAAACGAATTAAGACTCTAAAGGAAAATTGGAGCAACAATGAACGGGCGGAATTCCATGACTTACATGAAGAAATCCGCTTTATTTGGCATACCACCGAGAAGACAGATCTTCTTAGACATGTCCTAGAGTGCCTAAATAGCGATGATCCTCCAGAAATATATCAAATGTTCGTATGTGGCTTAGCTGATTTCTTGGAAAAAGTTGCCGCCGAGTATTGGCATTTTGAAGTTAAATATAATCTAATTCAAGGAGAATAACATGACCAATAAACAGCAAATCGAACAAGAATCGGTCAGTAATGAATTTCTTTCAGGCAGCCTAAACTATCTCGATCAAGTTCAAGACGTTAAACCCTATAAAACGCATCGTTCCCTAAAGCCACTTATTGTTGCACTTTTGATAATCGCGGTGGTATGTGGAGGGGTGCTAGTCGTGCTTGATACTACGAATCATGCACCTGAAGAGACCGCAACCAACGCTCCAGTAGCCGAAGTTTCTGACGCCCAAGTCCAGTTAGCGGCCTGCCTCAGAACAGCCAATCTTAACAATGTTGAGGTGGGAGATCCAGAATTCTACCCTAAGTTAATTGCAAACTATAAAACACAAATTGCGTGCTACGATAAATTCGACGGCGATAACCCAGAAATAGAAAGTCTACGAGAGCATTTGAACAGTATCGAAATCGCCGCACGCGATGCTGGTGTTAGCCAAGCCGCGATTGACGCCGAATATGAGCGTAGAACAGCACAAATTGAGGAGGAATATCGTCAGCAAATGGCGGCACTAGATGCCAAAGCTGCTCAACAGGACGAGGAGACAAGGCGTAAGCTGGAGCAATCTGATGCTGAATGGGCGAAACAAAAAGCCGAGCAAGAGGCTCAACGAGCGCAATACGAAGCGCAACAAAGAGCGCGCGAAGAAGCAGAGGCTAAGGCCGCGCAAGAGAAAATCGCTCGATGCAATGCCTATCGCGCACAGTACGGCACGAAAACGCCTCAGGAACTAGCCGAAAATGATCCTGAAGTACGAGGGCGATATGAAACATGGCAGAGAAGCGTAGAGCGCAGTAAGGCTGCAGGACAAAGCGACAATGTCGCTGGACAATCAGCGGCAACCGAAAGAGCTAACGAACTCAAAAAGCAAGCACTCAGCGACTACAATGCCTATAATGCTAAACTGCAAGAGAAAATAAATTATTATGCAAAACTTAGTCTAGCATGCAATTAAGCTCAAGCTTGAGAAAGGAGGTCATCGGAATTAAAATATAATTATGGACGGAAAGGTACTCTTAAAGAGAATATATAAAATCCACGACGATACCCAACGTAAGCTAAAGTCGTTTCATCGACAATACCAGGCAATCGCTGCGGCGCAAGAAGATAGTGGCATGTCCTTTGGAGTTCAAACATATCGTGACACCAGTAGCACGGCAGTCGCCACGTCGCTGAGGGCAATTGACAAAGTACGCAACTTAGATGTAGAAGTTGTAGATTTTACTGAAGCGTTGCAAAAGAAGCTATTGAATGTTTTACCTGATTCACCAATAAAGTTAAAGCGCTTACTCGACAAAGAAGTTAAACAAGAGCCTATTATTACTGAGGGAGTTTACGATCTTCCGCAATCTTTCTATAAGACGGCTCGCCATATTAACCAGCTAAATAATGTACTCGCTCAGATAGGCTTAATTGCCAAAGAGATAGAAAAAATTTTAGATAAAAAGGTCATCAAGCTCGAATACATTAGTGTAGTTAGTTATGATCGAGCTAAAAGCGTATTGACAATAAATAGCAAAAAACAAACTGTTGGAGATAGGAGCCAGCGCAAAAGTGCCCTGCTTACTGCCTTATTTGGAGATAAGCGCCATAATTTAGTGTCCCACGATGTCGACGACGCTCGGGTGTTTGAAATGATAAAAGAGATAGACCCAGAGAAGTATAAAAATAAAACACAGCAACGTAAATGCGCTCTAGATGCTTACAAACGTGTTAATGACGAAATTCGCAAAAAGATCCCGACCCCTAACGGAGAAGACTTAATTATACGAAGAGAGAACGGATTTACGATAAATCCAAAGCTTGTTAAATAGTCTTCCCTGTAATTCTTAAGAATTTCTAGCACGCTATTTTGAGACAATAGCGTCATGAACACGAATGATGCAAATATTAAAGAAGATGGGAACGGGCATTTAGATTCGTGTTCAGAGAAAAATGCGGAGGAAAAGTCAGCTAGTGATCTTGCTCTCTTTCTCTATGAACTCTACAAGCAACAAACTACGGCTCAAGGCCAGAAAGGAAGTAATGAGCAGCCCCAAAATCAAAGCGATGGCACTTTGTCGCGTGTCGTCTGACGAACAGCTAAAAAATCACAGTCTTGCACGTCAAAATGAAGCAGTCTACAAAACGGCCGAGAAGCTAAAAGTTGAAATTCCGCCTGAATACATCTGGAGCGGTAGTGTCTCTAGCAAAACTGGCACCAACGTTCACCGTAAGGATTTACAAGAGATGGTGCAGGCTTGCAAGAAAGATAAGAAAATTAAGTATTTGATTATCGACGAACCAGACCGTTTTATGCGCTCGATCGACGAGGCTTTCCATTTTGAAGTGGAATTCAAGAAATATGGCGTAAGAGTTTGGTATACAGATAATGAACTTAATAGCGATACAACAATGGCGAAGTTTATGCGGTTTATGAAATACTTTCAAGCCGAAAGCTCAAATAACGAGCGCATGCATAAAACCATTGCTGGGCAAACTAGTGCCATTAACGCTGGTCGCTACCCATACCAGCCGCTAAGAGGCTATAAGAAAGGAATAATAAGCGGCGTACCAGAGAAAGATGGCCGTAAGGCTGACATTATGCAAGACGTTCTAAAGAGACTAGCGGCGGGAATGCTTAATCTAACGGAATCGCTCAAAGAATATAATCGACTGGCGGCAACTATCTATGCCATACCGAAAGAAGTTAAAATGGACAAGTGGAAAAAGCTGGTTGTCAATCCATTTTATGCGGGAATTATCGTGATGGACAAAAATGTTAAAGCCAGAAATGAGCACGGCCTACATGAACCACTAATTACAAAAGACGAACATCGCCGAATCTGCGAGCTAGTTGAGGAGAGCAAGAAACATAAAGTTCATAACGGTGCCAACAAACAGGGTAATCCAGAATTCCCGCTTAATGGCTTGCTCAGACACGCAGACTGTCCGCGCACTCATAGTAAGTACGATAAGTTTGTCGGGCTAAATCAACATGCGAAAACCCGCGTCTACCCAAAGTACCGTTGCCGTGGTTGCTATTGCTCCATAAATAGAGACGAGCTTAATCATAAGGTTATAGAAGTCTGCAATTCTATTGACATGACAGAACGGGGGCGTAAGTTATTCTTGAGCGCGCTGCAAGAAATATGGATTAGGCAAGAAGATAACGCAATGCAGCGCAAACAGAGCCTAACGGCAGCGCTAATTGACGCGAAGAAGACCGTAGACAAACACACCAGAGCCTATATTGACGAAACTGACCCAGATATTAAGAATTCGATTAAAGAAGTGCTCAACAAGAGTCGAGACCAAGCCGATCGTCTAGAGAAGATGTTAAACGAAGTGGGCGAAACAGCTAACCTCGAAAGAGAGGAGTTTACACGCTTTGCACTAGAGTTCATTGATAATTTAGGCACTCACTTAATTTCACTTTCCCCTGATAACGCGAAAAAGTGTAAACAAATTCTGTTTCCAGACGGTTTTTGGACTGTTGATGCTAAAAATGTTTACACTCGCCAAATTAGCCCAATTTACAGATACAGAAATAAAAAATTTTCAGCAAATTGCGCTGAAAATCCCTTATGGTGCGAGTGGAGAGAATCGAACTCTCATCCCAAGTTTGGAAAACTTGTATACTAACCGCTGTACTACACTCGCAATGACCTGGGGTGGGATATCGGAATTGAACCGACGACCTTCTGGACCACAATCAGACGCTCTAACCATCTGAGCTAATCCCACCACACCGGGTCGTTATTATTATAGCATGCGCTGAGCGAATAGACAAGGCGGAGTGCAAAAATATTTTCCTTTTCTCTATTAGCTGTTAATTTACTCGCTAAATTTAGATAACGGCGCCAGCACCCCCAACTATAACCGTATTAATGAATGGTCTCTCCAGTTCCTGCGTACTGGCTACTACTACCGTTCCTACGGCGGCCTCGCCTCGCGTACGACGTCTGGCTACTGGTGGTCTGCTACGGCTGGTTCCGCTGCCTACGGGCACCACCTGGCTACGTATACCGGCTACGTCTACGCCCAGGGTAACAGTTGGCGTGGCAACGGTTTTGCTCTGCGCTGCGTGAGCGCGAAGAAATGAACATTTTTGCATTTTTGTTCATTTCATTTTCCCAAAATAACAGGGGTAAAAGTGAAATTTCTAGTGTATAATTTTTGAAAAATGTGCATTAAACTATACTACGCAACGCAGAACAGAATTGATTATTGGAAGAAGAAAAGATAGGCCAATGCACCAACGGCGACGCCAAGCAAAATAGTGATCAAAAGTAAGAAGAAAAGTGGAATATGTGAGCGATGCGCGGACGGAATAATAACTGTCAAATCATCACGGGTGGAAGGTTGTGAGGCGGTGGCCTTAGGTTTCTTGGCGGGTTTCGGTTTTTTCTCGTAACGATTATGCTTAGGGCGATCAGTTAGTTTTTGGCCAGCATAGACAGTAGCAGCCGGCTCGCGAGTGGACGGTCCCCCAGAGAGTGGGCGCTTGTCGACCTCAGCATTTTGGAGGAAGAAAGGTGATTGGCTGCTGAGGGCATAGCGATTATTGTCGGGGTGGTCCGGCTGGTCGGATTTGTGAGCGATCGGATCACCATAATCTTCGATTACGCCAAGCTGAGAATCGGGGATAGACTGAGCAGCGGCGGTGGCAGCATCAAGGTCGTTGGTCTTTTTGGCCCAGCGTGGCAAATCGGAGTATTCTCGCGGAGCTTCAATCATGCCATAAATATGTGTGGCACGATCAGGCTGCTCGGTCGAAGGAGCGTTCGCGGGCATGGAATGGCTAGGGTTGAGAAAATCCTCGGCTTTATAGGGTCGCTGGCGGCGTGGGTCGCTCGTAGCATAGCCCTTAGGAGCGGAGCGGAAGCGATTCTTGATTGAGTCAAGCGGACGATTGGATTTGGGAGCAGCCAGAGCAAGGCGAGCCTTGGCGGCACTACCTTGAGTTGGTTTAGCGGAAGGACGAGCCTTAGGCGGGATGATATCCTCAGTGCGCGGACGAGCGATGTCTTGGAAAACGCGAGGGTTTTCGGTATGAGCCACACGAGGGATGGGTTTGACGGCTAGGGACTGTTTTTTGGTACGCAGAGTATCGCCGGCCGGACGACGAGCAGAATTACGCGAAGAGGCTGGAGCACGAGAAATTAGTGGCGGTTTTTTAGGCCCAAGTTTAAGTGAAGTGCGGACAACAGGAGCGGTTGAAGAGTTAGATTTAGCCTGTTTGGCGGCTGAACGAGTAACTGCTACTTCGGCACGACCAGCAAGAGGATCGACGGAACCAGTGACGGGTTTTGGTTTCTGGGGTGGTTTTGGTGCAGCCTGGCGAAGCAAGGCCGAAGCAGAAGGCCGGACTGATTCGCGCTGGCCAGCATCACGACGGTGTAGACTGGCAGCAGATTTATCGTCGCGCTTTTTCGTGTTGGATGCAGAATTGATGATTTCCTTGGCGGAAGAGGCTAGATAGTCACTGAGTCCAGTTTTAGCCGAGCCATCAGCATACATGGCATTAATCGCGTCTTTGGCGGATTTAGCAGGACGAAGAGTGGGCTCGGTACGATCCATGGCAACCTCTAATTAGGATATGACTTTCTTGGCAGTATCAATAATGTCAATGAATTGATCGGCAATTAAACTAGCACCACCAATCAAAAGACCATTCACACCAGGTACGGTGAGATAGGCGCCGGCGTTGGTGGGCTTAACGCTACCGCCGTACAAAATTGGGATGGCTTCGGCAATACTGCTGCTATAAGTGTCGGTCAAAGTGCGGCGGATAAAGGTGACGATTTCGGCAACCTCATCGGGCGTGGCGATGTGGGCGTCAGTAGTGGAGCTGATAGCCCAGATAGGCTCGTAAGCGATGATAACCTTATTGATGTCTTCGGCGGAAACTTCGGAAAGACCACCGAGTAATTGGTCGCGTACCACGTCGGAAGTTTCGCCAAAAGTGCGTTCGGTCGACGTCTCGCCGATGCAGAGAATTGGCGTGATATTGTTGCGCAAGGCAGCAGCGACAGCTAGACGAACTTGTTTATCGCTTTCGTGGAAAAGTTGACGGCGTTCGGAATGGCCGATAATGCAATAATCGACTAGGCCGCGTAGCTGCGCGAAAGAAACTTCCCCGGTGTAGGCACCAAAATCATGTGGATTGGCGGTCTGGGCGGCAAGGCGCAGTTTCTTGCGATCAATCTGGAGCGAAAGTGGCTGCAAAGCAATGGCTGAAGGCGCAACGACAATTTCCAAATCACGCGAAGCTCGAATTCGCTCGGTCAATTTATGAAGATACACGGAAGACTCGCCGACCGCAAAGTTCATCTTCCAATTGCCCACTATGTATGATTTCATAAGTATATTATACCACGCCATAAAGGGTTTGAAATACTTTTTGAGAGCTGCGCTCCAGGGCGCGCGCCCGAGTCCTCATGCTCCCAAAAAGCATTCCAAACCCGTTGTGCTAATAATATACTTATGATTTTGTGGTAAATATTCTTGACTTTTTTGGTAAAGTATGATACAATGGTAGTAAGTACAAGAATACTGTGTCTTAAACGTCTTCTAGTGCTAGCAAATTAAGAATAAGACAGATAATATCTCTTTGCTTTGAGTAGCTACAAGGCCGCTGGTGGTGGTTTTATAGCTACTCAAAGGTTTCCTCCATGAGTAGCCACGTGGCTGCACAAGACAAGTCTTGTTGCAAAATTGAGGTAGCCCCTCAGCAGCAACGTGCCAGTTGCGACTGGGAGAAAGGAGATTGATATGAAGAAGAATTTGTTTTACCCCGCCGTGCATATTACTGAAGTGATGAAGAGATTAGGGCGCAGCGCCGACAATACTGACAATTACCTATTCTCATTACGGGATTTGGATCTTCAGACCGATAAATCCTATACCGAGCGAACCCTAAGCGGGGCAGTGGATGCCGTTGCGCATCGTAGGAAGCTTGGCGAAAATCAGGTTTGCTTCGAATGGGTTGCAACTGGCAATTATGCTCCAGACATTTGCCTTGCGGCACTACCTGCATATGGACCAGCGGTGGACCAGGATGGGTTCCTCTCCACCCCAATTCGGTACGACTATGCTGATTTAGTACTGCCGTTTTTCAATATTGATTTCAAGGGCAATACAGCGGATTCATTGGTAACATGGGGATTTTACTCGCGCATGGACCGCAAAGGCAATCGACTGCATGGGGTTGACGACATTGATGACATTACCGATGACCAGACGATGTTTTGGTCTACTGGCGGAGGGACTGAGATTGTCCATAACTTTTGCCACTGCGATACCAGCACAGCAACGCATGTGCTGCTCGCCATCCCCTGGGGCGGGGCGCATTCCGAAACTCGCGGTCAAACGAAGGAGAATTTAACAATCATTAATGACCTTGAGATGGGTTTGGAGTTCTTCCAGCGACGTTCATCCAGTAAGGGTGGCAAAGGCTATGACTTCTATATCATAGATATTGTAAAGGCCATAGAAGCAGAGAGGATGGATGATTTTAGGCAGATGTTGTGGTGTAGCCTTGATCGCATAACCTACAGGCAGCACTCAAATAACTACATGTTCTTGCATAAGTATTTCGCTTTCAATGCGCGCCAGAAGGAGTATGCCAAATTCAAGGAGGAGGCGACGAGAATTGAAGACCTCCTCAATGAACGCTACAAGAAAGAAATACGGGGTGCAGAAGTAGCTGGGCGGCCTTGCGTAGTTTTGCCCGAGAAGGTTGGCTCAGTGTATGATTACTTGGAATTGCCAAAGCAGCCAGCCGACTATACATGTAGCTTGGAGGAAATGAACCAGGCGAGAATTCCAGCAGAAACCTGGAAACGGTTGGAAGTGGCAAAAGATGTGCTGAATGCAAAGATGGATGCTTGGCTTGATTTTGCTCCGCGCTATGCAGACCTGGCCGATTTAGTAATCTTGGGTTGCCATGGCACAGCGGAAGTACATTTAAATTGTTTGAAAATGACTATGCCAAGTATTAACCCACTGGAGTACGAATTCTCCGAAGCACACTTGGGAGCATGCGTGGAGTATGTTCAGGAATTTCTAAGCGATTTACAGGCTAAACGCGAAAGTAGCTTGTCGGCAATTAGCAAGCTCATCGAAAAGGTTACGAAAGTCTCCGCAGAATAATTATCAATTCCATTGCAGAAGCATAGGTAATCTGTCTTAGCAAAAAGAGGAGCGCTCTAGGTTTCTAGGGCGCTTTTTGATGCCTAAATTATTCCGAGGATGCCGCGCAAGGCAAAGAGGGTGTCCTCGTGCGAGCGGACGGTGATAGTGTCGATACCCATGGCGACGATCGGATAGTCGTTCCCGCCGGGCTGGGTCATGTCGCCAAAGTAGAGGACGTCGGATTTTTCGACGTGAAGTTCTTCGAGGAGATGAGCCATGCCAAATTCTTTATTCATGCCAGGAGCGGCGACGTTGATAGAGGTAGTACCACCGATTTCGTAGAGAAAATCAGGCAGTTTTTCGCGGCATTTGGCGACGATAGCTTGGCGCTTTTTCAGATCCGGATCCCAAGCATATTTGGCTTCGGTGCCGGCGGTTTGACCGAGGGCCGAAAAGGTGACTTGGGAAAGGCGATTTTCGATAATTTCGTCGCCCTCGGCGAGTTTGTCGGCCTCCCAAAAACCGAGTTCTTCGGCAGCTTCTTGGAGGGCTGTTGTAATTTTTACAACATCTTCGTCTTTGAGCGGGTAGTTATAGACCTGATGCCAATCGGCGGGGTCGTAGGAGTCGGAACTGGGCTGATAACGGTAATATTGAGTGCCTTGGGCGACAAAAAGGTGCAAATGCTCGAGACGCTTGATTAGCTTAGTTGCATTTATGGAAGCTTCCCCTGCAGCGTAAGCGACTAGCGGATTGACAATTTGGACGAGAAATTGCTCGAATTTTTGCCCAGAAATCGGACAGATATAGAAATGGTCCAGGCAGTGGCTCAAGACCGCAGCCATCTCGGGCGGGATGGGAGTCTTGGCGACGTTGAGAGTTTGGTCGACATCGAAAGAGAGAACTTGTTTCATAAGGATAGTATAACACAGGGTTTGTGCTATTGCTGCTTTATTGACTTTTTTAGCAAAGTGTGCTAAAATAGAAGTATAAGGTAGGTGACATTGTCATCTTGCCCGGGTTTTTGATGACTTAGGGCAGTTGGCCTTAAGTAATATTAAGAACTTGTGGCTAACCTAAAACACTAATTCTAGGAGGGAAGAATTATGAATGTTAATGGAATCTTTAACCCACGCGCTTGTCGGATCTTTGGTTGGTCTACGCTTTTCACGGCTATTGTCGGCGTCGCATTGTATGTGATTGCCGGAATGATTGACGTGCCGCCGGAATCGCCGCTCGCCGACCCGAATTATGTACTGCGCGAACTCAACGACGTCACTATACCGTGGGATGCTGAGTTGCCGCCCGGCACGGTTGCGCCGATCAATCTGCTCAACAATGGGAATCCCGTCATCACACCTTGGCTGGTTGCTTTATTGGCGTTCTATATTCTAGCGATGCTGTTTAGTTTGGCGGATAAGAAATCGCTGGTTCAGAGCGTAGCTTACCTGATGATAAGCCAGCTATTTCTCGTTTCGCAGATTATTGATACGCTGGTTGGGATTCCGTTTGCGTATAATAGTTTGCGGTCTGGCGCACAGCCACTGATAGACGGAAGCCACCGATTGCGCGTGTCGTTCGCTTACATTCAGCTGTGGTGCGAGAAATATAACGTCATCGGAGCTAACAGGATGGTCAAACGATTATTTTCGATTGTGATGTTGGCTAGTTATGCCTTGGCGTGCGTCATTGAATTTTTGCGTTGGAAACGCGAAAAGGCGGCCACAAGCGAAAATCGTCCTGTACTTTAGGGCGATTTTTTCGTGCAAAACATTCCCTGTCCAAAGGTGTGATATAATTAGGGTATGAATTTATCGGAAGAGCTAATTTGGCGCGGTTTTAGCGCGGAAACGACTATCAAAGACCCAGCAGAGCTCGACGCGCGAGCATCGAAGAAATTTTATTGGGGGGCGGATCCGTCGGCTGATTCCCTGACCATTGGAAACCTGGCAGCGGCGATGATGTGTGCGTGTTTTGTGCGACATGGTTATCAGCCATACCTCCTCGTGGGTGGCGCGACCGGGCAAATTGGCGACCCGAAGGAGAACGGTGAGCGGGATTTGAAATCGCTCGACGAGGTGGAACACAACAAAAAGTGCATCGGTGAGCAGATGCGCCGAGTGCTAAATGTGCCTTCCGTCACGATGGTAGACAATTATGATTGGTTCAAAAACATCAATTATTTGGATTTTTTGCGCGAAGTTGGGAAAAGTTTCTCAATGACGCAGCTACTTGACCGGCAATTTGTACAAAATCGGATTGGTGAGGGCGGGAGTGGGATTTCCTATGCGGAGTTTTCTTACACTTTGATTCAGGGGTATGATTTCTTGCACCTTTACCGCAAATACGGAATCGACTTGCAGTTGTGCGGAGCGGATCAGTTCGGCAACTGCTCAAGCGGGATTCATTTGATTAAACGGCTGGAGAATGCAACGGCAGATGCTTGGAGCACACCTCTCATCATCGACCCGGCAACTGGGAGGAAGTTCGGCAAGAGTGAGGGGAACGCAATTTGGTTGGCCGGGCACGATAACGGGGGTGGAAATTATACTTCGGTGTTTGATTTTTATCAATTTTGGTTGAACCAGCCAGACAGTGCGGTGGAATATTTATTGAAGATTTATACTGTACTAGATAAGCCAGAGATCGAGAGAATTATGGCCGAACAGGAAGCGGCGCCAGAAAAACGAATTGCGCAGAAAGCCTTGGCGCAGGGCGTGACCGAGGTAGTGCATGGCAAAGAAGCGACCGAGGCGGTTTGCGAATTAACAGGGCGGTTATTCGCTGGTGGGTTGGAAGAGCTGACGGAAGCGGAAATTGCGAAATTTGGAGAATATTTGGCAGCGGCGTCTCGCGGGGCAGGGCTGTTTGATGCGCTGGTTGCGACTGAGCTATGCGCCAGCAAGAGCGAAGCACGGAAACTAGCGGCTGCCGGGGCGATTAGTGTGAACGGGGTGAAAGCAGCTGAAGATATGCCAGTGGAGCAAGTCGCGATTTTGAAGCGGGGCAAGAATAAGTTTGCAGTAGTGAAGTGAAAGTCAAGAGTGGTAAAAAGCCGCTCAATAGTGCTGAGCGGCTCTTGCCAGTATAGTTCTTGACGCGCTTTTTGATGTGCGATGTATATTTTCGACACCGAATTGCAGGTCATATCTGCGTGCAACCATATAGCTCACTACTACCGACCGGAAGTGGTCCGAAATTATATTGAGCCGTTTGTACCTGTGCAACATCTTCTCGGCATACGATTTAGCAACGTCATGGAAAGTCTCGTAGCCAACCCAGTCCTTTTCCAGAATAAAATTGTAGTCTTTTGTCACTACAATCGACATTTTGATGAAGTCCTTCCAAAAGAAAACACTAAAATCATTGACAGAAAAAGATCTATTGCTGCTGGGGTGATTGTGGACCATGATGACTCCTTCGCTTCGGTAGCAGATGCGGTACCAGTCTTCCACCGTAATATTGCATGTATACGGCGATAGGAGTGTACCCTCTGCAAGTTTCTGGCCCTTAAGATCAAAAAAGGCTAAATACTCATACTCCTCACCTCTAATCTGTTCCATGAATTCCGTTATAAAGTTTCCATGGTTCGATCTTATCGCTTGGGCCCTAGGCTTTTGCTTCTTAGCCGCCTCGACGGTGCGGATGTACCTTTTTATGTCTCGCGCCGTTAACACATAGACTATGCCGATAGCCATAAGGGCGACCTTCGCAATGACATCCGGGTACAGCCACGCTGCTAGGCAACAGCTGGGTAGGACGATAACCGGCGCTACGTCGTTAAAAAACTTGTCGACTGTTTCTTCGAATTCTTTCTTCATATTCTTACCCCCTTATTTTTGAAGAATGCGTCGTAAACTATAAACGTACTGATAAGATATATCAGGCACGTACATTTTGGTTTACGATGCGTAGATACATCTTATACTTCCATTGTAGCATAGATTCTTGTTTTTGTCAATACTTTTTATGCTTAAATTGTAAATTTGGCAAGAAAATTAGCTCCATACCAGTTTTTTGCTTGGATTTGTGAGCAATCATTGCAAAAATGAAAGAAATGTGACGAGATTTAGGACCATATATGGTAGATTTGATGGTGTTTGTGGTATAATTGGGGGTATGGGAAACGAGAAAAAACGGGGGAATATGGGGGTGTATTCCAGTTTAGTTAATCAGAAGAAAAAGATTGCGGAGACGGCAAAAATGATGAAAAAGGGTAAAGGCAAGAAACAGAGTGAGCCAAGCAATCTAGCACCGTTGCCAAAAGAGCAGCCGGCGCGGTTTTTTGCGCATTTTCGATGGGAACGGATTAAGGCCTATTGGTTCTCGAAGGCCGGGCTAAAGCGGATTGGTAAGATTTGTGCGGCTTGTGTACTGCTGGGAATTATTGGGGTGGGGGCACTATTTGTATATTATAAGAGCCAACTCAAGGAGATTGAGCTAAATGATTTGGCAATCTCAGAGACCGTAAACACTTACTTGGACCGCAATGGGGAGGTATTATGGGAGGACAAGGGCGATGCAGACTACCGGCTAGTGGTGGACGGTGATCAGATTTCGCCGTATGTTCGCCAGGCAACGGTAGCGATTGAGGACAAGAACTTCTATTCACACCCGGGTGTGGATTTGTGGGGCTTGGTTCGAGCAACTATCTCGACGGTGACTGGCCAAGGTGTACAGGGTGGTTCAACTCTGACGCAGCAGTTGATTAAGCAAGTGTACTTCGCAAACGAAGCAGCCTCGGCTAATCGTGGTGGTATTTCGCGTAAAATTAAGGAATTAATTCTCTCAATTGAGCTTGAGAAAATGTACTCAAAAGAGCAGATTATTACAATGTATTTGAACGAGTCGCCTTACGGTGGGCGTCGGAATGGGATTGAGAGCGCGGCACAGACTTATTTTGGGAAAAGCGCGAAAGATTTGACATTGGCAGAGTCAGCAATGTTAGCAGCAATTCCAAATAACCCGGCAGTACTGAATCCATACAACGAATATGGCCATGAAGCTTTGTTAGCACGTCAGCAGAAGACGTTGGACGTGATGGCGGAAATGGGCTATATTACCCAAGAAGAGGCCGATGAAGCGAAAGAAGTGCCGGTACTGGATCAGGTATTACCTGAAAGCAATCAGTACAAGGATATTAAGGCGCCACATTATGTGATGGAAGTAAAGAAAATCCTGGAAGCGAAATATCCGGAGATGAAGAGCAAGGGTGGCTACACTGTCAAGACGGCGCTCGACTGGAGAGCACAGCAAATCGCAGAGGAAGCGGTGGAGGCTGGTAATGCCATGCGTTATCTGAATAATAGCGATAACATCGCGATGGCTTCGGTAGACGTAGAGACGGGTCAGGTGATTGCGATGGTGGGGTCATCAGGCTGGGAGACGCCGGTGTATGGCGAGGTGAATGCAGCAACAGCTTTGATTGAGCCGGGTTCGTCGATTAAGCCGCTCATTGACTATACGCCTCTTTTGTCGCTTGAGGAAGGTACGGTATATGGACCAGGTACGATTTTAGTGGATGAAAACATTGATAATATATATTGTGCAGGATCAACGGGTTCTTGTTCCCTGCGCAACTTTACCGGCAAATTCTATGGCAATGTGACGATTCGACAGGCGCTCTCTAATTCACTAAACATTGGTGCAGTGAAGGCACTAGCGATTGTGGGAATTGATAATGCATTAGAAATTTTACATGGACTTGGTGACGTATCGTATTGTGACGACCATTCGGCCGGTCTCTCAATGGCAATTGGTTCTGGTTGTACGGTGCGGTTAGTGGAGCATGCAAATGCTTTTGCTTCGATTGCACGTGGTGGTAGCTTCAAAGATTTAGTCTATGTGCTAGAGATGAAGGACTCCAAGGGTAAAGTAGTAGAAGCTTGGCATGATACAGCCGCGAAGCGAATAATTGACGAACAAGTGGCCTACGAAATATCTAGTATCTTAAGTGATGCGGACTCTCGAGCAAGCTTGGTATTTGGCGCAGAGGCGCGGTCGTTTGGGTTCGTAGTGCCAGGAGTATGGACTGCAGCTAAGACTGGTACAACTACTACTGCAAATAGCTCCGTAGCGAAAGACCAGTGGATCGCAAGTTACTCAACGGCACTCTCAACGGTAGTATGGAACGGTAATCATGATGGATCAGGGCTTTCCGCTAGTACAAGTCAAATTGTGCGGCGAGTTGTGAACGATTTTATGGAGCGCGTGCATAAGGAAATTTATGCTGAAGAAGGCAAGTGGCATCCGGGAGATCAGCCGGTGCGACCAGCTGGAATTCAGGAGTTGACGATTGGTGGTAAGACCGATATTTGGCCGAGTTGGTACACAACTGATAAGTCCGGTATCAAGAAAGAAAAAATAAAGTTCAATAAGGAAACTGGTTTACAAGCGGCGGATTGTACTAGTGAAGATGATATTATTGAAATCGAGGTAACGAGGACAACTGACCCTGTATCAGGAACTGAAACAATATCGGTGGAAGAACCATATAAATACGGCGAGTTCGATACTTGTTCGGTGACTTCATCAACGAAAGTAGTTCAAGTAACACCAAGCTCAGCGGTTGGGCCAAACGGATTGCCGGAGTCGGTGACGTTTACTTTGTCGCCAGATGGAGATATTGATTTGGTAAGCTATCGTATACTGGTGGACGGAAAGGTTGCAGTTCCGACTTCGCCAGTGACAATCATGGAAGAGATTACGGGGATTACCTATAATATTAGTGGGTCGGAAACAACTATAACGATCGAAGTAACCGACTCGAAGAATCGAGTCTACAAGAAAACCTATACTGTACAATAATATACATAAAATAGTCGCAGCTATCTGCGACTATTTTACTATAATGGCTACGGCGATTATTGCTGTTTACGGCGAGAGCGCGAATTGCTAGTTTTGCGAGCCACTGATTTTGTAGATTTAGCAGATTTAATTGGGGCAGTGGCGCCAACAAACTTGGCGAAGACCATTGTACCAGAAGCACTCTGATTGAGGCGGATGACTTTGGCGGTAACTTTTTCGCCAATACGTTTGTCGGCATGATCAATCACAGCCATGGTGCCATCTTCCAGATATCCGATTCCCTGTCCAGGATTGCTGCCGGCTGCGAGAATCTTGACCTTAATTTCATCGCCAGTAGCGAATTTAGGGCGAAGAACTAGGGCAAGTTCGTTGAGGTTTAATATATCGATATGTTCAGTCTCAGCAACTTTTTGCAAGTTATAATCATTTGTAAGGATGACGCCGCGATTTTGTTTGGCAAGATCAAGCAAACGATTATCGACTGGTGTATGATCAAGCTCGTCACTGAGGATACTGGCATTGAAATAAACTACTCGCTCTAAGGCGCGGACGGTTTCAAGCCCGGCACGAGCTCGGGCGCGCTTCTCGGCATCTTTACCATCAGCGAGTAACTGCAATTCATTAGTGACGCTACGCGGGATAAAGAGATCATCACCAATAAAGCCCGTTTCGGCGACTGCAAGGAGACGAGGATCCATCAAAGCAGACGTATCAACATAGACTTTGCGTTTTTGGCTATTATTAAGGGGGGATTTTTTAACTGAACGAAAAACCAAAAAGCTAACCTCGAGAAAAATTAACAATATTAAAAATTCCATGTTTTGTATTATAGCATAGTTTTTTATATTATGTCAAATTTTGACTTGATCGGTGCCATATTCGGTGGCATAAGTAGTGTTATCGCTGAGGATTTTTTGATATTTCTGAATGAGATCATCGCGTTTTTCAGCCTCAGCGACGTCAAGCGCAAGGTGGTAGCGTGAAGCGGTGTTGAGATTCAACATTTCGAATGGCGTGGTAGTACTGCCGCGTTCACGATAACCATGAACTTTGAGGCGTTTTTTGTCGGCATAATTAGCAAGAATCTGGGCAAGCGCGTCGGGATAGCCGTGAAAATTGGCGATGATAGGGCGATTCTTGGTGAAGATTTCTTCAAACTCAGCTTGGGTAAGTGGTCGATCAGTAGTGCCAATTACACCGTAGGAAAGGGCTGAGATATTGACGAAACGGAAATGTTTTTCAGGAAGATCGGCGCGGAGAATTTCAAGTGCACGTAGGGCTTCGGTTGAGACAATATCGCCGCAACCAACGAAAATATAATCTGGATCTTCATCAGAAGCAAAATCAAAGATGCTAGCGCCGCCATTTGGGAACTGCGCATCAGCTTGGTGAGAATCAATCCAGCGTGGTTGGTCAGTTTTATTGAATGTTGTAAGATTTACAACATTCGTAGAATTCATCATGTAAATAAAAGCAGCTTCGGCAGCAACGTCATCAATCGGGAAAAGACAATTAGCAAGGGCGCTAGGGTGGCTAAGTAGGAGCGAAATTAGGACGGGAGACTGGTGGGTAAAACCATTATGATCCTGACGCCAGCATGTGCTTGTGGAGAGAAGGTTGACGGCTGGAATGTCATTGCGCCAAGTAACTTGGCTCGATTGGGATAGAAACTTGAGATGTTGAATAAGTTGCGAAGCGATAATCGTAAAGAATGCTTCGTAACTAGTCATAGCAGCTGGTTCACCATTCATGAGATGCCCTACCATGCAAGCGAAGAGAGCATTCTCGGAAAGCAACTCAACGATACGACCATCTGGGGCTTCTGGAAGATCCCAGCTTTCGCGCGGCAACGCCCAAGCACGACTGGAAACTTCAAAAGTTGCGTCAAGTTTATTGGAAGTAGTTTCGTCTGGTGAAAAGAGATAGAAGTCGGGATGACGTAGCATATAGCTAGCCATCACCGCGCCAATGCGCTTGGCGGGAGAAAATGTTTCTTTACCAGGATGATCAACCTTATCAATCATAATTCAAAGCCTTTCTCAGTCTTAAATAATTCGGAAAAATCGTAGCTCTTCAGCCATTGACTGAGCAATTTAAGCTGGTCGGGGTCGGTTTTTGCGTCAGGCAAAGGAATCTGATGAGCAAGATGACTGCCAGCTACCTTTTTGCCGTCTACTGCTTTGGGGCCGGTCGCACCCTTTTCGGAACGGAAAATTAGGAATGGGTGATTAACTCGCTCGGCGTCTTTGAGGGCTGACTGAAAAGCGCATGGAGCGTCACCATCAATCCAAAACGGTTGATAGCCAAAGCCACGAATAAGTTCGTTCATTTCACGTTCAGATTTGCGACCATAGATGGTTGGAGCAGAAATCTTGTAGCCGTTCAGGTGCAAGATTGGCATTACACGGCCATTATAGTGGTGATCGCCAACTAGTTGCTGAAGATTAAGCGAAGCAAGTGCTGTAGCAGTTTCAAATTCACCATCACCAAGCAAAACGGCGATGTGTTTTTCCGGATGACCAAGCGCAAGACCATAAGCGGCACCAAGAGCGTAACCTAGTTCCCCACCCTCGCAAATGACACCGGGAGTGAAAGGACTTGAGTGGGAAGGAAATCCACCTGGCCAAGAAAAGTTACGGCAGAGATAGGCGATCCCCTTAACGTCGCGAGTAGCATGAGGATCGATTTTTTCTAGTTCTCCGTCAATAAAGAGATTGGCCTGGAGGGCTGGAAATCCATGACCGGGGCCAAGAATAAAAGTTGTTTCTGGACGGTGAGCCTTTAGATTAGCATAGGCAACATTAATACCATGACAAGTTCCCCAGTGCCCAAGTAACCGAGGCTTAACATCTTCAGCAGAGAGAGGCTTTTCAAGCAAAAAGTTATTTTGTAGGAAAAGTTGTGCGACCGTCAAATAATCGCAAGCACGAACTCGACGCAAAATCGATTGAAAACTATCACCTCCGTTCATGTTATATATTATAGCACAGAATTACTAGGCGCGACCGACTTTAACCATAGCAGGGCGCAAAACCACTTCTTCGTAAGAATACCCTGGGCGTAAAGTCTCGATAATGACTTCTGTCTCACCTTCGCCATCTTCCACCGAAACAGCTTCATGAAAGTCGGGATTAAACTCAGTGCCAGATTCGGAATTGATTACACTGAGTCCAAGGCTGGAAAGAAGTTTTTCAAAATTCTTAGCAAGTGGCGCAAGTTGATCAGGGTAGGTTGCGAGAGCCCGTGAAAAATCGTCAATCAGCGGCAAGAATTTTTCAACCGTAGCAAAACGAGCGGCAGACATGGCTTGAGAACGTTGCAGTTCAGTCTGCTTGCGATAGTTCTCAAAATCGGCACGCGTACGTTGCAAATCGTTGGTGAGCTCGATAATTCGTACTTCAAAAGCCGAGGCATCAGGCTCCATGGAGACAGTTTCTACTGGGCCAACTTGTGGTTGAACATCGGTCTGATTTTCAGCCTGGTCGTCGCCTAGGACTTCTGGTGTCGCGTCAATATTAGTAGTGTCGGGGGTTGTTTTTTTCATATAGCTCCTTTCAAAGATAATGTTTGCTCAAGAAAATCACCGGCGTGTCGCACGAGTGACATTACACGGATATAATTTTGGCGGGTTGGGCCGAGTACGCCAATATAACTTTTGTCAGAGAATGGAGAGCGGAAGCGACTGATAATTAAAGAAACACCCGAGGTCTTGCCGATGGGGTTTTCCTGGCCAATGAAAATATTGAGCGGCTGACCAGGTGCCGCCTCACGCAACCACGGCTCGAGATTATCTAGTAACTCGGCAACGGCTTGAACACGAGCATTATCGAAAAATTCGGGCTGGGTAAAAAGACGCGAAATACCAGAAATATAAAGTTGTTCACCAATAGTGGCAAGGCCAAGGTTACCCGTAAGATCAACGAGAGAGTCAACAGCGCCACGGATGGCGAAGTCGGCACGAGTTTGAGAATTGACGCGCACTTCTAGCACACGCTGACCACGGTCCCCAGAGAGATTGCTGATTTCGGCGCGCGTTTTGACTTCATCGGGGCGCTCAGAAAGAGCGTTGACATAATAACGATAGCCAGCATCAGTCGGAACGCGACCGGCAGAGGTGTGTGGCTGAGCAATTAAACCGGCGTCTTCGAGATGAGCCATTTCAGAACGAATAGTCGCCGGAGAGACGTCAAAAAGCTTTGCTAAAGTTACACTACCAACCGGAGTAGCAACCTCAGCGTATTCCTCAATAATAGAAAAAAGAATTTTCTCTTGTCGTGCTGTAAGATTCATAATAATATTATACCTAATTGGCAATCCCATGGCAAGCATGCTAATCATGGTTGCTAGCGTATACAGGTAGCTATATGGTATAATAGCGACATATGGAACAACAGCTAAAAGACATCAAAGCGTGGCTTGGGGTTGGGAGCGTTAATATTTTTGGTTTGCCAATGAGCGGCAAAGATACTGTGGGGGTGCGTTTGGCGGAGAACTTAGGGGCGAAGTTTCTGTCTTCAGGAATGATCGTCCGAGCAATGGAAAAAGAGAAGGGTATCAATCTATCTGGACAAGGTAGCTTGATTCCGTCTAATACTTTCTACGAATGGATCCTACCGTATTTTGAGCGCGAAGATTTATGGAACTATCCGCTCATCCTCTCTTCCATTGGTCGGTGGGCGGGCGAAGAAGATGAGGTGATGGCCGTAGCACGCTCAAGTGGCCATACGATTCGGGCTGCGGTTGAGCTGCGACTTTCGGAACAGGACGTAGTGGAACGTTGGGAAGCGGCCAAGTTATTGGGCGACCGTGGTCTGAGGCCGGATGACGCAAACCCAGATATTTTTCGCAAACGTATTGAAGAATATCGCAATAAAACCCT
This sequence comes from uncultured Candidatus Saccharibacteria bacterium, assembly GCA_948851665.1. Lineage (GTDB taxonomy): Bacteria > Patescibacteriota > Saccharimonadia > Saccharimonadales > Saccharimonadaceae > Nanosyncoccus. The sequence goes on from CAQOWG010000010.1 coordinate 34,201, forward strand.
GCCGGTATTGAAGCACTACCAAGAATTAGGTCTCCTTGTCTCGGTGCCGGCTAATCTTTCGCGAGATCAGGTCTTTGCGAAGGTGGTGGAAGCGTTGGCGAACTTTTCGAAGCGCACGCATAATTTCTCGCCGGTATTGTAGGCAAATATAAATCACTCCTGCTGACACGATGGTCGCGACAATACCAAAAGCAACAAAAGTTGTAGTGCTGGTCCCGCCGGTGTCGGGGACAAGCGCATAGCTGGCGCCGGTATTGGTGCTGGAAATTTTACGACAACGATTAGTCTCAGGATTACGCTCATAACCTTTGGCGCAAGGCTTGAGACTGGATGAAGAGCTTTCAATGTTTTTGCAACGACCAGTGAGGGGATTGCGATATTTGCCAGCAGGGCAGGCGCCAGTGGACGAGTCAGAAATGGAAGTAGAATTGATACAATTCCCCGTCAGCAGGTTGACGACTTTTCCAGCTGGACAGGTGCGGAACTCTTGATATTGATTGGATGAGGTAGGGGTGCGTGAGTAAGTTATGTGCCAGCTTTCAGTGCCACTAGCGTCATAGAATTTAGCATAGGAAGCGGACTTTTTCTGACCGTGGGGGTAGACTAGAGCATCAACTACTTGGCCATCAGCGTCGATTAGATCGATCTGATTAGACTTGGTGGGATTTTTGGTGAGGGAAAATTGCTCACCAGGATAGAAAGCAAAATAATTTTCGGCAGCAATAGTGCCAGAGAGTCCGTAAGTCTTATTTTTGTAACGCAGGGCGCAACCGTCTAGTTGTACTGTGCTGGCAGATGGGTTATAGAGTTCAATAAATTGCTCACTTTGTGTGGCTTCGTAATAGGTATAAATTTCTGTGAATTCGAGAACACGGCACTGGGCCTGGCTTCCAGTTTCATCGTCTACTACTGGCGTCGGAAGGATAAGGGTGTTACGACCAGCCTCAAAGTCTGGTTCGTATGTTGTGCTCTGATAAAATATCAGATCTTCCGTTTCCAAATCGCGGACAAGCGAAATAAGAGATTTGCTAGGAAAGCTTGGTTGACAGGGGGATTTGCCCGTCCAGCAAACGGCGTCTACTACTTCCCCATTATAGCGGAGTTCAAGTGGGCCAGCATTAAGAGCGAGTTGGGTGATATAAGTAAGGTCGGATTTCGTAGCCTCGGGTGAATTATAGTAACGCATGAGGAGGTTCTCGCCGGTGAGGACAGAACCCTCGGGGAACTCAATAAGAGGAGTGGTGTTCCCGCTAGAATTGGTATAAGTTAAGGAGAAACCGGCGAGCGAAATCGGAGCGCCGGTTAGATTGATAAGTTCGATGAACTCCCCGGCGTTGGCAATTCCATCGATAGTGTAGCCCGGATTGAGGGCGCGAATAATTAAAGTTTTCATGCCCCCACTCTATATCAAAAAACAAAATAATAACAAGCACTGGCGTAATAATATAGCATAAATGGATTAGTAGAACATATTGCTATAAACACTGGCAAGCAATAGTATTTTGGTAGGACAGAAAAGACCATATATTAGCAAGCGATACCATTATATTTGTTGTTATACTTACAACAGTATAAAATACAACGTTGTAGACTCTACAACGATACTGTTACTAGTGAGCCATAATGCCCTGCTTATCTGTGGAAAACTATGTGGAAAAGCCTGTGGATAACTTAAAGGTGTTGTAAAGATTACAA
>CAQOWG010000011.1 GCA_948851665.1 uncultured Candidatus Saccharibacteria bacterium
TGTTATTGCTAACTACATTTTACAATGAGGCTGTTCCTTTTTGTTACACTGAACCAGGCACCTATAACTAGGTGCCTTTTTTGATACTTCGTGCTATAATATGCTTATGCCAGAAAAAGATGAAAACCTAAAAACAGAGTCAAAAAACCATCCTGTAATTTCGCATTTTGGCGATAAGCCGATTCATCCGAAGAACGAGAAAAAAGTCACTCCAACACAAGGAGCCAAACAGGCGAAATTGAGTGATCCGGATTTTGCTGGCAAAAAGGCTATTAAGAGAAAGTCTGTGGCAAAGTCACAAAACAAGGCAAATACCAAAGTGAATGCCGGAAAGACCACCAGTAAAACTGATGCAAAACTTTCAAGCAAAGCGAAGCCAGTGATTTTGGAAAAAACTGAGGTTAAGCCTGTGGAAAAGTCAACCAAAACGGTGGAAAAACCTGTGGAAAATGTTGTGGAAAAATCTGACGAGCCCGTAAAACCCAGGTCTACAGATGAGCCAGTCAAGAAACCAGCGAAAAAGAGGTTTTTTTCGAAACCACGCCGCCATACTATGCCAGCAATCGTGCGTATACCTTTTGCGGTAGCTTTCTTGATTGGGGCTTCACTATTGTTCACTTGGTATACTTTCTTGCGTCAGTTTGAATGGGATTTTGGAAGGGTTAGTAGCTTTATGACCGACTGCGCAGGACAATATTATTTGACCTGGGGAATAATTTTCTGCCTGATGGGAGTGGTAGCTGCTATAACTTGGAAGGTTTTCTTTACGGCAGGGGCGGCTTTCTCATTGTTAAGCATTTTGACGTTTGTCAATAGCCAGAAGTTGACCATGCGCGATGCGCCGTTTTTGCCAGACGATATGAGAATGGCGGGAAATCTTGGTCAAGTGGCAACTTTTGCGGATCAAGACGCAATCGCAAGACTAGCGGCCGGAGTGGTACTCGTAATGCTAGCAACTATCCTATTGGAGATTTTTGCAAAAAGGACTTTTGGCCGAGATCTTAAAAAACTACAGTGGTGGGAACGCCATGCAATAATTCCGCGCCTTACGTATGGTCTATTGGCGCTTGCTGGTTTGACGAGTCTAGTGGAACCGTTAATAAACCAGCAACCAGCAAGCTGGGTGCAAGGAATGGAGTTGGTGGCCTGGAATCAGACGGAAAACTATGAACGTAATGGATTAATTATTGGCTTTGTGAATAACTTGGGGCGAATGGAGATCCCTCAGCCAGAAGGCTATAGCGAGGAGATGATGCAGGAGATCGCCAAGCGTTACGAAGCGAAAAAAGCAGCCGACCAAACCGTACGCAAACCCCTAACGGAAGTTGTCGACCGCGTGATTGTAATTCTTGACGAAACTTTTTACGACCCAGAGCTCCTGACCAAACATTATCCGCACGACGGCGGAGAGGTCCTGCCAAATCTTCACGAACTTTTCCGCAATTATCCGAGTGGATATATGTATTCACCGGAATACGGCGGGAACACTGCCAATGTAGAATTTGAAGTGCAAACCGGGTTATCGAATTATTGGGCAGGCACAATTCCTTACGTAACGGCGATTACAAAGACTAGCGGAGTAACGAGTGTAGCTTCGATTGCACAAAGCCTTGGTTATGAGACTACAGCCATACATTCCTATGACGGCTCAATGTATAAACGCAACTTAGTCTATCCATTGATAGGGTACAATGATTTTATCACTCAAGCGGAGATGAAACATCGCGATAAAGAGCCAGGCCCGCAGGATGATTCTTATCTATATCTCAATAATCGTGCGATTTTTCAAGAAATTTTGGATATTTTAGATGATGGTCCTAGGCGCCAAATGGTAGGCGCTGTAACAATGCAGAATCATAACCCATATTGGTTTGCTCAATACCCAAAATGGGAATTTCATATGATTGGCGATACTGGTGGAGGAGGCGGTGATTATTCACGCAATAATAATTACCAGAGTCTACATGAAGCAGATAAATATTTGGCGGAGTTTTTGGCGGGACTCAAAAAGGATGATGCGAGAACGGTAGTGCTATGGTATGGTGATCATGCGGCTGGATTATTTGAAAAATACGTTGAATCGGACGATAAAAATGATCGCGATACAATTCACTTGACGCCATATTTCATTTGGACGAATTTTGGAACAAAAAGTCTTTATACGACAGCGGAGGTACGAGAGCATAATACTAAGCTAGGTATTACGATCCCAACTTCAATTCGTGGAGTAAACTTGCCAACTACAACGCCGAATTGCCTACAAAACACGATGTATAATTTGTTAAAGGTAGAAAAGCCAGCTTTCTTCTATTTACTAGACGAGGTCTGCACGGCGACGCCAATTCTAGCGCATAGCTACCTTGAAGATAATGCCCCGGCCGCAACGCAGGCTCTAAAAGATTACGAGCTAGTCAATTATGACGTACTAGCCGGTAAACAATACTGGAAATACGAATAGAAACAGAGCTTAGGCCTTTGGGAAAAGTGGAGTGGCCGGAGGAACAATAGGCTGTGCCGTGGTGGTTGGCTCGGGGTGCAAAATAGTATGGATACGAGCGCTGGCGTTAGGGATAAGTGGGGCAAGCAGATTATTTACATCATCGAGCTGTCGAACAAGGCTGGACAATACTTGCTGGACTTCGGCAGTTTTTCCCTGCTTAGCCAGCTCCCAAGGCTTTTGCTCGTCAATAGCTTTATTGATAGCTTGGACCTTTTGCCAAACATAAGCAAAGGCTTTCGTGAATTCGAAACGATCCATCAAAGCAAAATATTCGGAGTGGGTATCACGATAATCATTGAGTGCAGGGTGGTAGTCTGGGTTTGAAAGCACTTCATTTTTGCGACAAAGCGTAGCTAGGCGATGAACAAGATTGCCAAGATCATTTGCAAGCTCATTATTATAAGCGGCATCGAATTTCTCCCACGTGAAATCAGAATCCAAAAAGGTGTCAACATGAGCAAGGAAGAAATAGCGAAAAGCATCTAGGCCATGACGATCCATTACCTCGACTGGGTCAACTACGTTGCCGAGGCTTTTGCTCATTTTTTGGCCGTTAGCGAGAATGTGGCCATGGGTAACCATGTGCTTCGGGAGAGGTAAACCTAAACCGAGTAGAATGGCCGGCCAAATAATCGTATGAAAACGCAAAATATCTTTGCCAATGAATTGAGCCGTGGCAGGCCACCAAGCAGAAATATCCCGATCGGGATAGCCAAGTACGGTAATATAATTCGGCAACGCATCCATCCACACATACATAACTTGTTCTTCGTCACCGGGAACTGGTATACCCCAACTCAGGTGGTTACGTGGGCGAGAGATGGAAACGTCGGGAGCATCAGCAAGAAGTTTTAGAGCTTCAGTTTTGCGAAAAGCTGGTAGAATCTGCATCTGGTCACTCTCGATTGCGGCAGTGATTTGTTCCTTGAAGTCAGCGATGCGAAGGTAGTAGTTTTTCTCGGTGAGATGTTCGTATGGTTTCTGATGGTCTGGACAAATACCGTGGTTTTCATCATGTTCTTTTTGAGTAACAAAACTTTCGCAGCCTTCGCAATACCAACCGTCATACTCGGCGGTGTAGATGTGCGGGGTGAGTTTTTGCCAAATTTCTTGGCAACGACGGGCGTGTTCTGGATCGGTAGTACGGATAAAATCTGTATAGGTGACATCCATTTTATTGATAAAATTACGAAATTTGTCGGAATTAAGTTTAGAATATTCCTCCACAGACATGCCGGCGCGCTCGGCGGAGCGGAAAACTTTATTGCCATGTTCGTCAGTGCCAGCGCTGAGGCGGACTTCGTCACCAGCACCCCCAATTAACCGGCGATAGCGAGCATAGGTATCTGCCAAAAGATAGTCCATGGCATGGCCAATGTGGGGATTACCATTGACATAAGGAATTGCAGTACAAAGATAGACGTTTGACATATATATATTATAACGCAAAATTTTGTTTTACGCTAGAATACCTGTGGACGGTTACTGCGGCGGCTAATAATGTGAGCGATGAGCCAGATTATACCGAAAATAATAAAAATACCAACTAGGACAATGGCCCAAATTGGACAAACAATAACAATATGGGAATAGGTTTCGGTTTGGTCAAAATAGGAAATAGTTTGTTCAACGCGGAAGACACCGAAAGCCGGAGAGTCCTGCCAGTTAAGCTTGATGGTTCGCTCGGTATTGGGCAAAACGGCGGCACTGAGTGTACCATAAGTGTAGCCGTCTTCATTGGCGCTGTCAGGCCCAACATATTCACGGTTCGTAAAGAAGTCACGTATAGTCCAAGATTCGGTGACACGATAGTCTATGTTACCAGTGTTTTCAAAGACTGACGTGATAGTGAAAGCATTACCAAGAATAATTGTAGGGAAATTATGCGAAATCATACCTCCGTCGCGGCGAACAGCATTGCCCTTAACGTGGCCGTGAATAGTAGCGGCCAACTGAGAAATTATACCCACACCAGAAGTATCAGCGTCAGCATCACTAAGCTGAATTAAGATAGCGGCGTACTGTCCGCCACCGGGGGCATCATCGGGGACGGTGATAGTAAAATTAACTTCCGCTGACGTACTAGGCTCAACGTGAAAGTCAAGTTTTTCAAAAGCAATCCAGTTAGACAATTTCGTGTATGAGTTTTCTGAGAAGAAATCTGGTTCATAAGAGTTATCCTTCGTTTGATAGGGAGAAGCTTCTACACTAAAATCGAAGGCCTTTTTGCCGATGTTATAGACCACTACGGATTTTTCGTAGGTTTTACCAGGGGTTAATTCAACGTCTTGCTCGGAAGGGCGGAGCGAAACTACGACATCTCCAGATTGGGCAGAGACAGGCGCTGACGCTAGAAAAGATATGCCCAAGATTAGCGTAAGTGCTAGTGTAAGGCATTTCTTCATGTCAGATGTTGCTGGCGGTTATTACCAACTTCCCTTTATAAGTACCAGCGTAGGCGTCAGCACTAGTGGAAATACCAACTTCAAAACGAGTCTCTTCCTCAGAAACTGGACCGGTGCCACGGGTAAATTCGGTTGCGACAGCCGGGATAGCTTGGTAAGCTGGATCAGGAGGGTTAGCATAGTCACTAGACCAAGAGACGATACCCCAGCAGTTGGTGCCGCTTGCAACCGTGCAGCCAGTGCCAGGTATGAAATAGGTGCCGTCGGAATCGTGAGACATAGTAGTGTCGCCGTCTAGACCGTTGACCTGCAAGATGTAATCACGGTTAGTAGAAACCAGCGCAGAGAATCGACCAGCCGATTGTTGGTTGGACGAAAGTTTAATGAGCATAGAATTGGGATCGCCTTTATCAGGATTAGGGTCGACATCATCTGTGTCGATTTCAATTTCAAGCGTAAGGCTAGGGTTTACAAGCAGGGAGACCGTGGCATTAACGTCTTCATTCGGAGAAGTGGCTTTATCGGCAAAAGCCAAATTGGTTGGAGATACAACGGCGAACGTTAAGCCACCAGCCAACAAGAGGGCAGTGATCCCAAAAACTTTGCGAGATATTTTTTCAATCATATTTATCTTCATATTTATATTATCCATATTTACTTTATGATACAAAAAACTTATGGTTTTGGCAAGAGTTTTTTTATCTTTTACGGCTGTGGAGCAGTAGAAATACCAAGCGACTCATCTGACAACGGCGCGGGTCCATACGGATCAGAGATACTTTGAATGTGGGTCTCAATTAGTTTAAGCTCGTCAATATATTTATCAAGTTCATTGGCGTTAAGTTCACCGGTATCCGAGTAGGAATAGGTCGACTCGTCCTGATGATTAGCTTCAACTTCATCTTCATCGGGCAAAAAACCTGGGCGCGAACGATCAAGATAGATATCTCCCGAATTACGATAAATAACTAGCTCAATACTAGTCGTGACAGCAGCTATAAGACAAGCGACGCTGCCGAGAATAACGAGATTACGAGAACCTTTAGTCATGGAGACTCTCCTGGAGCTTACGAACAGCAGCCTCCTGCTCGGAAATAAGCCGATTGAGGCTAACGACAGATTCATGCAGGCTAGCGCGACTGTCGCGGGCGGCGTTAAGGCGAGTGGCGAATTCTTCGGGGCGAGCCTTACAGTCGGTACCGATCAAGGATTCGAGGTCGCGCATATAGTTGGTGTATCGGTTGCGGAAAGATGTTTGGGCGATAGAAAAATCAGACTGGATATTCATTAAGTCGGGAGCGGGGCGATTGTTCTTGACAAGGCGAAGATTGATAGGTGAAAGAAAATTATTTGCTACCGTTTCATAGAAAGAACCAAGGTAGGTTCGAGTACGAGAATCGGCGCGCTGAAGTTGCGTGAGTGCTTGCTTGATAAAGGTACAGTTTTCGGAAATATGAGCGAGTCGCTCGGGAGCGAGAGCCGGATCAGAAGATGAGTTTGGCTCAGCTAAGGCTGTTTGAGAGAAAAAAACTAGCGACATAGAAAAAAAACCCACAGACATGATACCTAGTGTTAGGAGAGCGAAGCGTCGCATTAAGCACCTCCTTGATTTATACGGGTTGCATGCGCACTATCTACAATTGCCGATTCTTGGTTACCAGCATAAACTAGCTTGCGCAGCCAAAGGTCAGCTGGACCCGCAGTCATAAGCAAAACGAGATAGCCTTTGTCGTGCCACTTAGTGAGAGCGGTGGCGAGCTCATCATTTAGTTCGGCTGGTTCAGCGACTTTTTTATTACTAAGGCGCGAAACGTAATCGGCTGGAGTAAAAATCTTGAGTTTGGGATTTTCGCGAGTGAGATAGGTAGGTAGCCAATAAACCTTACTAGCGCCAGTAAAGGCGTCAGCATAGGCGTCAATCATCTCGGCCTGACGAGTATTCTGGTGTGGTTCGTAAACTATTACGACGCCGCGCAAGCCGCGACGCTCAGCCTCCTCGCGAGCAATTTCGACAGTGGCAGCGACCTCTTCGGGATGGTGGGCATAGTCCGAATAATACCCTTCAGAAACTTGTTCAAAACGTCGACCAACACCCGGGAATTGATTGATAACTTCAGTGATTTGTTTACGGCGTTTATCAAAGAAACGAGAGGTCAAGCCTTTGATGCCTTTAGGGGCAGGAAGCATGCGCTGCAAAACGTCAATGGCGAGAGTCGCATCATAGCGGCGCGCTTCCCCGGCCAAAGTAACATCAGCCGCTACTTCATCACCATGTAGAACCTGTTGGCTTTGGCGCTCAAACTGGCGAAAAGCATCACGGTAATCTTGCTCCGTTGGATAGATGTCTGGATGATCATAAGTGACAGTGGTGACGGCAGCAAGCCAGGGTTTGTAGCTGAGGAAATTACGGTCATATTCGTCGGCTTCATAAATAAAGTATTCACTATCGGGATCATAATGGCCAGCTTCTGCAAAAGGCAGAGTTGTACCGATGAGATATGAAATAGGTAAGCCGAGTTGTTTTGCCCCCCAAATAATCATGGCGGTGGTTGTGGTTTTGCCGTGCGTGCCAGCAACGGCAACCATCTTGAGTTTGAGTTTTTTAATGAGGTAGGAAATTAGCTCGTCGCGTTTGGAAATTTTGAGTTTGAGTTTTTTTGCCATCTGGATTTCGGGATGATCGGGCGGAAGAGCAGAAGTATAAACAAACCAATCAACACCTTCGTCCTTGACGCGGGCTCTGAGGAATTCGCCATCCTGTTCGCCAAGACAAATTTTTATGCCAGCGTTTACCAGCTCATTTGTGACGGCGCCCGGGGCGCGATCTGAACCAGAAACTGTAAGGCCGGCGTCTTTGGCCATGAGAGCAAGCGGCCCCATGCCAGTACCAGAAATTCCAGAAATATAGATTTTCATGTTACAATTATAATACATGGGTGGTAAAAAATCGAACAAGATTCGGGAATTCTTACGGAAATTCAAAACCGTGCGGACATGGCAGCTAGCAGTAGTGTTGGTGCCACTGGCGTTTTTGGCGGCAACTTTGTTGCGGTTTGAACATTTACGCATGACCGAGTTAAGGGCTGCTGTACTAGCAGCGGATGAAGCGGGTAATCTGGAAGCGCTAGAGGAAAATTTGGCACGGTTACAGGACTATACCTTTTCGCATATGGTGATAAACGTGACCGAGAGCAATGGCGTACAAGAAGTGACTTTTGGAACGGGGCCGTTTTATCTGGAATATTCTTATCAACGGGCGGCGGAGGCAGCAATCCGGGCAGCGGAGGAGAGTCTGACCGATGATTCAAACCCAAATGGCAATATTTATCAAATCGTGACAAACATTTGTCGAGCGGAAGGAGTGAATAGTGGCTGGAATGCTTATCTTGAGTGTTGGACACGAGAATTAGAGAAGTTTCCGGCCGCGGAAGAACTGGGTTCAACTACGATTGCAGCGAGTATACCATCGACAGAGCTTTATCGCAAGAACTACGCCTCGCCGATCTGGGCGCCAACGGTAACGGGATGGGTGGTGCTGATTTGCTTGATATTGTTTGCAATTATTGTAGTGCGCCTAGGAATTTGGCTAGTGCTAACAATTTCGTTGATTTTCCTTGATAAATAGGGGTTGTAATTTTTACAATAGTCTTCCCTGTTGACTAGAGGAAAAGCGTAAGATTTTTGGGGTAAAGTACCGGAAATCCCTTGACACTCGATTTTATTCGGAATAATATAGGGGTATAATAACTTAAGGAGGAACCCTAATGGCCTACGAACACACCAACAGCAAGGGCGTTACTTACTACCTGCACAAATCTGAAGTTACTCTCCGTGGCGGTAAACCACAGACGATTTACTTCTTTACCAAGACTAAAGAAGGTGGTAAGGGCACCCCGTGTGATCTGCCAGAAGACCGTGTTGTCAACGAGAACCCCCGCAACGGTTTCTTGACTTTGAAGAAAAAAGCTTAACAGCACGTCGGATTATATTTTAGGTACAAAAATTTCCCTGTTCTTCGGAATGGGGAGATTTTGCTATTGACTTTTTGAGAGATGTGTGCTATAATGATATATGGAGGGGTATTTTGGCCCCTTGACAGGCTTTAAAGCCAAAAATTTTCGCCATAGGAAAGGGAGGGATTTTGATATGGCAGAAGAATTTTATGCAACAACTGAAATTAATCCAAGTAAGGACACGAGAACTTGTCTAGCTGAACCGCAGATAAGGGTGCTATTATACGTATTGGCATCACAAATTTGCAGGCTGGATGGTTCTGAGCCACAGTGTGGGCGACTGATGATATCCGGCGTACCGACAGGTGAAGACGCTGAATGGATCGTGAAGGCGACCATGCGTAAGGGAGACTTCTATCTGGATGAATTAAGCAGCGAGGCGCTGGCCGAACAATCAATCAGCGCGGCGGCGAGTTATCCGGATATTGACCTGCACTACACGCAGACGACTGCGGGCAGTGAGCGGCTCCAAGATGGAATGCATTTTGATGAGAATCTGGGCGTATTGGCACTGACGGCAACCGGCGGGCAGTTATTGTTGACTTTGCAGCTGGCCATTGATGAAAGTGGTGAGGCATACGCGAAAGAGAATCTTCTGAAAGCGTATGCAGCGACATTACTGGTGTTTCAGCACATGACACCGAAAGACAAGATTCTGCAGGAGTCGTGCGTAACCGCATTGAACGACATCATATGGCAGTACAGTAATTGCATGTGTTGCGACGGTAGCTTGCTGGATGACCTGAACTGGATCAAAGGCAGTTTTGAGCGGGGGCGCCAGCAGGATATCTGGCAGTGGAAGCTCTGGAAGGAGGAGCATCCGGAAATTAAAGCCTATTTTAGGGATAAGTAAAAATACAGGCGGCCGAGGGGTCGCCTTATCTCTTGCATTTTGCGTGGGATTCATGGTGAGATACCGCCGTGTTTGCTCTTGCTTTTTTCGGAGAATTTGTTAGAATAGTGACATAAGTGCCCGTGGTGGAATTGGTAGACACGCTACCTTGAGGTGGTAGTGGCCATTTAGAGCTGTGCTAGTTCGAGTCTAGTCGGGCACACCAGCAAAGCCGAACCCGTTGGGTTCGTTTTTGTTGCTATGCCCGCTACGTCCCAAGGGGTTGAGGTACGCTTTGCGGGCGTTTTTCTTGCGACGACGGGGGGAATTTGCTATAATTATAGGGATTATGAGAGATTTAGCAAAAGACTTACAGACAAAAATTGGTGAAAAAGTAACGGTGACCGGCTGGGTAAATTCGCGCCGGGATCATGGTGGATTGATTTTTATTGATCTTCGCGACCATACAGGCGTGATTCAGCTAGTGATGACGCCAGAGCAAAACGAGGCATTCAAGATAGCGGAGGGATTACGCGATGAGTTTGTGATTCGGGCCGAGGGTAAGGTACGAGAGCGTGCACCGGAGCTAGTGAACCCGAATATTGAGACCGGAAAAATTGAAATCATGGTGAAAAAAATGGAACTAATCAACCGCTCGGAGCCGCTGCCGGTCAACACGCACGACGAGGGCGATCCGTCGAGCGAGGAATTGCGCCTAAAATATCGCTATTTGGATTTACGCCGACCGAGCATGCAACGGATTTTGAAGCGGCGGGCGGAGTATTATCGCTTTATGCGTGATTACATGGATGCGCATGATTTTATTGAGGTGACGACGCCAATTTTGGCTAACTCTAGCCCAGAGGGAGCGCGGGATTTCTTGGTGCCGAGCCGGTTGCACCCGGGGCAATTTTACGCTTTGCCGCAGGCACCGCAACAGTTCAAGCAACTTTTAATGGTAGGTGGCGTGCCACGCTACTATCAAATTGCGCCGTGCTTCCGCGATGAGGACCCACGGGCGGATCGTCTGTATGGCGATTTTTACCAACTCGATCTCGAGATGAGTTTTGTTGATAATGGCGAGACTGTACGCGAGACAGTGGAGCCGCTAATCAAGAGTCTGGTGACGGAATATGCTGGTAAGAAATTGATGGGCGAAGAAGTGCCGCGGATTCCTTTCCAGGAAGCGATGGATAAATATGGTACGGACAAACCGGATTTACGCTATGGACTAGAGATGATAGACTTGACTGAGGAACTGAAAGACTGTGAATTTAAGGTATTTCAGGCGCCATGCGTAAAGGCGATTCGAGTGCCGGGTGGCGCGAATTTCACACGAAAACAAATTGATGAGTTCACCGAACTGGCACGCAAAAATGGAGCGGGCGGTTTGGCCTATCTACTCTATGGCGATGGTGAGACAAAAGGACCGGTGGCGAAATTCCTGAAACCGGAAGAGCTCGCCAGCGTGAAGACAAAAATGGGGGCGGAAGATGGCGATGCGGTATTCTTTGGTGCCGACACACGCGAAAAAGTCAACAAGGTGCTAGGAGCGATGCGAATTGCCTTTGCAGATACTTTGGGTCTGGCTGATCTGGAAAAGGTGGCACTCTGCTGGATTGTGGATTTTCCGTTCTACGAATGGGATGATGGCGCAAACAAGCTCGATTTTGGACACAATCCATTCTCGATGCCAAAAGGTGGGCTGGAGACGCTGGAAGCGGCCAAGACCGACGCCGAGAAGCTAGCGATCGTGGCCGACCAGTACGACATGGTAGCGAATGGCTATGAGATTTGTTCGGGAGCAGTGCGGAACTTCAACCCAGAAGTGATGTATAAGGTATTCGGAATTCTCGGCTACGACGAAGCTTACGTAGAGGCGCGGTTCGGCGGTATGCTGAATGCATTCAAATTCGGCGCGCCACCACATGCTGGTTGTGCGTTTGGTGTGGACCGGATGTTTATGGTGCTGGAGAATTTGAGCAATATCCGCGACATCGTGGCGTTTCCGAAGAACGGTTCGGGGGTGGATTTGATGATGAACTCGCCGTCCAGCGTAGATGCGATGCAGCTCGAAGAAGCACATCTTCAGATTGTGGAAGAAGACGAATAGTATTAATTCGACACGAGAAATGCCCCGGCGAACCGGGGCATTCTTGAATTTTTGGTCAAATTGCAATCATCTTAGGGGGTGCGGTTCTTGGTGGCGCGGTCGACTGCCCAATACTCAACATCGCCGAAACGGTCTACTGGATAAACAAGGCGATCGTCTTCGGAGAAAGTGCGGACGTTCTTGTTGAAATAATAGACCATAGAGGCTTGGTAGATACCGATGGCCGGAACATCGTCGACCCAGCGGGTGAGGAAGTTTTCGTATTTGGCGGTGCGAGTGTCAGGGTTCATCGAGGTGCGAGCACCGAGAATGAGGTCGTCAACGAGCGAGTTGGCGTAGTTAGAGAGATTGAGACCGGATGAGGAAGCCTGGGAGGAATGGTAGTAGGGGAAGGGGTCGGGGTCAGCACCAAGTTCGACTTCGTAGAGGAGGATGTCGTAGTTACGAGCCTGAACAACGTTGAGCAGAAACTCCTGGCTCGGCGTATAAATGTCGACCTTAACACTGAAGCCGAGCTCGGTTAACTGAGTCTGGAACTGCTCGGCGAGGGCTGGAAAGTAGCCGGTGTCGATTGTGGCAAGGCGGAGTGTTTGGCCAGCAAGACCAGCGGCGGCGATTTTTTGTTTGGCAGCGTCGAGATTATAAGCAGGAAGCTCGGGATAGGTCTTGAGCTCAATCTCGGACTCAAGGATTGGATAGTCGAGCGGAAACTCGTAATCTAGTACTGAACGAATCTCGTCGATGTTGATTCCCTGGCGGATAGCCTGACGAACAGTGACATTGTTGAGTAGGCCACTAGTGACATTAAGGAAAGCGAAGACTCCACTAGCAATGGCTGTTTGTTTTTCGTAAATGAGTTCAGTTGGGAACTGGTCGCGATAGGAGGCGGAAAGTTCAGCGGTGGCAGTGACTTCGCTTGAGGCAACCGCTTGGACGATTTGGTCAAGGCTGGGATAAGTATGAATGGCAAAACTACCCAACATTGGCTTAGATTTATAGTAATATGGGTTGGCAGCAAGATAAATAATACGCTCACCGTCAGAGCTAACACTCTGCATAGCATTGAAGCTAAAGGCGCCCGAGGTGACAGGGTTGGTACTGAAGTTATGCTCCATCAACTGACCAGACGGAGTTTCACCAAGTATATGCTCAGGGAGAATCGGGACATTGAGAGTGGAGTCAAAGTCCGCATAAGAGCTTGGGAGCGCAAAGACCAAAGTATCTTCAACCCGTTCAATGCTGACACCAGCAAAGTTGGAATCGTAAATAGTGTTGATGGTAGGATCTTTGATAAGGTTGACAGTGAAAAGTACATCGTCAAGGGTAATCGGCTGACCATCCGACCATTTAAGGTCGTCTTTAATAGTAACAGTCCAAACCTTACCGGTACTATCTGGCACGATAGAAGCGGCGAGACCAAGACCAACGTGACCAGAATAATCAACTGTCGAGAGCGTAGAGAACATGAGACGAGAAAGAACTTTTTCACTGTTGGTGCTAGCAAAGAGCGGGTTGAGAGACTTGACTTGACCAAGAGTCGCCTCAATATAGGTGCCGCCATCAACGAAAGCCTGGACTGAGTAGGATTGTGTGTACCAAAAGGCCTGAGTGAGAGCAAGCGAAATAATAACAACAATAAGTAGAATCCATTCCAGGATAAGTAATCGAACACGACGAGCGTTGGGGAGACGGTCGATGAGATTTTCTTGGATATGCTCGCGACTGTCTGCCTTGGCGCGTTCGGTGAAAACAGCCCAACGCTTTGCTAATTTTTGCCCACGCTTCTTTGGCTTCATGAAACCTATACTCTCAGACTGGGATTATGATCATGCCGAGAATCGACAAAACAAATACCACGACGCAGACAATAGTAGCATTAAAGAGCGATCGCTCAAGGCCACGACGAGTAGTATAAAGTTCTCCGGAGCTACCAAAACCTGCGCCAAGAGAGGCGCCGCGCTGCTGCAACAGAATTAACAAAATCGACAAAATTGCTGAAATTAGAGTCAAGCTCTGAAATAGTGTTCCCAAATTCATGTATCTATTATATACCCCTGGGCAACAAAAAACAAGTCTTCGCTATTTGATTAGGAAGTTTAAAATAGAATTAATAGCACTAAGTACGACACTAGTGATGGCGATGCCCCAGAAATCCATGCTAACGCCAGGGAGTAGGTAGATGGTTAGCCAGACCATGGCAATATTGAGGATAAGGGTGGAAAGACCAAGAGTAAGGATGGCTAAGGGCAGAGCGAAAACCTTAAGGAGCGGTTTTGCGATAGAATTGATAAGTGAAAAGATAAGACCAGCAGCGGCATAGAGCATCCAACCGTGAGTTTGCAAAATGGTCACATCTTCTGGGCTGATGGTACCGAGATACGTAAGACAGAAGAACATGCCGATACTGCTAGCCAGCCAGCGTAGAGCAAAACCAAAGAGTTGCAACTTAATCATAAGGTTATTGTAGCATTTTCTTGCTGCGTAGTAAAGTATGGTAAGTGATAGCAAAGCGGTGTGCTTCATCGTCAACACGAGCAATCAGCTTGGCGAGGTGGCTATCACTGGCAAGCTGAACGTGCTCAGCGACACCATTACGCAGGCGAACCAATTCAACCGCAGCGTTGCGACCGTGATTACCGTCTTTGTCACGACCAATATATGGAATACCAGTTGAATCAAGCAAAGGCGCGAGAGCTCGAAGTTGTGGTTCCCCGCCGTCAATCAAAATTACATCTGGGTAAGGCCATTCGGTATGTTTAAGGCGACGAGACAAGACTTCGTGAAGATTTTTAAAATCATCGTTACGCTGATTGCGGAGTTTGAACTTACGGTACTCAGCACGATCGGAAACACCATTAGTGAAGACAACCATAGAACCAACTACATTTGTGCCGGACTGGTGAGAAATATCATAGCCTTCAAGGCGACGTGGCGGTTCTTTGAGATCAAGTAACTGTTGCAGAGCAGTAAGGGCTTGGTCGGAGGAAATATCCATAAACTCTTTGTCGGAAAAAACGATTTTCTTTTGTAATTCTTTAAGAGCAAAAAGCTGACGTTTAGCTTCCTGGGCTATCTCGTACTCTTGAGCTTTCGAAGCGTCACGCATTTGTTTTTCAAGATCCTTGAGCAATTTCTGACGGCCACCCTCAAGATAAAGCTTGAGTTTACGAAGGTTCTTTTTATATTCAATAGGAGTGGATCTACCAATTTCAATGCCAGGCGTAAGACCAAGGTCGGTGTTGAGATTTTTTTTGCCATCATAAGGCCTGTCGTAATAAGGAAAAACTTTGCGAAGGATCCGCAGAGCTTGCTGAAGCGGAAGTTTGGCATAGAATGGGCCGATATAGGTAGCCTTGTCATCCTGAGGTGTACGAGTAAAACTGACGTAAGGCACTTCGGACTTAAAATCGATGCGCACGTAGTTAACGGTCTTGTCGTCACGCAAAAGAATATTCCATTTAGGTTTGTAACGCTTAATCATTTCAGATTCAAGGAAGAGGGCATCCATTTCAGTATCAACCACTAGCCAATCGGTGTCGGCAATTTCGCGTACTAAGGCAGTGGTCTTCGGGTCTTTTGGCGAATGATGGAAATACTGACGAACGCGATTTTTAAGCACGGCGGCCTTGCCGACGTAAATTACTTCGCCTTTAGCGTCTTTATGAAAATAAACACCAGGCGCAGAAGGCAAAGTTTTGAGTTTCTGCAAAAGCTGGTCGCGCATGGCGGGCGTGACGGAGGGATCGAGATCGTAAGCTTCTTTTGGCATAATAATAGAAGTTTATAAAGTTAAATCGGTTGAGCTATAGTCTTGGTAATAACGTGCGGCTTTGGCAGTAAATTTCAACACGCAATAATTCGGATCAGTGTTGTTCTCGTAAAAAATCGTGTCCATGTCGCGCCAAATTTCATCTTTGATGGTTTGATCATTTAGAACTTCGACCGTGCCGGTAAAAGCCACGCCACGGTAAAGCGGACGATCATAAAAGTAGAGACCTGCTCTGGGATTATTTAGAAGTAGTTGAACTTTTTGGGAGCTCGTGTTCGTAGTAAGATAAAATTCCTTGATACCCTGACGCTTGCGTGGGTTGAGCATTGTGCGGGTTGTCGGGAATCCTTCCGCATTAATAAAGCTCAAGAAACAAACTTCTTGGCGGTCGATCATGTTGGCAATATTTAATTCTAATTCTTCCATATAACTATTATAGCACTGGATGAAACTGATACTCGTCCAAGTTGACGCGACTGTTTACGACTTTTATGCCGTCAGCTTCAAGCTTTTCTTGCTGAATCATGATACCGCCAAAAGCGAAGTGGCCCGAGAGCTCACCCTTGCTATTTACAACTTTATAACAAGGATATTTACTGCCATCAGGATTCCGATGCAAGACATTGCCAACAGCGCGCGCGGCGCCTGGGTAGCCAATCGCTTTAGCAATTTGTCCATAAGTGACAACTTTTCCCTTGGGGATAACTGTCAAGAAATTGAGAACCCGTAGCTGGAAAGACGAATTGACCACCATACTAAATCTTCTTGATAAGGTAAAAACCGGCGCCGTTTTCCTGGCCGTGAGTTTCGATTGCGCACAGAAGCTGGGAAAGGGCTATTATCTCCCGATCTTTTTTGGAGGAGTTTTCTTGAATGGTCACTTGGTCGCCATTAATATGATCCAATAAGACTGCGTGGCCCCAATCTGCATCTGGGCTACCATACAAAGTCCCGCAATGGGCAATTATCAAGATATCCTGTTTACTGTTTCTGTTTAGAAATTTCTCCGCTTCTTTAATGCTAGTAATGTAATAATATTTTTGAGCAAAATGCAGATTATGTTTTTTGAAAAAGTGACCGATGGAGTATTGCGGTTCTTGGATTTGAGTGCCATATCCGGCACTCGGCTTTTTACCAGTCCTAGCATAGCGAAAGTTGGATGCAAGATGAGGAGGAACAATCAAACCAAGTTCATAAGCAATCCTCTCTTGATCATAGTCCGTAATACCATGCCGCTTCAGGATCATTTCAAGGCAAGCGCCGACACAGCAATAATCTTTTTGGGTGACTTTGAGATATTTCATGCTGCCATCCTCACAGAACGGGAAATCCTTATTTATTTTCATTATTATAACACATAGGAATTTGTTCTTGGCCAGATTTATGTTACACTAGATAGGAGTAACATAATATTAATATATAATAGACAGCATAAAGGAATAAATTATGACACAAAGGAATATCGCCGTTTCAATCATTTTGACGATTGTAACCTGCGGAATTTATGGTATCGTTTGGTTTGTTATGCTAAATGACGAAATCCGTAATGCAAGCAAAGATTACGGGATGCCGTCTGGCGGCGTAGCATTCTTGCTAACCATAGTAACTTGCGGGATTTATGGCATTTACTGGGCATATAAAATGGGCAAAGCCATTACTATTGCCAAACAAGAAGCTGGATTGCCAGCGACTGATAATTCTGTACTCTACTTGGTCTTGCAGATTTTTGGATTTGCGATTGTAAATTATGCCTTGATGCAGAACGAAATGAATAATATCGCACAGAAAAAGTGGGATGACCGCAAAGGCAAATAGAAGTCTTAAACAACAACTGCTAGCTTTGGGGTTAGCAGTTGCTTTTTGCGTTATTTATTTAATCTTTGGTGATATGCTCGGGGTTTATGTCCCCTGCATCTTTCGCAAGATTACACACCTATATTGTCCCGGTTGCGGGATAACACGAATGCTTGCCGCGATTTTGACTGGAGATTTTTATCAAGCATTGCGTTATAATCCACTAATTTGCATACTTTTGCCTCTTGCAATAGTGTACCTAGTAGATTATCTAATCAATCAAGCGAGGGGACGGAAAAGCCTATTAGTACGAACACCAAATTGGGTTTGGATCTTGATGATTGTGGCGCTAGTGATTTACGGGATTATGCGCAATTTGTCATGGTTTAAATATCTAGCACCGACGGAAGTATAGTAAGCTACAGATAAGATGCGGGGGATTTATGGGTGGCTTTAGTTGCTTGGCGCTAAGCGTGGTTTCGCGTCCAGTGGGAGCTCATCCAACTGGACTTCACGCCAGTTGACGACGCCACGCCACAGCATGACATCCAACTCCAGATAGGCACCTTCGCGCAGTTTTTTCCCTGCCTTAAAAGTCATCTCCGCCATCTTGCCATGTTCATCATAGGCTGTTAGACTGTATTCGTACTCATTATTCCCGAGTTGCTTAGGCTCAGAGTTGTCGATCTTTACGTAATAATGCGTCGAGTCGACAAAGACAACACGATAGCCAACGGCACACAGTAGTGAAAAAACTATAATAGCGATAACACCAACGATTTTTGATTTAATATTCTCCATATTTCTCCTTTTTTATGGATAGTTTATAGAGGTATTATAAGTCGATGTATAGATCTTTGTCGTTTGCGGAAGATTACAAGAGGATTACAGTTCTGTTATATTCGAGGCTGACGGGCAGACTTATGCGATTCTGGAGCCAAAAAACGAAAAGCCACCCGTCGGGGTGGCTTACTCGTATAATTTGGCACCTTGCTAGTTTCCCGCGGTTAGCAGTATAATCGCCGCTACTGGGCTTGACTTCTGTGTTCGGAATGAGAACAGGTATTTCCCCAGCGCTATGGGCACCAAACAAGCTCCTGAAGGCCTATCGATGTCCATTGGACTAGCCGATGATTATTGTAAAACTTCTCCGGTGCTGAGCACCGATTACTAGTTAAGTCTAACAGATTACAAGGCTTTTTACAATAGCAAAACCCTCGTAACCTGACATAAAAAGGCGATGGACCTATTAGTACGCTTCGGCTCCATGCGTTACCGCACTTCCACCTTGCGCCTATCAACCAGATCATCTCTCTGGAGTCTCCATAGGGAATTCTTATCTTGGAGTGGGCTTCGCGCTTAATATGCTTTCAGCGCTTATCTCTTCCGAACATAGCTACTCGGCGATGCAGCAGGTGGCCACAACCGATACACTAGAGGTTCGTTCACCTCGGTCCTCTCGTACTAGAGGCAAATCTCCTCAAAATTCCTAACGATCATGCCGGATATAAACCGAACTGTCTCACGACGTTCTGAACCCAGCTCGCGTACCACTTTAACCGGCGAACAGCCGGACCCTTGGAAGGTGCTCCCCCTCCAGGATGTGATGAGCCGACATCGAGGTGCCAAACCGCGCCGTCTATGTGAACTATTGGGCGCGATCAGCCTGTTATCCCCAGGGTAACTTTTATCCGTGTGCGCTGTCTTTCCCACGTAAATTGAACCGAAGTTCTATACAGCGGGTCATTTGCTCCCACTTTCGTGTCTGATTGGGTTGTAGCCCTCACAGTCAAGCTGGCTTTTGCGCATACACTATCACTACGATTTCCATCCGTAGTTAGCCAACCTTTGAACGCCTCCGATACTCTTTAGGAGGCAACCGCCCCAGTTAAACTACCCGCCATGCACGGTCTCCTTGGCAGTTAATGTCAAAGATAAGACTGCTAAAACACTCAGGGTGGTATTTCACCTTTGGCTCCACAAATACTGGCGTATCTGCTTCAAAGCCTTCCACCTATGCTACACAAAATGTCCCAACAATCAATGCAAAGTTGTAGTAAAGCTCCATGGGGTCTTCTCGTCCTGGCATGATCAGACGGCATCTTTACCGCCAATGCACGTTCACCGAGGCCTTCGCCGAGACAGTGCCCACATGATTACTCCATTCGTGCAGGTCTGAACTTACCAGACAAGGAATTTCGCTACCTTAGGACGATCATAGTTATCGCCGCCGTTCATCGGGGCTTCAGTTCGAACCGTGAAGTTCTCCCCTTAACCTTCCGACACTGGGCAGGAGTCAGCCCCTATACATCCGCTTTCGCGTTAGCAGAGACCTATGTTTTTGGTAAACAGTTCCGTGGGCTCTTTAGCTGCGGCCCTCTCATCAAAATGATGATTGAGCTGCTCAAAGAGTTCTATCTCAGTGATTCGATGTGATTATAAGATACATATTTATAACCGCGTTTCCTGAGAAACTCTTTGGCAAATCCTCATCTTAATGAGAGGGCAGTCCTTATTCCGAAGTTACGGACGCTTTTTTGCCGAGTTCCTTAGCGAAAGTTCTCTCGTAGGTCTTGGTCTACTCGACCCGAGCACCTGTGTTGGTTTGCGGTACGGTAGGCAGCAGCGTAAGTTAATCAGCTTTTCTAGCCAGCGCTTCACCCAGAATTAAAGATCCGAAGATCTCCTTTCACTCAATTCTAGTTCCCTAGAACCTTGGACGGATAAACCATTAATCCGCTCCGGTCATTCGCCGTGAACTGTTAACAACTACTACCTGTACAGGAATATTAACCTGTTGTCCATCGCCTACGCAAAAACGCCTCGGCTTAGGACCGACTAACCCAGGGACAATTACTGTGGCCCTGGAAACCTTGCTCTTACGACCGACAGGATTCTCACCTGTCTTATGGTTACTGATTCCAGCATTCTCACTTGATAACGCTCCACCAGACTTTACAATCCGACTTCACTGCGATATCAACGCTCCTCTACCGCGCCTACATAAGTAGACACCCATGTCTTCGGTTTAATACTTGAGCCCCGTTACATTTTCCACGCAAAATCTCTTGACTAGTGAGCTGTTACGCACTCTTTAAATGAATGGCTGCTTCTAAGCCAACATCCTAGCTGTTTAAGAAACTTCACCTTGTTTCCCACTTAGTATTAATTAGGGACCTTAGACGATGGTCTGGACTGTTTTCCTTTTGAGCGACGAGCTTAGCCCCGCCGTTCTGACTGCCGTGATTACACATCCGGTATTCGTAGTTTGATAAGGATGGGTACCGTTGCCGGCCCCGGACCTTTTCAGAGCTCTACCCCCAGATGCTACTACACAACGCTAGCCCTAAAGCTATTTCGAGGAGAACCAGCTATCTCCGAGTTCGATTGGCATTTCACCGCTAACCACAAGTCATCCAAGCACTTTACTGCGTACCCTGGTTCGGTCCTCCACTGCGTGTTACCGCAGCTTCAACCTGCTCATGGTTAGGTCACCCGGTTTCGGGTCTAATACTGCCGACTTGTCGCCCTATTCAGGCTCGCTTTCACTGTGGCTCCATCATCTGACTTAGCCTCGCCGACAACATTAACTCGCTGGATCGTTCTACAAAAAGCACGCCGTCACAGCCGAAGCTGCTCCGACACCTTGTAGGCACTGAGTTTCAGGATCTATTTCACTCCCCTCCCGGGGTTCTTTTCACCTTTCCATCACTGTACTAGTTCGCTATCGATCAATCAATATATTTAGCCTTGGCAGGTGGTCCTGCCGGATTCAAACAGGGTTTCTCGTGCCCCGTCCTACTTGAAAAAAGATATATAATGCCTAAGACCGTTTCGCATACGGGGCTGTCACCCTCTCTGGCGAACCTTTCCAGGTTCTTCCGCTACGATCTAAAGGTTTGTATCATTATCCACTCAGTTAACGCTGTTGGTTTTTATGCCGGATAGTCCAAATTGAACTATTCAGCATAAAAATTATCTAATTTCGCAACCCCTTTCATAACTCTGGCCGTTAAACCGTATGGTTATGTTAAGGTTTGGGCTGTTCCAATTTCGCTCGCCACTACTTTCGGAATCATTGGTTATTCTCTTTTCCTCAACCTACTAAGATGATTCAGTTCGGTTGGTTCCCGTCTTCTTACCCTATGTGTTCAGGTAAGCGCAACTCGACATGACTCGAGCTGGGTTTCCCCATTCGGACATCCCCGGATCAACTCACGTTCTCAGATCCCCGAGGCTTATCGCAGAGTTCTACGTCCTTCATCGGTATTGATTGTCAAGGCATCCACTATCAGTGCCCTTATGTACCTTTTTATGCATTGACTTAACTAGTAATCGAAGCTCAAATAAGTACGATTACTGTTCCGTCTTACAATTTTTTCATCGTTGTCACGATATTAAATACTGTGTCGCCTTAGAAATGAAAGTGAATTTTCGCTTCTTTCGGCTTTTTGTATTTACATCGTTGTCCAAATTGTTAATTCGAAACCATCAAAAGCTGGTATAAATTTATCCTTTTAGTGATAGATTTTACCTCGCGTGTTTCTATCTTAATGCAGAGGTTGTTCTCCACAACTTGCTTAACTGTCTCTCAGTATATCGCACTTCGCAATCAAAGTCAACACTTTTTTCGAAGATTTCTCGACTTTTTATCGGATTTTTAGCAATAACAGGGGTGGCGGCATAGAAATATAGGGCAATATAGGGTAATTTTTGGTTGATTTTTGGAATAAAAAGCCATAAAAGCATTGACTTTTTGGACAAAGTGTGCTACAATGATAGTAATCCAACAAGGAGTTAGTGCTGATTTTGGGCATAATACTCTAAGATAGGGTCGCATTTTAAGATGCTTGTTCTAAACTTCATTCGATCTATCGTCGCAGGATAGGGGTTATTAAGAGTTGATAGCCACTATCCTGTGGCGAAAGCCTGGGAAAAATAAAAATCCAGGAGGACGAAAGAATGAAAGTAAATGCAATGAGAAACGAATTGGACAGTGATGAATTGGTATTTGCCATTCAGAAAACTATCAGCGCGATGACCCGGAGATTAAAAGTGGCATTGCCGAGAGGATGGAGACTGGTTGTCAAAGTTGCCTGCGAGAGCGGTAAAGAAGCCCCCCCCCATGAGCTTATGTACTTGGATGTGCAGGCGGATGAGGGAGGTGGCTCCTGGGCAGAAGCCAAGATTCAGACACTGGAAAAGTGCCCGGGATGGACAGCGACACATCCGATGGAAATTGAGGAGATACGCAATACGCTGGATTTCCTGGGGTTTGATGACGAGGCGATCAGTGAGGCCGATTGCTATGCCGATCTGACACCGGAAGACATCAAATGGCTGGTGGACGTCGAAAATGGTCCGGGGCTGGCGCCGGGATTTGGCGGGATCAAGATTCCCTATCAGTGCAACTTCGTACAAACTGACAGTAACGGGGGGCTGGTTGCTGAGTCCGGTGAGATTCTGATTGCTTTTTCAGGGGCAGCAGCATGGCAGGATTTACAGTTTGCATTAGCGGTTGCACGGGAAATGAGAGATCATTGGAACGAGAAGAAAGATGAATTCCTGACGATGGACTTTGAACCGCTGAAAACCTATCCGGAAATTGAGTTCTGGATGGTTAATTTAGGACTGCAGTAACATAGATACTGCGCGGATATGGAAGCCTCGAGGTATTACAGAGACCCTGGTCGCAAGGCCGGGGATTTTTGTTCGCCGCGATTAGGCCTTGACGAGTTCAGCAAGTTTCGCCGTGACGGCGGCAGTATCATCGGCGATGAGGGCGAGGCGAGCATCAATCTCGGTATGCGCCATATTAATTGCACGACCAAGGGCAGGATCGTCTTGATGCTTATCGAAGAAGTTGAAAAATTTCTCGGCTTCGGCAGTAGTACGAATGATGGATGCGACGGCTCTAGGATAACTCTCGATCGTCTTATCGCCAGCCATTTGTTCGACATAGTCCCAGTGGGAGAGAAGCCAATCGAATGTCTTGGCATTAGCATATGGATTACGCAGGAGATAAATGAAGAGATAGAAATGGTCTTGAGGGCGGACGATAGCTGGCTGTTCAAGCAGATTGAGCATAGTTTCAAGATGAGTAGGTTTGCGAACTTGGCCAGCGAGAACATAGAGCAGATCTGCTTTAAGTTCCGGATCAGAAGTGTTGCGATAGCTTGTAAGGTAATGATCAAAGACGGCGTCCTCGTCAGCACGAAGTTTGGCGACGAGAATAGGGCTACGTAACTCCGAGTCAAGAGTGTTAAGATCTGGTCGGTAGAGGTCGGCTAGACGTTCGGTAGTATTGGCATCTTTGGAGTATAGGGCGAGACCGAGAAGGATTTCGCGTAGTTTGAGGGCGTCCGGATCGTCAAGGACGCTGAGGCTTATCTCAGCAAAGCGTGCGGCGAGGAGGGTACGAAGATAGGATTGGAAATTAAGCTCGTTCTCACTTTCTGGTGGGCAAAAAGTTTTAAGGTTTACAATAAGGTCAGTAACGATACTCCATACGGCACCGGAAGTCTCAGTCGCAAATTTAGGCAAAAGGTCGAGCAGTGACACAGAAGGCACTGCAGGAGTCTTGGAGAGGAGCGAGCGATCAATCAAGAGACGCAGTTTTTGTTCTAAAGAAAGATCATCAAACCGCGCAAGACGTTCCATAAATTCAGAAGCTGACCAATTTAGTAGATAGTGGCCAGACATGTCATCGAAGATGACTGGAAGTGGCCAAGTTTTCTTCTGGTCAACTGGCCCACCAATAGAAAAGGGGGCCTGTTGATTAGTCGGGCCAACGGGAGATGTGTTATTCTGGACGCCGTCTGCGAGCCGAATATGAGAGATAGATGGAAAACCAGGTTGAGAGATCCATGAGTCCATAAAGGCTTTTACGTCGAATTCGGCATAGGGCTGCAATGCATTCCAAAGATCATCGCCAACAGTATTTTGATATTGATACTTTACGAAATAATCACGCAGACCTTGATCGAACTGTTCTGGAGTCATGAGACGAATTAGCATCAAGACTAGACGTGCGCCTTTGGAATAGACAATAGCCGAATCAAAGAGAGTGGCGATTTCGGCAGGGCTATTCACTTCTTGGTGGACGGATTGAACGCCTGGGATAGCATCACGACGGAGGGCGGAAACACAATCACTAGTAAAGAATTTTTGCCAAATTTGAAAATCAGGATAAAGCGCATCGGTACAGTAGTATTCCATAATACTAGCAAACGATTCATTGAGCCAGAGATCATCCCACCATTCCATCGTAACAAGGTCACCAAACCACTGATGTGAAAGTTCATGAGTTACGGTCAAAGCAACAATTTGCTTAGTAAACAAAGTAGCATCGGATGCAACTAGCATCATTGATTCACGATAGGTGACTAGGCCCCAATTCTCCATGGCGCCAGCATCAAAATCTGGAAGAGCAACCTGGTCGAGCTTGGCGAGTGGATATTTAAGGCCAAATTTAGTATCGTAATATTCAAGAGCACGAGCGGCGCACTCGTTGGCGAACTCAAGCGAAGACGTTGAATGCGCGAGCGTACCATAGGTGGTACATTTGATGCCATTCTTGTTAGTCGTTTCAACTGAATGAAACTTGCCAATTGTCCAAGCAAGGAGATAAGTCGACATACGGGGTGTAGTAACGAAAGTGAAACATTGACCTTTTTGGGAAACTAGTTCGGTGTTGGCTAACACTACATCTCCTTTAGTAAGGTCAGAGATGATGAGAGTGAGGTCAAAAGTGGCCTTGGCAGCTGGTTCGTCAACACACGGGAAACATTCACGAGCATAGTGAGATTCAAATTGGGTGGCGACGATGCGTTCTTCCCTGTCTTCGTGTTGGTAGGTGGAGAGGTAGCAGGATTGCATGTCGTGATTGAGTGTCGTACGCCAGACCAATTTTATCGTGGTTTCTTGCTCGAGTGATTGCTCGTCTGGCAAAACAAGTTGGAGTTCGTCGGCATCGGTATCCAATGAATAGTCAAGACTCGTTACGTCGCCGCCACTAATAAGTTGGGCTGTACTGATGTCTAGGGTTTTAGCATGGAGGTAGAAAATTGAGGCATGCGGCGTGCCGGTGATTATGATTTCGCCGTCGATGATCTCCTCCTCACGATTGATTGTGAGCTGGAGCTGATAGTTAGTTGGGCTGAAAAACTCTAAGAGCCGTCGCATGATTCCTCCATCTTGTTATGTATAATATTATACACTGCATGAGATCTATTGAAAATTATTGATATTATTAACATATAGTTGTATAATATAGAAAATATTATTTTGACTTTTGTGTAAAATCAGTCTTGATCATTATATGGAATTTCGAGATAATTTTTCGCCAACGCAAGATGCGCGGGGCGGTTTTTATTAAATACTCAAGAAGGAGATACTATGGTACCCACCAATGTAAACAATAAAACTTTTCGCAATCATGAACGTCGAATCGAAAATATCGTTCAGAAGGCGATCACGGCACAAGTTGTCAACTTGAGAGTCAAAGATGTCTGTGCTACTGCAAAAGTTTCTCGTCAAACTTTTTATGCACATTATTCCAGCGTGAACGATGTCCCGAGGATGCAGGAACAACACTTACGTAATGATTTCAAGAAACGCCTTGGTATGATTGTCAATCGCGAGGTAATTTTCACAATCATGCTAACTTTCGTCAAAGACAATTCGCATTATTTTTCAGCTGCATTTGGCCGAAAAGACTTGAGGGTGCTTACTTGGATGATTGATTATGCGAGCCCACGTCTCATACCTAACGGCGTAGCCAGCCATGCGTACATTCAGTACCGTGGAAGCTTGAAGAGTACAATTCAATCTTGGTTAGTTCCCAATAAGAGTGCGGTACAGTATAAGCAATACTTATCTTTTTATGTAACCGAGTTACTGAGTACGCGGGTCATGCGAAGTCGACTAGATCATCTAGTATCACTCACCGAGCCGACCATCTAGCCCGCGTAGATTCAACGCCAGACAAACATCGTGCAAGAGTTTCCGGCGGAAGTCTAAGACTCGCACGTGACGACCAAAAAATCTCTCCAATACTGGTTTTAGATCCCAGTAATGTGTATTGAGTAGCAATATCGTGTCGGTCTGAATAAGTTCTGACACCGTCCTAGCAGTACGTCTCCAAAATTTCTTAATAAACGGCACTCTTTCCTCTCTTGGTTGGTCGATAGTCGGAGCTCTAGCTTCCTGAAGTATAAATTGTTCGTCTGCTAGGTAAAAGTGCTTGCTCAGTTCGGATTTAATTATTTCTGGAGACATTTCTCCCATATCGATCAAGCTTTCCCAGCCAGAGCAATCTGGGGCGATAAGGCTAACCTCTGGTAGCCGGTTTCTTAATTCTGTCCAGATTGGGAGGCGCACTAGCGGTTTGTCACCCATAATTGTTATAGTTTGAGGCCTACGTCTCGTCTTATAAATAAGGCGGTAATCTATGCTCATGCCAACAAAGCGCTGACTAGGATGCCGGTTCCGCAAAGTATCCAACGCGAGCGAACTCATGTAACCCCCTAAAACAATCAAATCTACCTTGCCAAGATACGGTTTGAGGCTTTTCTCGGCAAGCGTACAGATTTCTTCCAAGCTCAGCAGCTCATACGGATAAGGATTATTATCGATTACGCACTCGATTTCGATTACTCCAAGTTCCTCAGCGAGATAGTTCGCAACATTCTGGCCACCCCAGCCCCCGTCAAACACCACGACTTTCAGCATATTTGTTATCTCCATTTGTTCTAATCATATTTCAATCTTATACCCATTGATGACTTACGAAACTGAGCTTTTCAAAAAAGGTTGACACTTTGTCAACCTTTTAAGATGGCAGATAGGGTGAGCTAAATAACTCGAGCGACTTCTTCCAATGTGGTCTCGCCACGCAAGGCCGCAAGGCACCCTTTTTGTTCTAGTGTCAGCATGCCGCTCTGTCGGGCGGAGTACTCGATTGCCTCGGTACTAATATCTTTTAAATCTCCTCGAATAAACTTTTGGATTTCTTCGTTAACAATAAGTTGCTCAATTAGAACCGTGCGACCCTTGTAGCCGAATGGTGTTTCAGTCGTAGGTACCGGACGGTAAAGCGTAGGCTTCTCTAAGTCAACGTCCGGAATACCGGCCAGTGTGTTGCGCAAATAAACAAGCGTGGAAGCGTCGGGCTGATAAGGTTCTTTATTATCGGCTAATTTGCGAACAAGACGCTGCGCCATAAGCATACGAATTGAAGTCGCAAAAATTGGATTAGTGCCGATTAGATCAATCATACGTGAAAAAGCAGCAGCCGTAGAGTTAGCGTGGAACGAGCTAAGTACTAGATGCCCAGTGATTGAGGCTTGGATGGCGGTACGAGCAGTGTCTTGATCGCGAATCTCGCCGACCATTACTACATCCGGGTCAAGACGTAGGACGGAACGTAGTCCATCGGCAAAAGCATCATTATCATCGCCGGCATTAGTATGAATCGGAATCTGTGAAATGCCCGTGATGCCATATTCAATCGGATCCTCCAGGGTAATGATCTTGCGCTCTGTGGTATTGAGGGCATTCAGAATTGAATAGAGCGTAGTAGATTTACCAGAACCGGTCGGACCGACCATCAAGACAAGGCCCCGAGGGTGCGAAATAACTTCATGAATTAGACCTAGCTCTTCGGTTGATAGACCAAGCAAGTCAAGGTTGAGCAAAGTTTCGTCAAAATTAAAAAGCCTAAGAACAGCATCCTGGCCATACATTGTCGGGACCATTTCAACACGAATATTGAGAAGATGTGAAGCGCCGTTTACGAAAATGTCTTTTTGCATGTGGCCAGATTGGGGTTTCGTAGAGGCGGTAGACAAGTTGGCGCGAGCAGAGAGCTCGCCCATAAAGATACGGTAGCGGTCACGATCAATATTAGCTACTGGATGCAAGATACCATCTACGCGCATACGAATACGTATTTCATTGCGAAGATTTTCAATATGAATATCGGATGCTCCTAGGCGGTCGGCTTGGTCAATTAAGAAGTCAAAAACTTTATCAGTCGAAACTGTATTGAGCGTACGGCTCACTTCGGCGATTGTTTCAGAATCGCCTTCACCAGCAATCTTGATGTCATCGTATTGAACCTGTTGCGGAGGATCATGGCGCAACATAAACACCTCGTAAGCACTATTGGAGACTAAGAAGAAAGTGGATCTGA
>CAQOWG010000012.1 GCA_948851665.1 uncultured Candidatus Saccharibacteria bacterium
TGTTATTGCTAACTACATTTTACAATGAGGCTGTTCCTTTTTGTTACACTGAACCCGTTGCAAAACGTAAACCCCAGAATGGCGGGGCCGTGGGTGGGGCGGTATAGACCCATAGCCCTGTTATTTAAAATACGCCTTCCCTTCTAGTCGTACATCCATATATTCTACTTCCCTATCCCCCAAATAATTAATCACCCGCACCGCATCCTCCACCCCCACCGCTGCTCCTCGATCCATTGTCATTTTAATATAACCGTTCCGCCCTTCCAAATCAACCCAAATCTCCCGACTCGTCTGTACTGGCAAAGTCACCCGGCTCACTATGTAGCCCGCTTCCCGAAAATCCTGCTCCACCTGCCCGATAAATTCCTGCATCCGCCCCGAGATTTTCCCATGACTAGTCTCGTCCACCAACTGCGCCTGCACCTGATAGCCCGCCTTCTCTGGTACTCGCCGCGCTTCCTCCACCGCGCCACGCGCACTCGTATAGGCAATTAATCCCATAATCGCCACCATTAACATCGCCACTAATACCGACGTAAAATGTCGTCGCTTCGTCTGGCGGTGTAATTCCGCCCGCTCCTCGCCAGATTCTTGTATATCCCGACCCATACCAAGCCCTACGCGCCCTTTGCTACATCAATCAAAATCGTCGCAAGTCTGCTCGCCGCATCCGGCACCGCCTGTTCATGCAAGTTCCGCGCTAGCTTCTGGCGTTCACGTTTTGACTTTACCAAACTCTCCACCTTCTCCAACAAACGAACCGGCCTCGCCACCATCCGCTCATTCTCCACCACTAGCACCGCCTCGGACTTGCCTAAATCACGTGCATTCTTCATCTGATGTCCACCAGGTAGTCGTTCATAAGGCACCAAAATCACCGCCTTTTCTAGTGCCGCCAACTCCGCGATCGTCGTCGCCCCCGCACGCGAAATCACCACATCCGCTGCTCCTAATAGCTCATGCATCGCCGAATTAAATTCCCACATCCGAAAATTCGATTTCAACTTTGCCTTCTCCCAATCCTCATACTTCTTCAAATCCACCACTTCTTCATAATATTTTCGCCCCGCGACCAACCCCACACCAGTAATATCCAGTAGCTGAGGCAGAATCACCCGAACCGCTTCATTAATATCGCGCGCACCTTGACTACCACCTGTCACCACCAGCAATGGTTCATCCGGATTAAAGCCAAAGCTCTCTTTCAATTTTCGTTGCTGAGCCTCACTTACTGGCTGAAATTCTGCCGCTACCGGAATACCAGTATATACTTCCAAAATCTGCCCATCTTTCTGAGCTTCCTTCTCTCCTCTCCACCCCTTTGCTACCACTGTCGCGTTTTTCATCAGTAACCGATTAGCTAGTCCTGGCACCGCATCCGATTCGTGTACAACATACGGAATTTTCAGTCGGCGTGCCACCATCCCCACCGGCAAACAAACATATCCGCCTTTTAGAAAAATCACATCTGGCCGCTTCTTTCGAGGCAAGAGCCGCCAAAAGCTCTGCACTAGCCCGCTCATAAATCCAAAGAACCCCTTGATATTCCCCCAAATTAAATCTTTCAACACCACACCAAAATATCGGAAATAATCTTTCCACTTCCAACTAGCATAGCGATGAAACTTCCCTGCCGATATCCTACGTACTCGGATATAAGGATTCTTACGCGTACCATTCCCCGCCTCCTTCCCCCATCGCACCCCTAACTCCGTTGTAATTTTTACAACATTTTTATAATATTTCCGATCCGTCCAAAACTCCACTTGCGTTCCCGGCGCTTTTTGTAATACTTCCCGCACCACTGCTACCGCCGGCGTTACATGCCCTCCCGTTCCACCACCAACCACCAAAATCTTCACGATTCGCTCCTTTCTTCTCGTGGTTCCCTACCAGTATAACAACTTAATTGCATCGCTAATCCTAACGCTGCCGCCGTAAATAACATACTTGTCCCACCATAGCTTAGCAATGGCAACGTAATCCCAGTGAGCGGAATAATATCCGTCATTGCCATAATATTCACTCCGATATGCGCCATCATCCAAGCAAAGATTCCTACTACCACCAATGCCTCCTCATCATCTTCCAAATAGTTCGCCGTCTTCAGTAATCTCATCAGAAGAGCTGCAAATCCCACTACAATCACTGTCAAACCAGCAAACCCAAACGTTTCTCCCATCACCGCGAAAACTGAGTCATTAATCGACTCTGGCAAATATCCAGTCGCCTGCACACTATTGCCAATTCCCACTCCAAACAATCCTCCCGTGCCAATCGCGATCATTGCATTCTCAATATGATAGTTATCATCCGAGTTCTCCTCACCACTATAAGTCATAATCCTCTCCATCCGATGTGGCGAAGAAATAATTGATACTACCCCAAGCACACCGGCCACCACCACCGTTAGCCAAAAATACTGCCATTTCACGCCGCTCATCCATAGCATCGCAAGAATTATTGCAACCAAGCTCACGCCAGTCCCCAAGTCTTTCTGAACTACAACCACAAACAACAGCGACAGCCCCGATATCACCGCAAACGGCCAAAAGAAATCCATTGTATTGATACGTCCTTCCTTTTTTCGCTCAGCCATCAATCCTGCCAAATACAACACCAGACCAATCTTCAAAAGTTCTGCCGGTTGAAAACTCAAACTCCCGAGAGAGAACCATCGGCATGCACCCAGTTCACACTTCGCCATGCCACTTCCGACCATCGCTAACACCGCCAATACCGCCGATGCCACTAGGCCCAGTAGCATTATCAACTTTGAAAACTTCCGAATAGTCTTATACGGCATCTTGAATGCCACCACAAAAACCGCCAGTGACAAAATCACATTAATCAACTGGTGAATAAAGAAATAATTTTCCCCGTAGTTCGATCCGTACGCTGCATTCAGCACGTTCACCCGCATCGGCCCAATCGCATAAATCACTACCAGCCCCACTACTAGTAACGCTATGGTCAATACCCCAATCCAACGATCACTCTTGTGCTTGCGCATCAGTACCCTCTAACTGCGTGACCGTAGCCGAAGCCTGCGTCCCGGACGCTACCCCCGGTGAAAAAACTCCTATGCCATCAATTCCTTGCGCCGCCAAAAACACACCAATAATTGCAAACACACCCGCAATCACCCAAAATCTCATCACAATTTTCGCCTCATTCCATCCTTTTGCTTCCAAATGATGATGAATCGGCGCCGAAATAAACAGCTTCTTCTTGAAAACTTTTTTCCAAAACATCTGTAGCAAACTCGAACCAGCCTCCACCACAAAAAGTATCCCAATCACCGGCAACAGGAAAAATGAATTCGTCATCATTGCCACCACACCTAATCCCGCACCAATCGCAAAACTCCCGGTATCTCCCATCATAAACCGCGCCGGTGGCACATTAAACCAAATATAGCTCAACAACCATCCCACCACCGTCAAACAAAACGCTGTTAGCATCCACTGCCCCTGGAACAAAGCAATTACCCCGTACGCCCCATACGCCATCAATGCCAATCCGCCAGCCAAACCGTCCAATCCATCCGAAATATTCACCGCGTTAGAAGTCGCAACCACTGCAAAGGCAAAAATCAGAATCATCCCCACCACCCCCACTTCCATTGCTCCAATAAACGGCACTTCGATTGTTGTCCAGCCCAATTTTACCGCAAACCACCACCCCATCAGAAGCCCTAAAATCGTAATCATCGCAAATTTCACCGGCGCTCTAAGCCCCGCCGCCCCTCGACCGCTACCAAATACATTGATAATATCGTCAATTAGCCCTACCACGCTCCCCCCCAAGAAACCCACCAGTGGCAGCCAAGTCTGTTCACGATTCAAGTTACAAATCACCGTCACTAGCCCCACCGTCACTACGCCAATAATTCCCGCCATCGTTGGAAACGCTCGCTTAAATTTCCTTGCGTGCAATTTCGTCATCACTGGCAAATCTTCTCCAGTCATCGTCTTCTGTTTTTGTTTTTTCCAAAAATGATACTTATAAGCAAAATAAGTATAAATCGGTGTTAAAAATGTTGCCAAAAAGAAAGCCCCAAGTGCCAGAATCAGCCCATAAAAAGTCTCGTTACTGATAGTGTCAACCATACGTATATATATTATAGCACAGGTTTTATGTGCAGATAATCCTGCACATAATTCTTTATCTCATTGAACAATGGTCGCGCATGTGCTGCACCATCCGCCTTTTTACCGCTTTCCCAAATCCGTACTATAATCAGATATTCTGGCATCTGCCCTGCTGACCCGCCAAATCCAATGTAGTTTCCTTCCGTCTCGTCAAAGCTATACGCCCCATCTTTAATCACCTGCCCCGTTCCCGTCTTACCACCAGTATCATATCCTGCCTGGTCAATGCCGCTCTCCTTCAAAGATTTTCTCGTCGCTATTAGCATCTGCCGCATCATCGCACTAGTCTCTTCGGTAACCGTCCGTCGCACTGCTTCTTGTTTTTCATCCCGTACCAATTTTCCATCCACCAATTTCCCCGCCACCACTGTCGGTGTATAATAATTCCCGCCATTGATTATTGACGCAAACGCCGCCGCCACCTGAATCATCGTCGTCTGCATATTCTGACCAAAAGTCATATTTGCATAAGTTGAATTAGCCCCGTCCACAATATCCGGTTGCTGCAACATCCCTAGGCTCTCGTACAATTCAATGCCTGTCGCCCGTCCCAATCCAAAGTGATTGTAATAATAATCGTATAGTCGCTGCCGCCCCTGCGCCGTAATTTCCATCTCGCTCCCCCCCAACCACTTCAAAACTTGCGTCGAACCAGTGTTTAGCGAATAGCTTAGTGCCGTCTGCATCGTCTGTTCCCCTAACAAGAACGACTGTTGACTTGCATTACGAATCGGCCAGTTATCCACCGTAATCTCTCCTGTGTTATAAAACGTCTTCTCCGGCGTCATCACCCCATATTCTGCACCAGTCGCAAACGCGAACGTCTTACACATACTCGCCGGCTCGTAAGCATCCTCCACTACATGGTTGATATAATCTGCCGCGCTCTCCACATTCCCATAATCTCCCGGATCATACCCCGGGTAATTCGCCATCGCCATTATCTCCCCATTCTGCGGATTCATTACCAGCGCACTCATGTTCGCAAAACCATATTCCTGCGACTTCGCCGCCAAAATTTTTTCCACCTGCGCCTGCATATTCCGATCGATCGTCAGCACCACATCTTCACCGTCCTCCGCCGGAGTATTCACATAATCGTTCGTAATCGAAAGTGCCACATTATTGACGTCCTTGACGGTCTTTAGCAAACCATCTTTCCCTGCCAAGGTCTTATTCAACGACCCCTCTACCCCGTACTGACCAATCCCGTCCGCATTCACGAAGCCCAGCATTGTCGACGCCAAAGTCCCCTCTGGGTAAACCCGCTGGTTATTTGCCTGCAACCACACTCCAGTCAAGTCCAACTCCGCCACCTTTTCCGCCACACCCCGTCGCACGTTTTTCGCCACAATATAATATCGCCTAGTAGTGTCCTTGAATACATCACTCCATTCCGCCACCTTCGTATCGGCAATTAGTGGCGTCAATTTTTCCTCCAAATCCCCTTGCTCCGCCAGCATCGGGTCGACAATCACCGTATAAACCGTCGCGTTCATCACCACCGGCACTGGCGTTTCTCCATCCAACATGTAAATCTCCCCCCGCTTTGCTTTCAAAACATTCTGCAATGTCTGCTGAGCCGCCGCCTTCGCCACCCATTCGTCATGCTGAATGATTTGAATATAAAAAAGCTTGCCCAAAATTACCAGCACCATCAACACTACCATTAGCCTCAGAAACTTCATTCGTGACATACTTATATTATAACATATAACTTATGCTATAATTTACTAGGGGCATATGCCAACTTAGCGTGAATTTGTGCGCTTGGTTCGGGCAAGTTATTTCGAAGGTGGGAGACACACTTTTAATAAGTCTAAAAGCTCTTCGGGTCATGTACACCGAACAGCAAAGTTGTCTCGCTTTTCTGCTCACCTAAACGTGAGATTTG
Organism: uncultured Candidatus Saccharibacteria bacterium; assembly: GCA_948851665.1. Classification (GTDB taxonomy): domain Bacteria; phylum Patescibacteriota; class Saccharimonadia; order Saccharimonadales; family Saccharimonadaceae; genus Nanosyncoccus. The sequence continues at coordinate 6,052 of CAQOWG010000012.1, forward strand.
CTCCTCACCGGAGCAAATTAGGGTGCACTACCCAGTGTTCGGCTCAGAATCTTATTTCGTCAGTCTTTGGAAGAATCTGGCTTGCAGGTTTCCCTTTTCGGATTTCCTGCGTACCGGGAACTACAATTACTCCGACGGTAAGGTCTACAATCGCACGACGAATGGCAACTGGTGGTCCGCTACTCGTAGCTCTGCGACGAATGCTAACAACCTGAACACGAATACCACGAATGTCAACCCGCAGAACAGCAACAATCGCGGAAACGGCTTTGCGGTGCGCTGTGTCGCTCGTTAGCTCTTTCCAGCACCTTCCGCCAAGAGCCCCGTTTCACCAAACGATTTGCGCGCAAAGTTCCTGGAATGCTATAGGGTTCAAGAACGTTTGCGCGCTACCTTGTTTTTTACATTTCAAATCCCTGCCCTGCCTGCGTCCAAATCCGTTCCTGCATTCTTCGACAGCCATAGTTAAAACATCCGCCCATATATGACGTTAGTACATCAAGTTCCTTTGAACCCCTCATCAACTCTTGAATCGCTTTCAAATATTTTTGCTGATAGCGCCGATCCATTTCAATATGTCCATTCCGAATCTGGTGCCCTAGATATGGCACGCCTCGATCCACCGGTAGCCACTTCGTTTTATTCGGGTGCATCGTCAACCCTAACCCCCTCAAAAATCCCCGAATCCTTTCGATATCTCGACTCAGCTGCCCACATTCATCTTCCGTCACCACCACATAAAAATCATCCACATACCGACCATAATGCTGATAACCCAGTTGGTAAATAATAAACTTATCCAGCTGATCTAAAAAGATATTTGATAGTAATTGCGACGTCAAATTACCAATCACAATCCCATGCCCCTCCGTCTGGAAAAACATACTCTTATCTCTCGGCAGCGCGTCCCAATCTTTCATCTTCCCCCGTATCCGCACCGCTGTTAGTGGATTATCCGCAATCACCTGCCTCCACAAATAAGCCAACAATCTTCCAAGTGGCCCAAAAAATCTAAATTGTTCATGTGCACCTTGCACTGCCAGTTCCATCAATTTTGTCCGATCCATGCTCATAAAGAATCCCTTGATGTCCATCTTCACAAAATAAGTTGGTCGTGTATAATTCTCGCTCTTCACCGCAATATGATGTGCCGCCCGCCTCACTCCATAATCCGTTCCTTTCCCTACTCGACACGAATACGAATCCCGCACAAAACGCCGATGCCACCACAGCATACAAATGTTCACGACCAAGTGATGCACAATTCGATCCCGAAATGCAGCCGCAAAAATTTCTCGCACCACCGGGTCCACCACAATAAAAGCCTCACTCCGCGATGGCGCATAAGTCCGATTTGCAATATCTTTTGCTAGACCATACAAATTATCAAATAAGTTAGTCTCGATTCGTTGCACGTCATACGTATTCCGCTTACCCGGTCGCGCGTCAAAATATGCCTGGAATAACATCTCGTATAACTCATCCACGCTAAAATCCTGCCGACCGTCTTCTCGTGCCTTATTCTCCATCATCTTTAGCCAATCTAGTCTCGACCGCATCCCCTCCATGCGCTTGCGATAGCGCGCCTCTCGTTCTATTCGCTTCCGGAGCTGACACTGTTGCCATTCCACTCGGCTTGAAATTACCTCATCTCCGTAGATCTTCCTAAGGTCTTTCATTTCGCTTCGTCATCTCTTAGCTCATTTAGTAGTTCCGCCACTTCATGCTTCTTATAGAATTGATTAATCTTCTGTCTTGCCGATTCCCGCGCTTTCGCCAGTTCCAAACTCACCCTTGCAATTCTTTCTCTATCTACAATCCCAAGGTCCGCGTAATTCGCCATCACCGACATCGCATCACCAATCCGCGCATCCAGCCGCCCCAGCGCTTCATACCTTCTCGGATCTTTACGTGAACAGTTCGCTACGTCGTAATATTCTCGTCGCATCCTAAAAATACTATCAAGCAGCGGATGTCCCACAAAACTCCGTGCGTTACTATCCATCTGCCTCTCCAATTTGAAACTTTCCCTCAGCGCTATCACAATGCGATTATTTATCTCGACGTCCGGCGCCGTTGCAAAAATATTGTCATTTATCGTCTTTAGTACTTCCGCATCCAAGTTCCTAAACTGCCGCACCTCACGCTCTTGCAATGGCTTCGGTATACGATAAGCCCGAATCATATCCTTAAACGGTCCAAAATCAATCGTGTCGTCCAATTTTAGTTGCGCGCCAGAATAAGCAATATCCTTTTCAATTCGCGCCGCATTCGGCAAACAGATCACCCCGTCTTTGAACACCGCAAAGACATCTCGGTCTACATTTATTTTTATCTTCCGATCAAGGTAGTGCCCAATCATTAGTTGGTAGATTGCCACCGAATTCCCGCCCACTTTCCACCATTCCCCCTGCGTTGATCGAAACATAAAAATATGCAACCGATTCGTGGGTTCTATTTGTTTGACCGCCACTTTCGCTTGCTTTGCTATTTCTCGACGATAGGTTTGTTTCTCCTTCGTCGTTAGTTCCCCCTCCGATTTCCCTTTCAATTCGCTAAGTTGCACCGCAAGCAGGCTCGCCGCATTCGCAACCGCTTTATTGATTGATTCATAGACTTTTGCTTCATCATTACTGAACTTCATGTGCAGCTGGGTCTGCTTTGGCTTAGTACTATGTGCCACTTTCCCACCTCTCCCCTTTTTTATTATTACTCCTGCTCTATCCCGGGGGATTTCCGCAATCTGACTTTCTTCCTTTCCTCCCTCACCCTGTCGGGTGAGGCGTCAGAAAGTCGACTGCGGAAATCCTTCCTTCGTTCCAGACGAATACCTACGTATTCGTCTGGAGGTGCTGGAAAGAGCTAACGAGCGACACAGCGCACCGCAAAGCCGTGTCCGCGATAGTTGCTGTATTGCGGGTAGACATACGTGGTATCCGTGTACAGGGTGATAGCATGCGTCGCAGAGCCACGAGTAGCGAACCACCAGCGGCCATCCGTCGTGCGAGAGTAGACCTTACCGTCGGAGTAATTGTAGTACCCGGTACGCAGGAAGTTAAGGGGGAAGTTAGCAAGCTGATTAGCCTTAGGGGCGACGTTGTCGGTATTAGTGGTTGGGAGGCCATAAGTTCCAAGTAAGTTAGAAAATGAGTCATTACCAACATTATATGGCAACTTCCAGCCTCTCGGACAAATCGAGTCAGTTGCGTTCTTTCCATCAGCAGTCACCTTCGTGCCCGAGCCGAGCGTTGCCGCAGTCCAGTTGTAGAGGTTTCCGAACTTCTGCCACGGCTCACCAGTATTAGAAACACCAAAGGCTGGAGTCACAGCGGTCTTAGTAGAATAAAGCGCATTTGGATAACCTGCCGCACTCGAGAAACTCCTCAAACCGTCTGCGCCACTTTGATTCCAGGCCGTTGCAGTGGTCGCCGAAGCGGCACCTTCCGTACCCGAGCCTTGACCAGCATTACGTTGTGTCTTAAAGACCACGCCAGCTCCACCATAAAGCTGCGCCGCAACTTCCGGTGTCCAGGTTGTAATCGAGTTAAGGTCAGTATCTGCATTCGTCAAAGTAATCTGTGTACCAGTCACCTTGTCGGTACCATTTGTCGCAAAGGCGGTCGACGGAGTTGAACCAGTTCCCTTGTCAGCCGTTGGCACGAAGTCAAACTCCAAGTTAGAAACCATCCAACAGTTACCATCAGCCAATTTACGAATAGTATAAGTTTTACCGTCGCGCTTATCAATCAAGGTCGTTTGTGGCACGTAATCCGAAGCATTGTCTAGTGATTGTTTCGAACCATCCGTATCAATCAAATCCGTATAAGGAGTCGTGCCATTCGGGCCAACATTAATATTGGCGCTCGTAGAAATTGTCTTCGAAGTCGGAGTCTTGGTGTTATGGCAAACATCTGCCGTCATATCTTGCATGTAAGTGATGTCGAAAATTGTCATCCCTAGTGGCGTCGCCACCACCGAAACCGTCACCTCGTTGGTGTAAGTATCAGCTGGCGTTTCGCCAGTCACGCCCACGCCAAATCCCAACGTCAAATACTTTGTAATTGTCGTATCGCGAGAACCATAAATCGACACTGTGTCGAGCAAAGTCGAAGTCGTCGGCATTTGCTTATAGTTCTTTGGATTCGAGCCATCAATTGGCGAATCATAGATCGTATCACCAAAGTTCCAACGGTAGCCCCATTGGTTATTCATCTGACCGATTGTATATTCTGCCCCACCTGGTACGCTCTCAATTCTGTTATCATTACTATTATTACCAACCAATTCTGCAGTCGCCGCCTTAACCGATACCGAGAGTGAGGCCGTGTTCTGCATATCGATTTTCACTGGCACGTAGAAACTACCCGCACTACCCGCTTCCTCGCCCGGTCTTAGAGAGGTCGTTCCTTGCGCATCCATAAAAGTCGCCGTGACGGTTGGAGCGGCAGCCTGCGCAGACGAAGATCCTAGCAAGCCAACACCAAGACTAGCTAGTAGGCCAAGTGGCACCAACCCCAACCGTCGATTAAAGTTGATATTTTTGATGTATGCCATCCTAGCCTCCTATTTTTATACCTAAATATTGTATTGGAGTGGTGCCAAGTTTGTTTTGTGTTCATAAATAAGTAATATGAAGTAGGAGGACTCTAAGTAGTTTATAAGAAAGGTGCTTGAGTCCACGTAGATATTACCATAACAAAAATGGCACCACGAGGGTGTTCATACATAAGATCAACCTAGCATACGCATCAATAGAACCTATGAGCCTCGCGGCGCCATATCCATTCTATTGATACGAAAAGTAAATAAACTACCAAAAACTGGTCGATCTTATATGTATGAACACTACCATTATATCATGGTTTTACAATATTCAAGAAAAAACTTACGATTTTTGGCTATTCGGCCCAGCCTTCAACGCTAGCGTTCTCCATATTTGATGCAACCTCATTATTCTCCGCCGTCGCCACCGACGTCAGTCGAGCACGTTCAACCGCTAAATCCTCTCGTTTTGCCTCAAGTTCTGAGATTTCGTTTTCGATTTCCGAAAGTTGATAATCGTAATTCGTTGCCTGAGTACCCTGCGAAACATAAATCAATCCCACAATTAGCACCAAAAGTCCCACGATTGTCGCATTCGAAATCGAGCCAATCTTTTTTGTCGTTGTCGACGTGTGACGCACGGTATTATAGTTGCGTGACCATCCTCCTGCCGCCACATTCTGACGTCGCACCATATAGGTTTGTGTTCTCATTAGTTTTTAATTCCTCGCTGTTTTTGTTTTGTTTTTCCACACTCAAACTACCCGCCATTGCAGGCCTGCCTTCAACTCCGTTCACTAGGTCGAAGCTGCGCTGTTTCCAGCGCAAACTCCGGAAGGTCATGTATTTTACCCAGTTAAACTCTATGGTGGGCGCTTACGCCCATAACTCCCCTAGTCTGCTAGGTTTTATCGTTTAGCTCGGGTACGCTCACGGGCGCTCGCCCAGGATATGCCCCTCGCCAAAGCTAAAACCTAGCTAAGCAACCAACCTGTCGTAGGGTATCTTGCGTTTGCTTCGGGGGTATATCTTGGCCAAACGGCCGCGAGTGTCCCCCGAAGTAAACGACAAGGTGCCCTAAGTATAGTCGGCTAATTACTTAGCGAACTTGACTGCAATTTTCTGTGCGCGAGAACGATTGCTAGTTACAACGATTTGACGTGGCATATGTGCCTCCTTTATTTATATTTTGTTTTTATTTTTATCAATCGAAAGCTAGTCCCGCTCCTCGCAACGGTCTAAAACTTCACACTCTAAAGTTTTTTCGCCGCTCGCAGTTTCGCGCTCCTGGCCCTCGGGTTGATAACGAGTTCCAAATTCTCCGCCACTATCGGTTTCTTCGTTAAGACTTCTAGCTCTGACTCTTCGCCATGCGAAGTTGCTTCTTTTAGGTATTCTTTTACCAACCGATCCTCAAGACTATGAAAAGTAATCATCGCGACTCTCCCACCCGGATTCAAAATCTTCGGAATCAGTGGCAAAGTCCGTTCTATCTCTCCTAGTTCATCATTCACGGCTATCCGGATTGCCTGAAAAGTTCGCGTCGCTGGGTGCACTCGTCCACCTCGCCCATATTTCGCTAGAGCTTCCCCCAGCTCCTTCGTTGAGCTCCATGGCCTACCATGCACAATTGTCCGCGCAATCAATTTCGCAAATCCCGGCTTTTCCTCGCCATACTTTTCCAAAATCTCGATCAAATCACGTTCGCTCCATTTATTCACGACCCGTGCCGCCGAAAGTTCCTGGCTCTGGTCCATTCGCATGTCCAGCGGTCCATCTTTAGCAAAGGAAAACCCGCGTTCAGCATTATCTAGTTGCGGAGAAGACACCCCAAAATCCATCAATATCATATCAAAAGCGTTTCCACACTCAATTTCCTGTAGCACCGCATTATAAAAATCGCTCTGCACTATCCTCACCGGGGAGCTAAGGTACTTCCCTTCGAGAACTTTAATAGCATTCGCGTCGCGATCCACTAGGACCGCCGCTTTATAATTCTGTGTTACATCCAAAATCTTACTCGCATGTCCCGCATATCCAGCCGTGAGGTCCAAATACGACTCACCACGTCTCGGTTGCAGCACTTCAAGTACTTCTGATAATAATACAGGTTTATGGAGTTCTTCCATGTATATATTATACACTCTTTTGTTTCAGATCGTCCAACTAGAAATTTTCGCGGTTTTGTTTTTTCAATTATTTTTGTTTAATCAATACACTTGCCCACTACAATCGATCAGCCGAAACCAATCACAATTGTAGCCGTTGAGAGACTTATTGTGTATTCCAAAGTGGTTAACCGGAAATTGAACAATAACTTTCCAGTCAATAAATAGAGTTAATTGGGAGGTGTTTATTAAGAAGAGCGTATTGGATTCGATTTCGCGTATCCCAAACGCGCGCAAAAACTCCTAGTTGGCCGATCTGAAACCTTGTTAAAATACTAACCTTTTATTTTTCGTTTTTATTTGTAGACCGCGTTGCCGCTGGTTCGTCTACTTGTTTTTAGTTTACACTTCCCGTTACAAAAAAGCAAGACCATTTTTAAAACTTTTTCATAAAGTTTTCCACAGCCCCACTTTTTTCTCGTCTTTCCCTGTTCAACTAAATTCCACATCACCAACCACGAAAAAGGCCGACATCCCTGCCAGCCACATTTCGTTTTTTTTGTTGTCATTTGAGATCAAGTCGTCTCAGGCTCCGGTTTCTCCGGGAACGGTCTTTTCCTGTAAAGAAACTCCCGCACCGCGTGTTTGACCTTCAAGGCCACCAGCTCAGTATCATACCAAAGATTACACATACCAAGCTTCACACGCCGCGCATTTTCCCTCGGGCTGATTGCTCCTGCTATGGTCCATCCGGGCTTAAACAATTCTCTGAATTCCTCGAGGCTCATACCGGTCTGCTGGAAAAACTCCTCGGATTTCTGCTGTTCTTCCGTCAATGGAAACCTGAGCGGGATAATCTGCGCCTTCTTCTCCGGCTCCGGTTCAGTGGATTCCACCACCAACGCTACCGAGCCCTCCGAAGCTGTCGAGGCCAGCGACATCAGAATCGGCATCTGCCGACCTTCGCTCATGACAATCGGCAGCTGCTCTGCATTATTCGCACTAAGCGCTTGGCGCCTTTTAGCAAGGCTATAAATCCCTGCACTCGTGCTGCGTGCCGACACGTCTCTCGGTCTTACTGGCCGAACTTGACCCTGTTGTTGCTTGCTGGGGCTTTCCCCATTCTTTGCCTGCCGAGTCAATTGCTCGACAGGTCTTCCTCTCTGATGCATTTGTTCAGCCAGATTCTCACTAGCTCGAGCAATTATCTCACTCAAATAGTCAGACGTCGTCTGGCCCTGATTTGTTTCCGGCTTCAGTTCGGGCTTCTGGTCCTCTGACCCTCCCGGGTTCTCCATTTCTTCCACTTCTACCGCTTCGTCACCCGAACCAGTATAAGTAGCAATCGAACCATTTTTACTTTTGCCGACCGCCGCATCCGGCGGCTCTACACCATCTTTCCATAGAATCTGTGCCATATGTATCCCTCCCATCCACTATGACATCGCACAATACCTTAGCTTATCTATCAAGTAACAACGTATTGACAACTTAAAGAGCGTGCTAAACCCATCCGATTGCTCGAATGCGCACCCCCATGTCTCCATTGTAGCACACTTCTCTGTTTTTGTCAATATAATTAACATAAACAGTGCATTTCCCCCACTATTTCCCCACTTTTCTAGCTTTTTAGCCTAATTACCCCTCGGTGGCTCCCCTTCCGGTTCGCCTAGTAACTTCTTCGACTTGATCTCATATCGCCGACCATTCACTGGACTCACGTAATAATCTTCCGAGAGCAAATTCACAAACATCGTCAAATCTTTGTCGTCCATGATGATAATCGAACCATCATCGTCCGTCATCAGCTCTAGCTGCATTTCATCTGCATACTCCACTAGCTTCTCCTGGGGCATTTCCTCGGCAATATCAAGCGCCTGTAGCTTTTTCACTAAAGGTTTACGGTCCTGCAAAAGCGAATTAAGTGTCAGCCCCTCTGCGAAGCTCAGCTTATATTTTTCCTGAATCTCTTTTGCCTTCTCGTCTGCGATCACCTGCGCCTTATAGTCGTACTGGAACAAATTCTCAAACTTTGACTGGTTAAAAATCACCACCGTATCGCCAATAATTGCCACTTGATTATCCTCTGGCATCTTCATTGCCACCTCAGCCGAGAACGGCTCAAAGTTCTCCCCGTTCAATTCCCAGCTCGTCCCGCCCCTAAGCGCCGAACTCGGGCTAAGCGCCTTCGCGATATAAAAAGTCTTGGTCTCGCCATCATTGCCTGGATAGCTAAATTTCGCCAAAATCCCCTTCACCTTCTTGAACTCGTCTACATGATCGCTCCACGAATCAATATTTTTGTACTCGTGTTCAATCAAATGCAGTAACGTCTCTGCTCTCCCCACATTCGCGAGCTTAGTACGATAAATAACATGGTCTTCCCCGTCCGACTTCTCGTACTCCCGACAAACCAAACCTTTATCTGCTTCCTTAATGATGAACCCTGTCGCTTCCTGCATAAACATCGCCTTCGCACTCGCCGTCAGCGAATCAGCATAACGCACGCGATACGGTGTATAGTTTTTATTGAACAAAAACAATTCTACCGACACATTATTTTTCACTTCGTCGATTTCATTCGCCCAATGAAAAACATCAAACACTTCTTCAGTTGGTTCAGCCACCTCAGTTACTTCAATTGCCCCAGTTACTTCATTTTCCATGTTTTACCTCACTTTTGGACAATTATATCACACTTAGTGCTCAATAATGAAGGTGTTTTCTTCGTCCATCCCGTTAGTCTGAAGCAGGTCAAAATACGCTTGCGTCACAAACGTTTCCTGTCCCAGTGTCGCCAGTGTGCTTAGCAATTGCACCCGCATCTCCTCAACTGGCTGCCCCTCCAAAAGCTCCGCTTCAATTTTCAGATAATCCCCCTCCAGCCCCTCCACACGGTCCAAATAAATCACTGTTCTCGGATCCAGAACCAGCTCTCGGCGCTGCCGACTCACTTCCGCTGCCTTGCGAAAGCCCAGTTGGTGCACAATCCCTGCCGCCTCACGATAGTCTCCCACCGACGTATAATGCACAAAATCCACCCCGCTATCCTCGATGTGCCGTTTCAGATATAGTGAATATTTAGTCGGATCCTCCGGCATCGTTACTTCCGTTCTCAACACCAACCGCGGAAGATTCCGCGCTGGTTTATAATTGCTCGGCAAGTATACCCGCTCATGCTGCCAAATCACCGGCGAGAAATCCGCCCCAATCCCCGTCATTTTTAGCATCAATCTTTCCAAATTCGCGACTTGGCTTTTTACGATAAGCTTTTTCATACCATCATTATAGCACGAAAAAAGCTCAGGCCTATTATTTCTTCCGCATCACCACAATGCTTTGTCGTAAACTCGGCATAAAACTCACCGTAATTCTTCGCATTCATCGCCTCCCAATTATCGCACAAATCCCAGCCAGCCCTAACATCCCCACTGCCGACGCCACACCAATCGTCATCAGAATCTTTTCTAACTCTCCCGTATCAACTTCGCCAGTTGCTGGCACCTCAATTTCTCCTTCTTGTTCCAGACCCGCCATTTCTTCTGGTGCCACCACTTCCGCGTTCATTCCTAAACTCGCCAATTTTGCTCCACCCCCTAGCACACCTGTTTCGATTTTTGCTACCGCCAACTTCACTTGCGGCGTCTGCAAACTTTTTTGCACTACCTTCGCCTTCGGCGCTTCAGTTACATTTTCGGTCTTCTCTGCATTTGTCGTTTGTATATTGTCCTGTACCTGATCCACCATTTTTGTCACTACCTTTTGCGTTGTTGCTTGAGTTTGGGTTATTGGTTTTGTTGTATCTGTCTGCTTGGTCGTCTTTTTTGCAATCCCAGTAATCAACTCCAGCGCCCGCGTACCTTCGGTCAAAGTTGCGTATAACTCCTCTGGGTATCGTACACTCGAATCACCATTCACTAAACGCCTAGCGATCTCCACCCGTTCTCGCAAATATTTCACGTGTTCCCGAATCGACACGCCCTTCGCATCATTTAGCGTACTATATTCACCACCCACTTCGCGCATCACAGCTTCCGCTTCCAAAATCGCCTGATTCATATCACACGACGTCAAATCCGCCGCTAAACTCTGCCCAGCCATTACCACCACTAATCCTGTCGCCACCGCCATTCCCAGCACAAGCTTCTTCATTTTTTCACACTCCTCCCGTTTCGGGAAATTAAAAAGGCCACCGGAAACCTCCCGAGGGCCTATTCTATTATATGCCTCTTGTTATAATTATATCACGCTTATGCTAATAAGTCAATACTTTTTAGACTTCTGGTACCTTTGCGCCTTTTCGTGCTTTGTTTGCCCATTGATCCGTCAACTCGTTCTGCTCCAATCCCGCATGACCTTTCACCCATACCAGCTCCACCGGATTATCCTGATAGAGTGCATAGAGCTCCTTCACGATGTCCAGATTCTTAATTGGCCCACTTTTCTTATGCCAGCCATTCTGCTCCCAACCTGGCGCCCATTTCGTCAAAACATTGATCCAGAACTCCGAATCGCTATGAATCACACACGGCTCCCCCGCCGCGTATTTAATCGCCGCCGCCATCGCCAGTCCCTCCATCCGAATATTCGTCGAATCTGCTTCTCTGCCTAACGCCACTGGCTTGCCATTTTCTAGTACTGCAAATCCCCCCGGCCCCGGATTCGGGCTTGCACTGCCATCAGTCCATAGTTCTTTCGTCATTTCTTAATAATCTCGTCAACAATCCCGTATTTCTTCGCTTCTTCCGCGCTCATCCAATAATCCCGGTCCATGTCTTTCTCGACTTGTTCAAGTTTCTGACCAGTTTGCTTCGCCAAAATCTCCGCCAAAGTCTTCTTCAAATACAGACCTTCCCTCAGCTCAATTTCTTGGTCGGTCACTTTAGCCTGCCCCGCTCCATATGACGGCTGATGAATCATCACTCGTGCATTTGGCAAAATAAACCGCTTTCCCTTTGTCCCACAAGACAACAACATCGCTCCCATACTCGCCTGCAAGCCGATTCCAATCGTCTGCACATCTGGCTGAATATAGTTCATCGTATCGATAATCGCCAGGCCATCATACACGCTTCCCCCTGGAGAGTTGATATAAAACTTAATATCTTTCTTGGGATCTTCGTTCGCAAGGAAAATCAATTGTGCCACCACGAGATTTGCCGTCTCTGGTGTCACCTGATCTCCCAAGAATACGATTCGCTCCTTCAAAAGTCGCGAATAAATATCATACGCACGCTCCCCCCGATTAGTTTCTTCCACCACCGTCGGCACTAAGTAATTCTTCATTCTTTCCTTTCTACTCATTTACTATTTTTACCGTCAACTCACGCTGATCATTCTTATCCTTTTCCCGTTTCAACCCAATCACCGCGATGTCGCCTTTTTCCATTTCCCCGGCAATCATCTTCTCTGCAATCAAAGCCTCGACCTGTTCTTCAATCATCCGCCTAAGCGGTCGTGCACCATTCTTCGGTTCATAGCCCTGTGCCACCAACTGCTTTTTCGCTTCATCAGTTACTTTCATCCCAAGGCCTTTCGCCGCTAGTCGCTTGCGCAGTTCTTCAATTAGGTTATCAAAAATCTTTGACACCTCATCTTCCCCTAACGCGCGGAACACTTCAATCGCGTCCAACCGGTTCATCAACTCCGGCTTCATCACTTTTTTGAGCGCCCGCATTGCCGCTTCTTTGCTCTCTTCGTACTCAGCGTCCAATTCACGCTTCGTAGCGGTTCGCTTTACTCCGAAACCAAAACTATCTTCACGGTACATTTCCGACGCCCCAAGATTAGAAGTCAAAATCACTACAGTGTTATTGAATTTCACCTTATTCCCCTGGCCGTCTGTCAATACGCCATCTTCCAAAATCTGTAGTAACATATTAAACACATCTGGGTGCGCTTTTTCTATTTCGTCGAACAACACCACTGAATACGGTCGTCGTCGCACCGCCTCAGTCAACTTCCCGCCATCATCATATCCGACATATCCTGCCGGCGCCCCCACCAGTCTAGAAACGTTATGCTTCTCGCCAAATTCCGACATATCAATCTTAATCAAGGCATTCTCACCACCAAATACTTCCCGTGCAATCACTCGCGCTAGTTCTGTCTTTCCTACGCCCGTCGGACCCATAAAGAGAAAACTGCCAATCGGTCGCTCTGGGTTCGCAATCCCGCTTCGCCCCCGCCTGATTGCCTTCGCTACCGTCGCAACTGCCGCATTCTGCCCTACCACCGATTTTTTCAAATGACCTTCAAGGCCCTTGAGCATCTCCATCTCCGATCCGTGCACTTTTGCCACCGGAATGCCAGTCTTGAGCGAAATCGCCAGCGCCAAATCTTCCTCCGTTACTTTCGGGCTCGGTTCCTTAGCGCTCTTTTTCTTCATCTCCTTCAATTGGGCTTTGATCTCGCTAAGTTTATTCTGGCAAAAAGTCGCCGCCTCAAAGTCTTCCTTGTCGGCCATCTCCGCCATCTTCTCGCGCACTGCCTGTTCTTCCATCTTCAGTTTCTTGTAAGCCGATCCGCCCTCTTTATCGGCCGCCACCCGTCGGATCGCCGCCGCTTCATCAATCACATCAATCACCTTGTCCGGCATAAACCGATCGTTGATGTAGCGCCTAGACATATTAATTGCCGTCTCCAAAATTTCATCCGAAACTTCCACTCCATGATGCTTCTCGTAGTGGCCCTTAATACCTTTAAGAATCTTTAACGTTACCTCTGGGCTTGGCTCCTCCACCATCACAATCTGGAACCGGCGACTCAGTGCTTTATCCTTTTCGATATATTTCCGGTACTCATCAAGTGTCGTCGCGCCAATCACCTGAATCTGCCCACGTGCCAACGCTGGCTTCAGAATATTCGCCGCGTCCATTGAGCCCTCACCCGCCCCCGCACCAGTCAACAAATGCAGCTCGTCAATAAACAATATAACATCTTCATTTTCAACCGCTTCATCAATTACGCCCTTCAAACGCTCCTCAAATTCACCCCGGAATTTCGTTCCTGCCACCAAATTCGACAAATCCACCTGAATAATCCGCTTACCAATCAAATCCCCCGCTACTTCGTTTTTGATAATTCGCTCCGCCAAACCTTCTACGATCGCCGTTTTCCCGACGCCCGCCTCACCAATCAATACCGGGTTCGACTTCGTACGGCGCGACAATACTGTCACTGTTCGCTCAATCTCTCGATCGCGACCAATTACCGCATCAAGTTTGTCATCTTTAGCTAGCTCTGTTAAATCAGTCCCGTAGCGTTTCAACCATTTCAACTGCGCTGAACGTTTGAACTCCTTTTTGCGCTCTTGGTTACGTTCATGTTCGACTTGCTTGTCCAGTTCTGCTTCCACAACATCCAAGACTTCCTCAACATTCACCCCCATTTTCTCGAGCAATACCGTTCCTCGTGATTTCGGTTGACAAACCAACGCATATAATAGATATTCCGTTCCCACCACCGTCATGCCCTTACCCTGCGCATAAGAATCCGCCATCCGAAGCGTCAGTACTGCCGCCTCCGACAAAGACATCATCGCCATCGCACCGTTCGGTGCGACTTCAGACGCTTCCTGGCCCAAAGCTTTTTCAGCCCGCGCCAAATCAACATCAAATTTTCTGAGGATCTTTGCCGCCGTTGAGGCCTCCTGGTCCAACATCCCCAACAGAATATGCTCGGTTCCCATGTAACCGCTGTTGTATTGTTTGCTATAAATATCCGCTTTCTGCAACGCAAACCGTGCATTTTCCGAAAGTCGGTTCATTAATTCGTTAAAATCACTTTCCATAACTATATCCTATCTCCATTGTAGCAAGTTGGCACTCTTTTGTCAAGAGTGCCAGTACTTTTTCTAAAGTTCCTAGCAAAGTGGCAAAACCCGCACGCTTATTTACGACTTTTCAGCCAATTAAAATTCGTCAGCTTCTGCACTATTTCCCGACCCATTACCACTTCCAATTGGCATTCATCCAATCGCTGCCGTACCTCTTTGGCTTCTTGCTCATTTTTTTCTAAAGCTTCTTGCAAATTTGCGAGCTTCTCCTCCTGAGAACGTACCTCATCTCCAACGCATTTCGTAATATTGCTCTCGATCAGCTCAATTCCTTGCTCAATGCTTTTGTGTGCCAGCTCTAGCCGTTCCAGCTCTCCATTGTGTCTTTGCTGCTGATTATGTATATATCTCAGCTCTTGCCAAGCCATCAACACAACGCCCAGATAAGCCATAATCACAAAAGCCACTATGGCCACTGCTGCAACCGCTACTTTTGCTAATGATACATCCATTCAGACCCTCCCATCTGCTATACTTAAGCGTTTTTCACTTACCTATCAATTATAACAGATAATGTCAAGCATCGCACCGGGCAAAAGCGACACCGCATGGTGTCACTTTTATTCCCTAAACTTTATTAATCACCGGAATCACAATCGGCGTATGCCCTGTCGCATCAAACAAGATATGCGTCACATCTTCCTTGATTTCCTCTTTTAGAGCCTTAAGATCGGTATCATTATTACCGACATCTTTCTCAGTTCGCACCCGCAGATAGTGTCGAATTTTTGCCACCAATTCTTCCGAATTATCCAAATAGATGAAAGCTCGCGACACAATATCTGGCGTCTTGATCAAGCGATTCGTCTTCTTTGACAGCGTCAGCACAATTACGAAAATCCCTTCCCGCGAGATATGGATCCGGTCTTTCACCACTGCTTCATGTACCGGTTTATCAGCATCATCAAACAACTTATTCCCCACCGGAATTCGCCCATTTTTACGAATCGTCTGGTCCGGCATCAATTCCACAACATCACCATCATCCGTCACTAGAATCCGCTTCCGATCCAATCCCACCACGTTCTCTGCCATTTCTGCATTATGCTCCAACATATAGAACTCACCGTGATATGGGATATAATTCTTCGGCCGCGTCCGCTCCACAAATTGCACATGATCTTCATAATAGGCGTGCCCCGAAAGGTGCAACGGTCCAAGATTTGTAATGTGCGACTTACCATTCTGAATCACCCCTGCCCCCTCACGCAGCAAACCATCCACCGTATTAACCACATGCGGTTCATTACCTGGAATTGGATTACTCGAGAAGACAATCACATCGCTCGATTTAATCTTGATATATTTATGTGCCCCTGACACCATCCGGTTCAAAACCGCGTTCAATTCACCTTGCGAACCAGTACAAACCACCGTCACCTTATCATCTGGCAACTTCACGATGTCTTCCATTTTCATAATCGTATCCTTCGGTACCTTAATCACCCCAGTCCGAAGCGCTACCTCAACGTTATTAATCATCGAAAAACCTGCAAACGCTACCTTGCGACCCCGCTTCGCTGCTTCGCTCAAGATTAATTCAATCCTTTTAATTTGGCTCGAGAAACAGCTCACGATCACCCGCCCGGTCGCATAGTGGTCCATCACTCGACCAAGGTTCTCGCCTACGTCATATTCCGAATGCGGATGTCGCCCCGGCGAGTCGATATTCGTCGACTCATTCAACATCACCGCAATTCCCTCTTTCTTCACAATCTCATCAATCCGCTCATAGTCAGCCTGTACTCCTAGTGGTCGCTCCTCGTGCCGCCAGTCACCCGACAAATAGACTACACCGTTCGGCGTTCGTACCACAATCGCCGCGTTCCCTGGGATTGAATGTAAAGTATGAATAAATTCCACACTCAAATGCTCACTCACCTTAATAATCTCATGCTTGAACGGATCCACTGCGTTATAATTCAACTCCGGCACATCATCAAGCTCTGCCATCTGCTTCTCAATCATTCCAATCGTGAAAGCCGTCGCATAAATCGGTGTTAACGGATTGAACTTCGGCAATAAATGCCGGCACGCCCCAATGTGGTCCAAATGCGCATGCGTAAAGCAAATCGCCTTCACCTTATCTTTATTATCCTCGAGGTATTGAATATCCGGCACCATGTAATTCACCCCTGGATAATCCGCCCCTGCGAACAACGTTCCCATATCCACCACGATCATCTCGCTCTTATACTCAATAATCGTCATGTTCTTACCGATACCAAACTCGCCTACGCCACCCATCGGGATAATTCGCACCGCCTCCGGATCTGGCCGCGCTGCCTTCAGCTGTGCATTCGTCACTTGCTTACCGTCATAGCCATTGTAACGGCTCTTATTGACTGGCACACCGATAATATGCTGCGTTGCCTGCATGTTCACGTCCTGCGACAGCATTCGTTGATGATGCACCATCTCCCCCTTGCGCACCGTCACACCCAAGCCCGCCCGCTTGCTAGCGGTTTTCGACGCCTGAGCGCCACCCGAAGCATCATGATTGCTCCTATTGGATACTTTCCCACGCCCCGCCGTACCACGGCTCTCCGCGCCTTTTGCGCCTCTCGAGGCGGTTTTTTGGCCCCTTAGAGGTACATCTCGAGTAGCCTTTTTTGCCCCCTGTGACGCGCGTGCAGCCCCTTTGGCGCCTTTTCTCACCAAACCCGCATCCTTGCCCCCCTCGGCAAAATTCGAATTAAAATTGCGCTTCTGGGCCTCTTCAAATTGTTTTTTTATATCTGGCAACCGTTCATCCCGCATTTTCATCAAACGAGCACGGCGCTCTGATTCCTTACTATTAACCATAATTTTATTATTCTCCATCCCCCCCTAAAAAGTATTTAAGCTATCTCTATTATATCAAAAAATCACCATTTTACAAGATTTTTGTGCCAAAAATCATCCCTACCCCTGTTTTCTCACAGTCAAAAGCCAAAATACCTTGACTTACTAACATTTCTATGATACAATAGAAAGAGTAGCCAGCCATTTTGTTGCTTAAAATCAAGCACCTTAAAAATCCATTCCGAAGGAGGAATCACCATGATAAGACGACTCAGTAATACAGTATCCTACATCGCCCTAGTCATTGTTTCCGTAACCACGGCAGTGATCTGGGTTTTTACCTATTTCTACCTCCAGAAGCTGATGACCACACACTGTCCCGACCTCTGGGAATTTATGAACAGAGATTCTAACCAATATACACCGTGCGAGTTCATCATTTGCTTTATTCTGGCGTCCATCTTCATGGTGGTATTATATGGTATCACATTTGGCTGTTTTGCCATACTCTTGTTCGCTACCTGTCATCTGTTAGGGCGCCATATCGCCCATTCATTCGACCGGTACCCCAAGAGCTATTCTATCAGCCACAATGGACACACCAATGATGAGCGCCGCAACTCAACACAACTGGCATTTGCATATTATCACGCATACACAGTGAAGATCGAACTCAGTTTTGAGGAAGTACAGCGCATCCTTAACTGCTTGAGATTTAACTCTAAGGTGTACTACGACTTTCCCAAAAGTTTCTTAATGCCGGATAACGTCTCTTGGTTATGGCCCAGAATCTCCCTTCATACGGTGCGTTGCATCGCAAGAGAGATAGAAAAGGGCGGGATCGTACTCTTAACCTACAAGTATGCCCACCCCAAGAAAGACTCCATCCGACGCACCGACGCCATCGTTCGCATTATAGGAAATCTCCAACACGATACCTATGCCAGCGATGACGTCTTGATTAGTTTCGTCAACAGGGACTAATCACAAATGCTGACTACGAAGCCCCGGCATGAATTTGTCGGGGGCTTTTTATGCAAAAACTTTTATTCACCCAAAACCTTCAACAGTTTCTGAAATTCCCCATCATTCTTTGCGCTTAGTGTCACGCTTCGTCCTCGAATCCGTACTTCCACCCCAAATTTCCTCCCCAACTTTGCCTCTTCCTTCAGAAACTCATTTACTTTCACTGCGCGGGTTGAACTCTTTTTCTTGTTCTCGGCAATATATTGCTCAACTTTTCGTGCCGACCAACCACCTTCAATCATTTTTGGCAAAATCTCATGAATCTGCTCCGGATCCAGCGTAATCAGCGGTCGCATCGGCCCTTCCATCAGATGATGTTCCTGCATCGCGCGTTTCGCTTCATCTGGCAATTTCAAAAGCCTCATCGTGTTCTGAATGCTCGATGAACTCTTCCCTACTCGCTCACCAATCTGCTTATCGGTCAGATTGAACTGTTCTTTCAGCTTCGCGTAAGCCGTCGCCAGTTCAATCGGATTCAAATCTTCCCGCTGCGCATTCTCGATAATCGAAAGTTCCAGTTTATTCTGCGCATCTAACGTCCGTACAATCGCCGGAATTGTCTCCATCTCCGCAATCTGTGAAGCCCGGTAACGCCGTTCCCCTGCTACAATCTGGTATTTCTTCCCCACTTTTACTACCACAATTGGCTGCAAAACTCCATGTTCCTGAATCGACGCCGCCAGCTCCTCTAGCGCTACCTTGTCAAAGTGTTTACGCGGCTGCCCCTCATCACGCACTATGTCTTCAAGTTTCAGCTCTCTCAGCTCCGAAACCTTCCCGTCCACCTCGCTGGTCACGTCAAACTCTTCCGCTATCACATCGGTCGGGATCAAACTCTCAAAACCTCGGCCCAACCCTTTTGCTTTTGCCACCATCAATTCGTCCTTTCCTCTACTTCGCGCGCTAGCGCTTTATATGCCTTCGCTCCCTTGCTAAACTTATCATAATCTCCAACCGGCACTCCATGGCTCGGTGCCTCTGCCACGCGTACATTCCGCGGGATCGTCGCCTCAAATACTTTGTCCTTAAAATACTTTCTTAACTCCGCCATCACCTCAGTACTCAAACTTGTCCG
Source organism: uncultured Candidatus Saccharibacteria bacterium (assembly GCA_948851665.1). Taxonomy (GTDB): domain Bacteria; phylum Patescibacteriota; class Saccharimonadia; order Saccharimonadales; family Saccharimonadaceae; genus Nanosyncoccus. The sequence continues at coordinate 25,424 of CAQOWG010000012.1, forward strand.
CCTATCATACATCGTCGCCACCACCCCCAGCAACTTCAAATCCGGATTCATCGCTTTCTTCACCATCGACATACTCTCAAGTAGCTGCGCCACCCCTTCCAGCGCATAAAATTCCGTCTGTACTGGCAAAATCAAATAATCCGCCGCAATCATCCCATTTACCGTGAGGAGCGACAAACTCGGTGGCGAATCAATAATTACATAATCATAATCCCCATCCACGCTCCGAATTGCCTGTCTTAGCATCGTGAATTTTTGCTTCATCCCCGCCATTTCCACTTCAGCATTCGCCAGCTGCGATGTCGTCGGCGCAATATCAAGATTCTTAAATTCAGTCGTTTGAATAATATCTTTCAAGCTCGTCACCCCCAGCATCACTTCTGTCAAACTCGCTTCCAAATTCGCCTTATCCACCCCTAAACCAGACGAGGCATTCCCCTGTGGATCGGCATCGACCAAAAGCACCCGATTTTTATCCTTTGCCAGAAAATACCCCAGGTTCACTGAAGTTGTGGTTTTGCCCACGCCACCCTTTTGGTTCGTAATACAAATCACCTTCGCCATAACTATTACCATTATAGCACAATTTAGCGTTCTTTATATAAACATCACCACTAAACCAACAATGCTAAGTAGGATGCAAGTCACTTTCTGTAGCACCATCTTTCTGCTCAAATCTTCCTTAAAATATTTTGGTAAGAATCTCATCCCCAATACCCCCAATACAAATACAAAAGCCCCTTGAAATCCATTTAAAATGCTCGCCAGTGCAACCGGAATAATTGTCGCAGAGAAATTCATCAAGAATACTGCCACCAAATTTATCACCTCGTTTGCGATATTAATCGAGATATATTTATTCCCGTTATTCTTTATCGCCATCAAAAAAGTTTCTCTATAACTTTTGCACCCCAAAAGCACCATCCCAATCAAAATCAGCCCTATTTGATAGCAAAAGGCGCATGATTCATACGAACTCTCCTTCGTTGCAGCGTTGAATAACACATAATACCCAGCATAGCATAATGATGATAGCATCATCAAAATCAACGCCCTTATTCTATTTTTATTACCTTTCTTTGCTCCGAAATCCCACGATACTAAAATTGCCGATAACATAATAATCGCCGCGCCTATCAGTTGTGGCATCGAAAGAGTTTCATGGAAGAACATCAGCGCCAACAAATAAGTAAAAACCGGTATCATCTGAAACATGATCACCACTACGGATGTATCATTTTGATCTAATGCTCGGAAGTAAAAATATATCGCCAGCGCACTCGCAACCGCTGACAACAATATCATAATTAAAGAAAACCAGTTTACCGATATCCAACCCTGAAACATGCTCGCAATTAACCAAATAGGTAACAGGACTACCCCAGCCACCAGCGTTGAAAATATCATCAAAGTTTTGATACTTTTGCCCGCTTCGTCAATTCCACTAACCAAAAACTTATCAATATGATTTGTGATTGCCCATAAGAGCGACGCCAATATTGCAAGACTAACTGCTAAAAACATAATTCCACCTTTTTAAAGCCACCGTCCTGCGGTGGCTTTAAAAACTTTTACCCGATCTTCACGATTTCGATCAAGCTATATTTCTGACGATGCCCAGTTTCTTTATGGACACGTTTCTTGGAGTGGTAGCGAATCACGCGCAATTTTTCGCCCGCGACTTTTTCTTCCACGACTTTCGCCGAAACTTTCACTCCCTTGACTTCTGGCGTACCAACAGTAGTTTTATCGCCATCAATCACAAGTAGGGCGCCAGTTTCGAGCTCTTTAGTTCCTGCCGGAAGGAGGTCCACCCGGAGGGTCTCTTTCTCTTCGACCAGATATTGTTTCCCGCCGATGAGTACAACTGCTTTCTTCATATTTTCCCTTTAGTTTAATAACTACCCCTCATTCTATCAAATTTCCTTCCCTTTGTCAATCAGCTTGCTAACTTCCCCCTTAACTTCCTGCGTACCGGGTACTACAATTACTCCGACGGTAAGGTCTACTCTCGCACGACGGATGGCCGCTGGTGGTTCGCTACTCGTGGCTCTGCGACGCATGCTATCACCCTGTACACGGATACCACGTATGTCTACCCGCAATACAGCAACTATCGCGGACACGGCTTTGCGGTGCGCTGTGTCGCTCGTTAGCTGTACCATAAAATTGGGCCAGTAACTACTAGAATGAACAATTTTTAAAAAATGTACATTACAATTTGGGCATTCACCCCTGTTATCATTTGGCAAAACCTTAACACTGTGTTAAAGTTTTGCGCTACGCAGCGCAGAGCAAAGCCGGCGCCACGGGAAGTGTTAATCTGGGCGTAGACATTACCGGGCCACGTACTCAGGTAGCGCCCGTAGGTAGCGGAACCAGCTGTACCAGCCCACCAGTAGCCATCCGCCGTACGTGCGTGGAGGTAGCCGTAGGAATGGCGGTAGAGGCCAGTACGCAGGAACTGGAGAGGCCAAGAGTTAAACAGTCCGGAAGGCATGAAA
>CAQOWG010000013.1 GCA_948851665.1 uncultured Candidatus Saccharibacteria bacterium
GGTGTCGAGAGCTGCGGTGAGGTCACTGCTAACGCCATTTACAGGAAGTTGCCAACCGCGTGGGCAGATCGAGTCTTCGGCCTGCTCCCCATCATCTTTAAGCTTGAGGGATGAACCAAGGGTAGCCGCGGTCCAGTTGTAGAGGTTACCGCGTCGTGCATATGGCTGACCACTTGCTGCATCACTGAAAGTGTAGTTACCATTCGCATCTTTGTTTGCAGCGTTAGCTTCGGTACTGTAATTCCAAGCTGGATTCGATGCATTAAAGCTGTAAGAACGCATACCGTCATTACCATTGTTTGCCCAACCGTACTCAGCGTTCGTGCTAGTCAAAGTACTACTCATCGTTGTGTAAACCTTCGCATACGGAGCAATACCCGTATCAACATAAGTCTTCTTGAAGTAATCCGGCGTCCAGATCGAAGTCGAGTTAAGATCGGTATCATTTGCCGTAAAGACTAACCCGCTCGAGACCTGAGTACCAAAGTAGTTACTAGCAGTCACTGCCGTATCGGAATCATTCGCCGCAGCGTTACTGGTCTTGTAGTTGGTTACGCTCTGACCGTTACCAAGGATATTCAGCTCCAAGTTCTGAGCCATCCAGCAGTTACCATCGGCTAATTTACGGATCAAATATTGACCGCTGTTATTGATGCCACCACCACGAGTATCAATCAGGGTCGTCTGTGGCACATAGTTAGCGTCACCAGCATGTGAACCATCCGTATCCGTCCCAGTTGCATTTGCACTTGGGGTTGTGGTTGCCTTACAAATATCAGCAGTCATGTCCTGCATGTTCTTGATATCAAAGATAGTCACGTCCTTTGGCTGTGCCACCACTGCCACCGTAAAGGTATCAGTGTAATCACCAGCCGCTGTGCCAGCATCGACTACTACACCAAAGCCCAAAGTATAATCAGCCACTGCACCACCACGGCTATTTACCGCGACTTGGTTAGCAACGACTGCTTGGTTGGTTTTGGTTGGGATTGGCATAAAATCCTTCGTGCCGTCATCAGCCTTCCCTGCTGTATAGCGGAAGCCCCAAGCACGATTCATCTCGCTAAGCTGTTTCCAGCTAGTTGCTCCAGATACGCTCGCAATCTCTGCGCTACCAGACTTCAACGAACCCCCATTGCTATCGTAAACATTGATTGAGTAATTCTTGACCTGGCTCATTGTTACTGAGACTGGCATCGAGAAATAAATACGACTCTTGGTGGTATTGCCAGGGCTCGCAGTAGTTTCCCCTGACAAATCACCAAACGTCACTGACACGCAGGAGTAGGGGCTACCGACGGTACATTCTGCCGCATGTGTCTGCTCGGAACTCATCAGACCGATGCCCACGCTGGCAAGAAGGCCCAAAGTCATGAGCGCCACCCGACCATTACGATTTATATTATACTTTCTAAGCATCCTTGCCTCCTACTTCATGCTTAACTTATTTATGAACAATTCTATTATAGCACAGAAAAAATAAAAACAAGCACTTTTCTAAAATCGTCGGGTACGCCTACCCCTAAGAACCGTATAAATTTTTCCATGTAAAGCTGTCCAAAAAACCAATTACAAATAAGCCTCAAACCTACCAACAAAAAAGCCCGAAGGGCTTATTTTATTGGTAGCGCCAGCTGGAATCGAACCAGCATTGTAGACTTAGAGGGTCTATGTCCTATCCGTTGAACGATGGCGCCAACTTCCCTAATTATACCATAGATAGACATGCAGGCTTCTACTAAAGCCTCGTGATAAGCTAATGAGATTTAGACCAGATTCGAGTGTTGTAAAAAGTACAACCGCTTGAGCAAGTTGTACTTTTTACTAACAATCAAGTCCGCTTATCGCTAGGCTTTAGTAGAAGCCTGCATACACATTTTATTCGCAGACGTACCCTTGGTTCGCCAAATGATCTTTGACGCTCGCCGCATCCAGCAAGTATTCACCACCTTCATTCTGCGGCAAATCCAAAGTGATGTTATCAATCTCCAATGCTGATTCGACATCGGTCTTCATATCAAGCGTCACTACATTATCAGCCACATTGTAGCTTGCCGAAAGTGGTGAATTTTCACCACTTGTGTCAACCGCCGAGAACAACGATACCATCGTCGCAAAAAGCGATCGTGATGCCTCAGCCTGAGCTGCCTCACCAAATGTATAGCGCGCAAGCACATCATAATTGGTTAAGCTATCATCCATAAAGTTAAGATTCACCGTCGAAGCAATCCCCATCAGGCCTTCCATGCCATCCTCGGCCCCTGCTTCTCGTTCCATCACGCAGGTTGCACTAGTCTGAACCGGCTCAGGCCGCACTGTATTTGGCACGTACACAATCTTTTCATTACCCATGCCTTGAATCCAAAGCACCATGAAGACAATTGTAGCAATCGCGAACACACCCGCCGCAATCCCAAGAATCCAAGTTAACGTCGAACTTTTACCACCTTTCATCGAAAACTTCGAAGTTTTTGGCTGTAAAGCCGTTGGTACATTCGTACTCGAAGTTTGGCTCATGTCTGGCTGGCTCACCTGCGCAGCCTGGTTCGCCACAGGCTGTTGAGTCTGAGGCGCCGCCGGTGTTGCAAACGGATTATAAGGCGTAGTCGCCGCATCCGCAGCTGCCGGTGCAACTGGGTCTGCCATTGCTGCTGGACCCGAAGTGACGCTACCAATCGAACCCGGTACCGGCGCGGCTGGTACTAACGGTTCCTCCGGGCGATTCATTGTCGCCTGTGGATCGCTAGAACTCAACTGACTCAAATCCAAAGTCGCGTTGCCAGCATCATTCGCCGCCATCCCTGCCGAAGTCAAATTGTCTTGCGCTGATGCCAAACTGTCTGCCATCGACAGACCATTAGCGCTATTACCAGTAAAATCAAGCGCGCCCGGAGTTACACTCGCTGGAGTTTCAACCCCTGGCACCGACATCATACCAGCTGCCGCCGCATCCGGCGCCCCTGCTGGTGTTTGAGTAGTTTTTGTTGGATCCATTTTTTTGCCTCCCTTTTTCGAAAACTCAAAATTGATAAATCATACTTCTTTTAATTATACCGCTTATTTTTATTTTTACAACCACAAAAATCAATCTAATCTAGCTTTCGCTTGCGTGTTTCTCGACTAAAGAACTCTAGCCTATCCCCTACCTGCAAATTGATTTTCTTAGTAGTTTTCATCATCAACCCACCCACTTCTTTTTCAATTAACTCTTTTGCATCAATCCGTTCTTTTTGTACGCTTTCGACTTCGGCTTCGCCAATTACCTCTTTATCATGTTTCGCTCGTGCCATTGCGCCCGGAATCAATTTCCCCCTCAACATCTCTCCACCAGCAATCAACTCCGTCTTAGTGGTTCGGAATACCCCCATCACTTTCATTTCACCTAACTCCGTTTCAACAATTTCCTCACCCAACAAATCTTCCATCGCACTCTTTGCATCATCCAACAACTCATAAATCACCTTGTAATTACGAATCGCCACCCCATCTCGCGCAGCTAATTTCGCGATGTTAGTCGGAACATTCACGTTAAAGCCATAAATCACAGTATTATTATCCCCTGCCGCCATATAAACATCGTTTTCCGTCACGTCGCCCACACCAGTCGCCACTACGTTCAACTGCACTTCGCCCTTTGAATCAATCATCTTTAGACTATCTACCACGCTCGTTACTGAGCCTAATACGTCACCCTTAACAATTACATTAAAGACTTCTGAATTATCAGAGGTCGACATCATCCGAAGCAAATCTGTTGAAGTTACATTTGCACTCGCCGCCGCATTCGCCTCCGCTTGTGCGTTCATCACCGCCGCCCGGCGCGCGCTCTTTTCGTCCATATATTCCAAGAAGCGATCACCGAAACTCGGCAACTCCTTGAACCCTGTCACCGTCACAGGTGTCGATGGACCAGCCTTGCCTTTTGGTTTGCCTTGATAGTCCAACATCGTTCGCACCTTACCATAAGCATTCCCTGCCGCGATAAATTCTCCGACTTTCAATTCCCCGCCCGTCACCAGCAAATTCACCACTGAACCTTTCCCCACTTCCATATGGCTCTCAATCACCAAACCTTCCGCTGGAATATCGGTATCCGCCTTCAGCTCCTCCACATCCGCCATCAGCAAAATATCATCCAGCAATTTATCCAGATTTTCCCCCGTCTTCGCCGACACTGGCACCATCATAATATCCCCGCCCCACTCTTCCGGTTGCAGACCGTGTTGTGACAAATCCGCCATCGTCCGCGGAATATCTGCCCCCTCACGATCGATCTTGTTGATCGCTACGATAATCTTCGCATTTGCGCCCTGCGCAAACTTAATCGCTTCCACCGTCTGAGGCTTCACGCCGTCATCTGCCGCCACCACAATCACTACGATATCAGTAAGCATCGCCCCGTGCTGTCGAATCGCTGCAAACGCCTCATGCCCTGGCGTGTCCAAGAAAGTAATCAACCTGTCATCATGTTTCAACTGATAAGCCGAAATATGCTGCGTGATACCACCCGCTTCGCTTTCCACTGTTTTCTTGTGTAGTAAAGTGTCTAGCAAAGTAGTCTTACCGTGATCGACGTGCCCCATCACCGCCACTACTGGCGGACGTGGTACTGCGTGATCCGAAAGTTCCTTGCGGAATCCATCCGTTGTCTTGGTTGCGGTATTCTTCCGCTCCAGCTTGACATTCGTCATCCCCAACTCATCAATAATCAAAGCTGCCGTATCAAAATCTAGTCGTTGATTAATCGTTGCGACAATGCCATTCTTAAAAAGTTCCCCAACTAGCGTCGTCACCGATAACCCCAATGCCTGCGCTAACTCATCTACCGTAATTGAACCAGCAATCTTAATCACTTTCTCAGCTTCTGTATCCATCTGGCTCCTTTCGCGCTTCAGTTTTTGACAATATCTTTTATTTTACCACAGGGATGGCCTTTTCGCAAGCATTTATCCCCCAACTATTTCGACTCTTCCCTTCTCCCCCTATTTGATATATAATAAACACAAACGGAGGTTTATATATGGTTTAATTTTCGTCTTCATCCCGCAATTTCTAACTTTTTAAGGAGTTTACTATGTCCAAAAATACTGAAGGCGAAGTTTTTAAATTCATCGACCAAGAAATCACTCGCCAAAGCGAGGGCCTTGAGCTTATTCCCAGTGAAAATTATGTTTCCAAAAATGTTTTAAGAGCCATGGGCTCTGTCCTCACTAATAAATACAGTGAGGGCTACCCCGGCAAACGCTACTACGGCGGCAACCAAAACGTCGACGAGATCGAGCAAATCGCTATCGACCGTGCCAAAAAATTATTCAAGGCCGACCACGCTAATGTCCAGCCTCATTCCGGCGCCAATGCCAACGAAGCCGTCTACTTCGCTTGGTGCCAACCCGGCGATACTATTCTCGCTATGTCCTTGCCCGCCGGCGGCCACCTCACTCACGGTTCCCCCGTCACTCGCAGCGCCAAGATTTATAATTTCGTTGGCTACGGCGTCACCGAAGATGGCGACATCGACTACGAAGACATGGAGCGTCTAGCCAAAAAACACCAGCCCAAAATCATCCTCGTCGGCTATTCCGCCTTTATGAAAGTCCCTGATTTTGAACGCGTTCGCGCCATTCGCGACAACCTTAAAAATCCCGAATCTTGTATTTTAATGGCTGACATGGCACACGTCGCCGGACTCATCGCTGGCGGCGTTCACGAAAATCCGCTTGAACACGGTTTTCATGTCATGACCACCACCACCCACAAGACCCTGCGTGGCCCACGTGGCGGTCTCATCATGTCCATGGGTACTGTCTCTAACCCACTTCACAAAGTCGACCACACCATCGACAATCTCCCCACCCTGATTGACCGTGCTGTCTTCCCCGGCACTCAAGGCGGTCCGCTTGAACACGTTATCGCCGCCAAAGCCGTCGCTTTCGGTGAGGCCCTTGAGCCAAGTTTCCACACTTACGCCAAAAATATCGTCAAAAACGCTAGGGCTCTCGCCGACGACCTCAAAGCCCACAACTTTGTTCTCCAGGGCGACGGCACCGAAAACCACCTCATCCTCATCGACGTTAAGCGTAGCTGTGGTATTGACGGCAAATTCTACGAATACGCCCTCGACGAAATCGGCCTCACCCTGAACGCCAATTCCCTCCCCACCGACAAAGGCGCCGCGTTCCGTCCTTCTGGTGTCCGCCTCGGTACTCCAGCCATGACCACCCGTGGCCTCGGTGAAACCGAAATGCAACAAATCGCTGACGCTATGCGCGCTGTCGCTGACCTCTGTGTCGCCGCCAAGAAAGCCTGCCTCGCTCCTGACGATCTCGAATCCCTTAAGGAGTCACTCGACGCTTCTGCCCCTCAACTCAAAAAACTCCGCGCCGAGATTAAAGCCCTCGCTGAAAAATTCCCTCTGCCAGCCACTGGTGCCTGCTAACTAACCTGCACACACGGGGCCATCGCCGACTCACCATTCTCGTCCACAGCCGTGCTTAGACGCCCTTCCCACATAAGCTTCCTATCATCAAAATGATTGTATCATGAAAGCCTAAGAGACCTAACAAAAATATTGCCTCCAGCTTAGCTAAAGGCAATATTTTGGCTCCCCCAGTTGGATGAATTTGCGAACTCTGTGACCTCTTATGACCGCAGTAGGATGATGATGTTGAAGGATGTATTCCTCGAACTCGGAATAGAGGTGACGGATGTAGCTACGTTGTGACGAACTCTGAACTAATGCCCCTCCCCCTATATTTCGATGACCACCCTAAGTCCTTGCCTTGACGCTCCGCTGAAAGATTTAGCTTTTGCCGAGTATATTTTTGGCGAGCAGAGATTTCTCTTCGGATGTTTTTAGCATAAGCCAATTGACAAGTAGACAAAACAGTGTTTTTGTAATAAAATATTCTTATGGAAGAGCTCTCTCAGGCACTTCGAGCATATGCCGATGAATGCGACAGCCAAAATACAGCACAAGTTTATCTGGACTTAGCTGATGCTTTTTTGGATAGTGATTTTCTAGAGTTTTTTAGAACTTTGGACAATAGTAATGAAATAGCCAAAGTAGAAGAGCACTTTAATCAACAGAATAAACAGATCTCGGTGTTCAATATGAGTGGTTACTCTGCTTATTTATATGACATCCATACTCAATATGTTTTGTATCGGCTAGATAGAAAGAAAGCAGGCATTGGCAAGGCGAGGCAAGATGTTCGTGAAATCGAAAATCGCATCAAAACCGCCGAGAGCAACATTGAGAACATTGAGAAGATTTCTGGCATTTTATCTGGAACGGAAATGCTGGAGGCGTATGCCAAAGATTTTAACAAAGAAGCAATCGAACATAATAGAAACGCTCGTCATTGGCTCGGCTGTCTTATTCTGCTAGGAGTGGGGTGGATAATATTAACAGCTACATTGCTTTGCGTGCAACTCCCAGACTTTAATTTGTTGGAACAAGTAATTGCGGATGATATAAAAGGTGGCACAGAACTACCTCGAGTCATTACTCTTGCAATAAAATTTGGCATTCTTGCCATTTATACGCAGGTCTTGCTCTTTGCGAAAAAGAATTATTATGCCGAAAGGCATCTGGAACAGGCGAACATTCATAGGCGCAATGTATTAAAGTCGTTACATGCAGTCTATAATGTGGTTAATAATAAAGAAGAACGCGATAGACTTCTCGTAATTGGTGCAACTACTGCATTTTCTGAACCTGAGAGTGGATTTATTACTCGTAAAGAAGGTGCTGGAAGTGACAATTCCAGTATTGATGCAATTCTAAAGACCCTTGTGAAGTAGTTTTCCCACATTTTCTTAGACAATCGAGGTTTTGCTATAGAAAACTCTCTTTGCTGATTTGCAACATAAGTATAAGAAATAATGGAGCTGGGTAAGGGTTTGATTGAGCTAGCGTTTGGTGAGTTCGGGTTTGGTAAAAACGCTTTTGCTCTTTGATGTTAAGATTAAGGCATCATGGCTAGACCTACCAAATACACCGAAGAACTCACCAAACGCATCAGGCAGTATCTCGTTGACGGGCTGACTGTCCGCGATTGTTGCTTTGGCGTCGGAATAAGCGAAGATACGTTTTGTCGTTGGCGTAGAGAGAAGCCTGAGTTTGCTAAGCTAGTACAGGAAGCAACTGAAGCTCAATGTTGGAGTAGCCTAGGGCTTGCTCGCACTAGCGAATACCGACGCTACACCAGGCGAACAAAACGCACCCAAAATCAAGTGAGAAGCGAGAAACGGTCAAACACTCGTCTTGGCACAGAAAATGCCCCAGAAACGCCTCTAAATGCGTCTGAGAGGCATTCTGGTGTTTGGCTTGGTGCTAACTTAGTAAATATGACGAACAAGACAAACCAGCTCCCCACTCGTACTAAGCCACCAGTAGATGAGTTTGGTGAACTGGTTTGCTGTAATCCATATTGTAATTCCACTACAAACAAAGTGGAGTGGGTAGAGCGAGAGACGTATGGAAGACCTATACTGCACCGTTGTAGCTTGGAGAAATGGCAAGAGCTAGCGAGAGCTAGAACTATGAGGTGAGAAGCCAAACAAAGAGAGCAACCACGCCACCTACCAATATGAGCGAAATGGCAAAACAAATCACAATAACAGCAAAAGCTCCATTGCTAACTTCCCGTTTAGGGTTCTTAGCGGCGTCTTTGCCCATTTCGTAAAGCCAGTATGGGTCGAAGGGGCTACTCATTGCTACTATGTCCCATTCCATTCAAAGCGCTATCGAGTAAGACATCACCACGTTTATCTCTAATCGCCAATAGCTTATTGTCTTGTAGTCTATGCTTAATCATAAAACTTTTCCTTATGCCTATTATAAGCTAATTTAGTCGCAGCGCCACCAAAAACCAATAAAAACCTTGGCTTTTTAGGTAAGGGTTTTACTGGTGAGAGAGTCATTTTTTGTGATATAATAGAGATGTCCAAATCTAATTATTTTTACAACAGAAGCAGCAGAGTTGCTGTTGCTGGATGCCCAGAATATAGGGCATCTCGGCACAACGGGCATCTCTGTTGTAAAAGATTTGGACATCCGTCGGGATGTCCTATTTCGTTTCTGTTGTATCCAACTTCAAGGAGAAAACAGATGCCCAACCAAAAGAAAGCCGAACCCCACAAGAAATACCGCGTTTTATCACTCTTCTCAGGTTGTGGCGGCTTAGATTTAGGGCTTGAGGGAGGTTTTACTTATCTTGGTCACCAATACGCTGAAAATCCCTTTGAAATCGTTTGGGCTAATGACATAAACGAAAAAGCTACAAAAACACAGAAGTTAAACTTTCCTAATACTGAGGTGATTTGCGGCGATATTGTTAAGCTTCTCGCAGATGGGATAAAAATGCCTGATAATATCGACGTCGTCGTTGGTGGTTTCCCTTGCCAAGATTTTAGTCTTGCTGGTAAGAGACGTGGATTAACCGTCAAGCGTGGTCAACTATATCTAAGTATGGCAAAAGTCATAGAAATGAAACAACCAAAGGTGTTTTTGGCAGAAAACGTCAAAGGTTTGCTGTCGTAGGAAAATGGCTTGGCAATTAAGACGATTACGGAAGATTTTGCCAAACTTGGGTATGACGTGGATTACAAGCTGCTACACACTGCTGACTTTGGCGTACCACAAACTCGTGAGCGTGTAATCATTGTAGGCATCCGAAAAGATCTAGGGCTGAAGATGAAGTGGGTAGAGCCAACGCATTCGGACGACAAAAAGTCTGGTCTCAAGCCGTGGGTTACACTTCAAGAGGCGATTGGCGACATCGAGGACGAAGAAGTCCAAAGAACAATGCCTAACTTTGGCTACTCTAAGGCAAAACGAATTAAAGGCACACAAGGCAACACTATTACAAAAGCTGACCGTCCTGCTCCGACTATGCGTGCTGAGCATCACGGTAACATCGAGTTTCACTACAAACTTCCTCGCCGTTTGTCTGCTAGAGAGGCAGCGAGGATTCAATCGTTCCCAGACAATTTCGAGTTTGTCTCCTCTATTACGGACGCATACAGGCAAGTGGGCAATGCCGTTGCTCCAGTGTTTGGTTGGCACCTTGCCCAGATGTTAAAGGAGATTCTGGGCAATGATTTACGTTGATAATCCAACGATTGAACGCACTGAAGTCGAGCAGTTGCTAGCCGATACAAGGGTCGGAACTCTAAACACTATTGCTACGTTTGGACATCCAGAGAGGGTGACTGGCAATGAATTTGAAGAAATCGTTTACGAAGTGGCAAAAAGTTATGCTCGTGGAACGAACTTCGAGGGTCAGATTGTGCATACGGCTGACCGTGAGTTTCCTGACATTGTTGCAGCAGACCGTTACGGCATAGAGGTAAAAGCAACCAAAAAGAACGACTGGACTTCAATTGGTAATAGCGTTTTGGAATCATCTCGCATTTCCACAGTCGAAAAGATTTATCTGTTTTTTGGCAAATTAGGCGGCAAGCCAGATATTCGTTTCAGGGATTATGAATCGTGTTTGAAGGGCATCTCGGTGACTCACTACCCCCGTTATCAGATTGATATGGAATTGCCGATTGGAGCATCAATCTTTGATAAAATGCAAATCCCATACGATGAACTGCGTATGATGGAAAACCCAATTCAAGAAGTGAGGCGGTACTACAAGTCTCAAATGACTAAAGGTGATTCTTTATGGTGGATTGATGACGATGCAGAAAGTTTGCCAGCACTTAGCCCAGTAATACGGAATCTCTCATCACTATCGCCTGAAGAAAAGGATGTTGTGGTTTCATCAATTTTTGCGTTTTTCCCAGAAGTTTTCTCCAGCAGCGCCAAAAAGTATGAACGAGTACCAGCGTTTTTAGCATCACAATATGGTGTAGTGACAGCTAATTTACGAGATTTCTTCACAGCTGGAGGCAAGGTATCGATTGATTACAATGGTAGCAAAATACAAGTGCCGCAAATCATTTACAGGACGCGGTTGCTTGCTCCAAAAATTCACGCTCGCTTGTCTGGGAAAAATCAACAAACATTGGAAAATTATTGGGGACACAAAATCAATGGTGATTTCGTTGGTGCAGATGCTGCGTGGTGCGCAGAGGTCGATAGGCTTTACTCTGATGCGTACAATCCACATCTTGTCTCTAATCAGTATTTGGCTGGCTTGACTGATTGGCAGCGCAAACAGCGAATGATGAACTAAGGGGAGTCCATTTGTTTTTGTAGCAATAATATGCTATAATTGCCAGTAGTAAATTGAGGATGTGATGAAAAATGGTGAAGCGGTATTTTTATAGCAAACGACCCAATGGGATTACTAAAGAGGAACAAGCAAAAACAAACCAACAAAACTGGGATGAATACTATGCAAATTTAATAAGAAACTTGCAGGGAGGAGTTAATTGGTTGCAAAAAAGAGAAGAAGAACGTTGGGAGCGTAAACAAGCTTTTGAAGAAGGTGAGATTGCTTTCTCTTGTGAAGAACTGTCATTTCTAGAGTTCGACAAGGACTACACAATAGCAAAATATGATGGTAAAGAGGTAAAATTCAGAAAAGGTGGATTTGAGAACGAAATGCTTGGCATTTTAAGTCGAGCAATTGCTAGTAAGGTCAAAACTGTCACAGAAGAACAGCTGGCTGGCTCACTAGAAAGAGCGACTGGTAAAAATTGCATTTACAAAACAGTTCGGAACACTCGTGATAGATTGAATGCGAAATTTCAAAGTGGACTTGGGTTGTCGAACGTAGTCAAATCAGACAATGGCGAATATGAGCTTGAAGAACGATACCTACGCTTACCTAAAAAATAGAGTCTGACTCTTTTCGTGACAACAGGGGTAGAATAAAGAGTCGAAAAAGTCCAGTACCTCCTAGAATAGAGGTATGGGAAAACAGGAAGACCGAGTAAAGAGCGAGGAACAGTCAAAACCATTGACTGACGCAGACGAACTCTTGGCTCGGTTTTTCGATGTCCTGATTGAGATGGATTTTGAGCAGCAACGCAGACAACAGATGGAGGGCAATAATGAAAGTATCTGAAGTCAATGTAGTGCCGATTCGACCAAAGGATGGGCTAGTTGCTTTTGCGAGTTGCGTGATTGACGATTCGCTATACCTTGGCTCTATTGCTGTGCATACTCGTCCATCTGGCGAGTATCGTTTAGTGTTCCCTACCAAAACGATTGGCGACGCAAGGGTGAACGTGTTCAACCCGATAAACAAAAGTGCTGGTGTTGTTATCACCGAGGCAGTGACGAAGAAATGTGATGAAGTTTTTGGAAAATGTGATGAGGAAAATTGCGATGATGGACACCGTGACACTAATCTATACCTGTAAAGAACGTTTGAGTCGAGCAAACTCACCCTTTTCCGACTTTTCTAGGAACAGCAAGGGCTTTGCCCAAGCCATCTTGAGTGGCGATGAATTACGCCGAGAACGAGGGTTATACTACCCCACTATCCGATATTGCGAACGACCAGTCAGTGGTGGAACTACTGGCACGACTTGGGAGCTGGCTATTGAGTTCTCGATACCAAAGCTTCTGTGTGGCAATAACTTATATGAGTTTAACGAAACGTCATTAGGCAGTATTGTACAAACTCTATACGAACGTATTATCGAAATGGGGATTACATTCATCCAACAAGCTGACATTCCGCATCTTTACGTCAGACGGATGGACATTGGAAAAAATATCTTAATGCGCAGCCGTCTTGAGGTTGATAGCGTCATTCGCTCCATTGGTAATGCCAAAGTGAATCATCATCTGAACTTTGACAAAGTTGACTACGTAAACGGTGGTCGCCTTGTTCGATTTTCCTCTAAAAATGAGGACATAGCTTTTTACAACAAGAGCAAAGAGCTTGAACAGAACTCAGCAAGCAATGATACTCTGATTGCGGCAAAATTCTCAGGCGTGTTGCGATTCGAGATTAAGATGAACGGCAAGAGGTTAATTGAACGGCGAATGAAGGACGCTGGACTAGAAATTCCTGATACGTGGGAGTTTCAGAATTTGTTCACGAACAAAGTGTGTCAGACATTATTATTAAAACGGCTAAATTATATCTTAGACTGCATTCCCAAAATCCCACTCGATGATGAGAGCAACACTCCAAACTTATTAGCTAACATCGTAGCAGAAGAATCCCAGACATCAAAGCGAGGCGGTTTTAGCAGGTCGCTCACACGCCTAGGGCTTGTCTACGCCTTAAAAAGCGGGATGAGTATGCGAGAACTTGAAACGATGGCTGAGGATGGATTTGGCAAAGCGGCACTTGGACAGTTGAAAAACATCCGAGGTAGCCCTGGTCATTGCCAATTAAAGAACTTACTAGCCGTCAAAAAGGCGGTTGAGGAGTTTAGGATGTTGGATCTGCTTTAATGGAGAATGCTCCTTATTTATGTTATAATATAAGTAAGGAAACATTCTCTTTGCGATAAAATAATCATTTTGAAAGGAACGATAGCTATGCACAAAAATTATAAAGGCGTTAAATGCGTACTTATTGCCAGAGTGTCCGAAGAAGGTCAGCGAAAGGCTCTACCAGCTCAAAAACGAAACTTAGTGGAATACGCCAATAAGCTCGATTTAGACGTGGACATTGAAAAAGATTATTACGAATTTGATGAAACAGCTTTCAAAAGTGATGAACGAGACCAGTTTCATGAACTCGCACATAAAATTAGCAATTTGACTGAATTTCGTATTATAGCATTTGATAAAGTTGACCGTTTTACTCGTGATTATTCCGATGAAGCAGTCAAAAACTTTAGAAAGCTCGTAAAAGCTGGTAAAATTGAACTTCATTTTGTTTCCGAAGGGCTTATTATTCATAAAAATTCACCTGCAAGCGATTGGACAAGGCTAGGAATGAGTATGGTAATGAGTGAAAATTACTCGGCTTGTGTGTCTGACAATATTAAACGGTGGCAAAAGAACGCCGTTAAAGTTGGTAAATACCCAGGAAAGGTACCGATTGGATATCTTAATGTCACTACTGGGTATGATGCTCGTGGTGACAAAATTACGGACGTCATCGTGGATAAAGACCGAGCACCATACATCAAGAGAGCCTATGAACTAAGGTTGCAAGGATACTCGGTTAAAGCGATTACGCTACAGTTAAAGAAAGACGGTTTTACAAACCCAAAGACAATGCGACCGTTACCTCCAAGCTCCATTGACGTAATACTGAAAAATCCTTTTTATATTGGGAAAGCCAAATGGGGAGACTACAATTACCAACATTGCTATCCGCCGATTATCGACTCTAGGTTATTTGAGGCGGTACAGAGAATAAACAATGAAAACGCAAAAGGCAGTTTCGGTGCAGCAAAAACCAGCGTCTGCAAGGTGTATCCACACTCAAAGCTCCTATATTGTGGTGTTTGCGGTGGCATTATGTCACCATACACCAAAAAGGGTCACGTTTATCTACGTTGCTCAAAGAGTAAAGCAGAATGTGGTAACTGTGGGGTGTCCGAGGTCGAAGTGGACGAGACGATTACTGACGTACTTAATCATTTACAAATCACTAATGCAGATGTATCGAGGATTCTCAAGAGGATGAAAGATAAGCATGATAACGAGCAACGATATTTTGCCAACCAAATTAAGCAGGTTCGTGACGAATATCGTAAACTAGAACGAAAAAAGGACATGGCATACGACGACCGCCTCAATGGCAGTATTACGTTGTCACAATATGAAAAGATTGCAGCACAATGTGACAAACGGATGACTGAATTGGACGAGCAGGTAGTAGAGTTAGAAGGCGAGGATGGGAGTTTCTTAGTGGATGCTGCGTATCTGTTAGAGTTGGCAAAACGTGCATCTGACCTATACAAAAGTTCGAGAAATGAGTTGAAGAATAAATTACTCAAAACTATTTTCTCGAACCTAAAATCGACCAACAAAAAAGTCGATTTCTCTCTGTTGAAAGGCATCGACATCTTCTTTTTTGCTCCAAAAACGGAAATCTGGCTCCCCGGACTGGACTCGAACCAGTAACCTCGAAGTTAACAGCTTCTTGCTCCACCATTGAGCTACCGGGGATTAACTTCTTCTATTATATCACATTCCCCACAAAAACAATACCCTTCTTCCTAAATTCTCAACTACAATCGGATGAATGGCCTCTCCAGTTCCTGCGTACTGGCTACTACCACCGTTCCTACGGCTACCTCGCGCATACGGCGGATGGCAGCTGGTGGTCTAGCACGGCTGGTGCCGCTACCCACGGGCGCTACTTGTTTACGTGGACCGGCTACGTCGACGCCCAGAATAACGTTTTCCGTGGCAACGGCTTTGCTCTGCGCTGCGTCCGTACCATATCACCATTCTCTCTTGCCAAAATTCACTCTCCGTGCTATAATAGATGACAACTACAGGTTTAATTGATATGGACATTGAAGAACTCTTCAGCCCTGATAAAATCTACTTGACTACCGCAGCCATCGCTGTCGTAGCCCTGTTTTTCGTGTCCGTCCTCGCTGGCGTCAGCGTCCGCCAACGCAGCCAAGGTCTCAAATCACGCGCACGCTATCGTCCTCGAAAACGCCTTATGGAAGGCCCCGAAAAGCTCTGCTTCCAACTTCTAGTCGAACTTTTTGGCGAGAAATTCTATGTCATCCCCCAAGTTGAAGTCTCTGCTCTCCTCAATCACAAAGTTGGTTCTCAAGACCGCCAAACCGCCAAGCGTTTTATCGAAAATAAAACCGTTGATTTCGTCCTCTGTAATAAACGTTCCCTCTGTCCCATTTGCGCCGTCAAGCTCGCCGACCCAGCCGACAAACCCGTCAAAAAAGCCTCTCGTAACCCCCTCGACGTCACCCCTCAAGACCTCAAAAAGTTCTTCAAATCTGCCCATCTCCCCCTCGTCTATCTCACCAAGCCCGAAACCCTCAACCGTTCCTATCTAATTGATGAATTTTCTAAAGAAGTCTACGAAACCAGCCGCATCGGTCGAGCCCGCAAGAATAGTAAAGATGACAAAAAGACCAAAAACAAAAAATAAATAAAACCTCATCATGTAAAACACCCCCATCAAGGGGGTGTTTTACTTATCCAAAGCTAAACTACTTTGCAATCGTTAAGCTAATCTTACGACCATCCTTGTCAATGTCTAAGACTTTGAATTTCTTACGCTCGTTCAGAGTGAAAACCTTCTCTGGATCCACACCATTACCCCCGCCCAGCTCAGAAACATGCACCAGGGCTTCGACCGCCGGAGAAATCTGCACAAATGCACCAAATGGTGTAATTCGCGTAATCGTTCCCTCGACTTCGTCACCTTTCTTCAAGTTTTCGACCTCTGATAGCCATGGATCTTGGGTCAACTGCTTCATCGAAAGGCTAAGGCGTTCCTTGTCAATCGTGATGATTTTTGCCTCTACTGTTTCGCCAACTTTTACATAATCAGATGGGTTATTCACACGTTCCCAAGAGATCTCCGAGATATGAATCAAACCTTCTACGCCATCAACGTTCACAAAAGCACCGAAGTCGACAACACCAGTCACTACGCCTTTCACGACGTCACCGACATGCAATTCAGCAAAACGCTCTGCCAAACCATCTTTCACGGCTTCTTTCTCTGAGAAAATCAACTTGTTATCTTTGCGGTTCGCATCCAAGATACGCACTTTCATTGGTTTGCCAACCAAAGAATTAAGGCGTTGCAAGATCTCATCTTTATCCGCCGAACCAACCCGCGGGTAATGCTCCGCCGAAAGCTGAGAAACCGGCAAGAAACCTCGAATCCCCTCATATTCTGCCAAGAGACCACCGCGATTTGCATCAAACGGCGTCACCTCAATTACCTCGGTATTGTCAATACGAGCCTGAATCTCGTCCCAGCCCTTCTCTTTAGCAGCCTTACGCAGTGACAATAGCACTGAGCCATCGCCCATCTCTGCCTCAATCACTGAAGCGGTCACCTCGTCGCCCACATTCAAGTTCCGTGCAAACGACACCTCACGGCGCGGTACCATACCAATCCCCCGTGCTCCAAGATCAATCAAGATCTCGTGCTTCTTGAGCGAAAGCACCTTACCCGTCACAGTTTCACCCGCAACAACCGGCTTGACGCTCTCCTCTGAGCTTGCAAGTAGCTCATCCATCGTTAATTTGGCTTTTGCCATATAAATTTATTATCCTTTCTTCAGACTCGTTCAACAAAACCAATCCCCCTATCGATTTTCTTGAACGAGCCCAAAAACTTCTTCTATTATATCAAACTTTAGGCGCTCTGTCTAGTTATCGACGTCGATTGCGAATCATTGACCCGCCTGTGTACAGTGCCAAAGTTACTCCGACCCCAACAATCAACCACCATACCTGGAACTGCAAACCCGCATGTGGCAATTCCGATGCATTCTGCTCTTTGCTACCCACTTGCTCACCCTTCGGTTCTTGCGGCAATATATTGCCGTTATTGTTACTGCCATTGTCGTCGTTCCCCTCCCCATCATCTGGTTGTTCTGGGTCTTCGGGCGTACCCGGCCGTTCATTGTTATCAGGTTGTTCAGGATCGCTTGGTTTACCTGGTCCGTCCCCGCTCGGTTCGTCCGAATCACCAGGGTTACTCGGTTGCTCTGGCTCACTCGGCTGCTCTGAATCGTCAGAACCCCCCGGTTCACTCGGCTGTTCCGGCCGTTCTGGCTCCTCTGGTTCCACAACATATGTCCCATCCTTATAGAAGTTCAACATTCTTCCAGCGATAAAACTTCCTCCACCCGCCGAAGACGTTCTCGTCCCCACAATCTTTACATACCTAATCGGCCTCTCAAGACCGCTAATCTCTACTGTCTTCACTGATTCGTTATTCGCCCAATTACTAATCTGCGCAATTTCAAAGAAGTTCTCTCCATCTTCGCTCCCTAAAACTTTCCCGTCCAAAATTTTACCATTACCACCGCCTGCTGGCACGTATTCAATCGCTGTCAACATCACCGGTTCATCAAATCGCACCGTAATCCATTTGTCTCGATCCGTTCCATTCCAAGCCGAATGCCAACGCGTATTATAATTCCCGTCAATCGTATTTGCTGCTTGCCCGCCTTGGCTCGTTGCCTCCGTCGAAACCCCCGCAATCGCCAAATGATCCACTGTAATATATGTCTTCTTTTCATCTATCACATCAGTTGTAAAAGTATATGTACTGTGTTCGCTTGCCATTTTCGTCCCAGTCGCCCCGTTACGCACTTGTACCGTTTTATCACCAGTCAAATCCAGCGTCGCCACTGCGTATGAAGTCCACGGCCCACTTTCACCAAACCGCCATTCCGCATTCACGCTCACCCCCACTACTCGATTCTCCAAGTCATTTGCGTACAAATTCGATGGCGCATCCTGCGCTACAATATCAATTGCATAGCTATCATCTTCTCTCTGTCCATTCCCATCATATTCATACGCGCTACCGCACTTTGTACCCACAACACAGATCACAATATCATCTTCCACGTTCACTTTTGCTATCTCATCCGACTCCAATTCCCATTCACGGACCGAAACTGGATCTGACCAAGTTCTTTTCCCGTCAATACTGTATTGCCAAGTCGTCGTAGTAGACTCCGTAAAATACCTCTCCGCCATTACGATCCGGTTCGCCTTTTCCCCATCAAATGAGAATTTTGCCATCGAAAGATCATTATTGTTCAAAAGATAGTTTGCCATTGTCCGCGTAATATCTGACTGCAGAACCATGTCTTCCGTTGCCGTTTTAGCCGTATTCAAAGCCTCCCGCTGTGCGTGATAAAAACCCGCCTGCCCGACTGAACTCGTAATCCGTGGCTTAATCAAATTCATCAAATCCCACATTGGTAGCGGATAGTATTTCAACGCTTCTGCTAATTCTTCCACCAAGCGCACAAAATCCGCCTCTGTCTTACTCGCATTACTATTATAAAGTTGAATTAAGCCATACCAGGCATCCATATTGATATTTTGATAACTAAGCGCTCTACGGTACACCTCCTCCTGCTTGTTATAATTCCCGTTATAAACATCCAGGAGTAGCAGTGTCTCCTCCGCCTTCACCAAATTATCCACATCATTCAACGCCGCCTGTGCGTATGGCACATAGCTTACTTGATAATAACTATCCCAGCTGTTCGATCCCCAACCCAACGGCAACCGCTCGCCTTTCTCCGATCTAGTCCAACCAGAAATATTATTCCCAATTCCCCATTTCCCCCTTCCGCTATCATCCTGGACGTAGTATAAGTACGCCGCATGTCCTGGCTGGCCAATTACCGACGCCGGATAGCCCCAAGTATTCCAGATATTCGTCCCAGTTTTCGACAAACCGCCACACACCGAACCTTCTTCAAACACTATCCAAAGTTTTGGCTTGCCAGCTACGCCATATTCAACGTTATACTCCGCTAGATTATATTTCTCATCCCACTTCGCTCGATTTTCTTCACTGTAATACTGCTCTGAGCCGTATTTATAACCAAAAGTGTACCTAATATAATGATATGGGTCGCTACTTTTTTCCTTCTTACTGTAATAATTCAACCAATTCACTTCGTCATCCGTCGTCATCGTGTCTAGCACCCAGCGCATTTCCTCAATTTCCAGCGACTCAAACACCTTACGATCTAGCCGCCCCTCTTCATGCAACATCTTGAACACCTCATAACGTTTCACTGGATCCGAATACTGCCCACCTCCTATCCATGATGTCACCGACCCAGAATATACCAAAGCCTCAGAGATCATCATCCGCGCATAGAGGTCACTCAACCTAACGCCGTTCTCCGTTACTGTATTATTCGCAAGATCCGCCCGATACACCTCATACAACCGCGCTAGCACATCCAACGAATTTCGATAATTGTTCCCAACTGGCGCTCCGCCCATAATATACCATCGCAAAATATCTAGATTATCATACAACCACTCCAAAGTCTGTCGTTTTGTCTCGCTCTCTCGCACAAACTGCGTCAATGTATATTGCCCCACCTTCTTAATTAAACTTCGCCTCAATAGCGCTTGCTCATACTCACTATTCGTACCCGGATCAATCATCCCCATCTGTTGAAAATAGGCATCAAAATCACTGGCCGCTGGTACTACCGAGGCATTATACCCCTCTTTTACCAGTCGTGCATCACCCCATACTGCATGATCATTGCCATTACTGCCATTTGCATCCGCCTGCAAACGCAAATACTTATATGGCTTGATATTCACCTTTACAAAATCCGCATTTGTCCCCGGTCGAGTTACCTTTGATTCTTCATTATACAGCACGTCCCACTTCGTACCATCAGTTGAACCATACACCCAAAAAATCACGCCGTTGCTACTACTAGCCGCCGTAGTGTTTAACCCCGCATACGCCGTCAAATAATCATACTCGCCCTCAATCCCCACCTCTTCCAAATTGTAATAAACATTCGAGCTAGCATGCGCCCAAATCCCCTTGTCAAAAGTAATCACGTTCCCTTCATAACGCTCAGTAATTTTTCCACCACTACTTGTTTGATCAAACAATAATGACCCCCAACCCACGCTTGATTGGTGCGTGGTATCCAGTGCTAGATCCGATAAATAGACGTACTTACTTGTGTCATCCACCAAGTCGAAATTCGCTTTCGGTAACTCTGCCGTCAATGCTTCTACCTGCAAAGCTCGAAAAAACGACCCTGATAGCCAAACCAGCCCCGCCGCTACTGCCACCAGTATCACTGTCCTCAAAGGTAATCTTGGTTTCAACACGTGACGCATTTTCTATAATTATACTCTTTCTTTCTCCGTAGTCAACAGATAACCCTCCCCAATCTACCCCTCACAAAACGGGCAATGATATACCCCATTTTCTGCCTGGTAGCGCGTCAATCCACACTGTGAACATTTCGACTTCTGATGCAGCCACTCCCGATAACTCTCCAACTCCTGCTCTACCATCCCTTCGTCATATTCCACCCCATATCGCTCGCATAAGCCCCTCGCCCTCCGCCAAGCCTCACATTCCATTTTTACTCGTTCTAAATCCTGCCTATAAGTCCGATGCCCCGACAAAGCATGTCCTACCTCGTGCAAAAGCCGCATTGAGTAAATTTTGTACTCAGCATCAACCCCCGTTAGTGGCTCAAAAACCACCGTCCGCGGCGGCCGAAAAGCAAATTTCCGACCTTGTCTGAATCTTAAATCTGAAAAATCTTTACTCAGCCGCTCCACTAAATTTGCACAATCCATCAAACCAATTATACAACAAAAAATCGACCGTACCTGGCCGATTTTTTGTATTATTAAATATCTAAAAAGATTTTATTATTTTGCCGTTTTCTTGGCTGGACCGCGACGAGAAATCCGACCACCCTTCGCACCAGCGATGCGAGCGAGTGCCGGGTTCGCAGCGAACCCACCAGTATGACCCATCTGACCGCCCTTGCGACCGATGTTAGAGTAAAACTCTTTGCCATACTTAGCACGGTTAGTTTGTGCGGCTTTGAGACCGCCAGCTTTCGTACCAGACATCTTAGCTCTCTCTTTCTGCCCACCATTTAACTAATAAACACCATCAATATTCGATGTTACTACCATTCTAGCATACCGCTTCAGTTTTGTCAATAGTTTTTTTGCTTAATTTTACATTTTGCAACTTTTATTCCATTTTCGGTAAATCATACCCCTGTCACATGTTTCTTTGACTTGATATATAGAATATGATAAAACAACGATACCAGCCCATAGATAGAAATTCTACAGGAATGATCTCTCCTTCTTCCGCCGAAGATGCCGTCCCTTATAACGGTCCTATCGTTCCTTAATTTCTCCACCACCCGCTTCGGCGGGTTTCTTTTTTGCAGACTTTTCCACCGCCTGTGCAAAACTTTCATATCCTTTATCCGCCTGGTGATATATTAAATGCCAACCTCTCTCTTGACGACGACCGATAATTCTTATGTCAAGGCTCATCAAAATGCTTGACTTTGTTCGGTTTACACGCTACAATAGAAGCAATTCGGGCAAAACCACTGCGAGGTTGCCTGAACCCACCAAAATCGCCCGTCACAGGGCGTTTTTCTGTTAGCTAGCCCAATATATTACTGATAGACTTACCAAACCCGCAGCGCAGCGCAAAGCCGGCGCCACGGAAATTGATAATTTGGGCGTAGACAACGCCGGTCCACGTATCCAGGTAGCGCCCGTAGGTAGCGGATCCAGCCGTATTAGACCACCAGTAGCCAACCGTCGTACGCTCGCGGAGGTAGCCGTAGGAACGGTGGTAGTAGCCAGTACGCAGGAACTGGAGAGGCCATTCATTAATACGATTGTAGTTGGGGGTGCTGGCGGAAAGCAGGCACTAACACAAAATAACAGACAACAGAAAATCCCACTACGTCCGTAGTGGGATTTTCATGGTGGAGTAACAGGGATTCAAACCCTGGACCTCCGCCTTGCAAAGGCGGCGCTCTAATCAGCTGAGCTATTACCCCTTGCTGGTGGGGATATGTGGACTTGAACCACAGACCTCGTCATTATCAGTGACGCGCTCTAACCAGCTGAGCTATATCCCCATTCCTTTCATTTTACCCCAACTTGACACAAAAATCAAGACTACTTCCGGTTCATTATAACTATTTAGAACAACATGTAAAAATGTAGTTGGTTACATTGTA
>CAQOWG010000014.1 GCA_948851665.1 uncultured Candidatus Saccharibacteria bacterium
GGAAAACTATGTGGAAAAGCCTGTGGATAACTTAAAGGTGTTGTAAAGATTACAAATGGTTTTTTATAAACTACTAGATCTTTTGCTCTACGCAGCGCAGAGCAAAGCCGTAGCCACGGAAATTGTTAGCCTGGGCGTAGACGTAGCCGGTATTCGAACCCAGGTGGCGCCCGAGGGTAGCGGAACCAGCCGTAGCAGACCACCAGCCGCCATTCGCCGTACGTGCGTTGAGGTAGCCGTAGGAACGGTCGTAGCTGCCAGTACGCAGGAACTGGAGAGGCCATGCATTAATACGGTTGTAGTTGGGGGTGCTGGAAAGAGCTAACGAGCGACACAGCGCACCGCAAAGCCGTTTCCGCGATTGTTGCTGTTCTGCGGGAGGACAGCCGTGGTATGCGTGGTCAGGTAGTTAGCACCCGTCGCAGAGCTACGAGTAGCGGACCACCAGGTGCCATACGTCGTGCGATAGTAGACCTTACCGTCGGAGTACTCGTAGCCCCCGGTACGCAGGAAGTTAAGGGGGAAGTTGGCAAGCTGATTAGCCTTAGGGGCGACGTTGTCGGTATTAGTGGTTGGGGTACCGAAAGTATGGTATAATTAGATTATGGATATGGTTATTCCCTTTGCGGAGGTGTTGCTGGCAGCGACAGTGCATGCTACCCTACAATTGGGGCTGGGAGCATTTTTGTTGCTTTATCATGCGAGCCTTGGTAAACATATCCGTCAAAAGACGCGCAATGTAGTGGATAGTTATACCGCAGGAGTGGGGACGATGGTATTCATTATGCTAGGAGCAATGGCTTTTATACTAGCTGGGTATTTTGGAAAACCACTTTATGCAGAAGAGTTGCTGATTGTAGTGGCGACGCTAGTCGC
Organism: uncultured Candidatus Saccharibacteria bacterium; assembly: GCA_948851665.1. Taxonomy (GTDB): domain Bacteria; phylum Patescibacteriota; class Saccharimonadia; order Saccharimonadales; family Saccharimonadaceae; genus Nanosyncoccus. The sequence goes on from CAQOWG010000014.1 coordinate 877, forward strand.
AATTGCGATTGCGGTTTGGGCAATTTACTATCGCAGAGGGCGCAGCACGGAACTTTGGTTACCACGGGCAGTGGCACGTTTCATCCATCAACGAGCGAAAAACACTAGTAGCAACACCGAGGCGTTCTCGCTCGGTTTACTGACAAGTTTGGCGGAAATGCCGTTCACATTAGTGCTCGTAGTGGTAGCAGCGAACAGCTTACTAGCGTTACCACCGATACAACAAGTTTTAGCGGTGGCATTGTATACTGTCGTAGCAATCCTACCACTGGTAGTGACGCGCTTGTTAATACGGCGAGGTAGCACAGTGGTGGACGTACAGCGCTGGCGGGCGAAAAATCGCACTTTCTTAAAGGTTATGACCGGTGTAGGCTTTGTAGTTTTGGCAATTTTTGTTTTTGCTTTTGAGGTATTAAAATGAGCGAAAAGATAATGTTAGAGCGAGAAGCCCTCGCAAAGCAGATAGCATGCGATGCGAAGGGGGTGGGGATACCGACTGGAGCAGCCAAGACGATGGCTGATCAGGTTGCGGAAAAAGTAATCGGCTGGACTAGGAAACGAAATACAATTACCGAAGCAGATTTATACCGGCAACTAGCGAAAGAGTCAAAGAAATACAATAGTGATTTGGCTTATGTTTACGAAAATCATGATAAAATAATATAAATGGGTTGGGATAATGGCAAAAGGTTTTGATTATCAATACATAGTGATTGGAAGCGGTGCGGCGGGGAGCGCTGGGGCTTTGCTAGCGGCAAGTATAGGGGTGAAGACCGCAATTGTGGAGGCTGATCGTTGGGGCGGAACAACGCTAAATTACCGTGATATTCCCTACCAAGCAGCGCTAGGATTTGCGCAGCGTTATGCTGAAGCGGTGGCAGGGGCACGCTTTGGAATGTCGAGTGCGAATTTGCGATACAATTATCCGTCGTTACTCAACTGGCAGGCAGCAGCTGTACGACGAGCTGGTGGTGGTAAGCGGAAGTTATTTGAGGAATCGGGTGTAGACTGTTATCATGGATTTGCACAGTTTATTAGCCCGCATGAAATTGCGGTGGACGGCAAGCAGATTAGTGGTGAAAAGTTCTTGCTTGCGACCGGTTCGGAATTGGCAGTAAGCGGTATTGCGGGAATTGAGGCGGTAAACTGTTGGTCACCCGATACGGCGCTACGGATGTCGAAAGTGCCAAAAGCAGTGATGGTGGTGGGAGGTGGTTCGACTGGATGTGAGATTGCGGAGTATTTTTCGGCACTAGGATCGCAGGTTTTGATTACGGAAGCACAAGATCGACTTTTGCCGCGTGAAGATAAGGAAGCGGGCGATGCAATTGCTGAACATTTGCATAAACGCTTCCAGGTGCAAGTACTGACAAGTTCACGGGTTATTGCACTGGCTGAGGAAGGCAAGGACAAGAAAGTAATATTTGTGCGAGGCGGGCAGGAGAAATCCGTTAAAGTAGAGGCGGTGGTGCTAGCAACAACACCGGAACCAAGCGTGGATTATGGATTGGAAAATGCAGGCGTCAAATATACCCCAGGTGGCGTGGAAGTGAACGATAACCTGCGTACGACTTGTCCGCATATTTATGCGGCTGGTGATATACTGGGTGGCGAAAGTTCGACTGAACGCGCAACTTACGAGGCGAAACTTGCAACGACTAACGCTCTAAAAAAGAGCAATGGTGTCATTAACTATGCTGGTTTTGCACGGATGACTGATACTTTGCCAAAAGTGGCGAAAGTTGGCTTTAATGAGGCGGATTGTGCAAGGTTGGGCTTCAAGTTCAAGTCAGCTTTGATGCCAATTGAGTCGGTGAGCGCTGCGAACACGAATGACTTTAGGACTGGTTTTGTAAAAATTCTGGCAGATGTGCGAGGACAAATTTTGGGCACGACGGTTGTGTGCCCGAATGCGGATTTGGTAGTACAGGAAATTGCTTTGGCAATGCGTAATGCTCTCAAGGTTGAAGAATTAGCTGCAACGCCACATGTTGCGACCAGCTGGAGCGAAGCAGTTCGTTTGTGTGCTCGCGAGCTAGCGGCTTAAATTAACCTTTGACTATGGTGCCAGTTTTCTGGCGCAAAGCGTTTTCAAGGTTGGCAGGATCAGTGATGATGCCTATTCGGCGAGTATTGGCAAAACGAGTAACGGCCTCTATTTTTGGTAGCATCGAACCAGTACCAAATTCGCCAGCTTTGATATAATGATTCGCCTCGTTCTTAGTGATTAGCCCAAGTGCGATTTGGTCTTTTTTGCCAAAGTTAATATAGGCGTTTGGCACGGCGGTAACAGAAACAAAGATATCAGCTTTGACAAGCTCGGCAAGTTTCTCGGCGGCGGCATCTTTATCTATCACGGCGTCAACCCCACGTAAGAGTTTTAGGACTTTGCTACGGACAACTGGAATACCGCCACCGCCAACTGCGATGACGATAGCACCGGCTTCAACTAGAGTAGTAATTTGCTTTTTCTCAATGATATCAATCGGCTGTGGAGATGGGACAACTCGGCGATATCCGCGTCCGGAATCCTCGCGCATTTCCCAACGTTTAGATTTAGCAAGCTTAACGGCCTCGGCAGCAGTGTAAAATTGGCCGATGGGCTTAGTGGGGTGGCGAAAAGCTGGATCTTTTGGGTCGACCACAACTTGAGTGACAATAGTAGCAACATCACGACGTCGTTTTTCGCGAGCAAAGGCATTAGTGATAGCCTGCATCAGCCAATAGCCAATCTGGCCCTGACTCATGGCCACCGCAGTCTCAAGGGGCATGGCGGGGGCAGCTGGAGTGGCGGCAGTTTCTTCGTGAAGCAGAATATTCCCAACTTGTGGACCATTACCGTGCGCAATAATGATTTCATATTTTCTCGATAGACGAGCAATAGTTTCGCCAACTTGGTTGGCGACTGACTTTTGAGCTTCAGCGGAAACTTCCCCGTTTTTTTGAAGTGCGTTCCCTCCGAGCGCTATAACCACTCGTTGTTTATTCATTTGCGACCACGCTTAATATAAGTGTCCTCTTTTTCAAGTTCAGCGCGGAGCATAAATTCGCGGCATTCATTCTTTTCGTTGCAATTGGCTGGTTGATAGGTATAAGTGCTGGCATCATTACCGATATTCATGCCGAATGGGTCGGTGAAAAGCGCTGGATCAACTACGGGTAGAATTTCCTCAGAGATTTCGGATGGGTAATAACCATATTTGGGATAATAATATTCTTCGAGAGCATAATACATGGCGTTGATAGCGGTCTTGCGAGCATCATCGCGGTTCATGGCGTCAACGTTGGATTTTTGGATGAAGAAAAGAATTACGAGTAGTGCAGCGAAAGCACCAACAATCATAATTTCGAGTAAAGTAAAACCGTCTTTAGACTTATTCATATAGTATTATTATAGCACACGGGAGTGGTTTGGTAAAAATGCGAAGCCCTGTTGTCCCAAAAGAGAAAGTGTGCTATAATAGGAACGAGGAAGGGTGGCCGAGTGGTTGATGGCACCGGTCTTGAAAACCGGCAGGTTAATAGCCTCGCAGGTTCGAATCCTGTCCCTTCCGCCAGTGTTTGTATGAAGAACAAAAAGACACTAGCCGTTCTGTCGCTATTGCGGAAAATTCTTGAGATTTTTTCTAGTCTTTTTTTGAGTATTTATCTCTTCCAGTTAGTCCAAGGTGATTTTAACTTCTTGTTGCTATATGCGGCGTTCAATGCCGCTGCCGGTTGCGTACTTAATTTCCTATTAATGAAAAATATGCAGCCAGACAATGCGAACTTTATTTTTAGATTGAGTATAGCATGCGAAATTATTAGCATTCTAATGCTTCTAATTATGCAAGAGAACTTATTGAGCGTGATTTGGCTGTTTGCATTGATACAAAGATTTGCAAAAAATGCGCATTATGTTGTCTACGAAGTAACACTAATCAGATCTACCAAGACGCAGAGCCTCAGCAGCTATGTTGCTGGCATAAATATTATCGGTGGCATGATTACGCTTGTTGCCCCGCTAATGATGGGTTATACGATTACTAACTTTTCTTGGTATGTGGTTTTTATTATGATGTTGATTGATGCTATAGTATCTGCCATTGTTGCGACCAAAGTTGATTTTAGTGTGATAGATAATGGCTTCCACCCCATCAAGTTTTGGAAAAAGGCTTTCAAAAACAGAACTATGCGCGAAGCGTATTTTGTCTCCTATCTTAAAAGACTGAGTGGGACTGACGGGGTACTTGAATATTTGCTGCCCGTAGTATTGTTTCTAACCCTAGGAACAGAGTTCAGTATAGGAAATTATGACAGTTTGTTCTCTGTGGTCTATATTATCATGCTTGAGGCGGTTCGCATTTTGAACAGAAAAGGCAGAGTAAAAAGGTTCTATGTTCCGTTGGCGCTTTTGATGTTGATTAGCGCGGCTAATATGGTGGCGGATTTTAACACGTTTAGCATTTTGCTATTTTACTTCACAATTAAAACTGGTGGGGCTCTCATTGCGCTCGAGGGCAGCAGTATGATCTATGCCGTCGGCAATAAAGAAAATTTGTCTAGCTACACACGAGAGCATCATTTTACTTGGAATCTTTTTCTGTCGCTAGGTAATTTAACTGGCATTGCCATCACCTATATTATTTATAATAATTTTTATAGTCAAGAGGTTTTCGCGTCCGTGATTTTGGTGCTAATGGTCTTCTTTGTCATGCAGGCCTATGGGCTACAAAGGATTGAGCAAAAATTACAGAACGCCTAGATCCCATCTAGTACAGACTAAAATCCTCCCACATTCGAGTATTTGTGTTATAATGATAGGAAATGGTACCGTAGCTCAGATGGTTAGAGCGTGGGACTCATAAGCCCAAGGTCACTGGTTCGATCCCAGTCGGTACTACCAAACAATGGGCTCGACAGTTTGTCGAGTTTATTGTTTGGTAGGATCTGCCTCGTCCTTCTTATCAAATCGATGGAAAAAATTCATAATACGTTCGCGTTGCCAGACAGCGAAGCCGAGTATTAGTACACCAACAACGGCACAGGCAACAACAAGGCCGGGATTAGTGCTCAAACCAGCACCGAGATAGTTTGTGAGAACGATAGTCGGAAAACGGCCGAGTAGAATGATGGCCATGAGTTTTTTAATGGAGAGATTGGTAAGACCGGCAATATAGCAAACAATATCATCGGGGAAACCAGGTAGTAAGAAGATTGCAAAAAGAATTAAAGCGGACGACCGAGAGCTAAGAATAAAATCAAACTTAGAGATGGCGGACTTTTTAAAAATCTTTTCTAGGAGTGGGCGGCCGAAGCGTTTGGAAATTAGTAGCACAATCAGGTAGCCAATAGTACTGCCAATTAAAGTCCAGAGAATACCCCACCAGCCAAAGAGCAAACCGCCAATACTACCGACGACTTGGCCGGGGATAGGAGCGACAACGGTCTGGATGGACTGAAGTAAGATGTAGGCTAGCGGCGCAAGGGGACCACAAGATCGGATGCGGTCAAGTAATAGGTCCTTGCTAGTCCAAAGCTGAACGAGTGGGCCGTGAAAAGCGATATCCCAGGCGAGATAGCCAATAAGGGCGACAATTATGACGGTGGTTAGGGCAACTTTAAACCAGGTGCGGCTAGTGATGCGGGGCTTAATGGGAAAATTAGGATCTATAGCTCTATTTGGCATATTCGACGGCGCGGGTTTCGCGGATGACGTTAACCTTGATTACGCCAGGATAGGACATGGTGGCTTCAATTTTGTTGGCAATGTCGCGGGCGAGCTTAAGAGCGGAGAGATCATCAATTTGTTTTGGCTCAACAATGACGCGAATTTCGCGACCGGCGGAAATGGCATAGGCCTTATCAATACCTGGGAAGCTGGTGGCGATGTTCTCTAAGTCGCGCATACGCTCAGCAAAGTTCTCAGCGGAGATGTTACGGGCACCAGGACGGGCGGCAGAGAGCGAATCAACGATTTTAACAATAATAGCCTCGGGAGTGGTAGGCTCAATATCGTCATGATGCGCAGCCATAGCATGAACAACATCGTCAGGCATACCATACTTTTTGGCGAGTTCGGCACCAATCTCAGCGTGCTTCCCTTCAATTTTATGAGTGACGGCTTTGCCGATGTCATGGAGAAGGGTTGCGGTCTTGGCGACACGTTTATTGGCGCCAATTTCCTCGGCAATCATACCAGCGATGTGTGTCATTTCGACGGAGTGAAGTAAAACGTTTTGGCCATATGAAGTACGGAACTTTAATTCACCAAGGAGATGGATGAGCTCGCGAGGCAGGCCAACTACGCCAACTTCACGGGCAGCATCCTCACCAGCACGGACAACTTCTTTTTCGATTTCGCGTTCAGCCTTAGCAACTGCTTCTTCGATTGAAGCAGGGTTGATGCGGCCATCTTTCATTAGGCGTTCAAGTGCATAGCGGGCAACTTGGCGACGAATTGGATCAAAACTCGAAAGTACCACCATACCAGGCGTATCATCAACCATAATATCAACGCCAGTAGCACGTTGCAAAGCCTGGATATTGCGTCCTTCCTTACCAATAATGCGGCCTTTCATGTCGTCATCTGGTAGTTTGAGGGCAGTAACCGTACGATCGGCAGTTACTTCCGAAGACATTCGTTCCATTGCGGTGAGCAAGATGGCTTGGGCAGCCTCGTCAACTTCATGTTTGATCTCTTTCTGCTCTTTAGCAACAAGGCCAGCGAGGTCTTGTTTGATATCGCGTTCAGTCATTTGCATAAGTTTGTCACGAGCATCGGACTTACTGAGACCGGCAATCTTTTCCAGTTTCTCCTGTTGCCTAGTACGAATATCGCGTACTTCAGCCTTGAGGTCGTCGAGCTCTTTCTCTTGCTTGCTTAGACGCTCTGTTTTTTTCTCGAGCTGGTCGAGTTTGTTATCGAGATTATTCTCGCGCTCAGAGAGGCGCGATTCGGTATTTTTCCACTCACGGCGGCGCTCAGTCTCCTCCTGCTGGGATTTGGCGGCGATATCGGCAGCATCAGACTTAGCCTTAGAAACGATGTCTGAAGCCTCGTTTTTAGCTTTTCTCACGAGATCGTCAGCCTTAGTCTTGCCGCCATTTTCATTCTTTTTATTGTATGCATAGATACCACCCGCGCCAACACTAGCACCCAAGACGAGGGCAATAATAACCGCAAATACTTCCATAATAACCTTTCCAATTGTTTATCGGTATTTTTCTCTATACCGATGGGGTAACAAAAATATAAAATTAATAAAATTCCATACTAATTATACCATAGTTTTTATAAATTAGGGGTGACTTTGCTATTTACGAGGCTTGGAAATATTGGCGGGGCGGCCGTAGTCGGGCAGAATCAGTTGATGGCGAATGCCATGATGGTCATAGAGTGGAATTTGGAGCTGATCGGCGAGAGTATTGACGATAGCAGCGCCAATGCGAAGCCCCGTAAAAGAGCCCGGGCCAGAAAAATAGGTAATTTCCGTAATCTCTGGCCAATCGGCGGAATTTTCATGCAGTTTGTCGTAGATGAAACGAAAAATTCCCTCAGCCATACGGCCGCGCTCGGGATGCCATTCATAGTTTTGGTCGTCGAGGCGTAATTTGACTATGTCAGTGGAAGTATCTAGGTAGAGTTTCATGCGGGAACTCCTTCCGTGATAGTGCGCGACCCATCATCATTGATGGCGAAAGTAAGAAAATGAGCGTTCTCTGGCACGAGATTGAGAATGTCTTGACCCCATTCAATGACAGTGAGCGAGCCGGGAGCTTGGATGGCTTCTGCTAAGTCCTCGGCCATTAGACCAGGATCATCAAGACGATAAAAATCGTAATGTATTAATTCCCCGCCAGTGGGGAGAGCGTAGCGCTTGGAAATCGTAAAACTAGGGCTAGTGACTGGTTCGGTGACGCCAAGGGTGGTGGCAAGAGCGCGAGTGAAAGTGGTTTTGCCAGCACCGACATCACCGGTCAAGACGATTGTCGCCGGTAGGTACAGGTTCTTTGCAAAGTTCTCGGCAAATTGGGCCATTTCTGTTTCGCTTCTGATGTTCATGATATATATTATATAATAAAACTGCTAATATTGGTAGATAAATTAGGTAGATAAGCGGGTTATTGGAGGCGAAAGTAAGAATAAAGGTTTCCTGTTGGCTGAGAAAATCAATCACAAAGACATGAATATTTAGTAGCGCGGAAGCGAGAATCGCAAAGAAGCTAGACAGAAGCGGGAAAAAACTAGTAGCGCCAGTGAGAAAAACCAGTACCATGGCGTAGGGCAAAGTAGGGAGAATGATGAGATTTGCAACAAAACTAAGGAGTGAAAGGCTGCCAAAATTAAAAATCATGACCGGAGCACAGATTAAAGTAGTGGAAAGACTAGTGATAAGCATACTAGCGAGCCAAGGGGGATTTTTGCCGCCGTAAAAGTGGCGAGTGAGGCGAGGAGCAATGATCATAATGCCGAAAAACGAGGCGAAGGAAAGTTGCCAACCGATATTTTGAAGATTAGTGGGGCTGATGAGGAGGGTAAGGGCAGCAACGAGGCCGAGGAGACGGAAAGGTGAAAGTTTGCGGCCAAAGAAGCCAAGTAAAAGTCCTAGCACCGCCACAAGGGCCGCTCTTGTCATAGAAGGCGTGAAGCCGACCACGAGCACAAAAGCAGCAATAGCAAGAATGGCGAATAATAGCTCGGCGAACTTGGAGATCCTACCAAAAATTTTGCGGACAGCGACGACAATGATAGCAAGATGGGCACCAGACGCAACTACGACATGAGTCATACCGACGGCGCGGAGCTGTTCAGAAAAATCTTTAGAAAGGCCGTTTTTCTGACCCATTAAGTAGCCGAGGCCAAGGTCGGAAACGGGCGAATCAATTTTGTCATGAACTAGACCTGAGAAGAATTGTTTGAATCGAGCAAAAACATCGCCAGGGTGGTCGCGAGTAAAACTAACGATTTCCGGGCGATAGAGCGAACCGACAAAAGTACCAAAACCGTCACCGAACTTGCCCCGCAAGACGAGGTGGTCGGAGCGGAGAAAATCGTAATTTTGACCAGAAAGTTTGACATAGATTAAGCCAGAAAAAGTACGATTATCAATAGAGAGCCGTGAGAGACGAAGCGCGGCGCCAGATTCGCTAAAATCCGGGTCTTCGGCAATGATGCCAGAAATAGTAACAGTTTGACCGACGAACGAAGCGAGAGTGAGGCGATCAGCAAGTTCGGGAGAGAAACGGAAGCCAGCGAGAAGAAAACCAGCAGCAAAGGCAATAGGCAAAGTAATGCGGCAAGGTATAAAAAGTGCAATGAGGACTAGAACGAGGTCGAGAACAAACCAAGACGGAGCTCTAAAAAGCGGTTGACCAGACACAGTGAAGAAAGCGATACCAGTGATTACACCAAAAATCAGCGCGTAAAAATGCCATGACGGATGCAAAAATTTCATGCGCCAAGTATATAGCAAAATTTTCCAAAACTACAAGCAGCAGCGGGTTGACTATCGCTAGTGATCTCTATTCTTCACCGGTGAGTTTTTGGTCTTTGGCCGCAAAATCGACTAGATTATCGTAAAAATCACCACCTTCAAAGATTGCGACTTTGGAAAGCTCGCGGTTGATGATACCTTTTTCACTGCAAAAATCGCCGGATTTGACGACAAACTTACTGATGCCAGTTGGCTTGCCGAGAATTGTGAGAGCATCGGTGCTTTGGAAGCTACCACCATCAATTGTAAGGCTGAGACCAGCACCAGCGTCAGTATTGAGCAAAATAGCAACGCTACCGGTGGCGATATGCGAATTACTCAGCGTGAAACGGCCAAATTCGGCCTTAATCCCGAGAAAGCCACGGAGCTTGGTACTAGCAAGGTTCCAATCGCCAATGCCGGATGCATCAACGGCGGTGCCGGAATTCTCGTCGACGGTGATTTCCGAACCGCTACGTAAATAAACCGCTGGTCGATAAGATGAGCGGCCGCGCACGCCAGAAGCAAGATAAATGCCGTTGTGGGCAGTAATGGAACCAGCAAAATCGATAATCAACCCGTAAGCAGCGCCAAGATTGGAAGCGATATAAATACCTGTGCCTTCGGGAGCATAGAGATGAACGTGTTCGTCAACAGTCACAACGGTATAATCAGGAACACCGGTACTGATAGCGCCAAAAGCGCGCAGCGCAACACTTTCCGGGCCCATAGCAAAGACATTACCTTCACCAGTAAGGGTGAACTCGCCATGGCGAACGTCAAAAATCCGCATCATTGATAGATCGCGCTCGGAAACAACATTATGACCGCCGAGATTGATAGTGACATCGTAGTCAATTAAGATGTTGTGCTTGACGAGTATGTCGTCGCCGAGAGTGATGGCGGGTTCGCGATTACTCAGGGCGACTAAGAGCTCGTCAAAACTATGGATCTTGTTGACGTCGTCCTGTTTGCGACGGCGAGATTTGCGAGGCTTGGAGCCAGCGATTGGTACAGGAGGGGCAAGCTCGGGAAGCTTGGAATAAGGACGCTTGCTGGGGCGAAAAAGTTTAGAAGACGAAGCTGCACTGCCCCAAGGATTAGCAAAAAGAGGCAAGGGCGGCATTGGTAGAACAGGTTCCGCAGGAACCGATTTATGGAAAAGACGGCGACGCGAAGTAGCCATGCGATTCTTCCCTGCTTTTTTACTAAATATAGTCATTTTTTACCTCTGTTTGCCTTCGGTTTAGGTATTTCGCTTAGGTATAGAAAACAATACCTATGGAAGGATTACTATCATTGTAGCACAGATAGGTGGAAAAGTCAATATGGAGCGAGGTTCTAGCCACTTCTTATTCTCCTCGCGAGGGTGTCGCTCCTACATCTAAAGATGTAGGTTTGCGACAGCACAAGAACGTGTTATCGCTCGAAAAACAAGAGGTGGCTAGCCCCTTGCTTAATATTAACTTGAATGTCAGACCCGGAAAAGTTTATCACTGTGAGATAAGATATAGCCAGGGCAGGCATTGTTGGAGCGACAAAAAGACCCCTCTCGGGGTCTTTTTGTGCTTTTAGCCTATAAATTAGCGAGTGCTAATTATTTGCGGCGAGCAGAGCGGTAGGCAACTACACCAGCACCAAGGGCGGTCAATGCGGTAGCAAGACCAGCAACGATGGAGACGGTAGTAGCAGTACCTTCAGCAGTACCGGCGATACCGGTGGCTGGAGCGTTGACGTCATCTTTGCCATCACCAGGTTCAGCTGGGTTGACAGGAGCGACGTAGCCAGCAACGATAGCGCTGACGGTCAAGCTATTATCTGCCTTGTTGTAAAGTTTCTCAACATTGTTGACTTGATTTTTCAGGGCAGTGTAAGTAGCCTTGCGGTCAGCTTCGGTTGCATCTTTCAAGGTATTGAAAGTAGCAAAAGTGGCTTTCAAAGTGGTGTATGCGGTACCTTGGTCGCTACCCATGACAGTAGTCTTAGCTGCGCTGAGCTTAGCATAAGTGTCCATGTTAGCGAGGTCGCGAACGATTTCAACATCGCTGTTAACAGTAGTCAAAGCAGCTTTCAGATCTTTAACAGCCTGCAAGAGCTCTAGACCATCATCCGTAGCATCAACGAGAGCTTTCCATTCGGTGTAATCATCGGTGCCAGTAACAGCATTTTGCAAAGCAGTGAGAGAAGCAGTGTCAGTGTAATCTGCACCGGTGTAGTCCTTACCAGTAATAGCTTTATAAGCAGTCTTCAATGAATTGAAAGTTGCTGCTTCACCGTTCTTGGCGGCATCAGCGATAGCGTGGACAGCCTGTGCGTAAGCGTTGTACTTACCGAGCTTAGTAGCGGCCTGAGCAGCTTCGTTAAGAGTAGCGTTGGCGTTCAAGTTATCGCTAGCCTCGGTGATTGCGCCGTCATTGTAGGCATTGACGATTGCGGTAGCAGCGGTAGCTTCAACCGTAACAGTTGGAGCTTTCACAGCTTCAAGAGTAGCGAGAGCTTTGTACTGCTTGCTGCCTTCGACGCTAGCTTTGAAAGCGTTGGCTTCAGCAACAGTAGCGGTACCATCGGCACTTTCAGTGGCCTCGGTAACAGCACTTGCATTCTCAGCAACTGCGATAGGTGCAACGACACCCAAAGCAAATGCTAATGCGATAGCACTCAAAATTTGAGTTTTCTTCATTTGAGGTTCTCCTCTAATTTAACTTATATCTAGGTCTAATTTTATACGACCGGCGTTACAATGTCAAGCATTTTGTGGGAATTTTGTGAAATTTTGAGCAAATAATAAGCATTTTCAGACAAAAAATCCTGAAAAAGAGGCAAGGTTGAGATCGACCTGTGGAAAAAGGTGTGGAAAAGTCTAAAATATCTCCCAGCCCAGCCAATGATACATTCGTATCACTAAGCATGGAATTTGAACATAAACTTTATAATTCCTAGTATTCTTGTTGTAACGATTCCCTTATTATATATAATATGGTATAATCTGTATAAATATGTCTACGCAGCCAAATCAAGAAGAAGCTAAGTATACCATTGAACCAAGTATACCCGTTTTAAGAACTTCGGAGCCACGAGGCGGCCTTAAAGAAAATGAGCAGTACGAAGAGGCGTTGTGCGATGGGCTGGAAAATCCCGATGTGCACACCATTGCTCTAGCTGGCGTCTATGGCTCCGGTAAAAGTAGCATACTTAAATCAGTTAAACGACGCCATGCAGGAAAGCGCAAGGCGAGGACAGTTTCGTTACTTGGATTTAGGGGCACGACGAGCGATACGTGTGACGTTGATTTGCAGGCAGCAATTATCAAACAATTGCACGACAGTGCACGGAAAAGCTGGGTTCGTGGGAGTAAATATGGACGAGTAGAACGCAACCGTTCTGCTGGCGTTGCTTTTTTCCTAGCGTGTTGGATTTTATTCGGGTTTTTATTGTGCGACCAGTTTTACAACTTTATCTTGTCATATATTGAGAGTATTCCCGAAGTGGGCAATCTTGCTGTATCTGACCGTTATTTGATCGGGGCTCCATTCGCCATCTTGGCTTGTTTTATGCTTGCCTTGGTTGCTAGCCTAGTGGCCTATTATCTTTTGCCCCATATCAAGATTGCCGAGATCTCCATATTTGGCTGTTCACTCAAGACGGCAACAGCAGAGCCAAACTTTAATAATTCCACAGATGAAATTATTAATATACTGGAGCGTGGCAAGATTCGCGTCCTAATCTTTGAGGATTTAGACCGCTTCAACCAACCTCAGATTTATGAGCAACTTTATAATCTCTGCACGACCGTAAACGAATATATGTATAATAATCATCCGTGGCGGTATAAAAAACGTCGCGTGACATTTGTGTTTGCTCTGCGCGACGATTTACTGCCAGTTGCCAAAGAACGAACCAAACTGTTTGATTTATATATTCCGGTAAATAGCCACACGTCTCCACACAACTCATATGATAGGGTAATGGAAATCTTTGACGAATATATAACGGCATATGGACCAAAAAAGAGTGACAAGAGAGCGTGGAAACAGTTTGAAGCCGCGCTAGTGATTGTTTCAAAAAGTACGACTGACGTACGCGTAATGAACGCGATTTTTAACTCTGCTCTAACACTAAAACGCTCTTTTGTAGAGCAGGGGGTCGAATGGCCAGAGGATGATAAGATTATTATTGCGGCTGCAATGAGGCAGTTATTCCCTAGGGAATATGCACTGGAAGTGGCTGGCAAAGGATTCTTAGACGCTGCCTATGAAGAGTGCATAAAAAAGAAAACAACCATATTTAAAACCATTCAGGAAAATAGCTATCGAGCAGAAGATTTAATTGCCAAACTTGAGTATGCTATTAAGGATGATACACAGAAAAAACATCATGGCTATGACGTCGACCGCTTAAGATGCATTACTATCCCTGGAAAAACTATTGATTGCGGTGATGATCGAGTTGGCTATTGGCGTCAAGTAGTAAATTCCGGAGCTGAAAAGATAATCTTTGAATTTGATTCCGACTTTACTAGCGAATACACTGGCTCGCAATTGAACGATCTAGGGCCGTATGACGCTCTAGCCAACTCAATTCTCCACTCGCCAGAATTGGCTCGAGTAAAAGACAAAACTGAAAAGACGGGAGAGGACGTATTAAAGCTATATTATAATGAGGTCTGCGAGAAGACCTTACTGGGGTACGCTGAGTCTCAAGATATTGATGACAAAGAGCGCTCGAGCAATGAAGAACTGGCAAAATGGCTCGGTGAGTGTATCAAAAGAACAGTGCTAGATTCGTCATACGTGTGTTATGTTTCACCGATCGTAAAGAAGGGAGAGTCTGCAACGCTCACTGCATTTCGGTTGCGTAACCTTGCTCGTGGCATGACTGACTATGCTGCACCACTGGCCAACGATGAAGATATTGGCAAGCTTATCAGTAGCTTAAACCCGGCGGAGAAGTCCTCTGTGGCGCTACTAAATGTACATATAATCTATTATTTATTGCTGAAGAGTAATTCGTCAAATGGTTATACCGAGCTGGTTAGTGAAATTTTTGGCTGGCAAGCCGACCATGTAGAAAAATTATCGGGGTTCTACGATATGTTCTATACTTGGTGCGCAGTACAAATAGGCAATGCGGAAAACCTAGAAGACCCACACTATCTAAAAGTACAGGGCATTATGCTTCGAGCAACTTGTTTACTGGCCCAAAGATGTAGGGAGCAGGTCTTAACTACCATTATAAACAATTGGTCTTTGGTTCCCGAAGCTTTGAGCATCAACTTAGCAACGACCGCGTTAACTGCTCAGGATGGGCCGCTCCATTTGATTTCCGGCACGTCTCAATGTAATGAGATTCTTAAGCTGTTAGAACAAATTACTGACGATATAATACAACGTGGTGGTATTGAGCAGCTCGTACAAACAATTGCCCTGCACGGCAATCCTATCAGAAATGGATCTGCTTTTGCTAAATACCCCGACCATCTAAGATTCTTGGTTGATCATAATCTTTTAATACCGACCGCGTCCAATCTTAGACACATGCCGACTGACCAGCATATTGAATACCTTGACAATAATTTGGGCAACAATCTCGATGAGGGTGAAGCACTGGCCTTGCTCAACATGATTCAGGGCGAAGGACTTAGTCTTGCCAATGAGCTTGTGGGTCGTTTCGCTGGTATGCTACCAAAGGAAGCTGGGTTTGAACTGATTTCGTCTAGTGATTTAAAGGGCGAAACGCTGCGCGAAACAGTTAGAAATTTGGGCGACCCCTTTAAGCAACTCTGTGATATTGGTGGAACTGTACAGTTCGATCATAAGACCGACAGTTTGATGAAGCTGCTACGAAAATTAAAGGAGGCTGACATCATTACAAGATATTGGTTCGACAAACGAGGCTCAAAGCTAAAAGCGTCCGCACCAAAGAGGGACGACATACAGGAAGTTAACATTCAATAAAAAGTCCCGTCCACATGGACGAGGCTTTTTACTCTCACTTCTTCGCCTTCTTCGCCTTGGGCGTTACAAGCTCATCTTGTACGCGGTAAACGATGTGTTGCGTGCGTTTAATATACGCAATCATAAAAACTATAATAAATAGCGTGGCCATTAACACTAAGACGCAGAGGGCATTACCGTTACCCATGCCAAGTAGCCCGATGAGGGGCGCGCCGAGCAACAAACAGGCACCCATGGCGACAAAAGTGCGATAGATATTATTTTCGGTGTTCATAATGGTGAGCTTGGGGTAGCGCTTTTCGGCCTGGCAATAATCGGTGTACGGAGCGAATTCTACCTTGAAAGCCTTTTTGGCTACTGGTTCTACAATGAGGGAGCCAAGTCGCGATAAAATCACCCCCGCTACGTAGCTGATAGCAATAATAAAGATGAAATTTACGTCGCTAGACGCCCAACCGGCCGCCCAGGAAAGGACACCAACAAAGAATCCTCCAGGGATCAGGTTGTTCAATAGTCTATATTCGGAGATATTTTGCAAAATACTCTCCATGTACCTCCTCTTTGTATCTATGATACCGGTCGGGGCTTGAAAAGTCAATGTTTTGTTGCGCTTTTATTGCGGTTATGATTATTTTATGACAAAATGTAAAACTCTACCTGCTGTTAGGGTTTTGACATATCACAACAGGGGTGGGAAATGTAAAAACCTTGACACGGTGTCAAGGTTTTACGATTTAGCGTTCTAGGCTCCGACGCGATCTTTGGAGTTTTTGCGGCTGGCGTTATGTTCGACATAGTCGATGATTTTGTCGGCGACATTGCGACCGGTGACTTTCTCGATTCCGAACCCAGGCGAAGCGTTGACCTCAAGCACAAGCGGGCCACGGCCAGAGCGCATCAAGTCGACACCAGCAATATGCAAACCCATGGCTTTTGCGGCTTTAACAGCGATGCGTTTTTCCTCGTCAGTGAGTTTGATGCTGACGCCTTCCCCGCCCTTGTGAAGGTTGCTGCGGAAATCATCATCAAGCGACTGGCGCTTCATGCTGGCGACCACGCGAGAACCAACCACAAAGGCGCGAATATCCTCGCCGGCGGATTCTTTGATGTATTCCTGGAGCAAGATGTTCGTTCCCTCTTCGTTGTAGAGATAGAAAGCCTGCAGAGCAGACTTGGCGGCCTTCTTGGTCTCGGCGAGAACGACGCCGTTACCGTGCGTGCCAGAGGCGAGTTTGATGATGACCGGTAGGCCAATCTGTTCCAAAAGGTCATCAATATCGGCGGTATTGCGCGAAACGAGGGTTTTGGGTGTGTCGATGCCAGCTTTAGTGAGAATCTGCTGCGAGCGTAGCTTGTCACGGGCGCGAGTAATAGCGATAGAGCTAGAAGCCACCCAGGCACCTTGCATCTCGAACTGACGCACGATGGCGCAACCATAACGAGTCATGTTGTTGGAAATACGAGGAATGATAGCGTCGTAGCACGGAAGGGCTTTGCCGTGATAGTAAACGTTGGGGTGCTTATCATCGAGAGAAAGGTAACAATTCTTGTATTTGATGACGCGAACCTTGAAGCCGCGCTTCTCGGCTTCGGCGACGAGACGCCTAGTAGAATAGTTAGCATTGCCATTAGAGAGAATTGCGATATTCATAATAATTATATTGTACCGCGAAAAGTGGGATATGTCAATATGGAGTTGTGTTATCGAAAGACTATTGACTTTTTGAATAATGTTTGATATAATGGTAGTATATTACTATGAGGGCAGCGCGAACGGCTTACTACCTAAGCGAAGACCCTCTTTTTTAGTCATCTTTTAGCTTAATTTTTTCGCGGACTCCTGGCCAATCAAGGTAGCCGTAGTAAGCGTTGCCAAGCTGTCGGTAAAGTGACGACGCCTTATGCTGTGCTGGAAATAGAACTTTGCCCAACTTGCCCTGGTCGCGTAGATATTTGGCTGTTTTGTAGTAATCACCATCTCCTGAGACCAAGAAGAACTTATCGATTTCTGCATTTTCATGGAAATTGCGCATCATAGTAAAAACTATATCTGTGTCAACGTTTCCCTTCTTATTGGAAGCGACATTCTCGTTGTGTGCACGAAAAACGAGGATAAAGCCGGCATCCTGGATTAAATCATACAGATCTTGACGGTTAGTATCCATACAGCCCAGGAAGTAGTAAGCCTTCGCGACCCCGTACTTTTTTCTTAAATATTCACGCAACCTGTACAGATCGACCTTCCACGGGTTAGAGCTTGTTGTTGTGCCTAGGAATAAGTTCTGCCCGTCGATGAAAGCTTGGTTACAGAATGGTTTTTGATTGCTCTCTTTTGTCATAGAAGCTCCTTATGATTAAAAACTTGCAAATTTACACTGTTGTAATATTTGGTTTTTCTGCGTTCAAAACGAACAGCGCGTTTCGTGCTCAATTAAACACATAGTAGATGTCGATTTGTTGAGTTATAGTAGATGTCGATTTGTTGAGTTATAGTAGATGTCGATTTGT
>CAQOWG010000015.1 GCA_948851665.1 uncultured Candidatus Saccharibacteria bacterium
GTTATTGCTAACTACATTTTACAATGAGGCTGTTCCTTTTTGTTACACTGAACCTCCATCGGCTGTGACAATTTTATCTAACGTATTATACCACGATTCAAATTGCTAGGGGACTATAACTATTACAGCAAAGGAATATCCCCTATATAGATTATACCACGATTCAAATTGCTAGGGGACTATAACCCAATAAAACTAACTAAATAAGCACGATTTATTATACCACGATTCAAATTGCTAGGGGACTATAACGACAAAGGTGGTTATAGTTCCAAAACCAGTATTATACCACGATTCAAATTGCTAGGGGACTATAACAGATTGCACCAAGCAAGTGCATCACCAATAATTATACCACGATTCAAATTGCTAGGGGACTATAACCCCATCGCCTTCGTTGAGTTGGAAAAAATAATTATACCACGATTCAAATTGCTAGGGGACTATAACTTCTTAAGTTTGAATTGCAATTTTCTGAATATTATATTACGCAGCTCGTATGCTGGCTGAAATAAATATATGGTTATGTGCAATAAGCCCTAACTGGTAAGGCAAACATATAATAAGTATGCAAGAATGACTATCTCGATGATAAGCACCTGTCACAAGAATTTGGAGTTGAGATGCATTTTTCACTGTTGCTATTTCCCATACTGCTATTGTATCTTTATAGTGGATTTGTGTTAAGTGATAATAGTTGATATCCTTGCTATTCTATGATATAATTATTATGTAAGGTACTAAAATATTGCAAAGTAGCCTTAAGCAAAGGGGGTCTTAAAATGATTAGTGTGATAATGCCGGTTTATAACGGCGAAAAAACGATTCGGCAGGCAATCCGCAGTGTTATATGCAATCAGGGTGATATGGAAGTTGAGCTGATTGTAGTCGACGATGGATCAACTGACCGGACGCCGGAGATTCTGCGTGAATTGCAGACAGAGATGCCCAATATCCATGTAGCTCGTCAAAGAAACATGGGGCCGGGTGTCGCCAGAAATACGGCCTTGAAGCAGGCGAAGGGAAGATTCGTGACGTTTTTGGATGCGGATGATTTCTTTGAGCCGATGGCGTTGGACCGAATGCTGACGTATGTGCTTGCCCATAGCGCGGATGCCTGTGTAGCGGGTACACGCTATTTGTTGGCGGGTATACCAATCAGTAGCGGCGTCGAATGTTGGCATAAGTTGGACAAGGCCGAGGTTGACGTCTGGGAAGATAATTTTCTGGTAGAGGTAACACCGGGTGTACGGGCGAAGATGTTCAGACGCGAAATACTGGATGGTCTGATGTTCCCGAACTCTAAGTGGGAAGATTTGGCATTCATCCCGGCGGCTCTGGCTAGAGCAGGGAAAGTTGCAGTTTTGGATGAGCCGGTATACAATTACCGGATTCACCTGAATACAACGGTGAAAGATTTCTTGTTTCGGTGCAAAGTGGATGATATTTTTGTGGCGCTCACGACTTTGGAGCGGAATTTGCAGGGTGAGATGGCTGATAATCCGCAGGCGCAGAAATATTTCCAGTCGATATTGACGCTTCATACGATGTTCAGAATGCAGAATGTAATGACGTGGGTGGGCGTGTGCCGTGGTGAAAAGTTGGTGCAGGTTATGGCTTTAGAACGTGTGCTGGCGACAAAGTACCCAAATTGGAAGGAAGATGCGGTGCTGCGTGATCCGGAAGTAAGTTATAAGGATCCGTTTTTCCGTTTTATGCTCCGGAGACTTTACAAGAAATATTTGAACTAATCATTGTGACCGCCCGAGGGCGGTCATTTTGATTTTTGTTTTTCGCCAGCACCCCCAATTACAACCGTATTAATGAATGGCCTCTCCAGTTCCTGCGTACTGACTACTACCGCCGTTCCTATGGCTACCTCTTCGCACGTACGACGAGTGGCGACTGGTGGTCTAGCACTGCTGGCTCTGCTACTAACGGGCGCCACCTGGACACGAGTACTGGTTACGTCCACGCTCAGTATAACAGTTTCCGTGGCTACGGTATTGCTCTGCGCTGCGGGGCAACTTGTAACGGCGTTACGAGTTCAACCTACGAATAACAGATGTAAAATATACGACAGTGAAGTCAATTGAACAAAATAGGTGATAATGTTGGATGTGGAGTGAGTTGTCTATGCAACCGTGTGGTATAATGGAAGGATATGAGTAAAATCTTGATTGGTCGGGTGGAGGAGTGATTTTATGAAACCAAATTTACAAGAGATTAGTTTTTCTGTGGACAAATTATCGGGGTTGACCGATGCGGAGATTACCAAATCGCGTTTTGAGCATGGCGCAAATGTTCTGAAGGCGAAAGCTAAACGTAATATATTCCAGAAAGTGCTACATGTACTGATGGAACCGATGTTCTTGTTGCTCTTTGGCGCTGCGAGCATTTACTTTTTGGTGGGCGAGGTAACGGATGGTGTTATTATGCTTTGTTGCGTCCTTTTTGTGAGTGGCATCGAATTTTTCCAAGAACAAAAAACTGACAAGGCGCTTGAAGCGCTTAATACTTTATCGGCTATCAATATTCGCGTGATTCGTAATGGTAAAACGGTCGTTGTTGGTAGTGAGGATTTGGTTGTTGGCGATCTAGTCGTCTTGGCGGAGGGTGATAAAATTCCTGCGGATGGAGTAATTTTGGAGACGCAAGGTTTGGGCGTGAATGAGTCTGCTTTGACTGGTGAATCTGCGGTTGTTCATAAAAAACTTGTTGATAACTCGAAAGAGCGTTTTAAGCTTAATATGTGCTATGCGGGTTGTGATGTGACGAATGGCTCAGCTGTGATTCGGCTGACGGCGGTTGGTTCGCAGACGGAATACGGTAAGATTGGTAGCACGCTTGATTCAATTGAAAAGGTTAAAACTCCACTTGAGAAACAAATTGGTCATCTGATAGCGATCTGTACAATTATTAGTTTGACTTTTTGTATTATTGTTACAGTTGTCAATTTTTTCTATAATAGTGGTCTTGCTCTCGGTGATCGCATTGTCGAGTCGGTTCTTTCTGGTATTACGATGGCTATGGCGACTATCCCCGAAGAAATTCCGGTTGTGCTGACGGTTTTTCTTGCTATGGGTGCATGGAAACTTGCTCAGCAGCATGCGCTTACTCGTAACATGAAAGCCGTTGAAACGCTTGGTGCCGTGACGGTTCTTTGCACTGATAAAACTGGCACACTCACGCAAAATAAAATGACTGTACAAGAGGTTTTTACGGATAGCCCTGATTTTGCTAAGGTTGCAGCTTTGGCTTGTCCGAAAACTCCTTATGATCCGATGGAAATTGCCATTCAAGATTATGCGCTGCAACATGGCGCCGATGCGTCATTGTACCAGGCGCCATTGGTGCGTGAATATTTGTTTAATAATGAAGATAAAATGATGGGGCAAGTCTGGGATTTGGATGACCAACGTTTGCTTTGTGTTAAGGGGGCCTATGAGACGGTTTTGCCGCTTTGTGACTTACCAAAGACCCAACTTGCGCAAATTATTGAGCAGGCTAAAGCTTTTTCTAGTTTGGGTTATCGGGTATTAGCCCTTGCCGAGCAGACAAAAGTGACACGTTTTCATGCGGAGTTGGAAGATTACCGGTTGGATTTCGTTGGTCTGATTGCGCTCGTTGATCCGCCACGTGTAGGTGTGAAGAATTCGGTAAAGTTATGTCAAGGGGCTGGTGTGCGTATTATTATGATTACGGGCGATAATGGTGAGACTGCTGAAGGGGTAGCTAGGCAGATTGGTTTGCGTAATTGCAGCGAGGTCATTACTGGTACTATGCTAGAAAAAATGAGTGACCAAGAGCTTAAAGAGCGTGTGAAAACGACAAATATTTTTGCACGAGTGTATCCGGATCACAAAATGCGTATAGTGAAGGCTTTGCAGGACAATCATGAGGTTGTTGCTATGACTGGCGATGGCGTTAACGATGCTCCGGCGCTTAAGAAAGCCGAGATTGGCATTGCGATGGGTCAGCGTGGTACCAACGTTGCCAAAGAAGCGGCAGATTTGATCTTGATGGATGATAAGTTTAGCACGATTGTTGATGCGATTGCGAATGGCCGTACTATTTACAGTAATATCAAAAAGGCTATTTCTTATATCTTAGTTGTTCATATTCCGATTATCCTTATTTCGCTTTTTGTGCCGTTGGCTGGGTTGCCATTGTTACTATTACCTGTGCACGTTGTGTTGCTGGAGTTGATTATTGATCCTACTTCTTCGATTGTCTTTCAGCGTCTTAAGGCTGAAGCTAATGTTATGAAGCGACCGCCGCGTCCACTGGGGGAATCACTACTTAATTTCCCAACTATAGCCAGATGCCTATTGCAGGGTGCCGTAATTTTTGGTGTAGTTTTCTTGAGCTACCTTTATCTAATTCGCACTGGCGCTGCGCAAAATTTAGCTTCTACTTTTGCTTTTGTTACACTTATCTTTTCTAATGTCTTGGTTGTTTATGTTTTGCAGTCGGATGAACTGGCTCTCAAGAATTTTTTCTTGGACTTTAAAGACAAGGTTATTGTGATTATTAATGTGGTTATTGTCGCTGTCTTGTTATTATTGATTTACATCCCGCTTTTTAATCGTTTGATTGGTGCAGTACCGCTTGGTTCGCTGGAACTGTTAGCCGCTATTGGTTTGGCTATACTGGCGACGTTTGTTTTTGATTTAGCAAAGCGCCCTTGGCGTAAGAAAATGAAATAAAAACATCCGAGCGGAAACTCGGCTGCTTTTATTGGTCGGGGCTACCAGGATCGAACTGGCGACCTCACGCCCCCCAGGCGTGCGCGCTACCACTGCGCCAAGCCCCGCTTTATAGTACGGAGATATTTTATCATGAGTAGGGTTTATTTTCTAGAGGGTTCGTGGTAACATATATTATATATTGAGTTTGGAGTTTTAATTTGAAGGAGGGCGCCGTGCCACAACAAGCCAAAAATCAACCATCACAGTCAAAGGGTAGCAACATTTTTCGGTGGTTCGGTTTTATTATTATCTTGATGTTGGTTAGTATGGTGATTGTGAATGTGACGGCACCACGCGAGGTGATTGAGGAGGTGGCTTTTTCGGATGTGATTGCGCGGGCGAATGATGAGAATGGAGACATTAAGAAGATTACCGTGCAGGGGAATGAGCTGAAAATTACCCTGAAGGGGAAAGATTATGCTACACAGAGGTCACGCAAAGATGGTTCGGGGACGCTTTACGAGCAAGGGCTAGTGAATCAGTGTGCAGAGTTGGAGGGGAATCAACTGACCGAGTGTCAGGCGAAGTATCCGGTGATTGAGTTTGAGGAAGTATCGAGCTTTTGGGACTATGCGCTAGACATTGCGATTATTGCGGTGCCGGTGATTATTATTATCTTCTTCTTTGGATCGATGATGCGCCAGGCACAGTCGATGAATAATCAAAACATGGGATTCGGTAAGGCGAAAGCAAAACTTTATGGTCCAGACAAGAAAAAAGTGACATTCAAGGATGTAGCGGGGAATGAGGCGGCGAAGCAGGATCTTGCGGAGATTGTGGATTTTCTGAAGGAGCCGAAGAAATATGAGAAATTAGGAGCGAAGATTCCACGGGGTGTGTTGCTTGCTGGGGATCCGGGAACGGGGAAGACTTTGATGGCGCGGGCAGTAGCGGGTGAAGCGAGCGTGCCGTTCTTCTCGATTTCTGGTTCGGAATTTGCGGAAATGTTTGTCGGTGTGGGTGCGAGCCGGGTGCGGGATCTCTTCTCGAAAGCGAAGAAAAATGCGCCGTCGATTATCTTTATTGATGAGATTGATGCAGTGGCACATAAGCGTGATGCGCGGGGTGGAGCGGGACGCGAAGACGAGCAGACTTTGAATCAGATTTTGGTGGAGATGGATGGATTTGACAATGATTCTGGGGTGATTGTGATTGCGGCGACGAACCGAGTAGATATGCTGGACAAGGCATTGTTACGCCCGGGAAGGTTCGATCGACACGTGAATGTGACTTTGCCGGAAAGAAAAGACCGTCTAGAGATCTTGAAAGTGCATTTTAAGAATAAGCCAGTTACGAAGGATGTGGATCTTGAGGCGTTAGCGGCAAAAACGGCCGGATCAAGTGGGGCGGATCTTGCGAATATTGCCAATGAAGCGGCAATTACGGCAGCGCGTGAGGGACATAAAGAGATTACGAATGCAGATCTTACGGAGGCGTTTGAGCGGGTGGCGATTGGGCCAGAGCGCAAGAGCAAGGCGATGAATGAACATGAACGCGAAGTGACTGCATATCATGAAGCGGGTCATGCGGTGGTGGGACATGTATTGCCAGATTCGGATCCGGTGCATAAGGTAACAATTATTCCGCGTGGGCATGCGGGGGGTGTGACGTGGTTCTTGCCGCCGGAAGACAAGAGCTATAAGAGTATCTATGAGCTGAAAGATATTTTGGCACGGATGATGGGCGGTCGGATTGCTGAGAAGATTATGTTTGGTGAAGATGCAGTGACGACTGGCGCATCGAGTGATTTGAAACATGTGGCGGAACTTTCTAAAGGTATGATTGTGGAAGAGGGCATGGGGAAGATGACCCGGAACTTGGTATTCCCGGAGGGGGAAATGGGATACTATACAATTTCCACTGGAAAGCCTTATTCGGAGAAAACGGCGGAATTGATCGATGCGGAAGTCAAAGGTTTGAGCGATGAAGCAGCAAAGCGGGCAGAGATGGTACTTAAAGCCAATACTGCGGTACTGAATAAAGTGGCGAAAGCGTTGTTGGAAAAAGAGACGTTGGAAGAGAAAGAACTAGAACCGCTACTCAAAGATGCAAAATTGCCAGCAAGTGTGAAACTGTATTAAATATGCTATAATAGACTCAATGAGAGTTAGTGGGACAAAACGGTTTTGGACGGGGGTGTCGGCGGGGGTTTTGATGGTGGCGATGTCTCTTGCGCCAGCGTCAACGGTGATGGCTTTGTCGGATGCGATTTTGGATTTCTTTGCGGCAAATGGGATTTATTATTATGACCCGTCTGGCTCATTAAACTTCTGGGGTGATTGTATTTATGACATTCCTGGTGATACGATTCAAGAAAAAGTGATGTCTTTCTTGTTGGGGCAGGGGTATTCGCCGATTGCGGTAGCTGGTATATATGGAAATATGCGAGCAGAAGGGATTGGCACGGCGGCACTCCTTAAACATGAGAATGGCGTTAACTCGATTTCTAAAGTTGGTACGTCGTATTCGGCGGCGACTGGTATGCACAAGGCAAAGGGTTGTGATTATGGATCACATTACGGTGACACGATTGTGACAGAAGCGGACGTGCGGAACTTGAATGACCCATGTATCATGCATGGTGTGGGGTTCATCCAATGGTCGTTTGGTCGACGGGTGGGGCTGATGGAACGCTTGGGAAGTTTTTCGCGTTACGTGACGGAGTGGGATGGCTCGAAATATGTGTATGACAACTATACTTACGATGACTACGTGCAGAAGGAAGGTCAGGCGGTGGCGGATGGCGTGCTGGGTGGAGTGCTGGGGTTCTTGGTGGACGAGAATAACTCTTATAAAGTCACAGGTGACGACGTGAGTGCGCAGGGGTTGGGCAAGTATGGGATTTCGGCAGGGATGTCACTTAAAGATGCATTGAATGAATTGCAGACTCCGGAAGAGGCGGCGACATTATTCTTTACTACTTCGGAAATGCCAAGCTATACGACTTTGCCTTCAAACCAATCAGCACGGGCGACTTATGCACGGGAAGCGTATGAATTCTT
The DNA here is from genome assembly GCA_948851665.1 of uncultured Candidatus Saccharibacteria bacterium. Classification (GTDB taxonomy): domain Bacteria; phylum Patescibacteriota; class Saccharimonadia; order Saccharimonadales; family Saccharimonadaceae; genus Nanosyncoccus. Next base: position 7,754 of record CAQOWG010000015.1, read on the forward strand.
ACAAAATAGTACGATTGAGGCTTCGTCGGGAGACTGTTCAACGTTTGGTGGGGCGCTATCGTTAGCGATTGTAGACCTAGCTTGGGATTGTTACTCGGCGGATAAAGACGCGGATTATTGCGCGGGGGGGAGTAAAGAGAAAGAACCAAAACAGTCGTATGTGCTGGCAAGGCAGGAGGCGAGTACGCCTGGTGACGTGACGGATTGCGGTGGTTTTGTGAAGACGGTGCTAGCGGTGACGGGGGTTGATAAGAACGTGCCGATGGGCACACCAAATCAGATGGCCTATTATTACCAGAATACGGGTAAGTATGAGCATGTGAATGTGAGTTCGACGGCGGATTTGCAAAGTGGGGATATATTGGTGAGTAATGGGCATACGCTGTTTTATATTGAGATTGATGGTAAGGGGATGTCGGCGCAGGGTTCGCTGGGTGACCATGCACCGCGGATTACGGAGGGAGTGTATAACTTGGGCGACTATGAAGTATTTAGGGTGATTGGAGCGAAATAGAGATGCAACCGAATAAGAATGTGCAAAATCAAAATCGTGTGCAATCGTATCAAGGGGTGGATCGGAGGAAACTGTTATTCGCTGGTGCGCTAGTGGTGGTAGTGGCAATTGTAGGTATATTGATCTATGCGTTAGTAGAGATTCCAAAGACAAGTACGCTAGTGGTGGGAGTGGGACCGAAAGACGCGAAGATTTTGATTGACGGCAAGAAGTATGAGAATCGGACTTATAAGATGCGACCGGGGACTTATCATGTAACGATTGAGCGAGAGGGGTACCAGACGCAGGAAAGCGAGGTGGTACTGGAGAAAGGTGCAACCGGTGAAGTGAGGGCATGTCTGACGACGGATGGTGGGAATGAAGATTGGTGGCATAATGAGGGCTATACAGAGGGTGAGAATGGGTATTATTGCCAGGCATATTATGATATGTTGGCAAGGAGGGCGCAGGCGGAAATGAAGGCGGATAACAAGATATTCTCACTGATGCCGTATAAAAACTATGAAGATGGATATATGATTGCGGCGCAGGAGCAGGAGGGGGGCAAGGTGAAGGTGATAATCTCGCTGCTATATTGTAAGATTGATTTGCAGCAAATGAGCAAGGAGATGGCGTTAGAATGGATGCGAGGACAGGGGCTTGATCCAGGGACGTATGATATTGAGATTAGTATTCTGTGTGAGGATTTGGAGCCAGAACGATGGTAAGCTATAAATCTTATCGTACGGCGGAGAGTGTTTCGCCGAAGCATCCAGATAAACTTTGTGACCAGATTTCGGATGCGATTCTTGATGCTCATTTGGCGGTCGATCCGAATGCGCGGGTGGCGGTGGAAACTTGTGGTGGGCATGGTGAAGTTTTTGTGACGGGAGAAATTACTTCTCTTGCGCAGGATGTTGATACTAGGGCAATTGTGCATCGAATTGCGGGTGATGATATGAAAGTAATGCAAAATATTGTGCGGCAAAGTCCGGAAATCGCTCAGGGAGTGGACACAGGTGGGGCCGGTGATCAGGGGATTATGATTGGATATGCCTGTGATGAAACGCCGGAAATGTTGCCACTTGAGGCAGTACTTTCTCGTCGGCTGAACAAATATATTTTTGCTGAACATGCTTATGATGGTAAAACGCAAGTGACGGTGTTTAATGCGGAGGATGTGGGTGTGAATAGGGAATCGCCACGATATGTTAGTTCGATTGTGGCGAGTTTCCAGAATGTGGCAAGGGATGAATTGGAACGCTTGGTGCGGAGTTTTATTGAAAGTGAGAACCTTAAGCCGGTTCCTGGTAAGACTGAAATTGAGTTGCACTTGAATCCGGCGGGCGATTGGAGCCAGGGAGGATTTGAGGCGGATACGGGTTTGACGGGGCGAAAGCTGATTGTTGATAATTATGGCCCGCGGATTCCGATTGGAGGTGGTTGTTTTTCTGGTAAAGATCCTTCGAAGGTTGACCGTTCGGCGGCTTATATGGCACGGCGGATTGCAGTTGATTATCTGAAGAAACGTCAGGCTAAAGAAGTTTTTGTACGATTGGCCTATGCGATTGGTTATAGCGAACCATTGGAGCAGACGGTAATCGTTGATGGAAAACCGGAGCAAATTGAGGGTTATGATCTTACCCCGCAGGGAATTATTCGCTACTTGGACTTAAAACGTCCAATCTATGAGGTCACGGCTCGCTATGGGCATTTTGGTGAAGGGTTTGGGTGGGATAGATAGGAAATCGCCAGCACCCCCAACTACAACCGTATTAACGAATGGCCTCTCCAGTTCCTGCGT
>CAQOWG010000016.1 GCA_948851665.1 uncultured Candidatus Saccharibacteria bacterium
TCTGTAAAACCGAGCTAAAAGACCTCGTCAAATTTGAAAATGTCTTGACTGGTGGTTCCGGGCGGACTTGAACCGTCGACACAAGGCTCTTCAGGCCTCTGCTCTACCAACTGAGCTACAGAACCATGTTTCTATTATAACACAGAATTCAAAAAGTGCATTATAATTAATGATAAAGGAGCAATTATTAATGAAAAATCCAAAAATTACCCGTAAAATCAGTCAGGGGGTTTATATCCTCACAACTAAAGGTGGGGGTTGCGTTGTCGATGCGGTTTCGCGTGCCAGTGCTGGAGAGCAACCTCTTTTCACTGTGGCAATTGCTAAAACCAATCATTCTCATCAACTTCTACAGGATAACGACCGCTTCGCCCTCTCGGTATTAGGTGAAAAATCCAATCCTGATACTATCCAGACTTTTGGCTTTTGTTCATCGAAAGATGTAGACAAATTCGCGAATTGCGAAACTGACGAAATCGAAGGCGTGCCAGTGGTAAAAAATACGCTTGGCTATATGGTTTTTGAAAAGGTTGATGCCATCGATGCAGATACGCATACGATTTTTATTGGCCGTATGATTGAGGCCGATGTGACTCAAGATGAAGCGCCGATGACTTATGCCTATTATCAGGAGCATAAGGACGACTTAGTTAAGACTACTACCGCAAAGGGTGAGACGGCTTGGGTTTGCAAAGTTTGCGGCTATGTTTATTATGGCGATGAGATACCGGACGATTATCGTTGCCCGCTCTGTGGGCTTGGCAAAGAATACTTTATTAAAAAAGGCTAGGTGGATTTCTTACCAATTATCACCTCTTTATGCTACAATTAGACTGTGCCCGAATGGCGGAATTGGTATACGCGTTCGACTTAAAATCGAATGGAGAAATCCATATGGGTTCAAGTCCCATTTCGGGCACCAGCGAAACTCCCCAGGTGATGCAAATCGTATGGGAAGCTTCGCCGCTACGCTACAAGTCCCATTTCGGGCACCAGCGAAATTGAGGTAGATTTTAAAAATATGTAGAAATGCTTATGCATAAAAGGCGGCGTGAATTACTTGGTCGTTGCCCTGCTTAGGGAAGTCCTAGAACTAAGAAAAGAGTACCACGAAATCCCTATTTTATGTTTAGGTGTAGTTGAGAGTAGGGATATAAAAATGGCTGTAGACTGGGCATAATTATGTATGGTTACGGTGCGGACAAGACTTTAGACTTAAAATCTACTTTTAGGGTATTTAGCAAGGTAATTCAGGTAAATACTTTAGAGGCTAACGATACTGTTGGCTATAATGCTATTTATAAAGCCAGCGGAAGAGAAAAGATAGCGGTGATCCCTATCGGATATGCTGATGGCATCATTCGCAAGAATACGGGTAGGGTAATTTATATTAATGATAAGCCTTACAAAACAGCATCTCGATACTATTGTTTATGAAGCATTGCGTAGTATAGGCAAAAGGATGCCCAGGGTATATGTAGGATAAATAATTTGAAGCCGGATGCTGTATAACAATACCACCCCGTCTTTTCATTATATCACAGATATCCTAGAAAGTCAATAGTTTAGCGCGGTTGGGGAAGTTATTTTTGGCCAACTTTGGCTTTTTTGCTAGTTTTGTTAGCTTTAGTTTTGGTGCTGCCCAATTTGCGCTTGACTTTAGTAAGCTTGCCGACTTTTGGCACGGAAGAAGTCGAAATCATGCGACGTGGTTCGGGGGAGGGCAAGGTGAGCTCGGATTTTTCGTATTCAACATCTTGTAATTCGTCGATTAATCTAGCGGAAAGGTTGCTAGGAACGGCAGGGTTGGATTTGGATTTGCCAGGTAGGGCGGCGCTAGCGGAGCGACTTTTAAGATCCTGGGCTTTACGCTGGCTATGAGCCTTCCTAAAGGCAAGAGTGGCGGAAGCGTCAGCGAGGCTTGGAACCACGGGTTCGGCGGCTTTTTTAAGCGCGAGAGAAGCGGAAACGTCAGCAGCTTTCGTGACTTCCACGGGCCCGGAAGTTTCTGGTGGATGTTTGTAAACACGAAAAATCGCTTTGGCGAGTTCGGTCGGATGCGAAATATACGGCGCATGGGTCCACTCCGGGAAGATTTCTAGACTACTATCAGCAATTTTGCGATGAATTATCTCGGCTTGATGAGGTGGCGTGACAGTATCGTTGGCTCCCCAAAGGATTGAGGTTGGAACATTGATTTTGGAAATATCAAGTTTTTTATCACTGTCTAGCATATTTGTCAATGTCTTCTTCATGTTGGCCGGGGCTTTGGCGTAGTCATTACTACCACTCAACTTGTGCCAAACCTTGGCGAGGCCAGGAATGTTCCCTAGAAAACTGAGTTTTTTGGAGACATTGCGAGCAATGTCGTGCTTGGTGGGAGATTCGTATACGCCGGCACTATCAAGCAAGATGAGATGGCTAATTTTGCCAGGCTTAGCGACGCAGAGATTCATGAGGATGCGACCACCATTACTATGGCCGAGGACTACGGCGCCATCAGGCAGATGGCGATCAGCCCAGCGCACATAATCGTCAATCGTCCAAACTTTATTGGACGAAGCGGTGAGACCGGGGACGTTTAGCATTTCAACGCTGAGGCCAAGCTTCTTAAGATTGGTGATAGTTTTTTCCCAGGGGGCAACGGTATAAGTCCAACCATGAATGATGTAGAGTTTTGGTTTGGTCATTTTTGCCCCCGTTTCTCGCGATGTTTGTTGTTGGCAGGTTCGCGACGAGACAATTTTTTAGCGTCCTCAGGATTTTCGAGTAGGTTTTCGATTACCAATTCGAGATCTTGGCCACCTTTAAAAATCAAAGTCTCCTCGCCTGTGGCATTCTGCTCGATGAAAGTGAGGGCTTTTTTAGGATCAAGCGTCGTACGGGCAGGCACGCCAAGTTCGCGCAGGCGTGAGGCGGTGTATTCTTTGGTGCGGGGACCAACTAGGATTACCATTTCAGGATTAGCGTCGGCGATCAAATTCGCGAGTTTTCGATGCTCCTCTCCCTCATGATTGTCTTGCTCAACGATGTCGCCAATCACTAGCCATTTGTGGCCGGCGCGGAGATTGCGGACCATTTCGAGAATGGACTGGGCGCTAGCAAGATGGGTACCGTAGCTACTATCGATGATGTTGAGGTCTTTTTTGCCATGGAAATATGAACTACGGCCAGACGGAACCGACATACTGCTAAAATCAGTCCGCAAAGGTACGCCGAGGTAGTCAACCAAGTATTCAAGCATTAAAAGCTGGGTGGCGATGTCCTTGGGCTGAGGTTGAGCAAAATGGAAAGAAGCCGACTCAAAGATAAAATCAGTGCGGGTGGGATAGACGTTATAGCGCTTAAGCTTCTTTTTGTCGAACTCGACGGTCTTGGTTTTAGTGCCTTTGATGGTGGATTTTGCTTCGGAAGAGAGCCAGAGGGTGACTTCGGGTTTGAGCCAATTGTCAAGAAATTCAGCTTCGCGCGGGCGCTCGCTATCAATTGCGACGACGTAAAATTCCCCGCTGCGATGATAATAGAGGGCGCGGATCGGGGCGAGAAAAATCGCCTTGAGCCAGTGGGGCTTGGAATCGCGAGTAGCATCTATGCCAAGGAGATCAAAAGCGACCCCCGTAGCGGAAGTGGCGCTGGGTGAACAATGAGCGCGCTCCCCCAGTTCGAATTCAATCATGTGGAGCATCATGGCCTTATCGTCGGGACCAGTGACAGCGATGACACGAGGGTGCCAGCGTCGGAAGGCGAAGTTCGCAAAAAACCGAAAATACCTAGCTAATGTCATACCTCTATTATAACACGGATTGAGGCACTGTTGGCGGGTTTTGGTATTGACATTTTTAATGATGTATGCTACAATAGTAGCATATGAAGGCGGGGAGGCCTAATTAGTACATTATCAGCGTCAAATAGCAATATTTATACTAATAAAGCCCCCCCCCCCGAGAAAAACTTTCTCTTAGTAGAGAACATTTCAAGGAGGGTAAACTTATGAACAAAACAAATTGGAAAGCACAGCTCGGAAACTTTGCTAGGAGTTGCGGAAGCTACCTCAAGGATTTTCTGAAAGACTTGGGTCGCATCGTGGGCTCTTGGCTATGGTCGGCGATGCTGGCGCTCTGTATCGCATCAACGATTATGACCGCCCGCGAGTCACAAAACGTTGGGGTTCTCTGCGGACTTTGGCTCTTGGCATGGGTGCTTCTGCGAGTGATTCGATTTCTTACCGTTCGCAACATGGAGCTCTTTGCTGGAACGGTCAGCCCCACCAGTTTTCAGTCGGCCTTTGTCTTTATCACGGATGGCATCATTTCCTGCTTTACGCTGGGAAAAAGATTATCCGAAGGTGGCGACATTTCAAGCCCTATCATGCTGATTATAGTCGGCGCGCTTTGGATGGTGACATTTCTGGTAGAGCTGTTCGTTGCAATAGTCAGAAGTCACGAGAAAGCCATGGTAGCGATTTCGGCATTAGAAGAGATATGCACTCATTTTACAGATGAGGACGTAAGAGAAATTGACATCACAGCGCAGCGCAACGATAATGACAAAAAGAGATTCCACTGGGTGCTGGCCAATGATGGACTGGATGAAGAAGGGGCTGATTGACGCAAAAAACACCGCTCTTTGATTGAGCGGTGTTCCCTTTTGGTTTGACTACATCTTGATTTCTGCGTCGACACCAGCTGGCAAAGAGAGATTCTGCAAAGAATCAATTGTCTTAGGGGTGGCATTGGAGATATCGATCAAACGCTTGTGAACTTTCATTTCGAAAGCTTCACCACCGGTCTTGTAGACGTGTGGGGATTTGACGACCGTAAAAGTACTGCGCTTGGTTGGCAGAGGCACAGGACCACTAACAGTGGCACCGGTGCGAATCGCAGTGTCGACAATTTGTTTTGCGCTTTGGTCAATCACGCGGTGATCGTACGCCTTGAGGCGGATGCGGATTTTAAGACCTTCATTTTTGGCTTCAGCCATATTTACCTTTCTGAGCCTTTTGGCCCGCCCCATAACCTCAGTAGACCGCTAGACGGGCCGACTATGAGTTTTTGAGGCAATATTAATTACCTTGTATTTCCATTGTAGCACACTTACATCATAAAGTCAAGAGACCCCTGAACTTAAAGCCATTCCCGACCTTACACTCTAGGCCGCGCGGCCAAGTCTTTACGGTCTTCGAACGGCTTTTAGGTTCAGCTGTCCTTCTTGGCTTTCTTAGCTGATTTGACGTTGCTGACGGCCGTTTCCTCAAAGTTATCGACTTTCTTGTCCCAATTTTTAACAAGATTTTTGTCATCGATATAGATACGGCTTTGGGTGAAAATACCGAGTAAGAGCCAGAGGTAATAGACGAAGAAGCGCCAAAGGAGCATAGCCCAGAAAACGTAGCCGGAAACTGGTAGAACCGAGAAAACGGAGTAGAAAGTTCCCTCGGCGGCGCCGGCGTTACCAGGAGTAGGAATGAAGTAGACAGCAGCGGTGACGGCGGTAGTGGTGGCGAAGCAGGCAAAAAAGCCAATCTCGGCGCCAAAGGCACTAAGTACAAAATATGGGATGGTGAGCAAACAGAAATAATAAGCCATGCTGAGAAGTAGCATCTTGAAAAAGAGACCTTTTTCTTTCAAAATAACCTTGATACCAGAGGAATACTGGCGGACACTGCTTCTGGCTTTTTCGGTGGCAGCTTCGCGATCTTTGATGATGTGGATCTTGTGGAGGAATTTGATGCCGATGGTCATGATTTCTTCGGTGGTCTTGGGGAGGAAGGTGGCGGCAAGGATGACGAGCGGCATAAAACCATTGACGAGCAGGCCAATCCAGCCGATGGCGATGATGGCGGGACTCCAAATGGCATTAAAGAGGCCACCAATGACAATAGAGATGAGACCGAGAATAAGGAAGCCGAGCTGGTCGGTAATCATAGCAACGAGCGGAATGACAGCACCATAACCGTCCTTGATACCAGATTTGTACATGTAATAGATTTGGAAGGGCTGGCCACCGACGGCAGCAGGGGTAATATTATCATAGTAGCGGCCAAGCAGGACGGTGCGTTGGGAAATCTTCCAAAGTTTGCGACGACTTGCACCCTCAGGTGCGGAGTGGGTGTGGACCGCCATGATGAAATACTTGGCGATCTCGGAGGTAGCGGCAATTAGGAAAGCTACTGCAGCAGGAAGAATGAGCCACCATTTGATTTTAATGTCGGCAAGATTGGCGGCGTCGTCACTATCGCCAAACTCCGAAAGAGCGGTCCAAGCAATAATGGCGACGTTTAGCAAGACAAAAAGCACCAGCAAAATACGCTTGCGGATTTTTTTCTTGCGTTCCTTCTGTTCCTCTGGGGTGAGGGGCTTTTTCTCGGAGTCTTTTTCTTTGATAATTTGTGGTAAATGAAGTTTCATAAAAAATTTGACGTTATGTCAATCCTAAAAGCGTCTCGTGGTGGACCAGATCGGACTCGAACCGACCACCTCAGCAATGCGAATGCTGCGCTC
>CAQOWG010000017.1 GCA_948851665.1 uncultured Candidatus Saccharibacteria bacterium
TGTTATTGCTAACTACATTTTACAATGAGGCTGTTCCTTTTTGTTACACTGAACCGACTACTTCCGCCACAACATCAAACAACCGCTCATGCAGCGCAGAGCAAAGCCGGCGCCACGGAAAGTGTTACGCTGGGCGTCGACATTGCCAATCCACGTAGCCAGGCGGCGCCCGAGGGTAGCGGAACCAGCCGTATCAGACCACCAGTGGCCATCCACCGTACGCGCGGCGAGGTTGCCGTAGGAACGAGCGTAGAAGCCAGTACGCAGGAACTGGAGAGGCCATTCATTAATACGATTGTAGTTGGGAGTGCTGGCAGAAAACTATGGTTTAAAATTAAAATACGTCACCCCATTCACCATTTCCACCCCTCTCGCTTTTGCCAGCTCCTCTACCGTCACGAATTCATACCCTCTTGCCCGAAGCTCGTCAATCACCCCTGCTACCGCATCCACCGTACTCGGATAAATATCGTGCATCAAAATAATCGCCCCGTCATAAGCGTCCTGCCGAATTCGCTCCTGTACCGCCGCCGCATTGCGCGATCGCCAATCTTCTGTATCCACCGACCAGTAAATCATCGGCGTCCCAATATTTTGCGTCACCTCCGCTCGCCGAATCCCATTTCCATATGGCGGCCTGGTCATTTTTGGTACATGTCCCAACTTTTCTTGAAATACCTGGTTCATTGATGCTACCTCCCACTGAATCTCTCCCGGGGTCGCCTTCTCCAGATTCTTATGTGTCATTGTATGGCTTTCCACTTCGTGCCCCTCTGCCTCTGCTCGTTGGCTAATGTCTGGTCGCGCGCTCAACATTCCACCTAGTACAAAAAATGTTACTTTGACGTTCTTCTCTTTCAAAATATCCAACAATCGTGGCGTCGTCGCTCCACTCGGTCCGTCGTCAAAAGTCAATGCCACCAGCGGACGCCCCGACGTCGAGGCCTGCTCTATCTGTTCAGCCCGTTGTTGTCGCTCTCTTGCTATTTCTTCCTGTCGCTGACGCTCCTGCTCGGCTAATTCTGCCTGACGCTGACGCTCTGCCTCCGCTGCCTTCTCTTCCTCCGTCATTTCTGGCTCCGCTCCCACCTCTTTTACCTGCTCCACGCCATTTTCCCGCCTATAATTCCCTTGCCAAGTAACCACCCGCCAAGCAGTCAAGCCAATCCCTACCATAACCAAACCCGCCAAAATCCCCCACGTTACCTTCCTACTATCAGTTCGGGCTTGTTCGGTATTGTTCGGTTCCACCCCTATCTCCAGCGCTTCAGCTTCCGACTTTTTCTTCGCTTCCGGCTTCGTGCGCTCTAGGATGATAATCTCCGGCTCCGATTTCTTTGATCTTATCTCTTTCGCCTTCGCCTTTCTTACCTCTGACTTTTGATTACCGGTCTTTTCAGTTTTCTTTGTCTTTGTCTTTTGGGGTTCTGTCATAGCACACATTGCCTCGCCCACTCCCACATCGCAATTCCAGCCGCCACCCCGACATTGACCGACCGTGTCGATCCAAAACTCTCAATCTCCCGCACTTCATCCGCCCCCATTAACGCCTCTTCACTTAGCCCATCACTTTCCCCACCAAATAGCAGCGTCACGCCCATATCACCTGCAAAATTCGCCTGGCTTAGCGGCTCCGCCCTCTCTGTATGATTTTCAATTGCCACCACCCGTCGCCCCCTCGCCCGTTGGTCCGCAATAAAACTTTCCCAGCTCGGCCAGTGCAAAACCTCCAGGTATTTATCCGTGCACATCGCCCCACGCCGATTATACTTTTTCTTCCCGATAATATGCACTTTCGCCGCATTAAAATTATTTGCGCTCCTAACAATCGTTCCCGCATTAAAATCATGCGCCACATTCTCGATCGCCACTTCTAGATTATTCCGCCCCCGTTCCAACTCTGCAAAAACCTGCTCATTACTGAGCCCCTTATACTGATCTTGCAAATTCCTCGTGTCTGTTTTTGCATCCATTTTCAAGGCTTATTATACCATAATCTCAAAAAATCAACGCCAAATCCCGCTAGAACAATCGCTAAATGTAAACAAAATATGTAAACAAAATATACGAATGTAAACAACTATCGAGTTTTCAATTCGTCGATAGCCATCTTAATCATGAACTCTACATTCTTATTTGCATTAACATATCTAATTTGAACTTCTGGATGGCGCAACGCATAAACCCTGAAAATCTCGTCAGCAAAGGCCTGTCCAACATTATCTACACCTTCAAAATCCAATGTCACTTCTTTAAATTTCTCCAAACCGATCAATAACGCTCGCGCCTGAGAACGAGACACATAAATCGTGCCAAGACGGTATAATTTTACCAAAATATAGGTTTTACCAAAATCACCCTCTTCGGGATCTATCGAAAAATTTCGGAAAATCGCCGCTACGCTTTTTTTAGTATGAACATCAATCGCAAACTCAACCTTTGTCCCCGTTAATTCCGGCTCAACCGTATCCACAAACGTATCCGCCACAACATTATCCACGAGCAAAGACAAATCATAGCTTGACAGCAAAAACTTATCGGCTATTTTTGACGTAAAAAAGATCCCCATACCACTATGAGCCATTGGCGCCGTAGTACTTTTGCCCTTGAGTAACTCCCTCACCGCATCGTACTCTGACGTTAACCGTTTCTCTTGCTTCACATTCCGAAACACTCCGATTCCAAAGTCCCTTATCGTAAACTCTAAATTGCCATGAACAATTCTTACAAGAACTTCAATTTTTGCAGAACGAGAATGCTCAATGGCATTATTAAGCATTTCGGGAAACGCAAATTCAAAAGCAGAACGAGCAGCTTCATCGACATCACCCATGAATCGCCTATCTTTTCTTACTAACGCTAGAACCTCATCTTCCTTCAAAGAATACGCATCAAAAGTACTATTCAATAAAACAGCGCCACTAGCCATCGAATAATACACCCTCGTGCCAACTTTCTCGCTATCGAAAACGCCCAACTTCAGAAAATTATTAAGCGTTTTACTTGCATATACTCTAGAAACTCCCGCTATATTCGCTATCTCCCCAACGGTCAAAGGTTTATTAGCGCGTTCCAAAATATCCACTATTTGGTTCTTCTTATTCATACAAATATGTTAACACAATATATAAACAAAAATCAAGTACATAAACAAAATATGTAAACAAAATATACGAGTGTAAACAATAATCACCCCTTCCACTAAATAATCCCTCGTTGGTCGCCCCTCGCCCCTGTTCCCCATCAAAACCCCGCAAAGAGCACCGCTTCCCACCACCGCCAGCACCACACTCCCAATTTCTATCGCCGAGCCATTTCTGTACGGCCACAACAAGCACAATTCAAACGTATAACACCCCACAGCCAGTTCATATCTCTCAGAAAAAGAGTTACGACGCATCCAATCCCCCATCAAAAGCCCCGTTCCAATCAGTCTCAGCCGCGATGCCTTCCGTTCCCGCCAGCCATATTTCTTATCCATATCCAAATGACACCAAAAAATCGCCCTCTCGAGCGACTTGGTTTTAACAACTTAATTGTGCATATCATCGTTAGCCAAAAGCTTATGTTGTGTCTCTTACGAGCTATGTTATAGTTCAAGCTTCCAACCATAACCACAACCGACCTAGCTAGGCACTCTATCACTAGAGCGCCCGCATCATTTCCTTCTCAAGAAAGGAGGTAATCCATCGACACGTTCTCGTACCGATGCCTTGTTACGACTTAACCCCAATCATCTCCCCCACCTTAGGCCGCAGAGCGGACTTCGGGTGTTGGTGACTCTCATGGTTTGACGGGCGGTGTGTACAAGACCCGGGAACGTATTCACCGCAACATGCTGATCTGCGATTACTAGCGATTCCGACTTCAAAGAGGCGAGTTTCAGCCTCTTATCCGAACTGGGACCAGCTTTGGTGCGATTTGCTTCACATCACTGCTTCGCTTCGCATTGTACCGGCCATTGTAGCGCGATTCTAGCCCAAGGCGTAAGGGAAATACTGACCTGACATCATCCCCTCCTTCCTCCCCGTTACCGGGGCAGTCCTACCAGAAAAATACAACTGGTTGCAAGGGTTGCGCTCGTTGATGGACTTAACCAAACATCTCACGACACGAGCTGACGACGGCCATGCATCACCTGTCTCGAGGTTCCCGAAGGCACAGTTCTCTTTCGAGAGCCTTCCTCGGATGTCAAGCCTTGGTAAGGTTTATCGTTTACCATCGAATTAAAGATCACGCTCCACCGCTTGTGCGGGTCCCCGTCAATTCCTTTATGTTTTAATCTTGCGATCGTACTACACAGGTGGGATACTTAACGCGTTAGCTTCGCAACTCTGGGGGTCGATACCCAAAACTGCTAGTATCCATCGTTTACAGCGTAGACTACCGGGGTATCTAATCCCGTTTGCTCCCTACGCTTTCGTGCCTTAGTGTCAGAACCGTCCCAGTAACCTGCCTACGCTATTGGTGTTCCTTCTAATATCTACGGATTTCAACCCTACACTAGAAATTCCAGTTACCCCTAACGGTCTCGAGCTTAACAGTTTAGCTAATAGTCTGAATGGTTGAGCCACCAGATTTCACTAGCTACTTATTATGCCACCTACGCAACTCTTTACACCCAGTCACTCCGGATAATGCTCGGATCCTACGTATGACCGCGGCTGCTGGCACGTAGTTAGCCGATCCTTATTCATAAGTTACCATCATATTTCTCGCTTATAAAAGCAGTTTACAACCCGAAGGCCTTCATCCTGCACGCGGCGTTGCTCCATCAGGCTTTCGCCCATTGTGAAAGATTCCCTACTGCTGCCTCCCGTAGGAGTCTGGGCCGTGTCTCAGTCCCAGTCTGGATGATCATCCTCTCAAACCATCTAACGATCGTCGACTTGGTGAGCCTTTACCTCACCAACTATCTAATCGTACGCAGGCCATTCCCAAACCGGATAAATCCTTTAATCCGAAGATCACATGCGGTATTAGCTAATCTTTCGACTAGTTATCCCTCAGTTTGGGGTATGTTCCCACGCGTTACTCAGCCGTCCGCCGCTCGTCGGCAGCTTCACTGTTCCCTCGTATCAGACCACTTGCTCAAAGGCCAAGTGCGACAAGAGAACGGTGAAGCCCCGTTACCGCTCGACTTGCATGTATTAGGCACGCCGCCAGCATTCATCCTGAGCCAGGATCAAACTCTCCATTAAAGTTGGCTCAAAAGAGCCGAGTTAGAACCATAGTTCTTAATAAAAGACTGACGATGATAATTGCACAATTAAATTGTTAAATTTCACACCTAAAGACTGTTATTGAGCCATAATTCCCCGCTAAAAACTCCTCGCAGCCTTTAGATATTCTCATTTTACCTCACCTATACGGCCATGTCAAGGACTTTTTTAGACTTTTTTCACTATTTTCGGTATTTTTCGGGCTATTTTGGCTATTTTAAGGGCTTATCCCCCGTACCACGGCATCGGCATACCCAATTTCCCTGCCACACATAGCGTCAGCCACCCCACAATCACCCCCAAAATCACCCCTACCACAACCTGCGACAATGTATGCCCCTCTACCACCTTCACTGGCGATTGACCGTCTTTTTCCAATAATTTATTCAGTGCCTTTCCCTGCTCCCCCACTGCCCAACGCACATGAACCGCATCATAAAACACTGTAATATCTACACAAAGCAATATAAAAAGTGCCGTCGCCTCACTTCCGCTCAAGTTAAATCCCCCAGGCCATACCCCCAGCGCGCCATTCGAGAGCGTCCCAAACAATGCCACCGTTGTCGCTGCGCTCATAGTCGTTGCATGGCCCGAAGGCACCCCACCCGGACAAGTCAACACCCACCACAATTCCTTTCTCGTCCATTTACGCCCTCGATTCTCTTTTTTTAGCAAAGTCAATATAAACTTCAGTATCTGCGCTACGAAGAATCCAACTACATACGCAATAAAGATATAATACGGCTCTTTCATACCCCCATTATAGCATATTACCGCTCATCACGCTTACGTTTCTTGATGAGGGCTTAATCAACTAATCCAGAACAACCTCTAAGTTTTAAGTAGCTATCTACATTA